>NZ_JBWDNT010000001.1:0-1062883 GCF_056269345.1 Paenibacillus sp. J22P15
CAATCAGTTATTCGCTGTATTCGGTCTGCAGTCGACAATGTTCCTCGCCAGCAACGAATGGTTCCCGTGGATTATCGTAGGGAGCGACGTATGGAAGGAATTCGGCTTCGGCACAATAGTCTATCTGGCCGCTTTGACCGGTATAAACCCGGCATTGTACGAGGCGGCGGCGATGGACGGTGCCACCCGATGGCAGAAGTTGAAGTACATTACGCTGCCGAGCTTGAAACCAACGATAATACTATTGGCTACGTTGAGCCTGGGCAATGTGCTGAACGCCGGGTTCGATCAGATTTTCAACCTATATAATCCGCTCGTCTACGAGTCCGGAGATATTATCGATACGTATGTCTACCGGGCGGGGCTCCTGCAAGTGCAGTACGGATTGGCCACTGCGGTCGGTTTGCTGAAGTCTGTTATCAGTTTCGTGCTGATCATCATTTCTTATTATCTTGCTTCGAAGTTTGCCAATTATCGCATTTTCTGAGGAAGGGTGAAGCTTCTTGGTCCGTAACATTACATTATCCTCCCGGTTGACCGACAGTGTAATCGGCACTATCCTTGTCCTGTCATCACTGTTGTGTCTGTTCCCGATTTGGTATACAGTGATGGTTTCATTAAGCGATAAATCGGCTGTGGCAGCAGGGTTGGTCACATGGCTCCCGGTTGATTTCACGATCGCTTCTTATCGTAAAATTTTGGAGGAGCAGGCCTTCTTCAACTCCTTCGGTATATCCCTGCAGCGAGTAGGGCTTGGAGCTCTAATTAACTTCGGCGTCTGCGTACTGATGGCATACCCGCTGTCGCGCAGCACGCATCAATTCCGGCCGCGCAACGTCTATATGTGGCTCCTCGTCTTCACGATGCTGTTCAGCGGCGGCCTTATTCCATGGTTCATAACGATCAAGTCGTATGGACTTCTCGATACGATCTGGGCGCTCGTGCTGCCAGGAGCCGTCCCGGTCTTCAATGTTATTCTGCTCGTCAACTTCTTCCGCAGCCTGCCGAAGGATCTGGATGAAGCCGGTATGATGGACGGTGCGGGACCATGGTATATGCTTTTTAAGATCTATATCCCGCTATCCGTTCCGGTATTGGCTACAATTACACTGTTCAGCATCGTCGGGCATTGGAACTCGTTCTTCGACGGGCTTATCCTGATGAATAAGCAGGAGCATTATCCGCTCCAGACTTATATTCAGCAACTCGTTGTCCAGATCAATACCGACAATATGACGACGGAAGAGCTGCGGCAGGCTGCCATGCTTTCGAACAAGACATTGAATGCGGCCAAAATCGTTATTTCGATGATTCCCATTTTGGTGGTCTATCCGTTCATGCAGCGGTATTTCATTCAAGGCATTATGTTGGGCTCGGTCAAGGAATAGAAATTGGAGGAGGATTGGGTCTCAATGTCCAAACCATTTATATTAGCTAACAACCATTTTCAAATCGAAGTGGACAAGGCAACCGGGGGGCTTCGTTCACTGGTTCACCCCAAGGATCCGTACGGCATGAATTGGATCGAAGGGAGCCGTGTTTGGGGCAACTTCATATTGAATAAAAATGAACATACCGACTCGATGGCTTCGCGCACAGAAATCCAATTTACCCCTGATCAAGTTACATCGATCTATACTACGAACAAGTTAAGAATCACCGTAGACCGATGCTTTAATTCAAACGGCCTGTTTCAAGAGAACTACCGTATCCAGAACATCACTTCGGTCACCCAATCCTTAGGAAAAGCCGATTTAGGGATTCTGGCTACCTTTAATGATAATTACCAAGACGCGTCCATCTGCATGACTATGCGCTGTCATGCGCATCTGTGGTGCGCAGAAAGCATGAGTTATGTGAACGCATTGCGAATGGGCGGACAAGCTCCGCACCTAGGACTTGTCTTAACTTCCGGCCAGTTGTCCAGTTACAGTGTTCTCCGTGAGGAAACATCCAATGATCGGGGGGATTTCGTCCTGCATCCCCCTTTACTGACACTGGAGCCTCACCAGAATTATGAGTTGTCATGGGTGATGTTCTGGCACGAAGGCGCAGATGATTTTTACAAGAAGGCACTTTCCATCGCGAGCTTTGTAACCGTGAGTGCTTCGGAGTACACCTTATTTCCAGGTGAAACCGCGGTCATCCGAGCCGAAATTGAAAATACTTGGGATGAACTCGACATCAGGGTGAATAACGAGCCGTTGCCTTATGAGGAAACGAAAAATACGGTATGCGCTCACTTTCAGCCAGATGAGCCGGGAGACTATCGGATCACGCTTTATAACGGCTCAGCGTCTACTCATTTAAACGTCCTGAGTGTACCTCCTCTTGATAAAATCTTGGCCGCACGGTGCCAATATATTGTGGAGAAGCAGCAATGCCTGGATAAGAACAGTCCTCTCTACGGCTCTTATTTGATTTACGATAAAGAATCGAAAGAACAATATTACGGACAAAATCATGATGATCATAATGCGGGTCGCGAGAGAATTGGAATGGGCGTCCTGCTGGCGTCATACCTAAGCCGGCAGCCGAAATCAACTGTTGATCATGAGATGATGGCGAAGAGCTTGGAGTTGTATTACGACTTTATGCTGCGCGAGTTGTATGATGAGAAGAGCGGCACGGTTTTCAACAATGTGGGCCGTAATAACGAGTGGCACCGGTTATACAATTATCCCTGGGTCGCAATTCTTCATCTGGAAATGTTCAAATGGAAAGGCGACCCGGTTTACCTGCAAAGAATGATGCAAACCATAAGAGCTTATTACCGCAACGGCGGTCATGATTATTATTGCATCTGCTTGCCGATGTCGGAGTCCATTCGAATTCTGGAGGAGCATGGTTATGAACAGGAAAGTCATGAATTATTAGCCTTGTACCGAAAACATGTGGACCGAATCGTCGAGATCGGGACGAACTATCCGCCGCACGAAGTGAGGTACGAGCAGGGTATCGTGGCCCCTGCAGCCACTTACATCACAGAGCTCTATCTGTTGACCGGCGAAGCACGCTATTTAGAAGCTGCGGAACTGCAAGTTCAGATTCTATCCTTATTCAACGGCGATCAGCCGGATTATCATTTGAATCAAATTGCCATTCGTCACTGGGACGGATATTGGTTCGGTAAACATGCTCTCTTGGGAGATACCTTTCCCCACTACTGGAGCACGTTAACGGCTATTGCCTACAAGTACTATTATCAAGCGACCGGTCGGAGTGAATTCAACAAGAAAGCGAACACGATTCTTCGCGGTAATTTATGCTTGTTCGATGCGGATGGTTTTGGTTCATGTGCGTATCTGTATCCCCACTCGGTCAATCATAGGATGGCAAGATACTATGACCCTTGGGCCAACGATCAGGACTGGGCATTGCTGTATGCGATGAAATTTTTGGATCTCCCATGAGGCAGAAGTATTAGATTTACTACCGTAACGTTGTATATGCAGAAAAATTCCACCGGATCGGGAACAGTGTATGGCGGGGATATCGGATTGACCAAGTTTGAGATTACAGACCCAATACAAGTACGATAGAAACAAAAGAAGTGAAGTTTGCGGCAGTAACCAATAAAAAAGGCGTCAGGATTAAAATAAATGTTGCTAATTTGCAGTGGTCGCATTACGCTCTTAATGAAGTTAGTGTTTATAACAACTAGCAAGTAAAACCAACTGCAATTCCGCTTTAATTTAATAAACTTGATATTGAATACAAGGATATGAGCCTCGGTATTAAACCGAGGCTATTCCAATAGGGAGAGGCACACGCATGCATACATTGAAAAAGACCCATGTCATATTCAAAAAGCACTTGGATATCAGGTTTACGGATTTGGTGCAAAAGGTGGTTGCACCAGTATTGTCTCCCGGAGAGAAGCGGATGCTTCGATTCGATCAGACCTTTGCTCCGCTTGACGGAGGGATGCATTTTAACTTGCATAATAATATATGGGGAACAAATTTCCCCATGTGGTTCGAGGAAAATATGAAGTTTAGATTTGTATTGAACTGTCTAGCGGGGTGCATCCATGAAAAATAGTCCAAGAACAATAGATCATTTCGATTCCGACTGGATGTTCCATTTGGGTGATTTACCCGTTATGCACGCGGTCAAAGGGGGAATGACGGGAGGATTAACCGACTGCGAGGATATTGCGGAAGGGGAATGGTTAAAAATCGCCTATTTCGACGAGAGAGAAAAGGCGGTCATTCGAGACCGGGAATGGAAATCCGTTAATCTCCCTCACGACTGGTGCGTGGAAGGGAATTACGTATACGACGGAGATAAGGTTAAACATCATAGGAGTCACGGATATCTCCCTGTTGGAATCGGGTGCTATCGCAAGGTTTTTGCAATTCCTAAGGAAGATCTCGGGAAGAAGATCTCAATAGAGTTCGATGGGGTAATGCGTAACAGTACGGTTTGGGTTAACGGACATTTGATGGGTACTCATCATAGCGGATACACAGGTTTTAACTATGACCTTACGGATATATTGCGTTACGGTGAAGAAGGAGAAAATGTCGTGTTCGTAAAGGTCGATGCCAGCGACTACGAGGGTTGGTGGTATGAAGGATGCGGCATATATCGTCATGTATGGCTGGTTAAGACGGATAGACTTCACGTGGAGAGACATGGAACATACGTGACTACACCCTCTGTGAGTGAAAATGAAGCCCAGGTTCATACTATGACAAGCATTTATAATGAGCATGCACAAACAATGAAATATAGCCTTCATACATTAATTGTGGATGGATCGGGACTAGTCGTCGCTTCTAGTGCAACAGAAGGAACAATAGCCGGAGATAGTCGAACAGAAGTTGAAATTGCAATGTCAGTCATTGCGCCAATACTTTGGGCGCCTGAGCAACCTTATCTTTATGAAATCAAGACCGAAATTTATGATGCTAAAGATAATCGGTTATTGGATGTGTACAGAACTCCCCTTGGAATAAGGACCATAGCGTTTACGGCGAACGATGGCTTTCTTCTGAACGGCAAGCCATATTTGATAAAAGGAACGTGTAATCATCAAGATTTTGCGGGAGTAGGAGTCGCACTTCCGGATCAAGTAACCGAATATAAAATCAAACTCCTCAAGGAAATGGGATGTAACGCCTACAGATGTGCCCACCATGTTCCTTCACCGGAGTTGCTGGATATATGCGATCGATTAGGAATGCTCGTAATGGACGAGAACAGAAAGTTGGATGTATCTCCCGATGGAATAGCTGATTTAAAAGAGATGCTCTATCGGGATCGCAATCATCCGTCCGTAATCATATGGAGCATGGAAAACGAGGAAATATTGGAAGGGACCATCATTGGTGCTCGGATGCTGGATACTTTATCTCGAATCACGCATTCGATCGATCCTACCCGTCCAACCATTGCTTGCATGAACCATGGATGGAACGAGGGTGGCTATAGCGATTCAGTGGATATTACGGGCTATAACTATGGTCAAAGAGAAGATCAATATATTCGCGACCATGAGCAGATTCCGGAGCGGATCATGATCGGAAGCGAGAGCACGAGTTGTACGACTACTCGTGGAATCTATGAGAATGATGCAGTTAGAGGGTACTGTTCTTCCTATGGAGACAATATTCCCGGGTGGTCATGTTCGCATGAAAAGTCATGGCAAGATGTCGTCAATTATCCGCATTTAACCGGCATTTTCGTGTGGACGGGCTTTGATTACAGGGGGGAGCCGACGCCTCATCAATGGCCTTGCATTGGCTCGCATTTCGGAATCATGGATAGCTGCGGATTTCCAAAGGATGCTTACTTTTACTATCAAGCCGCCTGGACAGATAAGCCGATGGTACATGTGATGCCCCATTGGAATTGGCCGGATAAAGTTGGTCAGGAGATTGATGTGTGGACATATAGCAATTGCGAGACGTTGGAGTTACTACTTAACGGCCGAAGTCTGGGAGAGAAGGTTGTTGACCGAAACGCACGAATGGAGTGGAAAGTCGGCTACGTTCCTGGCGAGTTGAAGGCGATTGGAAGGACGGCTGGAAAGGAAATCACGCAGAAGGTGATCACTACAACAGGAGTTCCTGTTGCGATTCAATTAGAGTCCGATAAAGTCCAAATGAGTGGTAATGGTACGGATATCGCAATGATTAGCATTTCAATTCGCGACTCTAATGGTGAAGTTGTTCCTACTGCGGATAAACAAATCAAATTTTCAATTGAAGGTCCTGGCCAAATTCTCGGCGTAGGCAATGGGAATCCGAGTAGCCACGAGCCGGATAAATCTAACCAGAGAAGAACATTCAACGGTTACTGTTTAGTTATCATACAAGCCAATAAAGACTCAGGAGAAATTAAGTTAAGTGCAACTTCAACTTCTTTGGAATCATCCACCGTTGTCATTCATGTTATTTAAGGAGAGAACACCGTGAATCCTTTTCAAGTTGAAGGCAATGTTTCCTACATGGCTACTTAAATACAAGAATATAAGACTGTGTTGTAACGACCCGATCTATTTGGGCAAAATTATTGCTTACTACGATGTATTAGTGCTGAATGAAAGAGGAGACAAGTGGCAGTTTCTTACTGTCGATGAGCTCCTATGCATTTTTCACATTCCAGATTGGTTCAGGTTCCCTTCGCATATCCCTGTTTACCGAATCTACGAGATGATCGGGCAAAGTGTTTGCGGAAAAGTCATACGTGCATTTGCCAATGAAATATGCTCGATGTTCTTTCGACGGCAAGCCGGTATCCGAAGTAAGGACCCTGAGAGATGTTGGTATAACAAGAGAACAGGGCGGGCAAATCGGCTTTGTTTTTGGTTAATGGTACGTTGATTGTTAACTAAGAGGTTCCGTCTTTGGAGAAATATTGGATTATTTTTATCGTCCCACTCTTTTGGTATTTTCTCGTTCCTGGATCCATCATGACAGTGACCATGAGCTTGATTTATTGTTTGATTGGGAAAAAGAAGCCAGATGCTGACCGCTTCTGGCTTTGACCACCTTTTTCAAAAGGACTCCGTCCATTTCACTGGTTGATATAACTGAACAAAAGGAGTTAAAAATAATGAATAGTAAATTGAATAATGGTAAGTTAGTTATTTCATTTCAAGAAACTCCTAATTTCGAACCGGTTCAGGAGGATTTTACATTGTCCTTTAAAGTCGATGATAAGACAATAAACTCCAATATTAACACATTCGTATATGACGGCACGACTAAAACTGCAACCTTTGTATTTGATCCCATCGTCAATTACAACTCGGTGGAAAAAACAGTTAAAGTAACTGCTAAGTATGATGTGATTGAAGTAAGTGAGATTTTTATATTGCCTGCGGGAAGCAACAGCACTCCAGTCACATCGAATGCGACAATTGAAAATCTTTCTCCGAAGCTGGGTACAGAACCGCATGTAAAAGGCATATTGAAAGTAAGGTATACTTTTAATGATGCTGAGGGAGAAACAAAATATCAGTGGTATATTTCTGATGCAGTCGACGGAGAATACTCGAAGCTGCAAGGGATTAACACGCAAACGATTATTTTGTTGGATAAATATGTTGGGAAATACCTTAAATGCGAAGTGAAAGCTGTTGATATTCACGGCAATAGGGCAGCCATCTCAGTTATGAGTGCGGCGACTGGACCGGTGCTGGCAACGGAGGGGAATCCTCTTACCGATTGGTTTCTTGAGGCACAATATGGCGTCTCACATCATATTCTTTCCGAGTTTGTAAATCTGGATTTTGTTTCGACTAAGCCGGGTGAAGAATGGGATCGAAATCAACAGACATGGAATGAGTTTATTGGGGAATTTGATGCGGAGAAATATGCAGAACAAATCAGTCAAACCGGAGCAAAATATATTATTGTAACTCTGGGACAAAATGCGGCGGAATACTGTGCGCCAAACGAAGTTTACGACCAATATTTGCGTGAAGCAGGTCTTTTAGGAGAGGGAGAAGTAAATCCCAAAACGGTTTCTATGGCAAATGATCTGCCTATGAAGATTGCGGACGCAGTGGCACCGTATGGTATCAAGGTTATGCTCTATCTACCGTCTAATCCTCCACACAGCGCTCACTGGAACCCCGGAGAATATCGAGTGACCGTGGACGCTCTTAAGGGAATACGCGACTCCAATGGTCCCGTCAGTCAAGAAGCGAAGAAAA
Source organism: Paenibacillus sp. J22P15 (assembly GCF_056269345.1). Lineage (NCBI taxonomy): Bacteria > Bacillati > Bacillota > Bacilli > Caryophanales > Paenibacillaceae > Paenibacillus > Paenibacillus sp. J22P15. The sequence continues at coordinate 8,171 of NZ_JBWDNT010000001.1, forward strand.
TACATGTTGAAATGGTAGAATGGTGGTCGAAACATTACGGGGATAAGATTGCTGGATGGTGGTTTGACGGAATGTATCCAGGCGGTATATTGGAAAGCCAAAATAATATGTCACTGGAATATAACGTATCCACTCTAGCTAATGCTGCGAAATCTGGAAATCCTTATAGTATCATAACGTTTAATCAAGGAACAAATCCGTCAATTGCATTTGCTAAAAACACGGAGTACCATGATTATACTGCTGGAGAAATCAATGATTTCGATATTTTCCCATATGAAGGTCGTTGGGCGAAAAATACTACTGATGTTCAAAACTTCTTATTTGGACCCCTTGGCAAAGGTGGATGGGGTTGGGGCGCCGCCGGCACTTCTAAAACAATAGAGTATGTCGAAAATAAAGCGAGAACTGCAATTGAAAAATCGTATGTAATAGGTTTTGACACGAAGGTAAATCATTTTGGTGAGATTGACCCGGCACAGTTGGCGCAGCTGATAGAGTTAAAGGGAAGGCTCATAGAATAGCGAATACACCCGACACGAGTGGCCATATAACCGTAGTAACCGTCCTGTGGGCCAGCCTGAAACGAACGAAAGCGCCGGTTGGCATTTGTACCGTTGGTTCCGTTCGACCTAAGGACGAAGATAGCAAAAATATATTGCATCGTATAATAGCAGAGTTAAATTGACCGTTGGGGCAAGATACTCAGTATATAGATTTTGTGGTCAAACTTTAATTTGTGCTAGATACATTACGGTGAACCTTATCACAAGTAGGGCGAAACCCATGAATTTGAGTGGATATTGAAAGTTTTACCAATTTTGAATTAATTGGTTTTGGGTTATTATTAATTGTTGCATATTGTGACTGTATTGGCTGTCAATCAATTGTTTGGTATAAAGGACAGAAGATCCTTGATTCCACTAATGGGTATGATTATCTTCTTCTTATCTATGTTACTATTTTCTAACGTCGTTGAACTGAAGAGCTTTTTGAAAACGATGATACCTGTTGATGTAACTTTCGTGTTCATGATTCCTTTTATTATGTTGATTTTCCATTATATAAGAGAGAAAGTTAGCTGGGAACAGAAATAACAAATTTCATAGTCCGATTCGAAGTGTGCAAAATTTTTGTTGAAATAAATACAGCGCGAAAAAACTTCTTGGTTTACCGAGAAGTTTTTTTGCGCTGTTTGCGTACAAATATAGGAAAGACATTATCAATTGATTGCTTGAAGCCTGTGAAGCGCATCTTCAGCTATGGTATAGGTGGGGGAAAGTTCATGGGCCTTTTCATAGGCGGTAATTGCTCTTGGAATATTTCCAAGTCCTTCCCAACATAGACCTGAATAATACCAAGAATGGAAGCTGCCTGCTCCGCGTAAGGTTAGATGGTATCCTATCGTTTCCCCTAGCTCTAAGCAATGCTGAAATACGTCTATTGCCGCAGAGTACCACCCCTTCAAATAGAAAATTACGCCTTTATAAAAATGAAGATCGACATAATCCGGATATAACGCAATGGCTTTATCGATACCTGGCCAAGCTCCATCAATGCTTCCGGTGTTCAAAAGGATGGCATATTTCAGTTTATACAACATAGAGGGCGGCATTTTGCTTCCTTGAACGAATCGGACAATCGATAAATTTACATACTCAAAAGCTTTATCATATTGACGGATTCGATAGTACTCACTAGCCATGTGATATTCAATCCACGGATTGGATGATGAGGCAGGTGAGCTTGCTTCCCGTTGCAATAAATTCATGTTGCGTTCAAATTTGTTTTTTTGAATCGTGATTGGCTCCATATACCCCCGGTGGAGTAATTTAAGCGGAACAGTTTCCATCACTTCGGTATGGTTACGATCAGGAAAAAGATCATCGATATTCAGTGTTTCATGAATTGCATATTTGAACTTAAGCCCGATATGGTTACGGAAAAAACGGGGATGAGCTATATGAAAAGCTTCGTCTGTATTTGGCGAATCCCCAATATAATTAATTAAATGAAGGGATAAAACGGAGGCCTGTGTCTCTTCAAGCACCTTATATAAATCATAATCACCAAGAGGCAACAATTGTTCATCTGCATCCAGATAAAGGATCCAATCTGACTTTGCGTGTGTGAGTCCATAGTTTCTAGCATTGGCAAAATGATCATTCCATTCGTAGGAAATTACAGAAGCCCCCAAGGATCGGGCAATCTGAATGGTCTTGTCAGTTGAGCCTGTATCCACGACGATCATTTCATCAATCCAATCTCTGACACTGAGCAAACAGGTTTCGATCAGGTGCTCCTCGTCTTTCACAATCATACACAGCGAAACAGTTGGGCGATTCGTCAAGGTACACCTCCGGTTTTCACGCTATGACCATAGATATGCGACAAAAAACAAATAAATGAAAGAGGGGATGATCTCATGCAGCCATGCCCGCTTTGTAAAGCAAATGAAAGCAGTATTTTCCATTCGTATGCTAATTTTACACTTATGATGTGTTTGTCCTGTCAGCTTGTTTATCAGATGCAGGTCGATAAAATTCGTCAGGAGCAGCTAATTAATAATATTTATGATAGAGATTGGGTAGCCATGAGGGATCTATATGCGGTGAATACACTAAGGGAGCATGCTTCTTTCAGCGTTTTAATGCTGGATATGTTTTTCCATAATAAAGGGAAATTGCTTGAGATCGGTTCTGGAACCGGTGAGTTTCTGTGGTTGGCTCGGGAAGCAGGTTGGCAAGTGCAGGGACTTGAGCCGTCGGCCGTTGCTTGCGAATATGCGAACGAACGTTATGGTGTGAGTATCAGAAATGAACTTTGGGGATTGAATCTTTTTGAGGAGGATGAAAAGTTTGATGCGATTGTATTTTGGCATGTCCTAGAGCATATTCCATCTCCGATCTCTTTTATGGAGCAAGTGAGTTCTGTATTAGCCCCGGGAGGGAGGGTAATATTCAGTTTGCCCAATCAACATTCGATTACAAATGCATTAAAAGGAGTTTCATCACCGCTGTTTACAGAAGAGGACCATTTGTTTCATTATGCTAAGAAACATATTGAACAGCTTATGACTTTAAGCAATTTTGAGATTATATCCTTATTTTCCAGAGAGGAACCGGCACGGCTCGAAAATGATTTGCAAATCCATCCTATGGCAATTCCATCACTGTCTGAAAAGGATAAAATAAAGATGATGATTGGGCTGCAGGCAAGATGGCACGGACATGAAATTTTTTGCGTAGCGAGCCATCGCTAGGAGTAAATTGACGCAGCCGAACCTCGTAGCTAGGGAGGAATAGCCCATTGATAACAATAAGCTTATGTATGATTGTCAAAAATGAGGAACTTTCGCTTCACCGATGTCTACAGTCAGTTGGAGACATAGCGGATGAAATAATAATAGTAGACACAGGTTCTACGGATCGAACCAAGGAAATAGCTTCTTCTTTTACAGAGCATATATACGATTTAATTTGGAAGGATCATTTTGCTGAGGCTAGAAATTTTGCTTTTTCTAAAGCGACGAAAGACTATATCTTATGGCTGGATGCTGATGATGTAATGGAGGAAGCGGACGGTAGGAAATTCGCAGCGCTTAAAGCGTCCATCGACCCGTCTGTCGACAGCGTGATGATGCCATATCACTTAGCTTTTGACGCCGATAACAAAGTAATAACGAGTCTTAAACGCAACCGTTTAGTTCGGCGAACATGTGGTTTTCGGTGGGAAGGACCCGTTCACGAAGTACTGATCGTAAGCGGGCACGTGATACAGTCAGACATTGCCATCACACACAAGAAAGATAAGCAATATACAGATCGCAATTTGCGTATATATCAGCAGCGAGAGGCCGCGAATGAGCTCTTTTCTCCTCGAGATCTATACTATTACGCAAACGAGCTAAAAGATCATGGGCTTGATGAAAAAGCTGTTACGTATTACGAGCGATTTCTTGCCACGAAACAGGGGTGGAGTGAGGATTGTTTTGCCGCATGCTTAAAGATGGGGGATTGCTACGGCAAACTATCGAATCGGCAGATGCAGTTGAGAGCTTGGTTTAGAACGTTGCTATATGGGAAGCCAAGAGCGGAGATGTGCTGTCAGGTAGGCAATTTTTTTATGGAGGACAATCGGCTCGAAATTGCGATCTATTGGTATCAGAAGGCAACAACGTTAGGTGAACCCGCAGCGTATGTTGGTATGGTTGATCATGCCGCGTGGACGTGGCTGCCGCACCTGAAGCTCTGTTTATGCTACGACCGAATGGGACAGAAGCGGAAGGCGGAGCTGCATAATGAGATTGCAGCCGTCTATAACCCGGCGCATCCCAGCATTTTGCACAATAAAGCTTATTTTGCGAATCTTCGGCGGGAGGAGAAGGCACTTTGAGTCCTAAAAAGCGCGTGCTGATTGGAAGTCCTATTCGCCAAATTCCTGAAATACTTACTCCTTTTCTTACCTCACTTGTTGAGCTTGAGCACAAAAACTTCGTCGTGAGCTATTTATTCGTCGATGATAATGAGGAAGAAGCTTCACAGCAATTACTTCGTCAATTTCAAACGGATTATGGCAGGACAGTCATTCACATGGAGGAGAAACATCTCGAAACCTATGAGAAGGATGAGTACACCCACCATTGGCCGGAAGAAACGATATGGAAAGTAGCCCGAATGAAGGACGCTATCCTCTCTTATGCCATGGGAAACAGATTCGATTATGTATTTCTAGTTGATTCCGATCTCATTTTGCACCCCCACACCTTAGAGCTGCTTGTTTCAGCGAACAAAGATATTATCTCCAACATTTTTTGGACGAAATGGCAGCCAGATACGATGGAGATGCCCCAAGTTTGGATTAGCGACCAGTATACGCTGTATCACAAAACCAGAAAGGAATCATTATCCGATGAGGAGTCAGCTATTCGGACTTGGCAGTTCTTTGGACAACTAAGAGTGCCGGGTATCTATGAGGTTGGCGGGCTTGGCGCGTGCACCTTAATCAGCCGCAAAGCTATTAAAGCGGGTGTTTCTTTTGCTGAGATTCCTAATTTATCATTATGGGGAGAGGATCGCCACTTTTGCATACGTGCGCGAGCTATCGGCTTTTCACTCTATGTACACACCCATTTTCCAGCTTATCATATTTACCGCAAATCGGATTTAACCGGTGTTGATGCCTACAAGCAAAGCGGCAAAGCTGTGAGTACGATTGACCGAAAGATCACAATCAGTTTATGTATCATTGCCAAAAATGAAGAAAATGCGCTTCCTATTTGTCTGCATTCCGTTCGCGGCATTGCTGACGAAATTATTATTGTCGATACAGGCTCTACGGACAGGACAAAGGAAATTGCCTCAAGGTTTACGGATCAAATTTATGATTTTTCTTGGGTGGACGATTTTGCTGCAGCCCGAAACTTTGCTTTTTCTAAAGCTACACAGCAGTATATCTTATGGTTGGATGCAGATGATACGCTGACAGAGAAAGATCGTTTGCTATTTCTTGAATTAATTCGGACGTTGGAGCCGTCTACTGATCGCGTGACGATGAATTACAATCTCAGCGTTGATGAGCATCAGAATGTGACGTATAGTCTGCGCAGAAATCGGCTTGTGCGCCGAGAGTGTCATTTTCAATGGATTGGCGCTGTGCATGAATATTTATCAACTAGCGGCACCGTGCACCATAGTGAAATTGCGGTCACCCATCGGAAAGATAAAACACATACAGATCGCAATTTACAAATCTATCGGAAAAAACTCGCTAGAGGAGATCTTTTAAGTTTACGTGATCAATATTATTATGCTAACGAATGCAGGGAACATGGTTATTATGAGGAAGCAGTGATATATTATGAAGCTTTTCTTCAATCACTGGACGGTTGGCAGGAAGACAAGATTGCCGCTGCGCTTCACTTGGCAACTTGTTACAACCATTTACGACAGAGAGATCAACAGCTCATTGCGTTGTTTAGGGCATTTGAATATGATGTGCCGCGTGCAGACTGCTGCTGCCGAATCGGGTCTATTTTTCTCGAGGAACAAGATTATTTGCAAGCGATTTATTGGTACGAGTCTGCTGTGCAGTCTCCCAAGCCGAAGGAATCGATGGGTGTTATTGATCATTCGTCCTGGACGTGGCTGCCGCATGTACAACTTTGTTTGTGTTACGACCGGGTCGGCAAGCTAGATAAAGCGAAATTTCATCATGATATTTCCTATTCCTACAATCCAAAGCACCCATCTGTTATCTACAATCAAAAATACTTTGAACAAATTGGAATAAAATAGAAATTAAAATACAAGTTCAATAAAACAAGTTCACGTGCATATATATTAGAAGCTTAAGCAATAAGATTGAGACTGGAGGGAATAAAATGTCACAAGCAAATATTCCTAATATTACTCCGCAAATATCACTTACAGTAGGAGGGACTGTCAATTTATTATTAGCTTCCATCGCTTTGGAAGAGCTGGCATTGGCACATATCGTCAATGCGGAAGCTGAGAAAATACAATATGTGCTTGGCACACTTTTTCCAACAGTTACTCCTCCGCCAACGACTAGCATCTCGAATCTTTTGCTCATTAATAACAGTGTGAGGAGAACTTTACAAGATGTGATTAAGAAAGAAATGCTGCTGCAATTTAAAATGGAAAATATTTTGGAGCATTTCCCAAATCAAACTCCATAAAATGGTTCTGCAACAAAAAAGCCCGCAAGGGCTTTTTTTTTATTTCTCAAAAAGATATTAAAAAAAACATGAATGGAGACAACCATCATATACTAAATTGAAGCAGCGGATATTTGCCGTAATAGATCTTATTTCATAAACACAGGAGTTGAAAGACATGTCCATGCCTAATATTCCTGACATTAAACCAGAGATTATTCTTAAACGAAAAGAAGTTATAAATTTATTATTGACCTCAATTGCTCTTGAGGAGATCGGACTTTCTCACATCATTAATGCCGAAGCGGAGAAGCTGCAGCATGTCCTGAAAGACCGCTGTCTGACCATTAACGAAGCATTGCTTATTAATTCAAGCGTGGATCGAATGATGCGAAATGTTATTAGCAATCAGATGCTGCTGACATTTAAATTGTCGGATATTTTGAAACTCGAAGAAAAGGATGAGCTCACGGAGTATCTCATAGATGAATGTGAAGAATAAGTGTTAATTACAGGCGAAAGGGGAGTGAATCGGTGAGTGCCCATACAAAGCTTCCATTCGAGCAAGTAGCTCCTTCCTATTCATCTGCGATCACTCATTTGCTGCAGTCTCTTGCTTCTGAAGAGGAATCCCTCGCGAAACTAATGCGAACAGAAGCGGATAAAACATCATCTTTTATCGGAAGAGATCTCGATTTCCCGACTGCACCTACCACACAGGAAATTCTCATTTACAATCACAGTTTCATTCAATTTCTAGACTCCATGGTGATGACCCAATGGTTAATGCTTAAGAAGCTGCACACCATTTCGAATATGCAGTTCCTTCAAACAAGATCGTCAACGCTGCTTAAAGAAAAAGCGGCAGAAAATATTATGGAACTGGAAAACTTGGAGTATGATCACTTCGACTATTGATCAATCCGTAAAACAATGTGCAGCTGCAATTTCTCAGTTTAGTTTATCCGTTTTTCGGCTTATTGAAGCTTTATTGTATCGTATGAAGAGTCAAGAGGATGAAGTCAAAGATGTTCTATCTTTTCAAGTTTGTGTCTTGCTCACTTCTTTATTGGATATCCATGCAGCTCAAAAACGTAAAAATCAAAGTCTTTCCTTGATCGAAAAAAATGAAAATGAGCTATTTATATCATCTGAAGTGCAAGAAATGATTACAAAAATACAAGCACTTCTCCAGCAACCAGTTCTTTCATCTAATAAGGAATGTATAGAAAGGTTAGTTGATCTTGAGGTCATGTATCGGAATAATCCGATACGTGCTGAAGCTGAAATTCCGGAAAATTTAGAAACTCGCGAGGCTGAATCTGAACAAGCCCAGGTTGTAAGCACTCATCCCATCGTGGAAGTGACGAGAAATCAAACCAATAAGTCAGCATCACCGCCGCTGATGCTTACACAGCGTAAAAGAAAAGGCAACTCTAAGATACGATCGTAAGTAAAGATTAATGATTATGAAATGGGAGTACATATATAAGGGTTGTCCCTCAGTCATGAAGTGACTTGTGGGACGGCCTTTTTTGACTTTGTAGATGTCTTCGATCATTACGTATTTATTTGATTAAGGGATCATGCCTCTTAAATAAATTTCTGAATCAATATGTGATCACCATTCGAAGATCAGAGAATATTGTGTAACTATCGAATGGAGGTTGAGATACATGTCACAAGCCAATATACCGAATATTTCACCTAATATTTCCGTAACACGCGACCAAGCGATTAACTTATTGCTTTCGTCGATTGCTATGGAAGAACTGGGATTAAGCCATATACTCAATGCGGAAGGTGAAAAACTCCAGTATGTATTGGGAACATTACCGGGATTAACGGGACCGCCAGCAACAATCAGTGATATTTTATTAATTAATGACAGTGTAAAAAGTACGATTAATACGGTAGCGAGAAAAGAATTCCTTCTACAATCCAAGTTGGAAAGCATTCTTGAGACCCCTATCTCTGTAGGAGCCACAGGCCCTGCGGGTCCAACTGGTCCAACGGGTGGGCCAGCACTTGGTCCGACTGGTCCGACGGGAGCGCAGGGAGTTGCAGGAGCGACTGGAGCAACTGGACTTACCGGTGCAACAGGGGCTGGTGCAACAGGTGCGACTGGTGTTGCTGGACCGACGGGTGCAACGGGATCAATCGGAGTGACAGGTCCAACAGGAGGAGGTGCGACAGGTCCGACTGGTGTTGCTGGACCGACGGGTGCAACGGGATCAATCGGCGTAACGGGTCCGACCGGTGCAGGGGCAACGGGAGCAACAGGAGTAGCTGGCGCAACTGGCGCAACTGGACTTGATGGATCTGGACCAATTATTCCTTTTGCGTCAGGATTGCCGGCGAGTTTGACGACCGTTCTCGGCGGAGTGGTGGGCACCGTTAGTTTAGTCGGTTTTGGCAACATGGCGGCAGGCGTTACAATTTTAGGTGGCGTTATTGATTTAACAGGTGCAGGAGGAACACTGCTTAACTTATCGTTTTCCATGCCAAGAGCAGGAACCATAACGTCTATCGCTGCCTATTTCAGTACAACAGCAGCATTGTTATTGGGGGGTTCAACCGTAACAATTACTGCTCAATTATGGAGCTCACCAACGCCGAATAACTCATTCTCGCCTATCCCAGGCGCTGTGGTTACTTTGGCTCCGGGCTTAACAGGAATTTTACCGATTGGTACGATTACTAACGGTATTACGACAGGCTTGACTATACCGGTTACGGCACAAACAAGGCTTTTACTCGTATATTCCTGTACAGCTACTGGATTATCGTTGGTAAATACCGTTCTTGGTTACGCGAGCGCTGGGGTATCCATGGTATAAACCGAAAATAAAGGCATAACGAAAACAAGGGGTTGACTTCGACAAATAGTCAACTCTTTTCGTATTTCATTGCGTCAATTGAAAAGATCGGGGGGAGTTCAAAATGTGTGAAGGTGATTTTCCTAATATTACACCAGCTATCTCAATCACAAGAGAAGAAGCCATTAATCTACTGCTTGCCTCTATCGCAATGGAGGAGCTGGGATTAAGTCATATATTGAACGCTGAAGGAGAGAAGCTGCAGTATGTTTTAGGAACTCTACCCGGTGTAACACCTATTGCAGTGACGATAAGCGACATTCTACTTGTCAATGAAAGCATAACGAGAACGATTGCAGCTGTGAGTTTTGAGGAGGCCATCCTGCAAGCTAAATTAGCGGATGTCCTATCTGCGCAAACATTACCAGGTCCGACGGGCCCTACTGGAGCTACAGGACCTTTAGGCGGTCCATCAGGACCAACGGGAACGACTGGAGCGACGGGTGTAACGGGTGTAACGGGAGCGACGGGTGCAGTAGGAGCTACGGGTGCAGCGGGAGCGACGGGTGCAACGGGAGCGACAGGTGCAGTGGGAGCGACGGGTGCAGTAGGAGCTACGGGTGCAGCGGGAGCGACAGGTGCAGTGGGAGCGACAGGTGCAGTGGGAGCGACAGGTGCAGTGGGAGCGACAGGTGCAGTAGGAGCGACAGGTGCAGTGGGAGCGACAGGTGCAGTAGGAGCGACGGGTGCAGTGGGAGCGACAGGAGCAACGGGAGCGACGGGTGCAGTAGGAGCTACAGGTGCAACGGGAGCGACGGGTGCAGTAGGAGCGACAGGTGCAGTGGGAGCGACAGGTGCAGTGGGAGCGACAGGAGCAACGGGAGCGACGGGTGCAGTAGGAGCTACAGGTGCAACGGGAGCGACGGGTGCAGTAGGAGCGACGGGTGCAGTGGGAGCGACAGGAGCAACGGGAGCGACGGGTGCAGTGGGAGCGACGGGTGCAGTGGGAGCGACGGGTGCAGTGGGAGCGACGGGTGCAGTGGGAGCGACGGGTGCAGTGGGAGCGACGGGTGCAGTGGGAGCGACAGGAGCAACGGGAGCGACGGGTGCAGTGGGAGCGACGGGTGCAGTGGGAGCGACAGGTGCAGTGGGAGCGACAGGAGCAACGGGTGCAACGGGAGCGAGGGGGGAGACAGGTACTAGCCTTACAGCAAATTCAGCGTTTGCGGCGAATACTTCAGGCACTTTATTGGTTGTATTAGGTGGTCTCAATATTCCGCTACCTAATAATCAGGATATTGGTCCTGGGATCACCATTAATGGTGCCAATACTACTTTTACGCTTGCGAATGCGGGTCGATATTACATTTCCTATAAAATAAGCGCCACAGCTGGAGTGCTCGCGCAGTCTCGCGTTTTATTAAATGGTGGTTCCGTTCCAGCGTCTGTGACAACGCCTGCGGTCGCCACGTCATCTTATTTAGCTGATTTTATAATTACAGTGACTGCGGGATCAACTATTATTCTCCAATTATTCGGGTTAGTTGCAACTGTTATATTGTCACCTCCGGGAGCGACCATAAATATCATTCGACTTAGCTAATAATGATAATGAGGGACGTCTTCCTGTTGTCAATTCCAGTACTTCAATAATATTGACATTATCAGATCGGATATGATAAATTGAGCTCATAATATATAAATCAAAAAAAATTGATTTAAAGAAAATAATGCTTTTCCAAACGGATAGCGGAAGGTGATCAAGATGGTTCCAAATGTTTCGTTCAAAGCATATGAAGCAAAATTCAAAGCGCTTGCCGATGAAAAACGTCTTCATATCCTATATGAATTGGTTCAACGCGGAAATACTTGTGTGTGCGATCTCGTCGAAATCATCAATATGCCGCAGTCGAAACTGTCATACCATTTGAAAATATTGTTGGACGCAGGATTTCTTCTTAAAGAAACACGCGGTACATGGAGCTACTATGAAATCAACCCAGATGAAGTTGCTCAAATCCTCTCAGAAAAGCTTTGCTGTATCTTCATGCCAAATACAAATACAAGCGGCGGTAACAATTGCTGCTAATTTTTTTTTGTATATTAATCAAAAAAAATTGTTTTAAAGGAGGAAATCGAATGAAAAGTGTAATGAAAAATATAAAGATTACTCATGCGAAAAAGCAAGCTAGCTGTTGCGGAGTACCAGCTAAAGACGCGAATCAGCTGCCCGTTGCCGTTATAGGAGCAGGACCCGTAGGTTTAGCTGCAGCCGCGCATCTGATCGCAGAAGGAGTACCCTTCGTGCTATTCGATGCTGGAGAAGATGTGGGCTCGAACATGATGAAATGGGCGCATGTACGACTGTTTTCGCCGTGGGAGTTCAATATTAATAAGGCAGCCAAACAATTATTGCTCTCATATGGTTGGATCACTCCAGATAAGGATGCAATCCCTACTGGCAAGGAGATAGTTGAAACGTATTTAAGGCCTTTGTCGCAGCTGCCGGAGATGAAGCCTTATATACATTTGAATGCCAAAGTAACGGCTGTTAGCCGTAAGGGTGTAAGCAAAGTCAGTACAGAGGGCCGAGAACAGCTTCCTTTTGTCATCCATGTTGATAAGAACGATGAACGGATAGTCTTTGAGGCAAAAGCAGTTATCGATGCATCCGGCACGTGGTTAAATCCCAATCCAGTTCATTCAGCTGGTGTCTTTACAGCAGATGAGCAGTCACTTCAAAGCCAGATTTTTTATGGCATCCCTGATATTTTAGGAGATCAAAAGGCACGTTACAGCGGAAAGAAAGTGCTCGTTGTTGGCAGTGGTCATTCGGCTATTAACACGCTTTTGGAACTGGGGACGCTAAAGGAACAGGTCAAAGAGACTGAAATAGTCTGGGTACTTAGAAAATCGAATCTTGAAGCCGTATATGGCGGACGTGATCTTGATAACCTTCCAGCAAGAGGAGAGCTTGGGATACGTATTCAGCAATTAGTGGAATCAGGATTTGTCAAAGTGATGACCTCATTTCATATCGAAGAGTTAAACAAGCATGGGGAAAAAATTCAAGTCATTGGTTCTGTAGGGAGTGACACAGCTGCGCTTGATGGGATTGATGAAATCGTTTCAAACACAGGTTCCCGTCCTGATCTATCTTTTGTACGCGAAGTTAGAGTGACGACAGATTCAAGTCTAGAAAGTGTTTTGGCGTTAGCCCCGCTCATCGATCCCAACGTTCATAGCTGCGGGACGGTTAGACCGCATGGTGAAAAGGAGCTGCGACAGCCAGAAAAGGATTTCTATATCGTGGGGTCCAAAAGCTATGGGAGAGCACCAACGTTCTTGATGGCGACTGGATATGAGCAAGTAAGATCAGTTGTAGCTGCTTTAGTAGGGGATATGGAAGCAGCAGGAAGAGTTGAACTAGAGCTGCCTGAAACAGGAGTATGCAGTATTGGCAGCAAACCACGCAGTGCACCTGAAACAGCCGAAGACACGAACGGTTCGTGCTGCACACCAGAGTTTAAATCAGAGTTACCGACAAAGCCTTCTGCTTGTTGCGGCTCTAGCGATTCAGAAGTTCAGGAGGAACAAAGACAATCATAACTGTACACACTATTAAAAACCGAATTGAGCGCTTCCTAGAACTAGGAGAATGAGGCGTGAGTGTTTAATAGATTGCCCCATGCGGAAGCTCCACATGGGGCTTTTTCGCAAATAAAAAATTAATAATTTATTCGCGTTCTTTTCTCTTTGAATAGTTTTGTATCGCTTCTCTTAATAAAGAAAAGTTAAAATCCGGCCAACTCTTATCAGTAAACCATAATTCAGCGTACGCTCCTTGCCATAGGAGGAAATTGCTAAGCCGCTTTTCACCGCTGGTACGAATGATCAAATCTACTGGCGGATAGCTTGCGGATGCAATCGTTGCCTCGAATGTTTCTTCGATCGTTTGTGCATTTGCCCCGCTCGCTATAAGCTTCTTTGCAGCTTGAACAATTTCCATACGTCCCCCATAGTTCAAAGCCATGTTTAGCTGCATGCCGGTGTTGTTTTTCGTTATATCACATGCCTTATGAATGACATCTATTGTAGTTTGTGGAAAAGAACTTATGTCACCGATATAAGTTACTTTTACATTTTTTTTATTCAACTCATCAATTGTATTATTCTGAAAATACTTAACTGGAAGCTGAAGCAAATATTCGACCTCGGCTTTCGGTCTTTTCCAGTTCTCGGTAGAAAACGCATATAAAGTTAAGCAGCTAAGCTTTAATGATATCGATTGTTTAATTATTTTTTGCATCGTTTTCATTCCAGATAGGTGTCCTATATTTCTAGGCAGTCCTTTTCGAGTGGCCCATCTTCCGTTGCCGTCCATAATAATCGCGATATGCTTTGGAAAATATTTATAATGACTATGCTTGAAAAATAGATGTGACCACAGCATGACTTTCCTCCTCAAGCAAGTTAATCATTTTTATAATCGAGAAACTACCCACAATATCATGTATGCTGCCGGGACGAGTAATAATTGGGCTAGCAATGTACCCATCACACGAGACAACATTAGCAGTCCAAATACTTTGGTTAAGGCGGCGCTCCTCTTCTCCCCCTTTAGCACTTTATCTGTCAATAAGCCAATTTCGGGATCAATAAGAAGTGCAAGCAATATCGTTGCTACTCCATTGATTAGTCCAGAAGATTGAGAGGCGGTAATTGCATGTTCTGATGTAATGGACGATGCAAGCAATGCTGCCAGAACACCAATGGTATAAATCGCTGTGACGATAATATTGAGTAGAAACAGTCGTTTTGGAATGCCGCCGATTCTTAATCGAGCCAACATTTCAAGCTTAGGGAGACGGAAGAGTGAACGCGAGTTTTTTATTTTTTGGATAGATACCGTCGTTCTCAGCATTCCTGGGATGGACCCTGCTACCTCCAAATGGGAAATGACCCGCCTAGCCAGCATGACTGCGGTTGGAAATGCAATCATAGCAACAATCGTTCCGAGCGATGCACTAAAGATAATCATCCGGAATTGCTCGATCAAGGAGTACTCCATCGAAGTTTGGGCAGAATCTATGAGTTTGCCCATCAAAGGGGCTTGTACCATATTGGCTGTACGTGATACGAGCAGAATGATACCGGTTAAGGAAATAGCAACTGCTATCTTTCCCATCCGAACCCCGGCGAGTCGAAGCGCGTAAGTAATCGTCTCCGCAAAATGAATAATAAACGTAAAGCTGCAAACTAGAATGATCTGCTGGAGCATCGCAGCACCTCTTTCCCCAAATGGAGGTAAATAGGATTCTACTAACATTAAAAAGGAATTGTCGTAATTAAAAAATAGAAAGTATAATATCAAGTTTTTCTTATTTTATGATCAAAGCAGCGTTTTCAGCTCTTAAATAGCAATTTTTGTTGTGAAAGTTATAAACATAGCATTTCTAGTGGTTGACAAAGAAGGAAGAGTTTTATTGACATTTTACAGGTAATCGAATAAGATCCACCTATCTGATAGTCAAAAGGGATGATAGTGATGATACAGAAAGTTAAGAAACAAAATGTTCATGAGCTGGTCTCGGAGGAGATTCAAAAATACATCGAGGCAAAAGGATTGCAGGAGGGGGACAAGCTTCCTTCCGCTGAAGAGCTTACGAAATTGTTAGGCGTAGGACGTTCTTCTTTGCGTGAAGCATTGAGGTATCTTGAAGCTGTCGATATTGTCAAAGTGGTTAATGGAAAAGGGATTTTTGTTAATGATTCTGATTCCTTTCGCTATAGCGGCAAGGTAAAGATAGAGAACGAGAAGAAGTTTCTCCTTCATATTTTGGACGTGCGCAGAGCATTGGAAGGAAAGGCGGTAGAGCTGGCTGCGATACGAATTAGTGATGAAAAGATTGAGAAAATGCGCATATGCTTGGCTGAATACGATGAATGTAAACGCATAGGTGCGGATACTTCGGCAATCGATTATGAGTTTCACCAGCATATTTATGATGCTGCAGCTAATCCACTGCTTCACAGCGTGTATGAATCCATCTCTGAATTAATCAAACGTTTCTTTGCCGGCCCGTTCGGTGTGAAGGAATTATTAGATAATACGTATCCGTTTCATCGCACTTTATTTGATGGTCTAGCCAAACATGATGTTCAGCATGCAGTATCCGAATTTAATAAAATGATGGATATCATCGAGGAAACGATACGTCATTTTGAATAAATATTAGTTATTGACAAAATGAAAGTGCTTACATTATATTTAACCTATCATACAGGTAGATAGTATGACACTATGTCTCTCATCGTAGAAGGACTAACGCAGGGAGCAGAAAAGGGTTAATAAATTCATAGAATGGATAGAGGGAAACGACAAGATGGAGAGAAAAGAAATGGATAAACAGCTGCATACAAAAGTCTCTCACGATCAGGTAGATATACAACATTACGGTGCCGTAACGATACCGATCTATCAGAATAGTATATTTACATTTGAGAATTATGAAACCTTCGATATCGCGATGCAGGATGTATTGTCCGCCAACGTGTATTCACGAGGAAATAATCCAACAGTTAATTACTTGGAAAGTAAAATCGCCGAGTTGGAGGACGGAGAGCAGTCGCGTTGCTTTGCATCCGGCATGGCTGCAATTTCAGGCACCTTACATGCGCTGCTGAGTTCAGGTGATCATGTTATCTGCGTTGAACAAGCATATGGTCCAACACGGGCATTTCTGAATGAAATGACGGAAAGATATCAGGTAGAAGTCACTTATGTAGATGGCAGCTTGCTTGCTGATTTCGAGGATGCTTTGCAGCCGAATACAAGGATTATCTATTTGGAAAGCCCTACTTCAGGCCTCTTCCAGCTGCAGGATCTCGAAGGAATAGCCAAACTGGCTAAGAGAGCTGGAGCCATTACGATGATTGACAGCAGCTGGGCAACCCCGTGCTTTCAACGGCCGCTGACCATGGGCATCGATCTTGTGCTTCATTCCATGACTAAGTTTTTCTCCGGTCACAGTGATAGTTTAGGCGGAGTAGTCACAGGCGAGGCTTCGCTCATTAATCAAATTGAGAACAAAGGGTATATGCTTTTAGGAGGAGTTATGACGGCCCATACAGCGTCATTGATGATACGTGGTTTACGTACGCTTCCGCTTAGAATGGAGCGGCATCAGAAAAGTGGTATGATCGTTGCGGAATATTTGGAGAAGCATCCAATGGTCAATCGGGTGAACCACCCAGGTCTCCGTTCTCATCCTCAGCATGAACTTGCCCTAAAGCAGCTGGACGGATATAGCAGCTTGTTCTCTTTCGAAACAAAACTTCCTGTCGCTGTCATGAAGAAGTGGGCCGATGCGCTGCATTATTTCCGGATTGCTGTCAGCTGGGGAGGCTATGAGAGTCTCGTTACGGTGAATGCGACTCCAGAACGACGAAATCCTGACGGAACGAACCCTTCGGTGGTCAGAGTATACATTGGGATGGAAGATACGAATACGCTGATAGAAGACATGGAGAAAGCATGGGAGCTAGTGAAAGCATAGGAGGGGATTTCTAGTAAACTGCATCTCAATTGTTAGATATGAACTAACAATTGGGATGCAGTTTTTCTATGTTTATAAAAAGCGCGATACACTGTATTCTATAGAGGATAAACTAGATGTATTTGATAACGACATATGAAAGGACCTTTGCCGTGGATCATTATCATCTTTCGGATATAAGTCCGGTTGAAACACTCGGACTGCTGAATCATTATTACTTTCCACCATATATCACACTTGCTCACATGTTTCATGCACCCAAAGGCTGGGAAATAAGAAATCGGGAAATGTCGCAGTTTGTTTTGCAATATGTCGTTGACGGTTTCGCTTATTATCCGATCGAAGGGCGCCAATACGAGACAAAGAGGGGAGACCTTCTGTTTCACCGACCCTACGAACGCCACTCCATCCTAACCGTCGATTCCGAACCCTATGTATGTATTTCAATCGTATTTCATTTTGGTACGGAATTTTTCCCCTATGACGACTTGTTCCGCGACAATCATCTGCTGGGCAATTATGCGGACCAACAGGTAGAAACATTGCTTTCTCAGCTCGTCATGCATTATCGCCAGCCGGGTCTCAATCATCAAATCCGTTGTCAAAGTCTGTTGCTCCAGATTTTTGCTGAAGCGGCACAGTGGGTCGAAGCACAAGTGAATCAAACGAAAAGCGACTCTCTGTACATGCCAAAACTCGTATTAATGAAAAATTATTTGCACGACCATTTTAATTGCGACATTCAAATCAAGGATCTTGAGCAGGTGTCCGGATTAAGCAAGAACTATATCTTGCTCTTATTCCGAAAGCATTTAGGCATATCTCCTATTCAATATCTTGCTTGGATCCGGATCAACAAAGCTAAGGAACTCGCCATTCACAGCAATTTGTCGATTAGCCAAATTGCCGAAACGGTAGGCTATTCTGACGTACATACCTTCGGACGGATGTTCAAGAAAAAAACTGGGCAGAGTTTATCCCAGTTTTGTTCCAATTTGATTTGCTAATCGACGGATCAAATCCTTATTCAGCTCGCCAGTATTTGTCGTGCCGTAAGCGATACGTTTCCGGTTGCTTAGGCTCGGCAACGGCCAGCGCGCCTGAGGGACGGTATTCAAACGGCTTCTCGTCCTGAGTGTATGACGCCTGCTTCCGGTGTTCGATACAAGCAAGGAGTACTTGTTGTTTGAGCGTCAAATATTCGAGCGTATGCGGCCCGAATTCGACTTCTACTTCCCCGGGGCGAAACTCGAAATAGATCGTGCGGCGCAGCGCATTGCCTTCGCCCTCCGGCGAACCATGGAGCAGTTGGATGTTGTGCAAAATGACATCGCCTGGGTTCATAGGCACGGGTACTGCCCCTTCAAAGTCGAAACCCTGCTGCGAACAACGCAATTGCGATGCTTCGGCATCCCAATGGTTGCTGCCTGGGATGACCCATAGGCAAGATTTTTCGTCCGCAGAATCCAAATAAAAATCGACATTGAATATCGGCCTTGGATCTGTGCAACCATGCGGTACAGCAGCGTCACGATGCCATGGAACACTTGCAGCATTGTTAGGGACCTTGACGACGAGCGAGTCCCAGGTCGCGATAAAATTGTTCCCCTGAAGTTTCTCCACCGTCCTTAAAATAAATGGATGGCCCAAAAGCACCTTGTTGGCATCCTGTTTATCGACCACAAATTCCGTGCGCCAATAGACTCGTTCTCCATCATTGCGAATCCTATATAAGAAATCAGGATCATTGGCTTCTCCCGCGATTCCTTTCTCTACTAGTTCGAAATTTTGATCCTGCAGTAATTGAAGCTCATCGCCTTGAACGACATTCCGTATGATAAGAAACCCATTGTCGATAAAAAACTGAGCTTGTTCATCCGTAATCACCTCTTGGATACCGGCATCAGCTTCTAGAAAATGTGATTTTGACAAACTCATTTCGTTTGCCTCCTTATTCGTTCGATTACCTCCACAATACAGGATCTGTCCACAAAAAGATTTAGCCAAAATGAATATTTTAGTTGCCAAAAGCACTTCTAATTCGTTCTTGAAGAGATAAAAAGGTTGACCTTTAGGTGTTGCCATACTATAATTTCGTATATCAAAACGGACAAAAACGGTTATTTAACAGGTTGGAAACAAAATTTGTATTCAATTAGTGTGGTACCGCGTGAATAGCCACGTCCCTATCGTTAATGATAGAGATGTGGCTTTTTTTGTATTTACATTGTTTTACAAAAGACATAATAAACGTAGACTGGATTGATTATCATGCAAACAGCAGAGAAATGGTCATCGAAGATTGGTTTTATTTTATCAGCAGCGGGTTCGGCTATAGGCGTAGGTGCAATATGGAAGCTGCCTTATGTGACAGGAGTGAGTGGGGGAGGAGCCTTTTTCCTTCTATTTATTTTATTCACTTTCTTTATGGGGTTTCCATTGTTGTTAGCAGAGTTTGTTATAGGTAGAAGTACTCAAAAAGAAGCTATTAGTGCTTACCGCAGCTTAGCTCCAAGTAGTAAATGGCATTGGATTGGGAAGTTAGGGGTATTTACCTGCTTTCTTCTTTTGTCTTTTTATAGTGTAATCGGCGGCTGGATTGTTATCTATTTTGTTAAAGGCTTGTTTGGCGGAATCATTAGTGATGGAGCGGATTATGGAGCCGTCTTCAACGAGACGATCGGAAATCCGATTTTGGTTGTTGCCGCTCAATTTGCATTTTTGGCTTTTACAGTTGTAGTTGTGGCAAAAGGGATTCAAAATGGCATTGAAAAAGTGAGTAAAATTATGATGCCGACATTATTTGTACTATTCATTGTCCTAATCGTTCGGTCACTTACACTCGAAAACGCTATGGAGGGCGTGAAATTTTTTCTAGCACCAGATTTCTCGAATATTACCTCTGAAAGCATTCTGTTTGCGATGGGGCAAGCCTTTTTCTCCTTAAGTGTCGGTGTATCCGTCATGGTTACCTACAGTTCATATCTTTCCAAAAAGGAAAGCTTAATTCAACCGGCTATTTCAATCGTTACAATGAATTTGTTAATTGCTTTATTAGCGGGATTAGCTATTTTTCCGGCTGTATTTTCACTAGGACTAGAACCAGCGGAAGGTCCAGGTTTGTTGTTTGTCGTGTTACCCGCGGTGTTTGATCAAATTATTTTTGGGGAAGGTTTCCTGTTAGGATTTTTAGCATTATTTTTATTTGCTACTTTAACTTCGGCCTTCTCAATGTTAGAAATCATTGTTGCCTCTTTAGTAAAGGGGAAAGAGGAGAAGCGAAAAAAATATGCATACATTAGTGGTGCATTCATTTTTGTAGTAGGCATTCCTTCTGCATTATCTTACAGTGTTTTTGCAGATCAATTAATTTTCTCGAAAAACTTGTTTGATTCAGCAGATTATTTAGTTAGTAATATATTAATGCCGCTTGGCGTGTTTTTAATTTCGATTTTCGTACCGCTTAAGATTAAGAAAAGTGCTTTGAGAGAGGAATTATTGCAGCATTCTCGTTTAGGGGCTTCTGCATTCCATATATGGTTTTTTATTATCAGGTTTATTATCCCTTTAGTAATTATCATCGTTTTTCTTGATATTACTGGAATACTTGATAAATTAGTTTCTGTTTTTTAATACGAATACGCAATTAATGCAAAAAGATTCAGCCAGTCCATCAAAGTAATTAATTTAATTAATAGTTGCATATTACCCCTCTGCTGCAAGCGGCATTATTGTTTAATGTCCGAATCTATAAAACAAACATATGACTAGTTACGAAAGATAGAGTTGATTCATATGTTGTAAGTAGCTTCTAAGAGGAGGTAATGCGCAAATGCCAAAAGGTAAGAAAAACAATGTAACAGGTAGCGGTACAACAGGCGGCAATCGTACGGGTGGAAACAACACAAGCGGCAATCGCACGGGTGGAAACCGTACAGGCGGTACTGGAGGAAACCGTACAGGCGGTACTGGAGGAAATCGTACAGGCGGTACAGGAGGAAACCGTACAGGCGGTACAGGAGGAAACCGTACAGGCGGTACAGGAGGAAACCGTACAGGCGGTACAGGAGGAAACCGTACAGGCGGTACAGGAGGAAACCGTACAGGCGGTACTGGAGGAAACCGTACAGGCGGTACAGGTGGAAACCGTACAGGCGGTACTGGAGGAAACCGTACAGGTGGTACAGGAGGAAACCGTACAGGTGGTACTGGTGGAAACCGTACAGGCGGTACTGGAGGAAATCGTACAGGCGGTAAAAGTAGAGGCAAGCGTCCTTAAGTAATGTAGTCGTCACAATTGGGTTAGTCATACCTGGTCAACAAAAACAGCTTATTTCTCTTTCGAGGAATGAGCTGTTTTTCGTATACTAATCATAATCATCATTTCCCCTTGCGCGTCATTTCAGCTAGAGCATCCCATTGCTCGCCTTTCACCTCAGATAAACTGTTGAACTGACCTGCTCCTTGCAGCCATTCACCGCCGTCAATCGTGACAACTTCACCATTCATATATTCAGCGTAATCGGAAACGAGGTAAGCCGCTAGATTGGCGAGCTCATCTTTATTGCCGACACGTTTTAAGGGAATTCGGTTGATCATCTTCTCTTCGAGCTCAGGGGTAGGTGCGAGGCGCGACCATGCGCCTTCGGTAGGAAAAGGACCAGGTGCAATTGCAAGTTGGCGAATACCGTAAGGTGCCCACTCAACGGCCAGTGACCTCGTAAGAGCTAATACACCTGCCTTCGCAGCAGCTGAAGGTACGACATAACCGGAGCCGGTTGAAGCATAAGTAGTGACAATATTCAGCATTGTCCCGCCTCTGCCTTGTTCGATCCACCGCTTACCTACCGCAAGTGTCGTATAAAAAGTTCCGTGTAAAACGATTTGTAAAACAGTATCTACCGCTCTTGGAGATAGCTTTTCAGTTGGGCTGATGAAATTACCGGCAGCATTGTTAACAAGAATATCGATTTGTCCAAAATGATTCTCGACAGCTGCAATCAGCTCATTAATTTGTGCGGGATCTCGAACATCACAGCTTTTGTAGAACACGGCGCTGGCGGGAACGCTCATCTCCTCAGCTGCCTGTTTGAGAACGGCTTCACGGCGGCTGGCAATGGCGAGTTTAGCGCCAAGCGCAATAAATTTTTCGCCCATAGCGCGGCCGAGGCCAGTTGCTCCTCCAGTTATGAGAACGACCTTCCCTTGCAATAGATCATTTGAAAAAGGTCCCATTGCTACAACCTCCTATGAATCAATATGATTCTGTTTGATTATTCATATCAAGGAGGTCTGCAGGTTATGTGCAAAATAAAGAAGGAGCTGGGCGAAACTATCCGTTCAAAATGACTTACAAAGTCAGTCACTTTCTGCTCATAGGTGGTTGTATCCGTGCCATAGGACATCCCGTGACCAGCCCCCTCAGCAATGTAAAGAGCTTTCTCAGCTTTACAAGCCTTATAAAGCCTCGACACCATTTCAGTAGGTACAAAGGTGTCGGCTGAACCATGAATAAACAACATGGGCAGTTTGTTGTAATTCAGCTGCCTTATCGCAGATGCTTCTTGGAAGCTGTAACCTGCTAATAGACGTGTTAATAAGCTGGTCGTATGCAAAATAGGAAAGGCAGGCAATTTATACATTCGCTTGAGCTGATAAGCAAGCTGATCAAAAACCGATGAATAGCCGCAGTCCTCCACGCAGACCTTAACTTGCTTCGGTACATCTTCTCCGCTGACCATCATTACGGTTGCCCCGCCCATAGAGATGCCATGCAGTACAATTTGCACATTTTCTCCTAGCTCATCGATAACTTTGCGTATCCAAAGAAGATAGTCCTTCCGATCCGGCCAGCCGAAGCCGATGTAATCGCCTTCACTATCGCCATGTCCCCGATCATCGGGCATTAAGACGTTGTAACCCAGCTTCTGATAATAAAATTTAGCGAAGCTGCCCATCTCTTTTCCTTGCGATGAATAGCCGTGTGCGAGAATGACGGTTTTGGAGGTTGGAGTTTTGGCTGCAAGGTAATATCCAACCAGGGAGAGGCCGTCAGTTGAAGTCATTTGCCACACTTCATAAGCTTGTTTCTCCACCCATTCCACACCAATCTCCTCTACCGGAGTAGGTTCAGCATCAGCTGCTAATGCAATATCAGCTTGAGCGCCAGTGTCCTTATTGCCATGAATCTGCTTTAAATCTTGATTGTTATTCAAAAAGTTTTTGGAGTTTCGTTTAATTGCGAGGTAGTAAAAATAATAACTAAGTGCGGCAAGTAAGACTAAAAACAGGATTGTTATGCCTCCTATACCAAGAACTACGTTGCTTATCAGCATTGTCATAGTCATACATTCCTCCAGGCAGGCGCTTTATCTGTTATTGTTTCTTTTTGATTGAAAATCATTCTGTTGTTTACAATTTTTTCAAATGGAGGTGACAATCCGATGATCTTCTCCAATTATGCTTGTCTGTGAGTGGATCATAATTATGAGGAGTGGGAAAATTGAACAAAACGATGGACAGAAAAACATTTCTTTCGTATTTGGGTACAGGTGCAGCGGCACT
This sequence comes from Paenibacillus sp. J22P15, assembly GCF_056269345.1. Taxonomy (NCBI): domain Bacteria; kingdom Bacillati; phylum Bacillota; class Bacilli; order Caryophanales; family Paenibacillaceae; genus Paenibacillus; species Paenibacillus sp. J22P15. Next base: position 31,792 of record NZ_JBWDNT010000001.1, read on the forward strand.
TGCTACAGCTTCGGCTGGTTTAGGCGCATTGAATGGTAAAGCATCTGCGATGTCATCAACAGCTGATCATCTGTTTGGATTTAACACGAATCGAGTAAGCGGGTACTTCGAGCCCATTTCCCCCTCTAAGGAAGATCAGCTCCTTCTGCCAAAAAACTTTAAATATGACGTTGTAGCTGCTTTTGATGATGTAATTAACGGAGCGGGAGAAAAGTTTGGCGCAGGTTGCGACTATAATGCTTTTTTTCCTCTGAAAGGGTCAAATACTAGAGGGCTACTGGTCAATAATCATGAATACAGCACTATTTTCTCTATCGGGCCGATTAAGGATGGCAAGATGACAGCCGATCAGCTGCACAAAAATTTATATTATCAAGGGATGTCTGTAATCGAAGTATATCGTGACGAAACCGGAACGTGGAAAATGGACAAAACTTCCATGTACGCGCGCCGAATTAATGGATATACAAAATTCGAATTGACAGGTCCGGCTAAAGGAGAAACGGCGGTAGGCAACGCTATGACAGCTGTTGGAACATTTGCGAATTGTTCAGGCGGCATTACGCTGTGGAATACAGTGCTTTCCTGTGAAGAAAACTTTGCGGAGACGGCAGCGGCATCCAAGCTCCCAGAGACGCATTATGGATGGGTAATTGAGATTGATCCGTTCGATAAATCGTACTTGAAGAAGCATACTGCGCTAGGACGTTTCAATCATGAGAATACAGCAATGGGGCTAGCTGCTGACGGCCGAGTTGTTGTTTATATGGGCGACGATAAGAAGGATGCATGTGTATACAAATTTATTAGCAAGGGGAAATATGACAAGTCTAAAGGCCGTGCTAACTCTGCTCTGCTTGCGGATGGCACATTGTATGTGGCTAACCTGAAGAGCGGGAAATGGATGCCGGTAACACAATCTGAAGTCAGCAAAGCAGTGAAAGAAAAGCCAGATTTGCAGAAAAAATTCCGAACGCAGGGCGACGTCGTAACCTTCTGTCAGGAAGCAGCTTTGCTTGTGGGCGGTACGCCTACGGATCGTCCAGAGGATATTGAAATTTCTCCGTTCGATAATACAATCTTCATTTGTCACACAAACAATGATAACCATGGAAATATTCACGGCCATATTACACGAATATTCGAAACGAATAATGACCTTGGCGCATTGGAGTTTGATTTTGAAATTTTTGCTGCTGGCGGCCGTCAATCTGGGTTCAGCTCGCCTGACAATCTGGCGTTTGATTCCAATGGACATCTTTGGGTCGTAACAGACATATCGAGCAGCAGTCAGAACAAAGGCGTACATAAGTCATTTATGAATAATGGATTATTCGTTATTCCGACGAGCGGGCCAGATAAGGCAATGGCTCTGCAATTCGCTTCTGCGCCAGTTGAGAGTGAATTAACGGGACCATTCTTTACGCCTGACGAACAAACCTTATTTCTGTCCATACAGCATCCAGGAGAGAACACAACCGATTTGAGCAAGCCAACCAGTCAGTGGCCTCATCGTGCCGGTGAAAAAATTGCGAGATGCGCAGTCGTTGCGATCAGCGGATTTAAGCTCGGTTAATGATTTAACGATTGGCAGCCGCAGAACGAGTGTCTGCGGCTGAAACATAAGATGGAAGGGGTTGTCGTTATGCCGTTTGGCAATATTGGAATTGGAGGGTTAGTATTAATCCTTATTATTGCCCTCATTATTTTTGGTCCTTCGAAGCTTCCAGAGCTCGGCCGTGCATTCGGCAGAACATTAAGCGAATTTAAAGGGGCTACCCGCGGCCTTGTAAATGGGGATGATGACGAGAAACATAAAGAAGAAGAGACGTCCAAGGTTTCTTCATCGATTGTGAAGTGAGATGAGTATGAGTGATCCGAATGATCAAAGTTTGATTGGACATTTGGAGGAGATGCGGTCGAGACTCATTCGAACGTTAGTTGCGTTTCTAGTAGCGATGGCAGCAGCCTTCATTTATGTTAAGGATATTTATGGGTGGCTGGTAAGGAATATGGATCAGAAGCTTGTGCTGCTTGGTCCTTCGGATGTGATCTGGGTATATATGATGATCGCAGGTGTCGTCGCCATTGCGATAACTTTGCCGATAGCTGCGTATCAAACCTGGAAGTTCGTTACGCCAGCCGTGCCTGAAAATGCTCAGCGGGCAGCACTTGTCTTTATTCCGAGCATCAGTCTTTTATTCGTGATCGGCATATGCTTTGGTTATTTTATTTTGTTCCCGATGGTTCTTCATTTTATGAACCAAATGGCGGCTAATGAATTTGTGACGATGTATACAGCGCAAAAGTATTTCACATTTATGATCCATATGACCGTTCCCTTTGGTCTGCTCTTTGAGATGCCGGCGATCGTCATGTTCCTTACGAAGCTAGGCCTTCTTAACCCTGTCAAGCTAGCTAAAGCACGGAAGCTTGCATACTTTATTCTAGCACTCATAGCGATTACAATAACGCCGCCAGATATATTATCGGACATTATCGTTATTGTGCCGCTGTTCTTGCTCTACGAAATCAGTATTTCCATTTCCAAAATGGTCTATCGAAAGCAGTTGAGACTCGTGAGTAACGAGAATAGTACAGCATAATAAAGCTTCCAATGATGATGATGTCCTTTACCAAGAAATAGTATATACTAGGCTCATATCGTACTTATTCGGGACATATGAGGGGCTAAGGGGCATGGAAATCGTAGAGGCAACCATTTCTTCCATTCAAGCAGCTTTGGAATCTGGAGAGCTCACGTCTCGTGAGCTTGTGCTGTATTATTTTGACCGAATCGCAGCTCATGATAAAGATGGCTTAACGATAAATTCGGTGCTTGAGCTTAATCCCGATGCTTTATTTATTGCCTCAGCTCTCGATAGCGAACGGGCTGTTCAAGGTCCAAGAGGTCCGCTTCACGGTATTCCGATATTACTCAAGGATAATATTAATACAGGCGATAATATGCATACTAGTGCAGGCTCACTTGCGCTTGCAAACTCTTACGCAGGAGCAGATGCTTTTATAGTGAAGAAGCTTCGCGAAGCGGGAGCAATTGTATTAGGCAAAGTGAATATGACGGAATTTGCTAACTTTATGACGGAAGGCATGCCGTCCGGTTATAGCTCTCGAGGCGGTCAGGTTCTCAATCCTTACAATATTTCAACGCCGACAGGAGGCTCAAGCGCAGGCTCAGGGGTCGCTGTGGCGTGTAATTTTTGCATGGCTTCGATTGGGACGGAAACGTCGGGTTCGATATTAAACCCTGGTAATTTGAGCTCAACTGTCGGTATTAAACCGACGGTTGGGCTTGTGAGCAGAACAGGTATTTTACCGCTCTCCAATTCACAGGATACAGCAGGCCCTATGGCAAGGACGGTAACGGATGCTGTACACGTATTAAACGCCATCGTCGATCATGATACTGAAGATGCGGCTATGGGAGCGGGGTACTGGCGACAACAGCAGGATTATCGTATGTTTCTTGATCCAGATGGGTTAGAGGGCGCACGAATTGGTATTCCTAGAGACTATTTTTTTGAGGAGTTAACCGACGAGCAGCTTGAGATATTTAATGGGGCAGTAGCCCTTATGAGAAAACAAGGTGCGATTATTGTTGATCCGGCGGATGTAAGGACCGCACGCCAAATCGTTTATTCTTCGGTTGTGTTGAACGAATTCAAAACCTCAATTAATGCTTATTTATCCAAGCTGCCGCCAGGAGCGAAGATTCGTACGCTTAAGGATATTATCGCTTATAATAACGAGCATCCTATTGAGACGTTGAAGTATGGACAAACGACGCTGCTGCGCGCTGAGACTACGACAACAGGCACGCAAACCGAGCGGCAGTACCTTCATGATCGAATGACAGATCTTCGATTGTGCAAAGATGAGGGAATTGATGCGACCATGGAGGAGCATAAGCTGGATGCACTGCTTTTTCCAGCAGATTTTGGAGCAAGAATTACTTCCCGTGCAGGTTATCCTTCTATAGTGGTTCCAGCAGGCTATACTGCTAAAGGAGTTCCATTTGGTGTCACGTTCGCAGCAAGAGCATTCGAGGAACCAACGCTAATTAAACTCGCGTATTCGTATGAACAGCATAGCAATGTAAGACGTCCGCCGTCATTAAAGAGCTTTATTTAAAATTTTTTCCAGGAATCCGCGAACAACAGCGATCGGAAGAACGTTCGACTGTGTAGTGAATTTGGGAACCAAATTTATTCTGAATAGAAAGGGGCTATCCCATCGTCATCTTTGATGACTTTTGGGACAGCCCCTTTGCTGCACTAGCGCTCTATTTCTTCGCCTTAAAGTGTACAACTGCGGTATAAAGCATTTTTTCGATCTTGGGATTAAATACAGCTTGATGACTAACATGGTATACCTCTAGCAGCAAACCTTTATTATTATCAATCTGCTGTTCGATCTTATGCTCCAGCGTTTTCATATCATAGGCTTCAAAAAATTCAATCTTGTTATCAAGTAAATCTAAGCGGAAGTCCATTTGATTATCTCCTAAAAATAGATTTATATTTTAATCTATTATACAGAGATATTACTTTGCCCACAAAGATTCAATTTCTTCGAGTGATTTCCCTTTTGTCTCTGGTACAATTCGCCATGTGAACAAAAAGGCGAGCAATGCCATGCTGCCATAAATCCAGAACGTAGCGGCAGGTCCCGCAGAGCTAAGCATTGGCGGGAACGTTTGTGACACGACGTAATCTGCTGCCCACAGTGCCATAGCAGCGATAGCAGTCGCTTTTCCGCGGATACGATTCGGGAAAATTTCAGACATGATAACCCATACGACCGGCCCAAGAGATATTGCGAATGAGGCAACATACAGCAATATAAAGATAAGCACAAGCGGGCCGGATGTATGTCCCGTTTGGAAAGCGAGGCCGATGACGAGTAAACATATCGTCATTGAAGCCGAACCGACGAGAAGCAATGCTTTACGACCCACTTTATCAATGAGCCACAACGCAATTAACGTAAACACTAAGTTGATGAAGCCAACTAATATCGTTTGTACGAGTGAAGCGTTGGTGCCCGCGCCTGTTTCTTTGAAAATTTCAGGTGCATAATACATGACAGCGTTAATACCGGTAACCTGCTGGAGTACTGCTAATCCTACACCTACGATTAATGCTATTCGAAGACCGGGTGAAAACAGCTGCCGGATCGAACCGCTTTCCTGCTCGAACGAGTGCTTAATATCGATTACTTCTTTTTTAGCAAGCGTCTCGCCATGGATGCGTAATAAAATTGGAAGTGCAGCCGCTGCTTTTCCTTGCTTGATCAGCCACCTTGGGCTCTCAGGCACAAAAAACAGCAAGATCAAAAACAACAAGCCCGGAATTGCGCCTACTCCAAACATCCAGCGCCAAGCTGAGGCAATACCCCATGCTTCATCGCCTGAACCGGAAATCCAAAGATTGATGAAATAAGTAAGGAAAATGCCAGTCACGATGGCAAGTTGATTTAGCGCAACGAGTCTGCCGCGATATTTGGCTGGAGCAATTTCGGCATTGTAGAGCGGGCATAGTGTAGAGGTGATTCCAATGCCGATACCGCCGATAATTCTTGCAACAATAAATGCCGAGAACGTGTCCGGTATTGCTGAGCCTATCGAGCTGATAATAAATAATATTGCGGCTGCAATAAGCACTTTCTTACGTCCGAAGCGATCTCCCAAAATACCAGACATAGCCGCACCAACAATACAGCCAATGATTAAGCTTGATACTGCCCAGCCAACCTCAAGCTTCGATAAATCGAACCGATCCTCCATAAAACCGACAGCACCTGAAACGACTGCTGTATCGAATCCGAATAATAATCCGCCTAGAGCAGATACAATAGAAACAAGTGTCACAAATTTCATGCTTACTTGTTCATTTTTGGTAGAAATCGGCATTTCCATATTCGTTTCTCCTCTCTGACTAACCTATCCTTCATGAAAACGAACTTTATTATATCATGTGAAAAGTATGATTCCGCTCGTAAAAACCTTCATTAAAAAGTGTTATTCCTGCACTTATTTTGCTCAATACGATCAATATAATCCCATACTGAAAAATTAGCATTATGTTGTCATCAGAACACAAAAAAGTCCATGCAGCACGACATGGACCTTACTTATATTTGTTTATTTCGTCTGACCTCGGTAGTCGGAGGGGGTAACGCCTGTAACCTTTTTGAAGACACGGCTAAAATAGTTAGGATCATTATAGCCGACCTCAAAGCACACTTCCTTCAAGCTGAGCTGCCCCGTCGCCATTAGTGCTTTTGCTTTATCGATCCGGAGTGCGGTGACATAGTCGATAAATGTCGTGCCCACTTGCTGTTTAAATATTTTGCTGAAATAGTGGGGATTAAGATGGACAGAATCTGCGACTTCCTCAAGTGATAGGTCTTCGGTATATTTGTCCCCAATAAACCATTTTGCTCGTTCCAGTACCGTTTGCGTTTGTTGCTCGCGCTGCGCTCGAATGCGCTGCATTGCGGAGAGTACATAATCTTCTGGAATGGCTTCAATTTTTGCAGATTGCACCTTCTCGCTTTCGGAAGGAGGAGCTATGTGCTGTGTTAATTCGTCAAAGTGGCATACCTTCCCATATTGCTCGTAATAGTTGGAGGCGAATACGGCTTCAAAATAGGATTTACGCAGTCCTTCTGCACCAGAGCGGGTCTTCCCGATTCCGATTAAAATGTCTACCTCCAGCTGGCGCGCAACAGCAGCAATAAGTTCTTCGCTGAATACGGTTCCAGCTTCTTTCCAATCTGCATCCATTGATTTAGGTTCATGGTTGATGAAGATTGCTATATGGCGATCAATTAAGGAGCTTACAATACATTTTGATACATTGGTTTTGACAAAGCTTCTAATCGTATCGTAAATTTTGTGTTTAAGGTTGGCCTTTATTGGATCGGGAAAAGCAATTACGATCGCGCAGCCATTCCCGAGAGGGAAGTTAAGCCATTCTGATAACTGTTCAATGTCGGTATTCGTAATATGATCAACCATAAACATCATAGCGAGCTCATTCTCTGCTAAGGGCATCAATTGCGATAGCTTATGCCTTAACTCTAACTCATCAGAACGTTTTCGTTTGTCTAGCTCCAGATGGTGTATTAGCTGCTGGAGCGTTTGAACGATCTGCTCGCGTTTGGCAGGCTTGAGGAGATACTCCGTTACACCAAGCGAAAGCGCCTCTTTGGCATAAGCAAAATAATCATAAGCTGTCACCATGACAAACTTTGTATCCGGTAATTTATGCTTAATTTCGCGTATGGCCTCTAAGCCTTGAATGCCGGGCATATTTACATCCATCATAACAATATGGGGGCGATATTCCTCTGCCTTTTCAATCGCTGCTCGTCCATTTTCGGCATGAATGATTTGAAACATATTCGGCAGCATTCGCTCCACAATCAACTCAAGGCCTTCTCGCTCAAGCGCCTCATCATCCGCGATCAATAGTCTGTACATCCGAGTGTTCACCTTTCTTACTAGGAGGAATATGAATGGTAACTGTCGTTCCAACACCTAGTTTGCTTTCGATATCGACTAACCCAGCTGCGCCATAAAATAATTGCAGCCGCTTAAACACATTTTTTGTACCCAAGCCCGTAGATTGATTGGTGAACGTGTCAGTTTCCATCCGCAACAGCGCCTTCCTAACCTCGTCCGTCATTCCTTGACCATTGTCTGATAGGGAAATACGAACCCCATCATGCTCTTGTTTTATCGCAAGGCGGATGATCGCACCTTTTTCCATCCGTTCAATCCCATGCAAAAAAGCATTTTCTACAATAGGTTGGAGCGTGAGCGCAGGTATGGGCTGCTGGAGCACGGATGGATCGATATCCATATCCAGCTGAATACGGTCACGAAAGCGTGCTTGCTGAATGGTGAAGTATTCCTTCACATGAGCAACCTCATCGCTGAGCGTGACGGAATGCTCCAAATTTCGCAAATTGTATCTTAATAAATTTGACATCGAAACGATCAGATCGCTCGTTTTATCGGCTCCTTCAATGAGCGCAAGCTTGGATAACACATTTAAAGTATTAAAGAGAAAATGCGGATTAATTTGGCTTTGCAGCGCTTGAAGCTCTAATTCCTTGACCAGTCGATCTTTCTCCAGGCTTTCTTTATCTTTCTCGATGAATACGAGCAGGTCACTGGACATTTGCTCAAATGCGTTAGACAATAGCCCAAGCTCATCTTGGGTTTGCTGCTGATTAGAGCGCTGAAGTAAATTACCCTCGGAAATTTGCCTTGCACGAGTGACAAGCGTGCTGACAGGCCCTGTAATGCTGCGCGAGATCCATACGGCTAGTAAGATGCTCAGCAGCGTATTGGTTATGAACACGGCGGCCCCAAGCAGGTACATACGCTTATTTTCAGCTTGGACACGCTCGTAAAGCGGCTGATAGATGCTTAACTCCATATCGACGAGCTGCTGACCATCCTCACGAATGAAGCTTGCAGTTTTCTCTGCATTCTCATAATGAGCTAAAGCTGACATCGAGCTCTTCGTCGAGACAGCTGCAAAAGCGGCTTGCTGCTGCTCTAAAAAAGTATCCAGCAGATGGATATAGCTCGTAATGACTGAGGAACGAAGGGAGGCTTTGGCTTGCTGCTCAAGCTGCATCCGATGTTCTTTTATTTCAGTTAAGTTTTGCTTGTATAGTGCATTATTTCTGTCATCTGGATTAAGCAAGTAGCTATGAAGCGAGCCAAGGCTGTTTTCAACGGTCTGTGAGGTCTGGTTGTACAAGAGAAGGCGATCCATCATTTGATTATAGCCTTGCTGAACTATTTTTCCACTTTGAAACAAGAAGAAGGTGATGAGATTGACCAGCAGCACGAGCAATGGGATGAAGATCAACAGCTTTGTACGAATGGTCATGGTCTTGTTTCTCCATTTTGTTGATTTAACGTATGTTGATCATGGACTGTTATTTTTGTAAAATGCTGCGTTGGAACTGTTTTTCCATGGACATAATCGTTCAACTGTGAGACAGCATCATAACCCATGTCGTAAGGTTGCTGGACAATTGTGGAATGGATACTGCCGCTGCGGATACGCTCCAACGTTTCATCCAATGCGTCAAATGCATAAACTCGCAAGTTGCTTGTCCGATTGCGATCAACTGCCCCCGCAATGCCAATACCATCCAAAGCACTTAATCCGACGATATGGTCCAGCTGAGGAAATTTGAGGAGCAGCTCTTCCGCTGCTCCAGCAGCCTGAAGACGTGAAATATTCGAGGAGCGGACGCCAACGAGAGTCAGCTCGGGATATTGTGCGATTACGGAGCGAAAGCCCTCTAACCGCAGCTGTTGATTGGGCGCTTGCTCATTGCCAAGAAGAACAGCAACTTGACCCCTATGTCCCGAAGCTTCGGCAACTAACTCGCCCATGACTTTACCGGCATCCCTGTTATTCGAACCTACATAGGATAGTCGCTGGCTGCCTGGTTCATCTGTATCTATCGTTACAACCGGGATATGTTGGCTCACTGCTTGATCAATTAAGTCTTTATATTGCGGGTCATTGATTCCTTGTACGAGCAGTGCATCAGCTTTGGCTGCGATTGCCTTCTCGAGCAGCTTGATTTGCTCAGCAGGATTAATGCGGAACGGTCCTGTATATTGGAGCTGTATCCCATATGCAGCAGCTGCGTCTCGCGCGCCTTGTTCGATCGACCGCCAATAAGGATTATCGAGTTCTTGAGAAATGAGTACAACATGATAGGGTGGAGCTTCAGTGACTTCGTTGGTTAGAATCGGCTGAAGTAATTCCCTTATTCGCAGCGTAGAGGCAAAAAAACTTAGCAAAAGACTCAAAAATACAATAAAAACAATAGCGATTCCAATGTTCCAATTTCGATTAGTCATGATACAGCTCCCTTAAAACTTCGTAGCATATTGAACCATTATACAAGAGGTGTGTAATTTTCAGAAATTGGCGATCGTTAAAGGGAGGTTCTTCCACTGATTATCCAATGATTTGAAAAGTTACGAATTTGTTAACGGATCTAATGAAAATAATCTGATCGTATCTTGTAAAATATAGTGAGTAGATGAAGAGGGGGTACATAAAGATGGGTGTTCCTGCAGGGGTTTGGATTTTTTCGGGTATTATCGTTGTGCTGCTCACATGGTTAACGCTATGGGTTACAAAAAAAGCCTATTCGAAAAAATGGGATGAATCTGACCAGTAGCTTATGTAATGAATAAACATTCGTTAAGAATAACGGAGCATTAGACTCTTTGGCCAAGCTGCTGAAGAGTTTTTTTGTATTTTGTTAATATTCGGCAGGTTATATAATAACGATGGGAATTCGTGTATAATGTGGGTATTATTTTTAAAGGAGATGCCTTTTCTTGAATTCGTACGATTTGGAAAGATCACTGGTAAATAAGAAAGAGAATCGTTATTTTGTACTCGCACTCATTTTTAGTATTATGGTTTATCTTGGGCTGTTTTTTTCCATTGTTTTTATGTTCATTATTCCTTTGCTATTTCTTCTGCCATTGTTTGCACAGGCGATTATGATGGCTAGCATTCGAATTAATGGCGTTAGGATCACGCCTCGGCAATTTCCTGAAGTGTTCGCAATAGCGGAAGAGCAGTGCGCAAGGATGGGTTTTTCCGTTGTTCCGGATATGTATGTGATGGAGTCAAGCGGCATATTAAACGCGTTTGCCTCGCGGTTCTTTGGCCGTAATATGGTGGTGCTCTATGCTGATCTATTCGAGATCATCCAAACTGGTGGAGCTAAGGAACTGACTTTTGTAATAACACATGAACTCGCCCACATCAAGCGGAATCACTTGACGAAACAGCTGCTCATTTTACCGGCTTTATGGCTTCCTTTTCTGGGAGAAGCCTATTCACGTGCATGCGAGTATACTTGTGACCGGATGGCTGCCTATTTCATCAATGATGCAGAAGCAGCTATGAATGGTTTAACAGTATTAGCCGTAGGTAAGACGCTGTATAAGCAGGTAGACCGTGAAGAGTATTTGTTGCAAAGCAGCTATGAAAAAGGATTATTTGTCTGGCTCGCAGAGAAGCTTTCTACGCACCCTCCTTTACCAAAGCGTATTCATGCCATTCAGCAGTTCGCAGGTATCGCAACTAATATCGTCTATAAATCATCGCGTGTAGGACTAATTGTTGGATTGGCGATTGTTCTAGTAATCGGCGGGTCGATCTCTATAGGAGTCATTTTCTCGAAATCGATTGATACCTTTATGATGACCTTAGGGGATACGCAAGCGGAGAACGGGCTGCTTGGAGCTGCCTCGGATTCTGATTTGGAGCTAGTTCAATCGTTGCTTGATTCCGGTGCTGATCCTAATGTTACGGATAATGAAGGCTGGACAGCGCTAATGTGGGCAGCACAATTGAATGAATTAGCTATTGGTGAATTATTAATTGATGCGGGAGCAAACATGGATTTGGTAGAGGAGAGCTATGAAGAAACGGCTTTGACGATTGCTTTATATAATGAGAGTATGGAAATGATCGAGCTTCTGCTAGAGAAGGGCGCCAATCCTAATTTACACGACAGCGCGGGATGGACACCTCTAATGACTGCAGCAAGTAACGGCAACATGGAGGCGGCGAGGCTATTACTGGAAGCAGGGGCTGATCCTATGAAATCCGATGAAAGGGGTTATACAGCAGAGGATTATGCGCTTGAGGCTGGTTTTATTGAGCTTGCCGAACTGCTTCGAGAAATAGGGGAGCAAATATAAAAAAAAGAAGCTTGAGTAATCAAGCTTCTTTCTCTTATGTATATTCGAATTTCATTATGTTTAGGATGGTCGGGACGACACGATTTGAACATGCGACCCCCTGGTCCCAAACCAGGTGCTCTACCAAGCTGAGCTACGTCCCGAGAAAAGATGGTGCCGTCGAGAGGACTTGAACCCCCAACCTACTGATTACAAGTCAGTTGCTCTACCAGTTGAGCTACAACGGCAAGTGATATTCGCTAAACACAAGATGTATTATCGCATACAACTAGATAGAATTGCAAGTGTTTTTTCAAAAAAAATTTTAAGAGGATGATAGAGATGAAAATAATAGTCGCACCTGACTCTTTTAAAGGGTCTGCAAGTGCGGTGCAAATCGCAAACGCAATGGAAGCCGGTATACGAAAAGCACATCCGAGTGTAGAATTTCAAGTTTGTTTTAGATTCAGAATACATAAAAAAGAAGCAGCCTATGCGATTAGCAATGGCTGCTTCGATCTTGTTAATGATTTGTTTATGCGGTTTCGCCTTCAACTGCAAGTTCATTTTGCTGAATGAGCATTTCGACTTTGCGAATTCGGTTTTTACTCGTTTCACGGATAATAAATTTATAATTCTCGTAATAATGTTCTTTGCCTGGCTTTGGATCCGTTATTTGACTATACAACCAGCCGCCGACCGTATCAACATCTTCTTCCTCGAAGTTCATGCCCGTAAGATCACTGAGCTCACTTAGAGATACTTTACCATCGAGCAAGTAGCAATGATCTGCTAGCTGTTCAATTTCTTTACGCTCGTCAGCATCGAATTCATCTCGAATTTCTCCAACGATTTCTTCCAAAATATCTTCAATCGTAATAAGACCAGACGTTCCACCGTATTCATCCACGAGAATAGCGATATGAACACGTTCAAGCTGCATCCTTTTTAGCAGCATTTTTACTGGTGTAACCTCGGACACGCTAAGTACAGGATGTACAAGTTTTTTGAAATCGAGATCACGGTCTGACTCATATTCTAGAAAAAGCTGTTTCGTATTTATCATCCCGACAATATTGTCCTTGCTCTCAGAAGCAACTGGGAAACGCGTATATTGTTCCTTGCGAATAATTTCCATGTTCTCTGCTAACGATTTATTTGTGTATAAGCAAATCATATCGGTGCGGGGCACCATAATTTCTTTGGCCAGCAATTCATCAAACGCGAAAATGCGGCTTACATATCCGTATTCTGTATTGTTAATCTTTCCGCTTTGGTAGCTCTCATTAAGAATAATTTGAATCTCTTCTTCAGAATGCGCCTCTTCATGCTCTGTAGCAGGCTTTAATCCGAACAGGCGAACCAGTGCGTTAGCCGAGCCGTTAAGCAGCCAAATGAAAGGATATAAGAGCTTGTAGAATAAAATAATTGGTTTTGCTGTTAAGAAGCTAATAAATTCAGCTTTTTGGATCGCCCAAGTTTTTGGCGCGAGCTCACCGACTACGACGTGCAGGAATGTTACTGAAATAAATGCAATGAAAAAGGAAAGAATATGACTGATATCATCGTTAAGAGCAAAACGTTCAAATAAGGGTAAAAGCATTTTTTCAACTGTCGGTTCTCCCAGCCAGCCCAGCCCGAGCGCTGTGATAGTAATACCTAATTGGCAGGCTGACAAGTAGGCATCCAGATTACTCGTAACCCGTTGAACGGCAAGTGCGTTCTTCCGGCCCTCAAGCACTAACTGATCGATCCGACTGGAGCGAAGTCTAATGATGGCGAACTCCGTTGCGACGAAAAAAGCAGTTAATAAAATAAGAAGAGCAATCATGAATAAATTGAATCCTATACCCATTTTCGTTTCTCACTACCCTTTTATGTTTATATTTTTTTATTCTTATGATCTACTATAACGAATGATTACACGAAATGACAAACGCCAAATGCAACGGTAAAAGCCTTTTTTACGCTTAAAAAGCGATTTAACAAGGTGGAAAGGCTTATTCTCATCGATTATCTAGTCTTTACAAGCGTCATTCTCCGGCATATGATGAGTTCATATGAACTTGTAATACTTGAAAGTAAGAAGAATGCGCGAGGAGGAAGGGTTATGGAGTCCTTTACGCTTACTCGAAAAGAGATGGCTTGTTTGCTGCTCGCTTTGGACGGAAGTCATAATCAGAAGCCGCTGCAAGTGCTGCAAGCCGCATGGACCAAAACGCATCAATGTGATTTGGAGAAAGGCTCGGGATTGCCTGCGTTTCTATCTACGATGCTGCCTCCAATTATTGAAAAGTTGATCAAAGGGAATGAGCTGAAAGGCTTTTCACTTCACGAAATTGCTGCGTTAGGACAATTAATCGAATATTCGAATCTGTCGATTACCTCCATGCAAAATTGGGTGAAGCGAGATTTTAAACCTTATTTCGATTGTCCGAAGGCTGGCAAAAAATATTCTCTTAACCAAGCAGCGCTATTGTTCATTATTGATGATTTAAAGTCAAATCTAGATTTTGAATCAATACGCAAGCTGTTTGAGATCGTATTTAAGAAACCAGAGGATGATACGGACGATTTAGTTGGGCCTATTGAATTATATGCATCATACACCAGTATGTTTGAGGAGCTCGACGCCAATAACGATCAACTGCTCGATATTTCCGGTCATTTGAAGGAAAATCCGCATCAAGATTTATTGACAGAGCACGTCATTCGTTCATCAGCGAATCAATTTGCAAGCAGATTACCTAATTTATCGGAAAAGCAACGGGAAGCGGTACGAAATATTTTGCTTGTTGCGGTAATTTCGATTCAAACCTCTTATTTTCATTCCTTAGCGCGGCGCTATTGCAATGCAACCTTATTTCTAACTACTTAGTAAATTCATTCTAATGGGATGTACAGATTTGCTGAGTTGTCTTATACTGGGTTGTGTTGTAAATACAAAAATATACAAACTGAAAAAGGCAAATTAGTCGAAAGTCTAAGACGCAAAGTTATGGGCCTAAAGTGTATGCACTATGGCTGCCAGACCGCCGGTAGGATAATAAGCTATTCTAAGCTGTTCACCTCCTGGGGCTGGATAGCTTTTTTTGTTTTTCAGGTGACAGAGGAGAGAAAGCGGAATGGATTCAAAGGTTTGGAGAGAGAGAGCAAACATACTGTTTAAGAAAATGAAACTGAAGAAAATAACGAGCAAATTAATGCTTATCACCGCAATTATTACTCTTTTTAATGTAAGTTCAGGTGTGCTCATTTATGTTCAAAATCATTCGGTAGCCAGCTCAGTTAGAGATACTGAAAATTTGCTGAGTGCAGAGCGTAACTATCAAGACATCACTAGTCAATTGCTGAAAGCGATGCTGCTTTTGGTTGATGCGATCGAAAATGGAAAAAGCGATGCGACGCTCATTATGGACAATTTAGAGATATTGCCAAGTCAAATCGACGAACTGGAGAAACAGCTTATTGAAATGGATAAGAGATATCCTCCCGCTTCCGAGGACGGTCCATTTTATGCGAATCAGATACCGGTTCTAAAGCTGGCGTTAGACGATCTAAGAAAGACAGATACGGATGTCACCAACCTATCTTCAGATGAGAAGTCGCTGCGAATTAGTAATTTAATAAGTGTGTATACCATTATTTTGAGTTATTCAAACGATGTCATTCATGAACGGTTGACCAATGATGCGAATACGACGCAGCTTTTATTGGATGGAGATATATCCCGTGCGAACATTATTATTCTCATCAACGTTATTTTACTTGTCGTGCTGCCAGCCATTATGATCTTTGGTGTGACTCAGACCATAAAGTCGGGTCTTCTAGGTATTACTCGACGTATTCGGTCTTATGGCGATAATGATTTTACAAGTCAAGAGAGGCTGACTCGCTCTGATGAGTTCGGAGAGATCGATCATGCCTTAGCGGAAATGGGAGATCAGCTTCGAGTCACAATCAAAGCAACGCTGGAAGTCAGCGAATCGGTACTTCAAGTATCGCGTAATATGGATACGATGATTGGAAATAACCGTAAAGCGTCTGAGGATGTGAAGGGTCAGGTCGATCTTGGCAGACAAGTATTGCTCTCGCAATATGACGATGCTTCATCAATTTCAGCTGTTACCGAGCAGATTTCTGCGAGTTCAGAGCAGATAGCAGCTTCGAGTGATTATATAAACAATGACATGCTTCAAATGAAGCAGTCATCCCATGACGGCACGCAGCAGATGGCTGGCGTAGTGTCCATGGTAAATGAGACTGTGGAGCAGTTTGCCAAGCTAACCGAGGCATTCCAAACGATGAACGACCGTTATAATAATGTATCTAAGTTTTTGACTGGCATTCAGGATTTGAATACACAGACGAATTTGCTGTCACTCAATGCTTCGATGGAATCGGCTAGAGCGGGTGAGCATGGCAGAGGCTTCGCAGTCGTTGCGGATGAAATCCGTAAGTTATCTAGTCAGACCGATATGATCTCGAAGCAGATCACGAAGGAACTGACTCTTATACAAACGGATGTAGCAGCTAGCAGCCGTACGTTGGGAAGCTTTGCAAGTGTTATTAATACGACTCGTCAAGCATCGGAAACCGCCAGCGTCACTTTCCAAGCGCTGGAATCACAGAGCAGCATGCTTTCTGATCAAGTGAGTGAAATCTCCACTGCCATCAGTGAAATTACAACTGGCATGACACACATTGTTACTGCAGTTGACAAGCTGCTGAGTACGTCCTCTGACGTTAATGGGAAAATGGAGCATATGAGCGAGTTATCTGTTAAGCAAAATGATATTTCTGATGATTTGCGCTCCCTTGCGGAGAAGTTGACTCTTTCCTCTCATGATTTGACGGAAAAGGCTTCTGTTTTTAAGGTGTAATCATTGAAATCATTATAACTTTTCAACTAGAGCAGACATCATCTTAGGTTTTGAGGTGGTGTCTGTTTCTTTATAAAGCAGGATAAGCGAGTAAAGTGCCGAATTTAATCCATGAGTTGACGCATAGCAAATGGAAATGGTTCAATTGAACTATCGACAACAGAGAGGGCAGTGGCAGCTTATGTTTAAACAATTTATGAAAGCATCCAGGGTCAGAGTATTACCTGTTATGCTTATACCGGTGGCGCTGGGCGCACTCGGTGCCTTTGTATGGAACGGCATATTCAATCCATTATTATTTATTATCACATTGGTTGGAGCAGGATCAGCCCATTTATTTTCTAATATGATTAATGATTTATGGGATTATTATAATGGTACAGATATGGCCGCTCAATCAACAGAAGGAGCGATTGCGACCAATTCAGGGTATTTGACCAAAGGAACCTGGAATATTCGCACCTTTGCAGTCTTAACATGGACACTATTTGGCATTGCGGCGATTTGCGGCATTATTCTCAGCATAGCTAGCGGCTGGCTTGCACTTTTATTTGGCGTACTTGGAGCGTTGATTGCCTATTTCTACGTAGCTCCGCCGATCAAATTCGGTTACCGAGGAAAGGGCTACAGCGAAGTGGCGATACTGTTCTCCTTTGGCATATTGCCTGTTGTAGGAGCATATTACGTACAAACATCGCAGCTTGATTTTCGGGCTCTATTGCTTTCACTTCCAATTGGACTATTGACTACCCTTATTTTGTTCAATCACCATTTCTTGCATTGGCAAGCTGATAAGCAAGCGGGAAAGCGAACATTAGTGGTGGTTTGGGGCGAGAAAAAGGCATTGTTTTTTTCAAGGATTTTGCTTTTCCTAGCCTATATTTCACTCATCGTATGTGTGTTAGCGGGTGCATTACCGATTTATGCTCTGCTTGCTGTACTAACAGCCATTCCCATCTATACGGTTTATGGAAAACTATCTGCAAATAATCCCTCAGCAGCGTATTTGCCGCTAATGGGAGCATCATTGCAAGCAACCATGCGATGCGGAGCGATTATGATTGTTGCTTTAATCATTCAAGGGCTTATTTAAAACTTACAACTTAGAAAGAGGTCATGGAAATGGGAAAACAATGGACTTTAGGTGATTTTCACACGATACTTAATGAAGGCGAAGTTTGGAAAATCGGCGGATTTCCGCTGCAAGACGGCTCCTTCTGGGAGTACCGAGAGCCGAATGCAGTCGTTATTGTACGTAACGGAATATTGTATGTAAGAGCGCCGCTAAGCCGCTCAAACGATCAAATTCAAATTCTCGATAATGCTAAACATATGTATTATTCTGCTGAACCTGTTATTGTACCAGAGTCTGGTGAAATCAGCTTCGAGCTGCAAATACGAGCTCGCTCGCAAAATACGGCGCCCGGCGATCTTTATGACGGCTATGTATCATTAAATTTGCTTGATTTCACAACTGGCGGAGCACTTGATTTCTTTGCTGGAAATGACAAGTATGCCAGTGTCTATGCTGTTCTCCCTTTCCCGGGTGTAACGGTGCCTGAGACGGATAAAACGAGATATTTCTGTGTGTTTAAAGAAGACACGGACTTTGAGGCACGGGAGTTCAATACGTACAAAATTACTTATAATCGTACTGATGATGAAGTTGTTTTTTATGTGAATGGTCGTGAGGTGCGAAGAGAACGCGGAGTTCCAGTTAAATTTAATCAATTTACCGTTGCTCTTGGTATTATGACAGAGAAGGATCTGACACCTGAGGGCAGCGTATCGGTACATGGACAGACCGTTATTGGAGAATACTCGCCAATTACGATTGAAATCAAAGAGTAAGCTGTTGTGAAGGAGCTGCGTTATGTTATTCGTTCTAATTGCTTTGTGGGCTATTGCAGCCATCATATGGCTCTCCGATCGGCGAGCATCCGTTAACCATTGGTTAGGCGCTGTGGCGTTTAGCGGGGGAGCGGGTGCGCTTGCCGCCGTGCTAGACTTGCAATGGGTGCCAGCTGCGGCGGAAGCAGGAATGAATCAGGTAGCGCAGCAGCTTCTTTACCGCTTGCAAGCGATCTCCTCATTAACCTCATATTACTTCTTGCCTTATTCATTCGTGATGTTTGCTATTGCTTACAGACCCGTTCGGCTTCCTAAATTATTGAAGCAGCTTATGCCATTTTTGCTACTCATTCCGATTGTTTTATGTGTTTTGTTTACGCCTTTCTATACGACTGTATATCCGATCTCTTTTAAGATCGTTGTATGGTGGGCAGTTCCTTATATTTTGTACGGAGCGGTACAGGTATTGCTTAAGCGGCAGCTGCACGCGTCCTTCTCGCGTACACATTGGATTATTTGTTCGACGGTGCTTCCGCCGGTCATGTTCTGTATGGTGATGAATTACGTGCTGCCAAGTTTTGGGATGCTGCGAATGTGGGTTTATAATACTTGGATTGTTGGTCTTGCCGTTACAGTATTTGTTGTTGCATTGTTCACTTACGGCTTTATGGGCGTGCGAGTTAAGGTTGATCGCAGAAGATATGACTCCACATTAAGAGCGGTCACATCGGGAACGGCAATTCTAAATCATGCGATAAAAAATGACGCGGGAAAAATGCGGCTCTTTTCCGAAAAAATGAAGGCATACGCTATTGCAACGGATCAACAAGAGCTGCTTGCCGATGTTGAGACGGTGCTAAATGCATCACGTCACATGCAAGAGATGCTCCAGCGAGTTCATCGTCGTACAGAGGATCTGACGCTGCGTGTCGAGATGGTGAATATAGCGGCACTTATTGAGAAGACGCTTGAAGGATATGTTCCGAGTCTAGGCAGCATCAAGCTGCAGAGCTCTTTAAGCGAAGGCTGGGAATGTCGCATCGATCCAGCACAGGTAAGCGAGGCATTAGGTAATATTATTGCTAATGCGATAGAAGCTATGCAAGGCAGCGGAGAATTGTTTATTCTGTTGAATGAGACGAAGAGAGAGCTTATTATTGAGGTCAGAGATACCGGTCCAGGTATGAAAAAGAGTGAGATGACGAATGTGCTTGAGCCGTTCTACACGACAAAAAGCGGCAGCGACACGAATTTTGGACTTGGACTGCCATATGCGTATCATGTTATGCGAAAGCACAAAGGAATGCTCGGGTTACGAAGCATACCGGGTGTAGGTACCTCTGTAAATATGACTTTTCCGAAACGAAATGTTCATGCCCAAAAAATAGGAGTAAATGTTGCGCAGAGGAGAGAAGCAAATGGATAACATCCGTGTATGGATCGTTGAGGATGATCCGGATTGGCTTCGGGGTCTTGTAGCTTATTTAAATAAAGAGTCAGATATGGATGTCGTATGGACGGCCAGCAGGGCAGAGGATGTTAGACATGCGCTCCAAGAAGGCAAGCAGCAGTCTGCTCCTGCTGATGTTGTGTTGATGGATATCATGCTTGAGGGACGGCCAGAGGGTGTTTTACTGGCGGAAGAGGTTGCTTTATCAACTGGCGCACGTGTCATTATGCTTACTTCCATGGAAGAGAAGGAGCTCATATTCCGTTCCTTCCAAGCAGGTGCAATCGATTATCAAATTAAATCTGATTTTGAAAGCTTGCCTGCCTCGGTTCGATCTGCTTCTCGAAGTCAATCTCCGATTAACGCGGCTGTTGCCGAAAGGATGCGGGAGGAATTCCGCCGACTGAAGCAAATGGAGCGCGAGTTTGAGGCAAAGAAGCTAGGGGATCTCATTACGCCATCTGAGCTGCAGCTGCTGGATTTAATTGATCAGGGATTCACACAGCCGCAAATTGCTGACAAGCTGGTTGTCTCGATCCGTACCGTCAAGAACCATGTCAATCATATACTCAAAAAGCTGAATTTGAGCGGTTCACGCGAAGCAGCAAATAAAGCCAAGGAAATGGGCTTATTTCATAAGAAGAAGGACGAGGATAGTACCATCTAAAGTTGGTACTATTTTTTTATGTCATTTTTCACAAAATAGAGATAAGAAGAATGCTTACAGCAAAGGGATGGAGGGCTTTTTCAATGGATTTTGTGATGTTTTCTGCTGCGCATTATGGGGGATTGGCAGCTCTCATCTTGGCTGTTTTGAGTATTATCGTTTGCCGGAAACGAATGAGGCAGCCGAAAATGAACAAGTTCATTCGTGTAGGTATGGCAATATTGCTAATTTGCTGTGAGCTCTCACTCCAGATTTCTTACATCCAAAATCAGAACTGGGGAATCGGATCACTGCCATTCCAGCTGTGCAGCTTGATGCTATTGGTAAGTGCAATCGTGATGATCTGGAATCCGAAAAAACTTTACGATGCTGTATTTTTTCTTGGAAGCATGGGTGCGCTGCAAGCTCTGTTGACGCCCAACTTAGACGAAGCGTTTCCGCATTTTCGATATTTTCATTTTTTCATTGCACATATCGGTATTGTTAGTACTGCGTTGTTCATTGTAGCTGTGGAACGCTATCGACCTACTTTTCGCTCTGTGGTGCAGGCTCAAATATGGCTGCATGCACTAGCCATACCGGCGGCAATTATGAACATTGTATCGGGTACAACCAATTTTATGTTTTTGGCGGGAAAGCCTGAAACGGCATCGTTGCTTGACTTGCTGGCTCCTTGGCCATGGTATTTGATTCAACTTGAGTTCATTGCTTTTATTATTTTTTTATTGCTTTATGCTGCTGTGAGGCTGCTCGATCGATGGATAAATGGTAAGACGTTTGAAATGGGAAAGGCTGCCGAGGAGTCATAATAATGCTCACAGTGGGAATAATGAAAGGTATTGGTTTGATGCATCTAAGATGACATAAGATATTGAGAGGCAGGAGAAACAATGACATCACAGGCTTTTTTGGACGCAATTCGTAAAAGACGCTCTATCTACGGAATTAGTAAGGAGACGGTTATCTCCGACGACAAAATTGTGGAATTGGTACATCAAGCTGTTAAACACACGCCATCATCATTTAACTCACAAAGCACACGAGTAGTCGTATTGCTTGGCGACAGTCATGATAAGTTTTGGGATATAACGACAAATACGCTTCGCAGCATTGTTTCAGCAGATCAATTCGAGTCTACCGGGCAAAAAATGGCTTCATTCAAGAGCGGCTACGGCACTGTATTATTTTTTGAGGAAAAACAAGTTATTGATGGCTTAATGGAAAACTTCCCGAAGTATGCACATAACTTCCCGATCTGGTCACAGCATACGAATGGCATGCATCAGTTTGTAGTATGGACAGCACTTGAGAATGAAGGCTTCGGCGCATCACTCCAGCATTATAATCCACTTATTGATGAGGAAGTAAAGAGCACCTGGTCATTACCTGACTCTTGGCAGCTGATTGCACAAATGCCATTTGGCAAACCAACAGCAACGCCAGGTGAAAAAGAGTACCAACCAATTGAAGAACGAGTAAAAGTGTTTAAATAAGAACTATTTTAAGTTATACGATGAAAGATTGAGTCGCCTTGAACTATCACGAAAACGGCCCTGCAGGTCTAAGCCCGCATGGCCGTTTTTGGATTTTTATCGATCGTCCATCCGCGAATAACAGCGATCGGAAGGACATTCGACTGCGTTTGGGAACCACATTCTGAATAGAAAGGGGAGGGGCTATCCCATCGTCATCTTTGATGACTTTTGGGACAACCCCATTTTCCTGAAAACGATCAATTCTACACAAATAAATCTAGAAACTAGATCTATCATGCTGCCCATTCCACCAATGCGCCTCTATAGCGCCGGATTATCAGTAATAAGTCTAGAAACTAGACCTATTTCCCTGAAAACGATCAATTCTACACAAATAGATCTAGAAACTAGATCTATCATGCTGCCCATTCCACCAATGCGCCTCTAAGGCGCCGGATTATCGGAAATAGGTCTAGAAACTAGACCTATTTCCCTGAAAACGATCAATTCTACACAAATAGATCTAGAAACTAGATCTATCATGCTGCCGATTCCGCCAATGCACCTCTAAAGCGCCGGATTATCAGTTACCTCCACTTTAGGGACATCCTCTATCTATTTTGCTTATAACAGAGAAGGCTATAGCTTTAAGTTACTCTAGATCCTTCAAACCGAGTAGCTAATCCGCTAATATCGAGTAAGGGAAACTGGCTGTTTGCTCTAAAAACATGTACAATTGAAACCGATATACTTAAAGTAGACTATACATGCAATCGCATAATTACATAGCTAGGAGGATATTATGAGTATTGACCCTCGGATTATTAAGACATTATTGCAGCTACAGCTTGCACCAAGCTTAGATTTACAAGCAGCATTTAATCCCTTGCAAGCGACTAAAGGCGATGGTTCAGCTTCCTTATTTGATTCTCTTTTATCCCATTATATGTCCGACAATTCTTCAGAAAATAATTCCGCTGCACCGGTGATGCCGGCAGATGCGCTTGCTCAGCTCAATTCATTGAGCGGTCTAAATAACATTGCTTACAACAGCGAAGACGTGAAGAGCAGTTCACCAACGGCATATGACGAATTGATTCAACAAGCTTCCGCTAAATATGGCGTAGATTCTTCGTTAATCCAAGCGGTAATTAAAACCGAATCTGGCTTCCGAGCAGATGCCGAGTCGGGTGCAGGCGCTAAGGGCCTTATGCAGCTTATGGACGGTACGGCAAGAGGGCTAGGTGTAACCAATTCATTTGATCCCGCGCAAAATATTGAAGGCGGAACAAAGTATTTATCGATGCTGCTAAACAAATATAACGGAAATGAGCATGTTGCTTTGGCGGCTTACAATGCAGGTCCTGGTCGGGTGGATCGGACAGGAATTCGTACTAATGAGCAGTTAATAGAAAATCTTGAAGCGTTGCCGGAAGAGACTCAACGTTACGTTGCTAAGGTGCTTCAAGCTAGGTAAGTAAAACATCAGCAATAAGATCACGATTTAGCGAGCCGTCTTATAAGCGGCAGCGATCGATGATCTTTTTCTTTTTGAAAAGGAGACAAACGAACATGCTATATTTTGATCATTGCGCTTCATCTCCGCCGTATGAGGAGGTTGTACAAACGATGATGGAGGTGATGAGGTCGCAATATGCGAATCCCTCCTCACTTCATCGTGCAGGTACCAATGCGAATAAATTAATTGAACGCTCACGTGCCGTTTTAGCTGAGCAACTTCAAACTTCTAATGGTAAATGGATATTTACTTCGGGCGGCACAGAGTCCAACAATATCGCCATAAAGGGAATCGCACGCCAGTACGCGGGGCGAGGCAAGCATTTGATAACGTCGCAAATTGAACACGCATCGGTGTACGAATCTTTTGCGCAGCTAGAGCAAGAGGGATTCCAGGTCACTTATCTGACAGTAAACAAGTCTGGTCATGTTGACATTGAACAATTGAAAGCAGCTCTGACAGATGAGACGATACTCGTAAGTATTATGCATATTAATAACGAAATCGGTACAATTCAACCTATTGAACAGATTGCGCAATTGCTAAAACAATATCCAAAGGTCATGTTTCATGTGGATGCAGTTCAAAGTTTAGGAAAGCTGCCGATTCGTATTGAGGATTGGGGTATCGATTTGCTCAGCGGCTCAGCACATAAGCTAAGAGGACCTAAGGGCGTTGGTTACCTGTACATTCGAGAGGGGATTACACTTTACCCTTTGTTTTCTGGAGGCTCGCAAGAGTTTGGCCTTCGTGCAGGAACGCATAATGTGCCGGCGATTATCGCATCAGCGAAAGCGCTGCGCATGTCGCTAGAGTCGATGGTACAGCGAGAAGAGCGTTTGAAGGCACTCAAACTGCAGCTTATTGCGCAGATTGAACAGATTCCAGAGTTTGGGATTAATGGAACTGAGCCGGCTGCAGCACATATTATTCATTTTTCATATCCGGGAATGAAGCCTGAGGTTATCGTTCATATGTTAGAGCAACATGGTATAATGGTCTCAACGAAATCGGCCTGCTCTTCGAAGGATGACAAGCCAAGCCGCGTGCTGCTTGCAATTGGTGCAAGTCATGCGCAAGCAAGCGGGGGCGTTCGAATTAGTCTGGGTGATGAACATGACGAGCGTGATATTACAGCCTTAGTTGCTGGACTGCGCCATGTTGTTAAACAACTTAAGCCGCTTGAGAGGAGATTGACTTAACCTTGCTTTATGATCAGATTGTACTTCGTTATGGAGATCTAATGGTAAAAGGAAGAAATCGGAATAAATTTGAGAAGCGAATGCTTGATCAAGTTAAGCAGGCATTGATGCCTTACGATAATATTACTTATTTCAAATCATTTGGACGACTATTTGTTAAGTTAAATGGACATCCATATGAGCCGATTGCAAACCGATTGAAAGATTTATTTGGCATTGTTTCTTTAAGCCCAGTCGTCAGCACAGAGCCCGACCTTGAGAAAATAAGAGCTGCCGCACTTGCTCTCATGCAGTCATTGCCAGTGAAGCCAACTACGTTCAAAGTGAGTGCTAAACGTGCTTGGAAGGAGTTTCCTCATAATTCACAGGAAATGAATCATTTGGTGGGCGGTCATGTACTGCGTGCGATTCCAGATCTGAAGGTAAACGTTAATAAGCCGGAAATTGAACTGCGTGTAGATATTCAAGAAGAAGCGACATACGTGTTCTACGACGTAATACAGGGCGCTGGCGGGTTTCCCTTCGCTTCTAATGGCAAAGCTATGCTATTGCTATCTGGCGGCATAGACAGTCCCGTAGCAGGCTGGCTGGCCCTTCGTAAAGGCTTAGAGGTAGAGGCAGTGCACTTCCATAGCTATCCCTTCACTAGTGAGCAGGCCAAAGATAAAGTTATCGAGCTAGCTAAGCGCTTATCTTATTTCAGCGGAGAGCCGATTAAGCTCCATCTTGTGCCGTTTACAGAAATTCAGACGACATTTGTGCAAGCGAAGAGCGATAATCTCATTATTACGTTGATGAGAAGGGCAATGCTTCGCATAACGGAGCAGCTAGCGCAGCGCAATGGGGCAAATGGAATCGTTACAGGTGAGAGCTTAGGTCAAGTGGCGAGTCAGACGCTTCCAAGCATGAACGTGATTGGACGCGCGACTGAGCTTCCAATGCTTAAACCATTGATAATGATGGACAAGCATGAAATCATTCGCTTGGCGGAGAGAATTGGAACGTTCGAGACGTCGATACTGCCTTATGAAGATTGCTGTACATTATTTTTACCTAAATCACCAAGCACAAATCCGAATCTTCGAATCGTCGAGAAAATTGAGGCGCTCATTCCGAATTATGATCAATTGCTGACAGCCGCTGTTGAAGGAACGGAAGAGCTTTTGCTCACACCTGAGCTTCAAACAGCTGTGTCAACTGCAGGAGAAAATAGCTGGTTCTAATATAAACGGAAATAAGGCAGGTATGAGGGTCCTCGAAAAGAGGCAAGCACTCATAAAAAAAGGAGGATATCCCTAAAGTAGAGGTAACTGATAATCCGGCGCTTTAGAGGCACATTGGCGGAATAGGCAGCATGATAGATCTAGTTTCTAGATCTATTTATGTTGAATTGGTCGTTTTCAGGGAAATAGATCTAATTTCTAGATCTATTTCTGATAATCCGGCGCTTTAGAGGCACATTGGCGGAATAGGCAGCATGATTGATCTAGTTTCTAGATCTATTTATGTTGAATTGGTCGTTTTCAGAGAAATAGGTCTAGTTTCTAGACCTATTTCTGATAATCCGGCGCTTAGAGGCACATTGGTGGAATGTGCAGCATGATAGATCTAGAATCTAGATCTATTTGTGTAGAATTGGTCGTTTTCAGAGAAATGGGGCTGTCCCAAAAGTCATCAAAGATGACGATGGGATAGCCCCTTTCTATTCAGAACAAATTTGGTTCCCAAGTTCACTACGCAGTCGAATAATCTTCCGATCGCTGTTGTTCGCGGATTCCTGGAATGAATTGGACGAAGAAGGAATCCACGAACAAAGGCGACCGCTGGCGCTTCTCCAGAATCATTCGACCTGCTCCGTTTGGTAGAACCTTGAATATTTTAAAACAAAAGATACCTGCCCTTGTTAGAATGGAAGTACCACCAACCATTTCTAAATAAAGAGAGGATTCTTATGTACATCGAATATACGACGATCGATAAAAATCCAAAAACGGCCTTGCGGGCTTAGACCTGCAGAGCCGTTTTCGTGATTTCAAGGCGACTCAATCGTAATTAACTTAAAAAGTTTACCCCTTTTGAGACGGCCTCTTCTTATATATTGTTCTATCGCTGCTTGTGTATCTCGATTATTGAGGTTCGCTGCTTTTTTGTTGTGCACGTTTCTTTTTTTGTTTATTGGTCAACATACCAGCTACGATTGTGATAACGACCACAAGTATGACGAAGGACCAGAAGACGAGCTGGTTCTCGAAAAATTGTTTGAATGATTTTTCATGGGTAATCATCTTCGCCGCAGTATAAGCGAGAACGGCTGATCCCACATAGACGATCCATTCAAAGCGATTGATTAGCTTGATAAAGATCGTACTGCCCCACACAATGACTGGTACGCTAATAAGAAGCCCCAGTATAACGAGCAGCGTGTCACCGTGTGCTGCACCAGCTACAGCGATTACGTTATCAATACCCATTGCAGCATCGGCTATAACAATCGTCCGTATCGATTGCCACAGTGTATTACCAGATTTTATGTCATCATGTGCGTCTTCTTGTACGAGCAGCTTATAAGCAATCCAGACCAGAAGAAGGCCTCCAATAAGATTAAGCCAAGGAACGTTTAGGAGTTGAACGACAAGCAAAGTTGCAATAATGCGTATGCCGATTGCTCCAGCTGTTCCCCAAATTACTGCTTTCTTTTGTTGCTCTTTAGGGAGATTTCTTGCTGCCATCCCGATAACGATAGCGTTGTCTCCGGCCAATATTAGGTCGATGAAAACGATGGTCAGCAGGGCGGAGAAAAACTCGACTGAAAATAGTTCCATAAGTTATTTCCTCCTTCCATAAACAAGTACTCCTGAATTTCAATTTTAATTACGTTTTTTGGTAAAGATGGATTCACATTTTTTTTGGACATATTCCTCACGGCTTGGTCATACAGCTGATAAGAGGGGGTAATTATTTTGGACAGCCTTATTATATTTATCGAAATCGTCTTAATTAATGTATTGCTGAGCGGAGATAATGCGATTGTCATTGCGATGGCTAGCGGACAGCTGCCGCCAGAGCAGCGCAAACGTGCAGTGTGGTGGGGAGCAATGGCTGCAGTAGGGCTTAGGTGCGTACTTACACTGGTTGCCCTTAAGCTGCTGCAAGTTCCTTTCTTGCAAGCAATTGGAGCTTTGTTATTGTTCTACATCGCTGTAAAGCTGCTTGCTGATGCAGGTGAACAAAATGATACACATACAGTTAAAAAAGCTAAAACAATCGGACAAGCGATTTGGACAATTGTAGTAGCTGATTTTGTAATGAGCTTGGACAATGTATTAGCTATTGCTGCTGTCGCAGACGGAGATCCTGTTCTTATTTTGCTCGGAATTGCACTGAGCATACCTATGATCATTTGGGGAAGCCAGATGCTGGGAACACTTTTGCAGAAATTTCCTGCCCTTTCATATATCGGTGCTGCGTTGCTCGCGTATGCCGCTGGGGGCATGCTTATGCACGATCCAGGCATGAATCAGCTGCTTTTTCACAGCTCTAAGACGCTTGCTGAAGCAATTCCAATATTATGTGTACCGCTCGTTATCGTGCTTGCAATTGTCAAAAAGAAGGCTGTTTCATAAGGTTTAGGACATGCTCCGTTCACGCAAAATATTGCGGAACGGATTTTTTTTTGATTTGACCCTCGCAACATACTGGTATTTTTGCCTCAGTTCCTATAAACTAATATAGATAAAAACTGTCGTCTTTCGTCAATATATGCGAATGGCGCTGTAAGGAGCGGAACGCGAATGCCTAATAACAAATATTCCGCAGGAATTATTTTGCTGTTAGCCGGGGTCGTTATTTTGTTGGGCAAGTTAGGTGTATTCAGCTTTCTGGGCGCAATCTTCTGGCCGCTGCTCGTCTTAATTCCCGGTGTGCTTCTGCATGTTCTCTACTTCGGCAGATTAGTTCCGGCGGTCGTGCTTATCCCAGGCGGAATGCTCGTCGTATATGCCCTGCTGTTTGTCGTTTGTAACCTTTTTGGATGGGATAGTATGAAATATTTGTGGCCGCTGTTTATATTTGGGGTGGCAGCTGGTCTTTACGAATATTATTTGTTCGGTTCATCCAGACCGCGTGTAGTACTCACGGCATCGATTGCGCTTGCTGCCGCATCGGCTGTGTTTGTCATTCTTGTGCTTTTGTGGAGCTGGGGGATTTATGCGATTGCTATTGCATTAATTGCAGCAGGTGTTTGGATGATGCTAAGCAAACGCAAGCGTTGGTAACAGTTTTAAATAAAAAAACAAATGGAGTGGATTACAAGTTATGCAAGCAAGAGAGAATTTACGGAATATCGCAATTATTGCCCACGTCGACCACGGTAAAACGACATTGGTTGACAAACTGCTACAACAATCAGGCACGTTTCGCGATCATGAAGCAGTGCAAGAGCGCGCAATGGATTCAAATGAAATTGAGCGTGAACGCGGTATTACGATTTTGGCAAAAAACACAGCTATCAACTATAAAGATTATTTGATCAATATCGTTGATACACCTGGACATGCTGACTTCGGCGGCGAAGTTGAGCGTATTATGAAAATGGTTGATGGCGTACTTTTGGTCGTTGATGCGTTTGAAGGCTGTATGCCGCAAACGAAATTCGTTTTGCGCAAAGCGCTTGAATCGAATCAAACTCCAATCGTTGTTGTGAACAAAATTGACCGTCCAAACGCAAGACCTCAAGAAGTTGTAGATGAAGTTCTTGATCTCTTTATTGAACTAGGTGCAAACGATGAGCAGCTTGAGTTCCCAGTTGTTTATGCATCTGCTTTGATGGGTACTTCAAGTCTTGATCCTGAGAAACAAGATGAGAACATGGAAGCTCTTTACGAAACAATTGTAAGCAACATCCCATCACCAACTGAAGACACAGAACAACCATTGCAATACCTTGTTACTTTGCTTGATTACAATGAATACCTTGGTCGTATTGCTATTGGTCGCGTAAACCGCGGTATTATCAAACAAGGTCAGCAAGTTGCAGTTATGACTCGTGAAGGCGGCGTGAAACAAGCAAGAATCGAGAAACTGTTTGGTTTCGTAGGTTTGAAGCGTGTTGAGATCGAAGAAGCTGGAGCGGGTGATATCGTAGCGATTGCTGGTATTCGTGAAATCAACATCGGAGAAACTATTGCTGATCCCCAAAATCCTGAAGCTTTGCCGGTTCTAAAAATCGATGAGCCGACGCTTCAAATGACTTTCCTCGTAAACAACAGCCCGTTTGCAGGCCGTGAAGGGAAATGGGTAACTTCCCGTAAACTTCGCGAGCGTCTATTCAAAGAGCTTGAGACAGACGTAGCACTGCGCGTTGAAGAAACTGACAGCCCGGATGCATTTGTCGTTTCAGGTCGCGGTGAGCTTCATCTTGGTATTCTTATCGAGAACATGCGTCGTGAAGGCTTCGAGCTTCAAGTTTCCAAACCTGAAGTAATCATTAAGGAAATGGATGGTTCGAAAGTAGAGCCTTACGAGCGTCTTCTTATTGATACACCTGAAGAGAGCATGGGCGCTGTAATGGAGAGCCTAGGAACGCGTAAAGCAGAAATGCTTAACATGATCAACAACGGCAACGGTCAGGTTCGTCTTGAATTCAAAATCCCTGCTCGTGGTTTGATTGGATATCGTACACAGTTTTTGACTTTGACACGCGGCTACGGCATTATGAACAATGCTTTTGACAGCTATGGACCACTTGCTGGCGCTGGTGTAGGCGGACGTCGTCAAGGCGTTCTAGTGGCAAGTGAGAACGGTGTATCGACGTTCTACGGCATGATGGGCGTAGAGGATCGCGGTATTCAATTCTTGGAGCCAGGTACAGAAATTTATGAAGGTATGATCGTTGGCGAGCATACGCGCGAGAACGACATCATCGTAAACATCTGTAAAGTGAAACAACTGAACAACATTCGTTCAGCTGGTAAAGACGATACCGTCACATTGAAGAGCCCGCGTCTATTCTCACTTGAGCAAGCACTCGAGTACTTGAATGATGATGAGTTCTGTGAAATTACACCGAAAACCATTCGTCTTCGTAAGAAAATTTTGAACAAAAGCGAGCGCGAGCGTGCGGACAAAAACCGTAAAAATGCTCAAGCAAGCGTGTAAGATCAAATTTCTAAATGAACGTAAGGTTTTGCTCCTGCAAAGCCTTACGTTTTCTTTAAAATATAAGTGGGATTATAAGTTGTTTAACTTATAATCCCACTTATATTTCACAGTATTACAAGTTCTGTGCAACTAAAGAACAGCAAAAGTCGTTTACAATCATAGAAGGGGGTTAGTAATATGCAAGCGTGGTTAAGCGATCATAAGCTCGTTTCTTATTTGATCATTCTTGGTTTTACAATATACATATTTAATAAGGTATTTCGTGCACAGCAGAAATTGCCATTACTGAAAGAAATTTTAGTATACGCATTGATTGCCTTCGGTTCATTCGTTCTGATGATTTTGCAGGTGGATAAGCTGCCGATCATTCAATGTATGGGAGTGGCTGTACTTATGATGCTTATGCTCCGCGGTCGTCAATTGTATGACAAATGGAAGGGCAATAAACCAAGCGAGAACCCGTCTCATAATACGGAATCAGGCAAATGAAGTTCGAGGACGCACTATTTAACTGGCTTCAAATTAAGCTAGTTGCTGATACTCGTCCCGAAGATCAAGCTGCAATTGATACACTTACATTTTTTGAGCAAATATTGACGGAAGATCATGGTTTGTCTAATTTTATTGTAACAAAGACTGACGATACGATGATTCATGTTAAATACGAGAAGGATGGCCGTACTAAGCTGCAGCTCTATCCTCGTGAGCTGTGTGAGCAGCTATTAAAAGACATTGAATCAAATCCTAAATACAACTGAACTTGAAGGTGGAACATATGAGCAAAGGACCAACAGCATTACCACCAAGAACGGGCTCTCGTCAACCAGCAAAACCAAAAAAACAAAAACCGCGCAAAAAACGCTCTTTCTTAAAAATCTTTTTTTTATTGCTCTTTTCGATTCTCCTTATCGCAGCTGCGGGTATAACTTATTTGGTGTTAAAAGCGGATAAAGCGATCGATAATATTTCATCACCAGTTGAGAAAGAGGTTGTCATTCCAGCAGGCGAAGCGGTAAATGAAAAATCAGTCGCAATGCTATTGATGGGTATTGACGCGCGTTCTCATGGCGGTGGTTTGAACACGGATGTTATGATGGTTGCTGTATTTAACCCGAACACAAAGACCGCTACAATGGTTACAATTCCACGTGATTCAAATATCGATGTAGATGGGTATCGAGCACGTAAAGCGAACAGTTTTTACGCTGATTTTTATATGAACGCGCTTAATAAGAAGAAGCTAGGGAAAGAAGCGGCCTATGCGGATGCCAAGCAAGAAGTGCGAAATGTCATGAGCAAGCTCTTCGACATTGACATAAAATATACTGCAGTCATAAATTTTCAAGGTTTTGCTGATGTTGTGGATGCACTAGGCGGCGTCGAAGTGGATGTTGATATGCGAATGAAATATAAGGATTCTGCGGATGGCACTAATATTGATCTTGAGCCAGGCTTCCAGAAGCTTAGCGGTGAGAAAGCACTCGATTTCGTCAGATACCGCAAGTCCAATAATGGGAAAAATATGTCAAGTGACTTTGAACGTAACGCACGGCAAAGTCAAGTCATCGGAGCTCTTACAGACAAGATGAAATCATTTAACGGTGTAGCAAAAATTGGATCTGTTATGGATGCAGTAGGTAAAAACCTTACGCTAGATATGCCGTCCAAAGAAATCAAAAATATGATGAGTACTTATTTGGGTCTCAGTCGAGGAGATATTGAGTTTATACCGCTTGAAGGAACTTGGAGAAGTCCTTATGTTTATTTGGACGAAGCAAAGCTGAATGAAGCACAAGCTGCACTCCAAGCAAAATTGGCTGAATAACCGTAGACGATAGCTAATATGATAGCTATAATAAATCTACAGAAGTCATTTTTGAAATCTGTTCAGAAGGAGGTCATGCGAATGACCAATACCGTATCCCTAATATCCAAGCTACCGATCGAAGCCTTGCATAAGCAATCTATCGTTCAATTGCATAAGATTGATACGGTTTCTGACCAATTGACTTCTAACATTTCGAGCGGGTGGCACGCGATGAACAACGCAGCCTGCTTGTCTACTACCCTTGTGTGTGAGAAACAGAATAAGAGCCTTGCTGCGAGCAACCTTGTTGTACAGGTTCTCGCGCTTATGAAGAAAGCCTAGTGATTTGCTCACTAGGCTTTTTGTGCCTTCATAGGGTCTTTACAATTTCTTATTCTTTTTTGGTACTTCCTGTTTTTCGAGTTCCTGCGGCATGACATCACGAGGCATCTGTGGAATTATTCTTCCTATAATATCGGCCATTTCCTCTGCGAAACCTGTTATAGGTCGGCCACGACGAATGTCAGCACCGATTTCATTAATTCTCTGTGCTATATCGATATCCGCTGTTACAAGTGCATCTATGCCGTATGGATCTTTACGAAATGCTTCGGCAACCGAATATTTAATTGTGCCGACTCTTGAACGCTCCATCTTGGCGTCAACATCGATGCCGACAATTGCAGTATTTCCGAACACGACACAGTGCGCGTTCGTTACTCCTTCAATTCCTTTGGCCAACTGCTCCAGATGTACCGCAACCTGCTCCGAGTTTTTAATTTCTTTTTTTCTTGGCTCAGTTTGCTGCGTATGGACACGGCCATTATTTCGTGGAGAGGGTGATGTTTCATTACGTGCGACGGTGCTGCAACCTGTCGCTACAATCGCAACAATGATCGCTGAAGTAAGCCATTTGAACATGTTTGCCACCTCTTTTTTCTCGATGAAAAGCTGATAGTCACCTGTCCGCCATAGTTTACCCGCAGCAGCGTTATGCTATGTATGGCCTCGAATGAATATCCAACACCGGGAGGGTTCTCATGAAAAAAATATTCGTGCTCGATACAAATGTGCTGCTTCATGATCCGCAAGCGATTTTTGCTTTCGACGATAATGAAGTTATAATTCCCGCGGTCGTGTTGGAGGAAATTGATTCTAAGAAGAGGTTGGCAGATGAATTAGGACGAAATGCGCGTTCGATCTCGCGATTACTCGATAAGATGAGAGAAAAGGGGCATTTGCATGAGGGGATAGAGCTTCCAAGCGGAGGCGTTCTTAAGGTGGAATTAAATCACCGTAGTTTTATGCGAGTGCAAGAAATGTTTGGTGAAATGACTAATGATAATCGGATTTTGGCGGTTGCGCTGAATTACCATATAGAGCAGGAAAATGAACCTGAGAAACAAAGCATTGTATTAGTAAGCAAGGACGTACTCGTTCGAATCAAGGCTGACGTTCTTGGCTTGCAGGCACAGGATTATTTATCAGATAGAGTGGTAGTATCGTCGGATTTCTATGCGGGTTATTTGACACTCTACGTTCATCCCGCTGTCATTGACGAGTTTTACACTTATCGTTTTCTAACCGTGAACAACATGCACTTGAAGATCCGATTGAATCCGAATGAGTTCGTAATTTTGCGTGATGAAATGGGAACCTCGAAGTCCGCGCTGCTGAAAGTTAGTCAGGACGGAGCAAGACTTGAGCCATTATTTTTGAGCAATGATGCTGTATGGGGAATAACGGCTCGCAATGCTCAGCAGCGTATGGCGCTTGAGATGCTCCTAAATGACGATATCCCGCTCGTGACGCTTACAGGTAAGGCTGGTACGGGTAAGACGCTTCTCGCACTTGCAGCAGGCCTTTTGAAGACAGAGGATGAGCATAAGTATAAGAAGCTGCTAATCGCGAGACCGGTTGTTCCCATGGGGAAGGATATCGGGTATCTACCAGGCGAGAAGGAAGAGAAGCTGCGACCGTGGATGCAGCCGATTTATGATAATTTAGAATATTTGTTTGATACGAAGAAATCAGGTGACATCGATAAAATTTTGATGGGAATGGGAAGCATTCAAGTTGAGGCGCTAACCTATATTCGCGGTCGATCTATTCCGGGACAATTCATCATCATTGACGAGGCACAAAACCTTACGAAGCATGAAGTGAAGACGATTGTGTCGCGGGTTGGGGAAGGCAGCAAAATTGTTCTCATGGGTGACCCTGAGCAAATTGATCATCCTTATCTGGATTCCATCAGTAACGGTTTAACGCATATTGTGGAGCGTTTCAAATCGGAAGGAATTAGCGGTCATATGACGCTGGAGAAAGGGGAACGATCCAAGCTGGCTCAACTAGCAGCTGACTTACTGTAGTATAGAAATGAGGCCCCCTCTTCGAAGAGGGGGTATTTTTTATTGTTACAGCATTTTTCTAAAGGTTCATTTGGACAAAAAAACATTTTATTGATATCCTATTTTCAGTAGATTCATGGATGAAAGGAAGTAGGCTGTGACTCCCAGAAAATACGTGCTGGTTCTATTCGGCGCATTACTGTTAGCAGCGTTATTACTTATCCCATTCTCAAGAAATACAAATACGGTTAGCATCGGAAAGCCGGACGGCAAATCAAATGTGCTGCCAGCCCCTGGTGCTCTTGTTGTTGATCAGCTGTCAGACATTTCTGTAAGCGTTTCCTTGCCTTACTTACAATACCAGCAGCTGCAGGAACTGAATCGGAGTTTTATGATGAAATATCCACAAATTAAAGTGGAATTGTCCAATGTCCCTGAGAAAGAAGAAGCATATACACTCTGGTCGCTTCAGAGTCAGCAGAGAGAAGCAGCAGATATTATACTGTTAGATAATGGATTTGTTAGATCGTTTGCCGTACAAGGGTTTCTAAAGCCTGTAGACAGCATTATGACAGGTGATATGCTTACGGATCAAATGTCGGGATTGTTAGACTCTCTCAAATGGAACGGATATCTATGGGGAGTTCCGAAGGACTTGAACCCTTACATAATCGTATGGAATAGTACTCTGCTTATGGAGGCAGGGCTTAAGACACCTCCTGCCGATTGGGCTTCCTTTCAGGCTGCCGCTTTAAAAACGGTGGAGCTTCATCCGGAGGTGAGCATTGTCAATTGGAGCGCAGGTGATTTGCAGCAGCAGCTTGTGTGGTTAGCTGCATTCCAAGCGAAACCAATCCATCTGCTGAAGATGTTTCCACTCAGTGAGCACGAAGCTATACAGCTAGAATGGTTCCAGCAAATGGAACCGTATTTGAGCCGAATCCATACGGATGCGACCAACCAATTAAGCGGGGCATTTCAAGACAATCGTCTGCTGGCAGCAGTTATTCCTTGGGATCAATACGAGCGTTTACATGAGAGCTTGGGCGATAAACTCAGTATCGATCGAGAGCAAGTGAATTACCCGTGGCTGAATGGACGAAGCTATGTGATCTCTTCGAACACGGATAATGAGGATGAAACGATGCTATGGGTTCAAGAGATGACCGATCTCATGAATCAGCAGCTGACGTATGACAGTTTAGGTTATTTGCCTGCTAGAGCTTCCTTATACGCTATTAACAGCTCGCTGCTAAGTGAACAAAGTCATATACCGCCTGCTTGGTGGAAGAAAGTGCTGAACACCAAGCTGTCAGCAGAAGAAACTCCGATTCCAGATCCGCTTTGGCCTGAGAAATGGTGGCAAAGAGAGCAATTATGGAAGAAGCATTCCGAAGGCTCGTTTCAGCTCGCAGCATATATTCAATCGTTTACCGCACTTGAGGAATAACCCAAAGAGAAAGAGCCTGCCGCATTGTGTAATGACGGCAGGCTCTTTGGGTATAGTTGATGTACGATAGCAAGGGTTACAGCTTAATGCTAAGCTTTATTGTGAGCTCGCCGTCTTTCATATCAACAGCATTCGCTTTGAGAAAGGAAACGATTAAATCGGGGTAAAACCCAAGATCAAATTCCTTCTCCAATGCGCTGCGAGTAGTGTCTGGCAGAGTGAATCCGTTAAAAGAAAGTTCATCTACATGAAATAGGATGGCGTTTTTGGGATCATTCTCAATGGTATAATGACCTGTAACTTTTATTTCCATATTGTCTCGTTTTCCTTGAGCAATGACTTTTCCATCAATAAATTCAAATGAAAAATGTTTGAAAATATCATTTTGCTCGCGTAGAAATGCATTTAAATCATCTTCGGGCACTCGAATCGTATACTGAAAACCCTTAATCTCAAGCAATTCCTTATTTTCTTGCACCCAGCTTGGCAGGTTCTGCATTGCCTTTGAGAGCGCTCGGAAATATTGTTTGACCTCGTTTACACCTGACGTTTCCCAGTAAGAGGTTAGCTCTTTCATCAAAATACGTATTCGATCTTCATCCGAACGTCCAGTAAGCTGCTCATCAAGCTGCTTCTCAAGCGCTAATACGCGCTCTTTCTGTGTCAGGAGTTGTTTCTCTAATGTGTTTAGCTCATTTTTCCTCGTTTCAAGCTTCTCATAACCATCCTTAACTTTCTTATATTGCTCGACATATGTATTCAAGGTATGCTTGTCATGAGTAAGTATAATTTCTGCATAATCGAGCATTTGAAATAACTCCGATAATGAATCAAACGATAGAAGTGCGCTAAGTAAAAAATCCCGTTCTCCCATATAGTAAGCACGCAGGACATTTCCTGCTTCCTCTTGCTTGTCCGTAATTTGCTGTTCCTGAAGCAGCAGTTGCTTCTCCGTATCCGTCATGGTCAGCATAAGCTGCTGTTTCTGTTCTTGTATGCGGATAATTTCTTTATCAATTTCAACAACAGACAAGCTCTTTTCAAGCAGAGAATGCATATCCTCCTCATCAACCGGAAGGGCCCACACGGGAATCTGAAGCAGAAGCAAAGCGATTAGAAGCATCGATGTTGCTGTTATAAGTAATCGATTGCGCCTGGCTGGCAATGTCAACGGCATCGTCCCTCCTCAGCATTCATTTTATGCGGCAATCCATTCTATTATATCTTACATTTGGAAAAGGATGAACTTTATGATGAAGGAAAACGCACTGGCTGCTTCGATAGCAGCAACTATTGCCGATTCAACTGCTTGCGGATGGCGAATAGATAAGACTGACGAAGAGCAAACTTTCAGATGCATTTCGTTTTATGAGTATATGAATGCTTGTTTATATGATGCAAGATTCGGCTATTACCGCTCAGGACCGATTAGAGTTGGTAAAGAGGGTGATTTCTATACGAGCTCAGGAATTGGACGAGTGCTGGCGGGGGTTCTTGCTAAATATGTGTTGAACTATGCGAAAATTGTGAATGAGCCGCTTAACCTTATCGAATGGGGGGCAGGCACGGGCAGATTATCAGCTCAAATAGCTGAGGCAGGCTGCAATCAAAGCTCAAAGTGGATGAGCAGCATCCAATCTATTCTTATTGAGGATCATTCAGCCCATGTTCAAGCGGCGCAGAAAGCTTTTGAAGAGGTTGACTGCTTATTTGGTAAGATGCCGCTGCTTGTTTCGTCAGATGATGCTTGGGAAGCGAGTTGGTTGATGCAGCCGGCGCTGGTGCTTGCAAACGAGCTGTTTGATGCGTTCCCAGTACACCGTGTTCAACGGGTAAATGGGCAGTTGGTTGAGCTTGGCGTTGCTTGGAATGCTGTGCAAGGTTTTTTTGAGGTACATATGCCAATTACAGATACGCGTATATATGAATGGTTTGAACGAGATGGTGTGCAATTGCTGGAGGGACAACAAACTGAGGTACATACAGGTGCTGTCGATTTCCTTAAGCGATTGGGAACGGTAATGAAAAAGGGGCGGCTTATTATTATTGATTATGGACATGAAGCCGAAGAATATACGGCTGAGCACCGTATGCTGGGTACTTTTTTATGTTATTCGCATCATCAAACGAACACAAATCCGTATATTCGAATCGGTGAGCAGGATATGACTTCACATTTGCCATTTACATTTATTCGTCAGGAGGCTGAGGAGTGCGGTTTTCAGGTGAAGAGCTATATGACGCAGAAGCAGTTTTTAATTGAGAACGGAGTACTGGATATGCTTCAGAACCATAACAGCACCGATCCCTTTAGCAAGGAAGCAAGGTTGAATAGATCGATTAGACAGCTTCTGCTTAGTGATCAAATGAGCGAAACGTTTAAGGTGATGGTAATGGAGAAAACATAGCCAGGAATAAGAAAAAAGGTGTCAGTCCATAAGGAGCTGACACCTTTTTCTTGTTAAGCGTGGCTTATTATGTAGCTTGCCTTGGCGTATTTCGCTGACGCCT
This sequence comes from Paenibacillus sp. J22P15, assembly GCF_056269345.1. Classification (NCBI taxonomy): domain Bacteria; kingdom Bacillati; phylum Bacillota; class Bacilli; order Caryophanales; family Paenibacillaceae; genus Paenibacillus; species Paenibacillus sp. J22P15. Next base: position 70,890 of record NZ_JBWDNT010000001.1, read on the forward strand.
TTGTTAGAACGGCAAGTCCATCTTGAAGACCGACCAATACGTGAAACCCACGAATGAAATGATCATATATCCCCAGAACATTACGATGTAAGTTCTCTCGGAGAAATTCAAGTAGCCTAGAAATACGAAAGCAACGGCTTGTGCAAAAAACAATAGCGCAAATTCCGTCATATGGCCTGCAAAAGCCATAAGTCCGATTACCAGGGTCCAAAAACCTAGTACCCGATACATGCGTGCCATGATAACATCCCCCTCTCGCTGCGACCCGATTTTCTAATGATCATTATAACGTTTGAAGAAATAAGTGTAAACCATAATAAGTAACAAATCGCAAACTTTTTGTTTATTTGCTGATAACTCATGCTGAGTTAGATATAGTTTGCTCAAATATAGGACTTAACATGTATGAGTAATTGAAAATTTGGTTATACAAATTAGTATCCAATAGATTCTATGAACTCTACCAAGGGCATAGAGATAAAGTAAGCGCCTTTACGTTAGGAGGTTTTTGTTGCATGACAGCAATTAGACAAGATGCGTGGAGTCCAGACGATGATCTCATCCTCGCCGAGGTTACACTACGCCATATTCGCGAAGGAAGTACTCAGCTTGCAGCTTTTGAGGAAGTGGGCGAACGAATCGGACGTACATCCGCAGCATGCGGATTCCGTTGGAATAGTTGCGTTCGCAAACGCTATGAGGATGCAATACAAATCGCAAAGCAGCAGCGCCAGAAGCGTAATTATTTAAAAAAACAAACGATTATCGCAACGCCGCATGTATCATCAATTGCCGTTTTTGAAACGGAAGAACGTGGATTTAAGCAAGATAGCGGTTCGATTGAGGAAGGTTTATCGGTAGATGCTGTCATTCGTTTTCTTCGTGGATGGAAGACGACCTATCAGGATTTAACTCGCCAACTCAAATGGTATGAGAAAGAACTGAAAGAAAAAGAGGAAGAGCTATACCGTTTGCGTGATCAGAATGAGAGATTGTCCAAAGAGGTTAACAATGTTCAAACCGATTATCGGGCTGTTAACGATGATTACAAGACACTCATTCAGATTATGGATCGAGCGAGAAGGCTTACCGTGTTAACAAGCGAAGATGAAGCTAAGTCAAGATTCAAGATGGACGCTAACGGTAATTTAGAACGGATTGAATAAGTTATTATGTGTAAAATAGAGGGGCTAGCCTGCAATGCGGGTTAGCTTCTCTTTATTTTTTATATCATTCCATTTAAAGTAATAATAATCCAGTCAGACATATATCAGTTGCAATAATTTCGGTAAATTTGATACGATTATTAGCAATATAGCGATGAGCAGCAGATGTTCAGAAGGAGACTAATGTGCAAATTGATGTTGTGGGAGGCGGTTCGCTAGGACTGCTTTATGGGGCGAAGCTAGCAGAAGCGGGTGCTAATGTTACGATATGGACGCGCAGTAAGGTACAGGCGGATCTGCTTAACGACCAAGGAATTAGGCTTAGAGAACTTGGCGGGAAGAAAGAGCAGTTGATTCGTGTGAAAGGCTTATGCAGCGGATCGGTATCTGACCAAGGAAGAGCACACAACATAGAAAACAGGGATCATAATTTTCGCTGGGTACTGCTTACAGTTAAACAGACAGATATGGATGATCGGTTTCTAAATATGCTCGCTTTGCTGCTCAGCAGCTTTGACACGGAGCGTACTGCTGTTGTTTGTTTGCAAAATGGGATTGGCCACTTGGAGAGAATTCAATCCAAGCTTCCTCCGTATCCTTTGTTCGCGGGCGTGACAACGGAAGGAGCAAAGCGGCTCGATTCTCGTTCCGTTGAGCATACAGGCAAAGGACAGCTTTGGCTTGGGAAATGGGAAGGAAATGAGCGCAAACAAGATGAATCTCTAGATATCTCGCAAAAAATGTTGATTTCCTTGTTAGAATCGGCAGGATTTGCCTCTTATCTGTCGAAAGACTTGGAGAATCGAATATTTAAAAAGCTGCTTATCAATGCAGTGATCAATCCATTAACGGCTATTTTGGATGTCGAGAACGGACAATTGCCTCATCATCCTTCCGGAGTGAAGCTCATGGAAGCGCTGTATGCAGAAACCGAAAGCGTACTCGTAAGCGCTGGAATGTCATTGCCAGAGGACGGCTGGGAGCTAATCATGAACGTCTGCAAGCAAACGAGTCATAATATTTCATCCATGCTTAGTGATGTTCGCGCAGGAAGAGTTACTGAAATTGATGCGATTAATGGCGGAGTTTTGCGGCTGGCTGAGAAGAATGGGCTGCAGGCGCCATTAAATCAAGCAATAGTAAAGATGGTGCAAGCGCTGCATCCTAAGCTGAATATGAAGGAGTGATGACTAATGGAAGTGATTTGGGATAGCATCAAAATGGCATACGCTTATTTGGCTGTCATTCCAATCATCCCCTTCACCATCATATTATTTGGTTATGGGGCGTATATACAGGATCGGAAGAAAGCGTTTCGAATCGCGATGGATGTTACTACAGCGCTGCTGATTGGCTGTGTGGCCGTATTGTTTGATGACCTTTTTAACAGCAAATTTGGAATTTACGGTATTTTGCTATTCATGCTTCTAGGCGGAGGATTACTTGGAAATGCGCAGTTCCGCAAGCGCGGAGCGGTGGACGCCAAAAAAGTTTTTCGGACGATCTGGCGGCTTAGTTTTTTTACGATGAGCTTGCTGTATATCGTATTTATGTGCTTCGGTATCGGCAAATTGGTTCTAAGCACCTAACTGCATTTTAAAATTACTAAACGCCTCTAATAAGTAGGGGTGTTTTTATTTTGACGGACGGCTTCACCTTTGTGTACAATTGAATCGTTGAGCTTTTTTTAATTATGAAGTCGCTTTGACGACTATTAAGCGGGAGGTTATGGGCATCGCTATGAGAACAGATACCTATGCATTGCCTAGTGCTCAGCCTTTGACTGAGGCTTATATACATCGGAATGATGATCGTCTGAATGAATTATACGGCTATCATGCGGGATCGGACCAAGATTGGGTTAAACGCAGCAAGCGTTTAGAGCAAAGCGGAGACGTTAGAGCTGAGGCTGTAGAAGTAGCACGTGTGCTTCGTATATACAATGAATCAATTAATGCAGCGCCGGAAATGTTTGCTTCTATTTCTGCTATTGCGGAAGGAGCTCCAGTAGTTGTCGGAGGTCAGCAAGCGGGTTTGTGGACAGGACCGTTACTTGTCATACATAAAGCGGTATCGATCATTAGTGCGGCGAAATCCGCGAGCGAACAGCTTGGGCGGACCGTTGTACCTGTTTTTTGGGTCGCAGGCGAAGATCATGACTGGGACGAGGCCAACCATGCTTACTTCATTACAGCAGAGCAGGAGCTTCGCAAGCTGTCGGTAACGCGTCCTGAAGGGGCACGCACATCCGTGAGCCGCATTAGTATTTCAGACGAAGCATGGGAAGAGCTGCTTGCAGAGCTCGAGCAAACTCTGCCGCATTCGGAGTTTAAACCTGTTATGTTGGAAGAATTGCGTCAAATGTCAAATCAAGCAGAGTCATTATCTGATTTTTTTGCGATGATTTTGAGTCATTTGTTTGGGAAACAGGGCTTAGTTATGATCGATGCTGATTATGAGGGCATTCGTCGTTTAGAAGCTCCAATGTTCAGGAAGATTATCGAGAAGAACGATGACTTGGAGAAAGCGTATGCTGCTTCTGCTGCAAAGGTGAAGGAGCTTGGTTATAGTCTTCAGGCAGATGTAACGCCTGGCAGCGCCAATCTATTCCTATTCAACACGGCAAACGGTGAAGAAAGAACGCTTCTTCACAAGAAGGACGGACAATTTCAAGATCGGAAGGAGCAAGTCTCGCTTTCAAAGGAACAGCTCCTTCAAATCGCTGATGAGAAACCGCAGCAGCTTAGCAATAACGTCCTAACGAGGCCGCTTATGCAGGATTATCTGTTCCCTGTGCTTGCGACTGTGCTCGGACCTGGCGAAATTGCATATTGGGCGTTAACTGGAGATGCTTTCCGCACGTTAAATATGGAGATGCCAATCATTGTGCCGCGAATGTCCTATACATTAATTGAAGGAACCGTAGCCAAGAATATGGACAAGTATGAGCTTTCCTTTGAAGATGTTATGGAACATTTCGATGATCGCAAGGGAAAATGGTTGAAGGCGCAGGATGGATTGTCCATTGAACAGCAATTTACAGAAGCAAGGGAAACGTTTGAGCAGCTATACAAACCTCTGCTTGAACTGTCAACGTCTGTTCAACCGTCGCTCTCTAAGCTCGGGGACACCAATTTGCAAAAAATTGTTGAGCAAATCAACTATATGGGCTCGAAGACAGTTGACGCCTTCAATAAACAATTCGAAGCTTCCACGCGTCAGCTTGATCGTATCCATCTGTCTATTAAACCGCAGAACAAACCACAGGAGCGCGTGCTTAATATGACAGCCTACTGGAATCGATACAGCTTGACTTGGCTTGAGAAGCTGCTTGAAGCACCATATAGCCGTACAGGCGGACATGAAATTGTATATTTATGAAATAATGGGAGGTAGTTAGAGTGAGTAGAGCAAATCAAAGTATTGTCGCCGATTTATCGTTGGCGCCGGAAGGTCATTTAAAGATTGATTGGGTAGCCGCGCATATGCCGGTATTGAATACCATTCGTGAGCAATTTGAGAAGGAACAGCCGTTTAAAGGACTGAAGGTTACAATCGCTCTCCATTTGGAAGCGAAAACAGCTTATTTGGCTAAAGTGGTTAAAGCGGGCGGTGCTGAAGTCACAATTACGGGCAGCAATCCATTATCTACACAAGATGATGTTTGTGCCGCTCTTGTAGAGGATGGCATAACCGTCTATGCGAAATATAATCCAAGTGCGGAGGAATTTAAGGCGCTTAATGTTAAAGCCCTTGAGTGGAAACCGGATCTAATTATTGATGATGGCGGTGACCTTGCTACAATTCTTAACTCGGAGCATCCAGAGTTTGGTGAAAACCTGCGCGGTGGAGCGGAAGAGACGACGACAGGAATCATTAGGTTGAAAGCGATGGAGAAGGATGGTTCACTGAAATTCCCGATGGTCGCTGTGAATGACGCCTATTGTAAGCATCTTTTTGATAATCGCTACGGTACGGGGCAATCGGTTTGGGATGGTATTAATCGGACGACCAACCTTATGGTTGCTGGTAAAACAGTTGTCGTTGTCGGTTATGGCTGGTGTGGTAAGGGTGTTGCAATGCGTGCGAAGGGTCTTGGCGCCAATGTCGTTGTAACTGAGATCGATGCGATTAAAGCGGTCGAAGCGTATATGGACGGTTTTGCTGTGATGCCGATGATCGAAGCGGCGAAGGTAGGAGAATTTTTCGTTACGGTAACAGGTAATCGTGACGTCATTCGCGGAGAACATTATAAAGTGATGAAAGACGGAGCGATCATTTCAAACGCCGGTCACTTTGACGTTGAAGCGAACAAACCTGAACTTGTTGCCTTATCTTCAAGTGTACGTACCGTTCGTCGCAATATCGAGGAGTACAAGATGGAGGATGGCCGGAGCATCTACTTGCTTGCAGAAGGTCGCCTTGTTAATTTGGCTGCTGGTGATGGTCACCCTGCAGAAATTATGGATATGACCTTCGCGCTTCAAGCGGTTGCTCTAAAGTATGTAAATGAGCAATATAAAACGATTGGCAGCAGAGTCGTTAATGTGCCTTACGAGCTTGATGAGCAAGTTGCTAGACTTAAGCTGCAGTCGCTCGGTTTCGGTATTGATAAGCTGACGACAGAGCAGTCAGCATACCTCGACAGTTGGAAAGAAGAATAGAAAAATGATGAAGCCGCGAGCAATCGCGGCTTTTTTTGTTGCAACAATACTACTGTAACCTTTTATTCCCAGCCTGCGTCTAAAGGTAAATAAAAAGTAGGGGGGATTTTCTTGTATAGACATAAAAAAGAAATTGTAGCGTTCATCTCAATAATCGTTTTAATTGGTATGTTAGTGGGTTGTTCTTCCTCTAATAAAAATGCAAGCAGCACTCAAAGCTCGGAATTCGCAATGATGGATTCTACAGCACCGGGGAACATGGATGGGGAGACGAGCTATGTTGCGACTGAAACAGCTGCTAAGGATGAATCGCTTTCTGTCAAGGCAGATGACCAGGGCAAAACCATTGGCGGGGGGATAGATTCTCAGTTGGCCATCGGTACAGATGGTTTCAATCAGAAAATTATTTATACTGCTGCTTTAAGTATGCAAGTAGACGAACTGGCAACCGCTGCAACCTCGCTTCGCAACGCGATCCATCAAAGCGGTGGTTATCTCTTGCAATTTCAAGATACGAAGCATGAAGGAGAAATCGGTTCAAGCTACACGATCAAAGTGCCTGCAGCGGGGTTTATGTCGTTTATTGATCGAGTGGAGCAAATTAAACATAACGCCTTTGAACGGAATATCGGAGGCAAGGATGTATCTGAGGAATATGTTGATCTTGAATCAAGGCTAAAGGCGAAGCAGTTAGTTGAGACTAGGCTGCTAGGGATGATGGATAAAGCGACTAAGGCGGATGATCTGTTAAAATTCTCACAGCAGCTCTCAGCGGTGCAGGAGGAAGTTGAACGAATCAAAGGACGGGTTCGTTATTTGGATAATAACGTAGCTTTCTCAACCGTGGAGCTGCGAATGTACCAAACGAATCAAACGCTAAAAAATAAAAGTTTGGATAAACCGCATCTTGGCGGCAGGATGTCTGATGCATTGATTAGTACTACGAAGGTTTTATGGGATGCTATTAATTTATTGCTGGTTGTATTAGCAGGCGCGTTGCCAGTGTTAGCTGTACTTGCTGTTATTTCGATCCCCTTGTTTTGGCTTAACAGGAGATGGAGAAACAAAGAACCAAAGCAAGCCAATCGAGATAAAGAAGAGCCTCCTGTGCTGTAATGATTAATAATCTTTAATACTGTGAAATATTTTAGAAAATCCTGCTCATTGAGCAGGATTTTTATTTTAGGTGGCGAACTACTGTAACTAGGTGGGGAAAAGTGGGGCAAAGTGGTGGAAATAGGGGAAGGGGTGGTTCGAAGTCATGTTTATGGGTGAATATCAACATAGCATTGATGAGAAAGGCCGAATCATCATACCTTCGAAATTCCGAGATTCGCTAGGCGCCTCTTTTATTGCAACCCGCGGTTTAGATAATTGCTTATTCGTATATCCCATGAGTGAGTGGAGCGTCTTGGAGCAGAAGCTCAAATCGCTGCCGCTTATGAAGTCAGACGCACGTGCATTTACTCGGTTTTTCTTTTCGGGAGCGACCGAATGTGAGCTGGATAAACAGGGAAGGGTAAATATACCTAGCCATCTTCGCGAATATGCGAAGCTGGATAAAGATTGTATGGTGCTCGGCGTATCCAGTCGTGTTGAGATATGGAGTAAACAGACATGGGACGGTTATTATGAGCAATCAGAGCAAACCTTTAACGAGATCGCCGAGAAACTCGTAGATTTCGATTTCAACTTCTAGAATGGACAACAAGAATGGGGGGCTTAGGCGTGTTTCAGCATGTAACAGTACTTTTGGAAGAAGCGGTTGACGGTCTGGCAATTAAGCCGGACGGCATCTACGTCGATTGTACGCTTGGAGGAGCGGGGCATAGCGAATTAATTGCGTCCCGTTTAGGCGAAGGAGGGCGGTTAATCGCATTCGATCAGGATGACTGGGCGCTGGATAATGCCCGTGTTAGGCTTGCTCCTTATATAGATAAAGTTACACTTGTAAGAAGCAATTTCCGCGATTTGGAGCAGGAGCTTAGAAACTGCAACGTTCCAATGCGGGGTGGTGTACCGCAAGTCGATGGCATATTATTTGATCTTGGCGTTTCTAGTCCGCAATTGGATGAAGCAGAGCGCGGATTTAGCTACAATCACGATGCTCCTCTAGATATGCGTATGGATCGAGAGGGTGATCTAACTGCTCATGAAATCGTAAATACATGGGAAGAACGTGATATTTCCCGTATATTGGACCGTTACGGCGAAGAGAAATTCGCTCGTTCTATTGCTAGGAATATTGTGAAAGCAAGGGAAAAGGCACCTATCGAGAAGACAGGTGAGTTGGCAGAACTAATCAAGAATTCGATACCTGCTGCTACAAGGCGTACAGGCGGACATCCCGCCAAGCGGTCCTTTCAAGCGCTTCGTATCGCTGTGAACGACGAGCTTGGCGCTGAGGAAGAGGCGCTCGAGCAGACCATTCGTTGTTTGGCACCTGGAGGCCGGGCATCTGTTATTACTTTTCATTCACTTGAAGATCGTATATGCAAGCAGATATTTGTGAAGTTTGTAGAGAAATGTACTTGTCCAGCTGATTTTCCATTATGTGTCTGTGGAAATGTCGGGCAGGTGAAATTAGTCAATCGGAAGCCGATTGTGCCTACAGAGAGAGAACTAGAGCTTAACCCGCGTGCGAGGTCGGCAAAGCTTAGAGTCGCAGAAAAATTGTAAGAGGGGGATTTGAATTGGCGTATGTGAATGGCAATTTAGCACTGCAACCTAAGCGGAAGCAGGATCAACAAACAGTTATCAAGGAAACGAAACGGCTTGTAAAGACTCGTAAATCTTTACCTGTTCATGAAAAATTGTTGTATATGTTTACTATACTAATATGCGTTGCAGTTGCTGGTGTCATAATTTTACGCTATGCACAAATCTATGACATGAGAGTTGAAATTAAAAAACTCAACAATGACTACCAAACGATGAATGTTGAGATGGAAGACTTAAAGAAACAAGTTGAGGTGCTCAGTGATCTTGATCGTATACGCAAGCTTGCTGAGACTCAAGGGATGGTTAGCTCAGTTGAGGGTGGAATTACCGTGAACACAGGTGACGACGTGATAAAATCAGCAATGAGTGAATAGGGTGTGTGATGATGAAAAAAAGAATTAGAATGAGGACACTTTTTTTTGGAGGGGTAATGACCCTCCTTTTTCTCTTTTTAATAAGCAGAATTTATATCGTACAAGTTGTTGAAGGTGCTGATTGGTATAATCTAGCGAAAACCAGATGGTCTACTGAAGAGAAGATGTTGGCTAAGCGCGGGACAATAGCCGACCGCAATGGCAATGTATTGGCAATGGACACAATGGCCTATAATGTTTCTGTTAATCCGAGGCTGATAGACGAGCAGAAACTTACAGAGGAAGTCATTAATGGCTTGCACGACATACTTGAAGTACCGAAGGATGAACTTCGGAAAATTGTAACCGCAAAAAAAGATGACGGGAATTATTATGCTTACCGGGAGGTGCGTAACGGGGGCTGGCAAATAGACAAAGCGCATGCCGATAAAATTAAAGAGTTTCGTAAAGAATTGTCCGAAGAAAAGGGGTTATATAGCGTCGGTATCGACTTGGAAGAAAATTTAAAACGTTATTACCCTCAAAATACTCTAGCGTCGCAGCTAGTAGGCTATTTGGACAAAGAGGGCACAGCGATGACAGGTGTTGAGGCATCTTTCAACGAGCAACTGCAGGGTAAGAACGGTTATATCAAGTATGAAAAGGATGGGGAGTACGTTCAGCTCGCTGAGGGAGAAGTAGATTTTAAGCCGGCAGAAGATGGTCAAGACATGAAATTAACGATAGATAATGAGATTCAGTATTACGTAGAGGAAGCGCTTCGGGAGATTATGGAGAAATATGCTCCAAAAAGCGCAACAGCTATTGCGGCAGATCCCAATACGATGGAGATTCTCGCTATGGCAAATGTGCCGCAGTATAATCCAAATGAATATTGGAAAAACAACGCGAACTCTTATAATCATGCCATAAAATCATTGTATGAGCCAGGCTCTACTTTCAAAATTATGACACTGGCTGCAGCTGTTGAAGAAGGTGTGTTTAATCCGGAAGAGGAGTATCAATCAGGTCAAATTAAAATCAAAGGTGTACGTAATCCCATTCGTGATATCAGGACTAACTGGGGGAAAATCACGTTTATGGAAGGATTAAAGCGTTCCAGTAACGTCGCGTTCGTCAAGCTTGGTTATGAACGATTAGGCGAACAGAAGCTGAGAGAATATTATACGAATTTTGGTTTTGGGCAAAAAACAGGAATTCAGCTTGGAAATGAGCTTAGCGGCACTATTAACTTCCGTTATCCTAGTGAAATCGCAAATGCGACCTTTGGTCAAGGTGTTGTTACGGTTACTCCTATTCAACAGGTTGCGGCGGTCGCTGCGGTTGCTAACGGCGGGAAGCTGCTTCAACCGCAAATCGTGAAAAGTATGACGGACCCGACAACCAAGACGACAACGACTTTTGAACCAAAGCTGGTCCGTCAAGTTATATCAGAGGATACCTCTAAGAAGGTTGGCGAATATTTAGAGCAGGTTGTATCCGACCAGGAAATAGGTTCTGGTAAAAACGCTTATATTGATGGCTACCGTGTTGCAGGTAAAACAGGAACAGCCCAAAAGGTTACTACAGTAAATGGTAAAGCCGGATATTCAGATTCAAAGTACGTCGTTTCCTTTATTGGATATGCGCCGGTTGACAATCCCAAAATCGTCGTTTATGTTGTCGTCGATGAACCGAATTCTGCGTTTGCTTCAGGAGGCACTGTAGCAGCACCGGCGTTTAAGCAAATCGTTCAAAAAAGTTTGCGAAAAATGGGTGTTGCCCCTAGTTATTCAGATGATTCCAAAAACGTGAAAAAGGAAGCAACGATAACTGTTCCGGATTTAACTGAAATGAACGTTGCTCAGGCCAAAGCAGAATTGAAAGCAAAAGCAATGACGTCTGAATTAGTTGGCAACGGTAAAACCGTGCTGCAGCAAATTCCAGCTGCTGGTTCTGCTGTACATCCTACACAGCGGATATATCTCATAACGGAGGCGAAGGAAAAGCTGGCTATTCCTGACTTGACGGGTGTATCACTCAGGGATGCGCTAGAATTAACGTCGCTAATCGGTATTAGGCTTATTCCTGAGGGACAAGGCTATGTCGTATCTCAGAAGGAAGAGACGTTAAATAACGTAAGAGTGTTGAAGGTCGTACTTGCTCCGCCGAACAGCGTTCAGAAACTGCCTAACCCAGAGGATGCGAAAGACGCGGACAATAAGGAAAGCAAACCTGAAGCGGAAGGCGAAGAGGGCGAGGGTCAGTCTTCAAAGAATGAAGAGCAAGCAGCTGATTCCGATACAAGCAATAACGGGAACGAAACACCACAGTAAAACATTTGTTCATTCCATAGTAAGCAGGCTGCCTTGTTAATGCTTGTTCTATCGTCCGCTTGTCCCGAATAATCTGGGAATGAGCGTAATCGTGCGCTCCTTTCGAAACAGGTCAAGCGGAGGGGGAACAAGTAATGAAGGTATCCAATGTAACAGTTAGACGACGTTTATTTATCGTGCTTATACTTGCCGGGGTGTCATTCCTGGCATTATGTGTGAGACTTAGCTTTGTACAACTATGGCAAGGTGAGGAACTGGCAGATAAAGCTGAGGATTCATGGAGAAGGAACATTCCGTATGTGGCAAAGCGCGGTGAAATTGTTGATCGCAACGGTACTGCGCTCGCATACAACGTAAGTTCTCCTACGGTGTATGCCATTCCAGTTCAAATTAAAGACAAGCAAGCTGCGGCTGCTGCTCTTGCCCCGCTGCTTGATATGTCGCAGGAAACGCTGTACAAAAAAATTAAAACAAAAGCCTTAATTGTGAAGCTTGGACCAGGCGGTCGTAAAATTACTCTTGAAAAAGCTGAACAAATTCGTGATCTGGGTCTCCAAGGCATCGTTGTGGCGGAAGATAACAAACGATTTTATCCTTTTGGCAGTTTAGCAGCGCATGTGCTTGGATTCACGGGAATTGACAATCAAGGCTTAACAGGGATAGAAGCGAAATACAATAAGGAGCTTAGCGGTATCGGCGGCAGTGTTTCTTTCTTGTCAGATGCGGCAGGTAGGCAAATGCCTAATTCATCAGATACCTATGTGGAGCCTAAAGACGGTCTTACGATGCAGCTTACGCTCGATAAGCAGATACAGACGGTTATGGAACGCGAGCTTGATCAAGCGATGACGAATTTGCAGCCAGATGGTATAATCGCGATTGCGATGGATCCGAATAATGGAGAAATTCTCGGGATGGCGAGCAGACCTACCTATGAACCAGACAAGTATCGTGAGGTTCCAGCGGAGGTTTACAATCGAAATCTACCCATATGGATGACATATGAGCCAGGTTCTACTTTTAAAATTATTACGCTTGCTGCGGCTCTGGAAGAAAAGAAAGTAGATTTAAAAAATGAGCGTTTTTTTGATCCAGGTGCTGTTGAGGTAGGCGGGGCTAGACTTCGCTGCTGGAAAAAGGGCGGGCACGGCAGCCAGACTTTCCTAGAGGTCGTTGAAAATTCTTGCAATCCAGGTTTTGTAACGCTTGGTCAGAGACTTGGCAAGGATATGCTATTTGATTACATTAAAAATTTCGGCTTTGGCACGAAGACAGGCATCGATATTGGCGGCGAGGAAAATGGGATTCTGTTTAAGCTTAGTCAGGTAGGTCCCGTAGAACTGGCGACAACTGCTTTTGGCCAAGGGGTGTCCGTTACACCGATTCAGCAAATAACAGCGGTTTCCGCAGCGATAAATGGCGGTACGCTATATAAACCCCATGTAGCAAAGTCATGGATAAATCCGGAAACGGGAGCGACCGTAGAAAACGTGGAGTCGGTTGCGGTAAGAAAGGTCATATCCGAGGAAACGTCCAAACAAGTGCGCGAAGCGCTTGAGAGCGTTGTTGCGAAGGGAACCGGTCGAAATGCGTTCATTGACGGTTATCGTGTGGGCGGGAAGACAGGAACTGCGCAAAAGGTTATTAACGGGCGTTATTCACCGAATGAGCACATCGTTTCTTTCATCGGCTTCGCTCCTGCTGATGATCCGAAAATCGTCATTTACGTCGCAGTAGACAATCCTCAGGGCATTCAGTTCGGCGGTGTTGTAGCGGCGCCAATCGTACGCAATATGTTGGAAGATGCGCTCACTATTTTGGAAATTCCAGCTCGTGAGAAGCAGATTGATCGCATTTATAAATACGGAGAAACGCCAATTGTGACTGTACCGAATTTGATAGGCAAAACCGTGTCGGATTTGTATGAGGATATGAATATGAATTTCAATCTAACTACTGCAGGCTCTGGCAAAACGGTCATCAGGCAAGCTCCAGCTGCCGGAACTCGAGTGGATCGCGGATCAACAATTCGGATCTATTTGGGTGAAGAAGATAATATATCCCATTCACATTGACTATAATGGTAGTTAACGAGGGTGCTGCAGGCGGGTGCTTGGATAATCCGTCGGCGCTTAAGGGAGGAGCTGGCAGATGCGTGTAAAAGATCTTGCAGAGTTGCTTGTAACCGCACGGCTGATTGGCGATGGGGAAACAGAATTGACCGGCATTGAGACCGATTCGCGTATAATAAGTGAAGGCCAATTGTTTATTTGCTTGAGAGGGCATACGGTCGATGGACATTTGTTTGCACCGGAAGTGGTCGCCTCAGGCGCAGCAGCACTGATAGCAGAACGTGAGCTGGATCTGCCGGTACCGCAAATTATTGTAAGAGATTGCCGTCTTGCCATGGCTGTTATTGCTAATTATTATTATAAACAGCCTAGTCAAGCGATTAAGCTGATCGGTGTAACGGGAACGAATGGAAAAACAACAACGACATATTTAATTGAGCAGATTCTAAACGACCAAAATAAGCCTACGGGTGTTATCGGTACGATTGAGCGTCGCTATGCTGGTCAATCGTTCCCGATGACGGGTACGACGCCTCAAACACTTCAGCTGCAGCGTTATCTCGGTGAGATGCGAGATGCGGGTACGAAATATTGTGCGATCGAAGTTTCTTCCCATGCACTGGAGCAAGGACGGGTGAAGGGCTGTCGCTTTCGGACAGCAGTATTTACCAATCTATCGCAGGATCATTTAGACTATCATGAAACGATGAGCCGTTATGCAGCGGTAAAAGGATTATTTTTCTCTAGGCTCGGAAATGTCTATGCGGCAGCGGAAAGTGAGCGCTCTTATGCGGTTATTAATGCTGATGATGCTCTATCGGAGGAATACACGGAGCTGACAGCGGCAGAGGTTATTACTTATGCAATCGACATGGAAGCGGATGTTCGCGCTTCAAATATTCGAATCACTGCGCAGGGAACTACCTTTCATGTTCAAACGTTTCGAGGCGAGACGGATGTAACACTGCAAATGGCTGGCAAGTTCAATGTTTACAATGCACTTGCTGCTATTAGCGCGGTGCTTCTAGAAGGTGTGAAGCTAGAGGGGATTGCCGCTAGTCTTAGCGCTATACCCGGTGTTCCTGGCCGAGTCGAGGCGGTTAATGCCGGGCAGGCATTTGCTGTTATTGTAGATTATGCGCATACACCGGATGGATTGGAAAATGTACTCAAAGCAATTAAACAGTTTGCGGAAAATCGGATCATATGTGTATTTGGCTGCGGAGGCGATCGGGATCGCACGAAGCGGCCGCTTATGGGGAATATTGCAATGAAGTATGCGGATTATGCCATTATAACATCAGATAACCCGCGCTCAGAGTCTCCTGAACTTATACTAAAGGATATTGAGGACGGACTAATAAAAAGCAATATTGATTGTTCAACCTATGAATTAATTGTTGATCGGAAAGCAGCAATTCAAAAAGCTGTTGAAATGGCAAGCCTCGGCGATGTAGTATTGATTGCGGGGAAAGGCCATGAAACCTACCAGGATATAAACGGAGTTAAATATCCATTTGATGATCGAAAAGTAGCGAAAGAAGCGATAAGGGGAATCATACATTGATTAAACGTACCATCAAGCAAATTGCCGAAATGAGCGGCGCAAAATGGAATGGAAATAACGCAGAACTTAATATAACGGGTGTAACAACTGACTCGCGGCAGGTTGCAGCGGGACAGTTGTTCGTTCCGCTTGTCGGGGAGAACTTCGACGGGCATGCCTATCTGGAGCAGGCGATTCAGAACGGAGCGGTTGCTGCCCTTTGGAAGAAGGGCCGTGAGGTGCCTGCTTCCCTTGAAGGAGTACCGCTGCTCATCGTTGGTGATACACTGGTAGCTTTGCAGCGGCTGGCGACAGCTTACCGAAGTGAGCTTTTCGTTCGTGTTGTCGGAATTACTGGCAGCAACGGGAAAACGACGACAAAGGATATGGCAGCTGCCATTCTAGGAACCTCCTATAAAGTTCATAAGACAGAAGGAAATCTGAATAATCATATTGGCTTGCCGCTGACGGTGCTTCAACTTGAGGAGGACACGGAGGTAGCCGTGCTCGAGATGGGGATGAGCGGCTTCGGCGAGATCGAGCTGCTAACAAAGATTGCTCAGCCGGACGCTGCAATTATTACGAATGTCGGTGACGCTCATTTGCTGCATCTCGGTTCTAGAGCCGGTATCGCAAAGGCGAAGCTGGAAATTGCACTTGGACTTAGTGAGGATGGTTTGCTGCTTTATAATGGTGATGAGCCGCTTCTTAAAGCCGAGCTCGAGCGCTCGATACTCCCAGCAGGCATCGTACGCCGCACTTTTGGATTAGCAGAGCAAAATGAATGGTCTGCTACTGATATCAGCATTGAATCGGAAGCTGCGACATTCACAGCTATTTATAATGGGACGCCAAGTGGTCTAGGGGCTGTTCGAATTCCCGTTCCTGGCCAGCATAATGTGAGCAATGCGCTTGCTGCGATTGCGATTGGTCGTTTCTTCGGCGTGCCTGCTGCAAAAATTATTGAAGGTTTAAGCAGCCTTAAGCTGACGGGCATGCGTATTCAGCCTGTTCGTGCTTTCAACGGTGCCATGATTCTGAATGATGCATATAACGCTAACCCAACAGCCGTGCGTGCGGCGATCGATCTTGTAGAACAATTGGATGGATATACTCGCAAGTTGATCGTGCTTGCGGATATGCTCGAGCTTGGGCCGGAAGAGCAGGGATTGCACTTTGAGGTTGGCGCATATATTACGCCAAGTAAGGCGGATACCGTCCTTACGTACGGACCATTAGCTCAGCATATTGCAGAAGGCGTTAAGTCACGCTTCCCGAACGATGCAGCGAAGGAAGCTATTAAACATTTTGAAAACAAAGAAGAGCTTGCAATGTGGCTTCGCAACGAGCTGCAGCCGACGGACATCGTTCTTATAAAAGGTTCACGCGGCATGCAAATGGAACAGATTGTCCAAGCTTTGGAAGTGGGGTGAGGATATGGATATGATGGTCATTTTATTTTCGATTGGTGCTTCATTCCTGCTAGCGGTTCTGCTCGGGCCATTGTTCATACCCGTACTTCGCCGCTTAAAGTTTGGTCAGCAAATTCGCATGGAAGGCCCGCAAAGTCATTTGAAAAAAAGCGGAACTCCGACAATGGGCGGCATTATCATTATGGTCGCCCTCATGATTGCGTTCTTGAAGTTTTCTGATAAAACAGCAGAGTTTTGGGTGCTGCTAACGGCATCGCTTGGATTTGGCCTAGTGGGTTTCTTGGATGATTATATTAAAATTGTATTCAAAAGATCGTTAGGACTGACTGCAAGGCAGAAGCTGTTTGGTCAACTGCTCTTTTCAATTATCGTGTGTGCGATGCTCTATAATATGAACCACAGTACTGTACTATCAGTACCAGGTACAGGCTGGGGATTTGATTTAGGATGGTTTTATTATCCCTTTGTTGTCATTATAATGTTCGCAGCGAGCAATTCAGTTAACTTTACCGATGGTCTCGACGGTCTTCTTGCCGGTACGAGCGCTATTGCATTTGGTGCATTCACGGTAGTAGCTCTGCAAACCTCGGCTCATGAATCGGCTGTGTTCTCTGCAGCAATGGTTGGCGCGGTATTAGGCTTTCTTGTATTTAACGCTCATCCAGCTAAGGTATTCATGGGAGATATGGGTTCTTTAGGTATTGGAGGCGGTATTGCCGCGGTCGCTATTTTGACTAAAACTGAGCTGTTGCTTATTATTATCGGCGGTGTTTTTGTACTTGAGATGTTATCTGTTATTTTGCAGGTTGGCTCCTTTAAGCTCAGAGGGAAACGTATTTTCAAGATGAGTCCGATTCATCATCATTTCGAACTCGTCGGTTGGTCAGAATGGAAGGTAGTTACGGTGTTTTGGCTCGTAGGTTTGGTATTTGCAGCAATTGGTCTTCTATTTGTAATATAATGGATATAATTAAAAAGAATAAGCGGTTTTTAATCGATTAAGAACCGCTTCATGTATCTATAGAAGGGACTGTCAGAAATGAATCATCCGGCATCTTATGAAGGCCGCCGAGTTGTCGTAATAGGCTTGGCTAGAAGCGGGGTAAGCGTTGCGAAAGTATTTCATCAATTAGGTGCGGAAGTCGTAGTGAACGACATGAAAGCTCGTGAATTATGCCCCGAAGCGGACGAACTGACTGCTTTGGGCATTTCTGTGCTATGCGGTTATCATCCAGATGATCTAATCACAGAGGAAACAGCGCTGTTAATTAAAAACCCTGGAATCCCCTATACCTCTCCGCCTATACAGCGGGCAGAGGAGCTTGGTGTTGAAATTATTACTGAGGTAGAAGCAGCTTATTGGCTGTCACCTGCACCAATTATCGGTATAACAGGCTCAAATGGTAAAACGACAACGACGTCTTGGATCGGCGAAATATTAAGCGCGGCGGGCTTAAGTCCAATCATAGCTGGAAATATCGGTCGTCCACTATGCGAAGCAGCTTTGGAAGCAACGCCCGACCAGTGGATCGTTGCTGAGCTAAGCAGCTTTCAATTGAAAGGAACAAGCGAGTTCCGTCCACATATCGCTCTTTTGCTTAATATTGCGGAGACACATCTGGATTATCATGGCGATATGGATGACTATGTGAATTCAAAAGCCAAAATATTTGATAATCAGTCAGAGGAGGATGTTGCGGTCATCAACTGGGATGACCCCGAATGCAGAGCGTTATCCGAGTTTCTGATCGCACAGCTTCTGCCGTTCTCTCTCTATGAGCGACTTGAGACAGGCATTTACATAGAACCGCCGTACGTGCGGGATTTGGCTGACTCTGAGCAGGAAGATGGAGCGATCGACAGACATATCATCTTCCGCCAGTCGGAAGATACGGCAATATCAATTTTGCCTGTCGCAGAGCTTGGTATTCCAGGCCGTCATAATGCGGCTAATGCGCTTGCAGCTATTGCTGCCAGCTTAGCGGCAGGTGTAACTCCGGAACAGCTTATAGAGCCGCTCAGGGAGTTTAATGCTGTAGAGCATCGTTTGGAATTTGTGCGAGAAGTGAACGGAGTCAAATACTATAACGATTCGAAAGCGACAAATTCGGTTGCAACGACTATCGCAGTTCAATCGTTCACAGCGCCTGTCGTGCTTGTAGCGGGAGGGTTAGATCGCGGCTCAGATTATATGGAGCTCGTTCCTGTATTTCGCGAACGACTGAAAGCGCTCATTGCATTTGGTCAGACTCGGGAGAAGCTTTCCCATGTAGCTGAACTAGCAGGTTTAGGTAAGGTCGAAACCGTCGAACCTAGTGAGGACGCCGAGTCCGTCCTTAAGCAAGCGGTGAAACAAGCTGCAGCGATCGCTGAGCCGGGAGATATCGTTTTATTGTCGCCGGCTTGTGCAAGCTGGGATATGTTTACATCGTATGAGCAAAGAGGGCGCATTTTTAAAGATTCGGCGCATACCTTGTAAGTAGGGGGCATGTCCCTACTTTTCCATGCTAAGAGGTGTGTTTGCTATGGCCAAAGCGCGTTCTGCCCCGGATATTTGGATGCTGACTGCAATTGGGCTCATTCTGGCTATCGGGTTAATTATGGTGTACAGCGCTAGCGCAGTGCTTGCTTTTCATGAATTTGGTGATCGTTTTTACTTTGTGAAGCGTCAGGTGTTATTTGCCGGTCTAGGGATAGGTGCATTAATCTTTACGATGAATACACATTATACCATTTGGAAAAAGTGGGCACCGATGGCTTTGATTATTTGTTTCGGGCTGCTGCTGCTCGTTCTAATCCCTGGTATAGGTGTAGTTCGCGGCGGTGCAAGGAGCTGGCTTGGTATTAGCTCCTTTGGTATTCAGCCTTCGGAGTTTATGAAGCTGGCGATGATATTATTTCTGGCCAAATGGCTCTCGGAGAAGCAGCAAACGATCACACAATTCACGAAAGGGCTAATGCCGCCGCTTGGTTTAGTTGGACTTGCCTTCGGCCTAATTATGCTGCAGCCGGATCTAGGTACGGGGGCAGTTATGGTAGGCGCCTCTATCATATTGATTTTCACAGCTGGCGCAAGAATGAGTCATTTGGGCGGTTTGGCGTTTATCGGTATCGCAGGTTTTGTCGGACTCATTATAGCTGCACCATACCGATTAAAGCGAATAACGAATTTTCTTGATCCTTGGGCTGATCCGCTTGGCGGGGGCTATCAAATTATTCAATCTTTATATGCCATTGGACCCGGTGGTTTAGTTGGGCTTGGACTAGGCATGAGTCGTCAGAAATTCAGTTACCTGCCAGAACCGCAAACCGATTTTATTTTCTCGATCATAGCAGAAGAACTCGGTTTTATTGGCGGAGTTACACTTATATTATTGTTTTTAGTGGTCATTTGGCGAGGGATACGCGCTGCCATTGCAGCTACGGATACTTTCGGAAGCTTGCTTGCTGTTGGAATTACGGGTATCATCGGCGTTCAAGTATTGATTAACATAGGTGTCGTTATCGGCATGATGCCTGTTACGGGAATTACTTTGCCGCTCGTTAGCTATGGGGGTTCATCCCTTACTCTTCTGCTGACAGCACTAGGTATTTTGTTGAACATATCTCGATATTCGAGGTGAGGCTTTATGCCTAACGTTTATATTGGCAAAGGCTTGTTTTTCGATAAAATAACAACCAACGTCCGGCTATTGATCGGTTTGGAGTTTGCTGACCAGCGACTGCAACGATTAAAGCCGGATATTGTTGTTTGCGGACACCTCTTTCATTGAATTAAACAGACAAATCTCTGGAAGGAAAACTTAGGGATACTGTCTTTACTAAATAAATAAGCAGAAGCGCTCGGATTACTCCGTTCTTTGACAGCTGTTTCAGCTTCATATGGTGGATAGAGCTTTCAATGAGCTAACTTGCTCTGTGTAGGCAATTGTCACACAAGAGCCTATATAGGCATAAGATACACTATATTCGTGACCGTCGCTCGAAAGGAGCGTTTAATGCAACAGATGAACTGGATGCAGCGTTTTTGCTAGCTAAAGGGAATCGCGAATTGTTTTATTTTATTGTACAGCTTGCATGTGTTTACGAGGTGGTATTGCTTCGCAAAACCTAAGCTTATGCTTACGAAGTAGGTTTTGCTTCGCAAAACCTTGAGGAGGTTCAACTAATGGAAGCATTTAAAGCGGAATTGGAACAAGCTGATTTTGGCGAAGTTTTGTACAACGAACCGCTATCGAACTATACAACATGGAAAATCGGTGGTCCCGCCGATATTTTAATCCTCCCTCGAAGCAAAGAAGAATTGGTAGCGGCGGTTCGGTTGTTGCAAAAACATCAAATCCCGTGGACTAATTTGGGCAGAGGCTCAAACATGTTG
Organism: Paenibacillus sp. J22P15; assembly: GCF_056269345.1. Lineage (NCBI taxonomy): Bacteria > Bacillati > Bacillota > Bacilli > Caryophanales > Paenibacillaceae > Paenibacillus > Paenibacillus sp. J22P15. The sequence continues at coordinate 91,559 of NZ_JBWDNT010000001.1, forward strand.
GTGAGTGATAAAGGGATTCGCGGCGTTGTAATTAAACCGCACAGAGGGCTCGATAACTTGCGCTTTGAAGGATCGCTAGTAATAGCCGGTGCTTCATATTCATTAATTAAGCTGTCAGTCATGGCTGGTAAGCAAGGTCTGACCGGACTTGAGTTTGCAGGGGGAATCCCGGGTACGGTTGGCGGAGCCGTCTATATGAATGCTGGCGCGCATGGATCAGATGTGTCACGTATTTTTAAGTCAGCTGATATTGTACTGGAGACAGGAGAATTGGTTCGCTACGATCGAGAGGCTATGAATTTCTCTTACCGCCATTCTATACTTCACGAGCAAAAAGGTATTGTCGTTGAGGCAGCCTTTGAGCTTGCAGAAGGGGATAAGAAGGAAATACTCACAATGATGGCCTCCTACAAAGAGAGAAGATTGAGAACGCAGCCACTGCAGCTTGCATGCGCTGGCAGCGTATTTCGCAATCCACCTAATGATTACGCCGCTAGACTCATTCAAGAGGCTGGTTTAAAGGGTGAACGACTCGGAGGAGCGCAAGTATCGGAGCAGCACGCCAATTTTATTGTGAATACCGGGCAAGCAACAGCTGAAGACGTTCTCGCCCTCATGACTCATATAAAAAGCACTGTTCAGGACCGCTATGGCATCCTGTTGGTGCCGGAAGTATTGGTGGTGGGTGAGCGGTAATTCGGAGGTGATACATTGGACAAATTGGTGATTGAAGGCGGGAAACCTCTCTCAGGAACCATAGTTATCCAAGGAGCGAAAAATGCCGCTTTGCCGATTCTGGCTGCCAGTCTATTGGCCGATGGCACAACAACGATTGATCATGTGCCTGATTTGCTGGATATCGATGTCATGCTGAACATTTTGCGCGAATTAGGATGCCGCGCCGAGCATACGGGAGGAACTGTTGTGCTGGATACTGAACCTGCACATACATCTCACGTGCCGGAATCGTTAATGAGACAGATGCGATCTTCTATTTTCTTAATGGGGCCATTGCTTGCTAGGTTTGGTGAGACCCAGGTTTATCTACCAGGGGGATGTGCGATCGGTGAGCGAAAAATTGATCTTCATTTGGAAGGTCTTCAAGCTCTAGGTGCAGAAATAGAAGAGCTGGGTAACCGGATCATATGCCGTGCAGACAAATTACGTGGTGCCGATATACATCTAAGTTTTCCAAGTGTTGGAGCAACGGAGAACATTATGATGGCGGCTACATTAGCTGAAGGCCGAACAACGATAAGCAATGCAGCACGAGAACCGGAAATTCAAGACTTGCAAGGGTTTTTAAATGCGATGGGTGCAAAAATTATGGGAGCCGGAACCGACACGATAACGATAGATGGGGTACAGTCGCTAACGCCTTGTCGTTATAAGGTTATTCCGGATCGCATCGTTGCGGGGACCATCATGGTAGCCGCCGCCGCGACACGCGGTCAAGTCACGCTTCAAAATACGCAGCCAGCCCATTTATCCTCCTTGATGCATGTTCTGCGCCGGGCAGGTGTTCAAATCGTTGTCGACGGTGATATAATTAAAGTAGGCAGTGCAACAAGGCCTAAAGCGGTTGAAAGAATCGTAACCTCTCCATACCCGGCTTTTCCTACTGATTTGCAGTCTCAGGTTATGGTGCTGCTTACGCTTGCAGATGGTGTGAGCATTTTGAAAGAAACGATTTTTGAAGGCAGATTGAAGCATGTCGATGAGTTGTCCCGCATGGGTGCAGATATTCGCGTAGATATGAATGCCGCATTCATTCGCGGAGTCCCGAGGCTTTATGGTGCGACGGTGGAAGCAACAGATTTGCGGGCGGGAGCTGCCCTTGTAATAGCTGGTCTGGCAGCGCAGGGAAGGACAGTGGTTGAGCAAATTCACCACATCGATCGAGGCTACGAAAAAATCGAAACGATGCTGTCAAGGCTGGGTGCGCGTATTTCACGAAATTCACCAGTGCCTAATAACTAATACTATGCGTATGAGCTGCAAGATAGAAACAGCCGGTACCCTATTGATGCTAAGCGAAGGCTAATGCTGAGAGGTTAACCGGATGTTTTTTTGGGAAAGAAGGGACAAGTTATGAGTGCGCAAATGCCAGTACTGAAGGAGCCTGCAAAAAAACGAATGGGCAGTCGAAAGTTAATGACTGTACTCATACTTTTATTTGTGGCACTTTTGGCAGTATTATTTTTTAATTCCTCAATTAGCAAAATATCTGAAATACAAATTGAGGGAACTAGATTCGTTACGAGAGAAGAAATAGGAAAGTCAGCCGGGATCCTGGTGGGTGATGCCTTCTTCCGTACTACGTCCTCTACTATAGAAGATAGAGTTCTAACGTTGCCGCAAATTAATGAGGTAAGTGTAACGAAGGTGTTTCCTGGGTTGTTAAAAATTGCGGTGGAGGAGTTTCCTGTTGTTGCGTTTGAGCTATCCAAGGAAGGAGAAATGACGGCACTTCTGTCAAATGGAACAACTGTGGAAGCAGACAGTGATGAAATGCAGCTTGTAGACAAGCCAGTGCTGTCAGGATGGTCAGATGAAGATCCCGTAAAGGCGGAGCTGACGAAGCAGCTAGCCAAAATCTCAACAAAGCAGCTTTCCGATTTATCAGAGATTATACCTAATCCTTCTGCTGCATATCCAGACCGAATTGTAATATATACACGTACTAAGTTTGAAATAGTTACAGCAGTCTCCGTTCTTCCAGAAAAGATTGAAGCGTTAAATGCGGTTATCGAAACACAAGAGCCTGGTAAAATTACAATGCTTCTAGCGGATACATATGTACCTTTTCAAACGGATAGTCTAGAAAAAAAAGATTCTGAGGAAAAAGAGACTACTCAATAGGCTGAAAGAATGGTAGAATTTTATTTATCGCATTATTACTCGATGAAGCTCTACTACAATTGGAATATAGAGTATCGCAAGGGGCGTTGCTCGACACAAAACGAGAAAAAAACGAAAATCTTGCTGAAAAAAGAGGGAAAATAATAAGAGCGTTGAATATGTAGAAAGACCTTAACATGTGAAAAAATAATTATTTATTTGAAACGGAGGTGCCGCAAGATGAGCAGCAACGACATCATCGTCAGTTTGGACATCGGTACATCCAAAGTTCGTGCTATTATTGGTGAAGTGAATAATGGATCCATTAATATTATTGGAGTTGGATCTGCCGACTCAGAGGGTATTCGCAAAGGAGCAATAGTAGATATTGACCAAACTGTGCAATCAATCCGAAATGCAATTGAGCATGCGGAGCGCATGGTAGGCATTCAAATATCAGAAGTTTACGTAGGTATTCAAGGCAATCATATTGCTTTGCAAACCAATCGTGGCGTCGTTGCAGTATCCAACGAGGATCGTGAAATTGGCGAAGAAGATATTGAACGTGTATTGCAAGCTGCTAAAGTAGTAGCGCTCCCTCCAGAGCGTGAAATCATTAATTTGGTGCCCAAGCAGTATTTAGTTGATGGTTTGGAAGGTATTTCAGATCCACGCGGTATGATAGGTGTACGTCTCGAGGTGGAAGCTACAATCGTCACAGGGACGAAGACTGCTATACATAACCTTATGCGTTGTGTAGAGAAAGCGGGCCTTCGTATTTCTGGCGTCATTTTGTTATCATTAGCATCAGGCGTTGTTTCGCTGACTAAAGATGAGAAAACGATTGGCACTGTACTTACAGACATAGGAGCAGGATCCTGTACGATTGCGATCTATGATCAAGGTGGGCTAGCGGCCACTTCTACGCTTCCAATAGGCGGCGAATATGTAACTAATGATATTGCTTATGGTTTACGTACACAAAGCGAGCAAGCTGAGAAAATTAAATTGAAATATGGATGCTCTAACGTATTGGATGCAGCTGAAGAAGTGAAGTTTAAAGTTGTACGTATGGGCAGCAATGTTGAAAAAGAGTTTTCACAGGTTGATCTAGCTAGTATAATTGAGCCTCGGATGCAAGAAATTTTTCAAATGGTACGACAAGAAGTACGTCGACTCGGTTATGGAGACAAGGTTAACGGATATGTGTTGACCGGCGGCTCTGTGTCGATGCCAGGAACACTCGCTTTGGCCCAGACAGAGCTGGAGTCTTCCGTTCGAATCGCACTCCCTGATTATATCGGTGTAAGAGATCCGGCATACAGCAGCGGCGTTGGCATGATTCAATATGTGTCAAAGTATATGGGAGAACGCGGAACTGGAGCAGTGAAGAAAACGGCAAGCCGCAAAGCAAGTCCAGCACCTTCAACGAAACCCGGTATGTTCGAGCGTATCAAAAGCATGTTTAATGAATTTATTTAAAGATATAAGATAATATAAGATTCACCTTTATACGATGCTTATATTTTACCGCGAAACGATGCTGTGCCGTCTCATTGATGTTGTCAGCAGTTTACGCTTGACTGGGGGAAAATGAAAGATGTTGGAATTCGACTTTGAGCTTGAGCAGCTGGCTCAAATAAAAGTAATAGGTGTAGGCGGTGGCGGCAGTAATGCTGTTAACCGAATGATAGAGAATGGTGTAAAAGGTGTAGAATTTATAACGGTTAATACCGATGCTCAAGCGCTTCATCTGGCAAAATCCGAGCATAAGCTGCAAATCGGCGATAAGCTGACGCGCGGTCTTGGAGCGGGTGCAAATCCAGATGTAGGCAGTAAGGCTGCCGAGGAATCTCGTGAAATTATTATGAACCAACTAAAGGGTTCAGACATGGTTTTTGTTACGGCAGGTATGGGTGGCGGAACGGGTACTGGTGCAGCACCGGTAATCGCTGAAATTGCGCGTGAATGCGGCGCATTAACAGTAGGTGTGGTCACTCGTCCGTTTACTTTTGAAGGCCGCAAGCGTTCGGGACAAGCTGAGCTTGGTATCGAAGCGCTTAAAGAAAAAGTAGATACGCTTATCGTAATTCCAAATGACCGGTTGCTAGAGATTGTTGATAAGAAGACTCCAATGCTAGAAGCATTCCGTGAAGCAGATAACGTTCTTCGCCAAGCGGTACAGGGCATTTCAGATCTTATTGCTGTTCCAGGTCTAATTAACCTTGACTTTGCGGACGTAAAAACAATTATGACTGAGCGCGGCTCTGCATTGATGGGTATTGGTATAGCTACAGGTGAGAATCGTGCTGCTGAAGCAGCTAGGAAAGCAATTATGAGTCCGTTGCTTGAAACATCAATTGACGGTGCTCGCGGCGTTATTATGAACATTACAGGCGGCAGCAATCTTTCACTCTATGAAGTGAATGAAGCGGCTGAAATTGTCATTTCGGCATCTGATCCTGATGTGAATATGATCTTTGGTGCTATTATTGACGAAGATTTGAAGGATGAAATTAAAGTTACCGTTATCGCAACGGGCTTTGAGCACAAGTCAGCTTCAGCACGTCGTATTCCGCAGCAACAACCTGAAGCGGTAGATACAAGACCAGCAGGTGGCACAAGTGCTGTTAAGCCATTTGGTGCTAACAATACATCAAGCGATCAGCTTGAAATTCCAGCATTTCTTCGCAATCGTCCACGCAGCGATCGCTAAATTTGTTAAACAGCGCCTCACCAATTATGGTGAGGCTTTTTTTTATTGGTTATACTTGTAAGCACCAATATGCGCTTTCGGAGTAGAAATGTGGTATGTGCGAGGTAAGGATGGGGCTGTAAGCACGTATATGCTCCTACAGCTGGAGAGTAGCCTCAGTTTGTTGTCTGTAAGCACATATATGATCTTATTGAGTAGAAATGTGGTACGAGCGAGGTAGAGATGGGGCTGTAAGCGCGTATACGTTCTTACAGCTGGAAAGTAGCCTTAGTTAGTAGTCCGTAAGCACATATATGTGCTTATTGAGTAGGAAAGTGGTATGAGCAAGGTAGAGATGGAGCTGTAAGCGCGTATATGTTCTTACAGCTGGAGAGTAGCCTCAGTTAATTGTCTGTAAGCGCATATATGCGCTTATAGAGTAGAAATGTGGTACGAGCAAGGTAGAGATGGGGCTGTAAGCGCGTATGTGTTCTTACAAAGGAAGAACAGCCTCAGTTAGTTGCCTGTAAGCACCAATATGCGCTTATAGAGTAGAGATGTGGTACGAGCAAGGTAGAGATGGGGCTGTAAGCACGTATATGTTCTTACAGCTGGATAGTAGCCTCAATTAGTTGTCTGTAAGCACATATATGCGCTTATTGAGCAGGAAAGTGGTATGTGCGAGGTAGGGATGGGGCTGTAAGCACGTATATGTTCTTACAGCTGGAAAGTAGACACTGTTAGTTGTCTGTAAGCGCATATATGCGCTTACAGACAACGTTTGTCATTTGAGCACAGTGAGAAGGCACCCCGAGTTCCAGCGGGTCTCTATTGCTATAGTTAAAGAGTAGTAAACAAAGTAGTGTGCAATTTTTCTTGGTTAACCTTATAGCAGCGGATTCGCTTGGTGCCTTTTCCTGCGGGCATCAGAGTTTGTTTAAGGGCCATGCGATGAAGCAGCTGTTGAGCATCACGTTTTGTAATTTTCAAGAGTTCGATGACATCTGCTGGGCGGATAGGTTGCTGTAAATGAGTCGCAAATCGTAATACTTCCATCTGCAGAAATATATCAGCGCTAGTTTCGTTTTTTCTGCCAATTAAGCTCCTGCCCATAAATTGTTGGATCAGCTGTTGGCACATACGAGGTTTCTCTTTGATGTCATCATAAGAGAAACGCAAGATTTTCCAACTATCAAGGATGAGATGGTTTTGACGCATTAAGGAATCTGAGAACTGCCAGCGAGAGATTTCAGAGGAATGGGTGCGGTAGCCGTCAATTTCGATGGCTAGTCGCAAGCCGGATTTTAGATAAGCAAAATCCAAAAATCGAGTACCGTCACGGAAATCAGCAATCTCATATTCCGGAAATAACCCATCCAATTCGTTAAAGGCAGGGTACCAAACTGCTTCTAAAAAGAGTTTTTCAGCATAGCCATGTCCTTCCTCCAGCCTGCGTTTACTTTCTCCCTGACGTTCCTTCAAATGCATGCTTAGCCAAAGTTCATAAACCGCTTGATACGACAAATAAATCATCCTCCCCCGATAAAATGAAAAAAACCGCATACTGCGGGAGAGATTACTCCCGAGTAAGCGGTGTGCTTCACAGCTGTTCATATGTATAAATAATAATCTATAAATAGGCGCTAAACAAGGTTTGTTTTCAAAATAAAATCCGGTCTCTTAATTAGAAATCCGCTCGTCATGAGGTCAGGAGGAGTGTGAGCATTCAGGGAGCTCTGAGGATCATTATTAAGCTGAAAATACGACGTGTAATCATTCAGATTAAGAACGATTTTCACAGCTATAAAAATTCTATTAAAAGTCGAACCGAATTCATTATCAAAAATCGACGAGTAAATTTGAAATAGATTTTTCCAAATTATCCAAAAAAGACTTGCCGTTTTTTATACTCCTACTCGACAAAAAAAGATATGTCATGCCGTCATGAATAGACAGACTTTGAAATAGGATTTTAATATACTAGTGTCAATCGTTCTCCCGGGTGCCGGCTGCAGGCCCGTTAACCGCCAATTGCAGGAAGGTGACCGAAGTGGCTATTTATGTGGATGTTATGTTTTTGAGAGAGCTGCTTGTGGACGGTGCTATTCTATTAACTACCGCATGGGCGCGGCATCTTAAACCTAAGCCTTGGCGGGTGTTGATGGCTTCTGCTGTCGGAGCTTGTTATGTCGTATTGATGTTTTTTCCACAATTATCTTTTTTATTCACGTTTGCCGTAAAAGTTGGAATGTCGTTATTGATTTTATGGATTGCATTTGGTTTCCCGTCTTTTCAGCACTATATGAGGAATGTCGCAACGTTCTATGCGGTTAACTTTGTTGCTGCCGGAGCTGTTCTTGGACTCTATTATTTGTTCATGCAAGGTTCCAGTAAAGTTTGGAAAACGATGATGTTCGTAAACGGTAACATGCGTGTGGAGTTTAAGATGGGCCTATTTTATTTCATTGCTGCGATATGTATCGGATTGTACGTATACCGTGCCGTATTGACGCAAAAGAGAGAAAGGGAGCTGGTGCAAACTCATTTGGCGGAAGTGAAAGTAATAATTGGAGAACGGATTCAAACCTGTATTGGCCTAATCGACACCGGCAATCAGCTGTATGATCCACTTACACGAACACCGGTTATGGTCATGGAGGCTTCGTTATGGCAAGATGATTTACCTGAATCGTGGTTGAAAAGCATACGAGATGCACAAGTGGATCGTCTTATAGCGGGAATGGATGAGCATACCTTTGTATGGCAAGATCGGCTACGTCTTGTACCATTCAGAGGTGTTAATCGAGGCTCACAGTTCATGCTAGCGATAAAGCCGGATGCGGTTGAAATTACTAGGGAAGGACAAGTTTTTGAAACGCGGAAGGTGCTTATCGGGCTTGACGGCGGAGATCTAACGTCTGATGGGGCATATCGAGCCATTATCCATCCGTCTATGGTACAACAGTAACGAACGTATGCTCATACAAACGAGGAGGGATGGGTCAGATGCTCGTCAAGTACAAATTGATCCTTCAGTTATATTATTATCGTGTAATGTTTTTATTCGGATTAAAAAGCGAAGAGATTTATTATATTGGTGGAAGTGAAGCGCTTCCGCCTCCATTAACACGTGAAGAAGAAGAATATTTGCTGGAAAAGCTGCCTACGGGCGATACGGCCATTCGTGCTATGCTCATTGAACGCAATTTAAGGTTGGTCGTATACATCGCTCGTAAGTTTGAAAATACCGGCATTCATATTGAAGATCTCGTATCGATCGGCGCGATTGGTCTAATAAAGGCGGTTAACACGTTTGATCCGGAAAAAAAGATTAAGCTTGCAACTTACGCCTCGCGTTGTATTGAAAATGAAATATTGATGTACCTGCGTCGCAACAGCAAGACGCGTACTGAAGTATCATTCGATGAGCCGCTAAATATCGATTGGGATGGAAATGAGCTGCTATTGTCTGACGTGCTTGGTACTGAGAACGACACAATTTACCGCAATATTGAAGAACAGGTAGACCGTAAGCTACTTCATAAAGCGCTTGATAAGCTGTCGGAACGTGAAAGAATAATTATGGAGCTTCGCTTCGGGCTTGCGGACGGTGAGGAAAAAACACAAAAGGATGTAGCTGATCTTCTAGGTATTTCACAATCCTATATTTCACGTTTGGAGAAACGAATTATAAAAAGGCTTCGCAAAGAATTTAATAAAATGGTTTGAAGTCCGCATCCCGCTTGCAGTTGTCGAACGATGTCGCAATAGGAATAAAAAGGACTCCTGAGGAGATAATGTACAGTAATGTTTCTCCTTGGGAGGTAATCACGTTGACCCGAAATAAAGTCGAGATCTGTGGAGTGGATACCGCGAAACTGCCTGTCCTTAATAATGTCGAAATGAGAGAATTGTTTACGGCATTGCAAACCCGCAATGAGTGGGCAGCAAGAGAGAAATTAGTAAACGGTAATCTGCGGTTAGTACTTAGCGTTATACAACGGTTTAACAATAGGGGAGAGTTTGTAGACGACTTATTCCAGGTTGGCTGCATTGGACTTATGAAGGCGATAGATAATTTCGACCTTAGCCAAAATGTCAAATTTTCCACCTATGCCGTACCGATGATTATCGGAGAAATTCGCCGATACTTGCGTGACAACAACCCGATACGCGTATCGCGCAGCTTGAGGGACATCGCCTATAAGGCGCTTCAGGTTAGGGATAGCTTGACGAATAAAAATTCACGCGAACCGACTATTTTTGAAATTTCGGAGGCGTTGAACGTTCCGCGGGAAGATGTCGTGTTTGCACTGGATGCGATTCAAGACCCGGTCTCATTGTTCGAACCGATCTACCATGATGGTGGCGATCCTATTTATGTGATGGATCAAATTAGCGACGAACGAAACAAGGATGTATCGTGGATTGAGGAAATCGCGCTTCGGGAAGCAATGCATAAGCTGAACGACCGTGAAAAAATGATTTTGTCGATGCGATTCTTTGAAGGTAAAACGCAAATGGAGGTAGCTGATGAGATCGGCATCTCACAGGCGCAGGTGTCTCGTTTGGAAAAGTCCGCTATTCAGCAAATGCAAAAACATGTAAAAACATAAAAAAACGGTGCCGAGAGGCACCGTTTTTTAATTATAAGTCATGCTGCATATAAATTAAGAAGCATTCATCAACCAGAAGGTTAAAAAGCTGATAACAAGGCAAAGCGGCGAGTATACATACGTATCGATTCGTGCAAATGGAGTGTTTCTAATCGTTTTGAATAATCCAACAGCTCGAAATTCTCCAATCGCTCTAGCCAAAAATACAATGGCAAGGGCCCAACCTGCAATGGACGGCAAAGATGCTGGTACGATGACAGGAATAATTTCAGCAAACATGAGAATTAAAGCTGCCGCCATTAAGAAGAGGAGGGCAACAGCTGCCGTACCTACAGGACGGGGAGTAAAAAGAGGTTGATCAGTGTGGCTCTTCGTAGGGATAGCAATGGAAAACCCACGCCTTCCTCCAAACAGCCAGTAGATATGTATACCGCTGATAATGAACAATACCGCACTAATTATAGCGGCTAATAATAATTGCAATTCATATCCCTCCTAAGCTTAAATGATTATGTTGAGAACAGGTAATCTAACGCTAAGCATTAAGAACACTGAGAGTTCGGTGCTTATGTCGTTTATACCATCCCATGTAATAATTATTCAAGAGCTCAGAGTTATTTCTGGGCTTTTTTTCAAATAATCCGCGTTTTCTTGATAAGAAGGACATTTTGGGCGATTTCCACATATAGTTATAGGAGAGATAAACGGGTGATCACTCTACTTGAAAAGTGGTGAGCGGAAATGAAAATATCTGATTTTCAGACGAAGGACGTTATAAATATTGTGGATGGAAAAAAGCTGGGTCAAGTAACCGATTTAGAGCTTGATCTGCGGCAGGGACGAATTGACTCAATCGTAGTGCCCCAATATACGAAGTTTTTGGGGATGTTTGGCGGTGGCGGCACGGAGGTCGTTATCCCATGGCGTAATATTGTTAAAATAGGGGCGGATGTTGTGCTCGTTCGAATGGATGACACTAAACAACTTCGAACTGAGGAAGATGATTTGCACGCCCGCTCATAAAACGCTAAACTGTGACTATACCAGCAAAGCTAATTTGCTTCGCAAACCTTAGCTTATGCTTACGAAGTAGGTTTGCTTCGCAAACCTTAGCTTATGCTTACGAAGTAGGTTTGCTTCGCAAACCTTAGCTTATGCTTACGAAGTAGGTTTGCTTCGCAAACCTTTAAGAGGTGATAAAAAAATGGAAGCATTTGAGCACGAACAATCAGCGAAGGGACCTTCGCTTTTTTTATTGTCTGAATGGAATGCGCGTTATGAGCGGTTAAGCGTGGGGTTTACAGGACGACAGGGCGGTGTAAGTAAAGGCCCTTGGTCATCTTTGAACATGGGTCTGCACGTGAAGGATGAGGATGACAATGTTATATCGAACAGACGATTGATGACAGATAGCATTGGTTGGCCTTTTGAAGCGTGGACTTGCGCCGATCAGGTGCATGGGAATCGCGTGCGCAAAGTAACACAAGCTGACAGAGGTAAAGGTAAAGATGATCTAGCAGATGTGCTGAAGGATTGCGACGCTATTATGACAGATGAACCAGGCGTGCTGTTGACCTCCTTTTATGCAGACTGTGTTCCATTGTATTTCTATGATCCAGATCATGATGCGGTTGCACTCGCGCACGCTGGCTGGAAGGGAACCGTTCAGAAGATCGCTGTAGAAACGGTCCGAGCAATGGAGAAAGCTTATGGAACTAATCCAGAGGCGCTTGTCGCAGCTATAGGGCCATCCATAGGCGGCTGCTGCTATGAGGTGGATGGTCCAGTCATTAATCAAGTGCAAGCTCTTTTGAATGAGCTGAATTTGACTGGAGAAGAAGAGGAATCCATGCTAAAGTTAGCCGCTGACAGCAAGGCGAACTTAGACTTGAAAGAAATAAACCGACAGATTATGATAAAAGCAGGAATTTTGCCGATACGTATCGAATTAACAGAGTGGTGCACTGGATGTAGACGGGATTTATTTTTTTCCCATCGCAAAGAAGGTGGCTTAACCGGCCGAATGGCCAGTTGGATCGGCATTCGGGAGAGGTGAAACATGTCATTATCATTAAAGAATAGAATTGAGCTTGTGGAAGAAAGAATTTTGAAGGCTTGTAAGCGTGCAGGGCGAAATCGAGATGATGTTCAGATCATTGCAGTTACGAAATATGTGTCATTGGATACGACGAAGGCTGCACTCGAGCAAGGCTTACTTCATCTGGGAGAAAATCGTTGGCAGGACGCGCAAGCGAAATGGGAAGCGATAAGCGGTAATGTTGATCAGGTTACAGAGGATCAGCCTATCTGGCATTTTATCGGCTCTTTGCAAACGAATAAGGTGAAGGATGTCATCGGGAAGTTTACATACATGCATTCGTTGGACAGGCTATCGCTTGCTAAGGCAATTGATAAGCGGGCTTCCCAGCTTAATATTATTGTTCCTTGTTTTATTCAAGTTAATGTCTCTGGAGAAGACTCCAAGCAAGGCATTGAACCTGATGATCTCTTTCCTTTTGTAGAGCAGCTTGCGCAGTTCAAATCGATCAAGCCAATCGGCTTGATGACGATGGCTCCTTACGAAGCGGAACCGGAACAAACCAGATCGGTCTTCAGAGCTTTGCGCGAGCTGAGAGATGAACTACAATGGCGCTCTGAGATTCCACACACCATCACCCAATTATCAATGGGCATGTCGAATGATTTTGATGTTGCGATCGAAGAAGGAGCGACATGGATTCGCCTTGGTACGATTTTAGTAGGGAAAGAGGAGGAATAGGGGATGAGAGTCATGAATCGGTTTATGAGCTTTCTTGGATTGCAGGATGAAGAAGAAGAAGTAGTAGTAGAGCGAGAACGTGTTGTACAACAAGAAGAACAAGAAGCTGAAACTTCTCCCTTCGAGGCACGTAAAAACACAAAGAGCAATAATGTCGTCAGCATACACTCGCAGAAAAATGTCCGTGTGGTGCTTAGCGAGCCAAGGTCGTATGATGAAGCACAAGAAATTGCTGATCATTTGCGGTCACGCCGCGCTGTTATCGTTAATCTGCAACGTGTTCGTAACGATCTTGCCGTTCGGATTGTTGATTTTTTAAGCGGTACCGTGTACGCTTTAGGCGGGAGCATCTCTAAGCTAGGCCCCAATATTTTTCTTTGCACGCCGGATTCAGTCGAAATTCAAGGTGCTATAACGGAAATGCTGGCGGAGGAGAACGACTACAACAAAATGAGGTGACCTTGAGTTAATGGAACAAGTTTATAGTATCGTTATGATGGTGCAAAAGATTTACACATTTATGATTATTGGTTATGTGCTGCTTTCTTGGTTGCCTAACGCTCGTGAAAGCTTTATCGGCGTATTTCTAGGAAAGCTGGTTGAGCCATATTTAGGAGTTTTCAGAAAGTTTATTCCGCCAATTGGAGGAATGCTTGATCTTTCTCCGATCCTTGCAGTGTTCGCTCTTCAATTTGTAGCGTACGGCTTAATTGCTGTAATCGGATTTTTTATTTGATTAAAGGAATGAGTTCTTATGAAACAAGGAATATATGATCATTTCCATCCCGAAGAGAAACCTTTCGTAGATCGGGCGGAGGAATGGATAGAGCGGTCCGCACATCAGCATGAGCTGAAGCGGACCGATTTTTTGGACCCAAGACAAGCTCAAATATTGACAATTTTGGCGAATCGCAACCCCGACGTCAATGTTCGCTTTGATGGCGGGTATGAGCAAGCTGAACGGAAGCGGGCTATTATTGGTCCGGATTATCGAAGCTTGGACGATGAAGCGATGGGGATATCCGTTCTTGAGGTAAATGGGCCAGGACAAGCTCAGCTGGAGCTGGATCATGGTGATTTTTTGGGCGCGCTGCTTGGACTTGGGATTAAACGCGACCGAGTTGGTGACATTCATGTGCATGAACATTTTTGTCATATCATTGTTTTGGATGAAATTGCTGATTACTTGAATATCCATCTTAGACAGGTTCATCGGATAAATGTACTGACAGACGTACTTCCTCTCACCGAGCTGAAGATCTCTCTTCCGAAGCTGGAGGAAATGAGCTTGTCAGTTGCTTCCATGCGATTAGATGGGATTGCAAGCGATGTATATCGTATTAGCCGATCCAAAATCGTAGATCCGATTCGAGCAGGAAGATGCAGGGTGAATTGGAAATCGGAAGAAGATCCATCCGAGCAGCTCCGAGTGGGTGACGTTGTGTCATTCAAGGGTCTTGGCCGGTTTAAAGTACTAGAGATGGATGGCGTGACAAAAAAAGGCAGAATTCGAGTGAAGATCGGCAAATTTATTTGAACGATTGCAGGAATTTACCTGCAGTTGTCGAATTAATCTCATCAAATAGTGTAATTCGGTTACGAAAGTCTCAAATACCATAAGGAGGTGCTCCAATGCCGTTATCGCCGTTGGACATACATAACAAAGAGTTTGGTCGGAGATTACGTGGCTACGATGAGGATGAAGTTAATGAATTTCTCGATCAAGTCATCAAAGACTATGAATCACTCATTCGTGAAAATAAAGAAATGCAAAATCAAGTGCTGGGCTTGCAAGAAAGATTGAATCACTTTACGAACATTGAAGAAACACTTAGTAAAACAATTATTGTTGCACAAGAAGCTGCTGACGAAGTTAGAAGCAATGCGAAGAAGGAAGCTCAACTGATTATCAAGGAATCCGAGAAAAATGCGGATCGTATTATCAACGATTCACTTGCAAAGTCTCGTAAGGTTTCTCTTGAAGTCGAAGAGCTTAAAAAACAAGCATCAGTTTATCGTGCTCGTTTCCGTACCCTCGTTGAAGCTCAGCTTGAGTTGCTCTCTGTTGACGGTTGGGATACGTTAGAACCGCAAACGAGACAAGCGGAGCATGAATTGACTCGCGGCTAAATAATAAAAAACAGGCTAAATGTTATTTGACATTTAGCCTGTTTTTACGCTATAACTAATAGTAATTAATTCATGATCTAAACTTCGTTGATGAGAACAAGTACGTTTTAAGTTCACTCCTCAGAGAGCCGGCAGCAGCTGAAAGCCCGGTGTGTGAGCTATTGCGGAATATCCTCTCTGAGAAGCGGCGCCGAACCTGCGAATGCAGCAGTAAGTGCTGACGGTTGTCCCCCGTTATAGGGAACGCGAGCTTTATGCTCGCGACTAAGGTGCCGCATGAAGCACAGCTCTAGCGAGCTGATTGTTTTCATTAAACCTGTTTGCTGGATTTCAGCATCAGATGCGGAACAAGGGTGGTAACGCGACTAAGCCTCGTCCCTTCTCATAGGGATGAGGCTTTATTTTTGTTTAAAAAATAGGAGGCTGGAACGATGCAACGCGTAGACGTTAAGGAACGTGCCCGCAGCCGTGAGCTGCGTGTCTTGGAACAATGGAAAACAGATGATACCTTCAAAAACTCAATCACTAATCGGGAAGGCAAACCTAATTTCGTATTTTATGAAGGCCCGCCAACTGCTAATGGAGCACCGCATATCGGTCATGTACTTGGACGCGTAATTAAAGACTTTATTTGCCGCTATAAGACGATGGATGGCTATCGTGTTATCCGTAAAGCGGGCTGGGATACGCACGGACTTCCAGTAGAGCTTGGAGTGGAGAAGCAGTTAGGCATCTCTGGCAAGCAGGATATCGAGGATTACGGCGTTGAAAAGTTTGTGAAAAAATGTAAAGCCAGCGTATTTGAATATGAGAAGCAATGGCGTGAGCTTACTGAAGCAATCGCTTATTGGACTGATCTAGACAATCCTTATATCACGCTTAAAAATGAATACATCGAGAGCGTATGGAATATTTTATCGACCATTCACGGTAAAGGTTTGCTGTATCGCGGACATCGTGTAAGTCCATATTGCCCAGATTGTCAAACAACGCTCAGCTCGCATGAAGTTGCACAAGGTTATGAGGATGTTAAGGATCTAAGCGCAACAGCGAAATTTAAGCTTGTGCAATCTGGTGAATTCGTTCTAGCTTGGACGACAACACCATGGACGCTGCCTGCAAATGTGGCGCTAGCTGTAAATCCAGAGCTCGATTACATCCGCGCTTCCAAAAACGGTGAAGTATATATCGTAGCTCAAAATCTAGCGGAGAGCGTTCTGAAGGATGGCTACGAAGTTTTATCTGTATTGAAAGGCGCTGAACTAGTTGGTCTTAGCTACGAGCCGCCATTCCAATATGTAACTGTGGAAAAAGGACATATCGTCATTGCTGGCGATTTCGTTAGTGATACAAGCGGTACGGGTATTGTTCATATTGCGCCGGCGCATGGTGAGGACGATTACCGTGTTTCTCGCGAGAACGGAATCAGCATGCTGAGTGTTGTTGATTTAGCAGGTCGTTATACGACAGAGGTTACTGACTTTGCAGGTCGTTTTGTGAAAGACGCAGAGCTTGATATTGATATCGTCAAAAACCTGAGCGAACGTGGTCTTCTATATTCGAAGGAGCGTTACGAGCATAGCTATCCGTTCTGCTGGCGCTGCAAATCGCCGCTTATCTATTATGCAATGGAAAGTTGGTTTATCAAAACAACGGCAGTTAAGGATCAACTGATTGCGAATAACAATAGCGTAGATTGGTATCCTGGTCATATACGCGAAGGGCGCTTCGGTAAGTTTTTGGAGGATCTGGTGGATTGGAACATCAGCCGCAATCGTTATTGGGGTACACCGCTTAACGTGTGGGTATGCGATGTGACAGGCAAAGAGTATTCTCCAAGCAGTATTGCTGATTTACGTGCAATGGCAATCGGCGACGTTCCTGAGGATATCGAGCTTCATAAACCATATGTAGATGACATTAAGCTGAAATCACCTTTTGCTGAGGGTGCTGAAATGACACGTACTCCTGAAGTTATCGATGTTTGGTTCGATAGCGGTTCAATGCCATTTGCACAGCATCATCACCCATTCGAGAACGAACAGCAATTCGCTGATCAATATCCGGCAGATATTATTTGTGAGGGTATCGACCAAACTCGCGGCTGGTTCTACAGTCTGCTTGCTGTATCGACGCTATACAATGGCAAAGCGCCATACAAAGCGGTCATCTCGACTGGTCATATTTTGGATGAGAACGGACAGAAGATGTCCAAGTCGAAGGGGAATGTTATCGATCCTTGGGAAATCATCAATGAATATGGAACAGACGCTTTCCGTTGGGCGCTGCTTGCTGACAGCGCTCCTTGGAACAGCAAACGATTCTCGCGCGGTATTGTTGGTGAAGCGAAATCGAAGGTTATCGATACGATCGTAAATACACATGCGTTTTTCGCTTTGTATGCTTCGATCGACGGATTCGATTATTCTGCTCATGAGGAGTCCAAATCAGACAACAAGCTGGACCGTTGGATTATCTCACGTCTGAACAGCTTGATCAATTCGGTGAACAAGGGTCTTGTAGTTAATGATTTCTTAAATCCAGCGAAATCGATCGAAACTTTTGTTGATGAGCTGAGCAACTGGTATATCCGCCGTTCGCGTGACCGGTTCTGGGGAAGCGGGCTTTCAGCAGATAAAATAGCAGCTTATCAAACACTTCGCAGTGTATTGCTTACCCTCTCACGTCTCATTGCTCCATATACTCCTTTGCTTGCAGAAGATGTATACGGAAACCTTGGCGGAGTTGGCAGCGTACATTTGGCGGATTATCCGAAAGCGGATGAGGCTCTGATCGACGAGACTTTGGAACGCGACATGGAAAGCGCGAAACAAATCGTTGAGCTTGCACGCAACGTTCGTAACGAGACAGGGATTAAGACTCGTCAGCCTTTGTCGGAATTGATCGTGTCACTAGACCGTGAGTTTAATGTTGCGGACTTTGAGGATATCGTGAAGGATGAAATCAATGTAAAAGCAATAACGGTCCAAAATTCGGATAGTGGTTTCGTTGATTTCACACTGAAGCTAAATCTTAAAGTTGCCGGTAAAAAATACGGTAAAAACGTTGGTCCTATTCAAGGTCAACTGAAAGGTTTGTCAGCAGAGCAAACGCGCAGCATCGTAAATGGCGGAAGCTTCGACTTCACAAGTGCAGAAGGCGAACAGCTATCAATCACTGTTGATGAGCTATTGGTTGAGAAGCAGGCGAAATCAGGCTTTGCATCCGCATCTGGAAATGGTGTTACCGTAGCACTAAATACGGATATTACAGCCGAGCTAGAGCAAGAGGGCTGGGTGCGCGAAGTGATTCGTGCCGTTCAGGATACACGTAAAAAATTGGATCTGCCGATTGAGAAACGTATTGATCTCGTGCTCAATGTCGATGGAGAGCTGAAAGCGGCGCTTGATGCGTTTGCACAAGTACTGCATGACAATGTGTTAGTGCAGACGGTAGTCTATGGTGTAGAATCAGAGATGGAAAAAGTTATGCTGGGCGACAAGGAAATAGGGATTTTCATTCGCGGATAAGGTTATAGTATAAAGGAAATTAACAAGTAAAAAAACGAGGCCGTCCCCTACAGACAGCTGCAGCTTGCGATGGGAAAGTCGCGAAGCATGCAATGTCCGTCAGGTCTGGCCTCGTTTTATTGTTTGACAGAGGGGATGGCTCGTATGACAACAAATAACCCGGAACAGCCGAAAAATTTGAACGAGTTACAATCTTCACTCAGCAAGCTTGATAAACGACTGCAAACGTTAGCCGCCGAAATGGAGCATACCCAAATAGCGGACTATGTTAATCTCCTTAATCGACCATGGACGATGATTTGGAAAAACTTGCTCGCTGGTACAGCTAAAGGCGTTGGAATCGCTATCGGTTTTACTTTTTTTGCTGCGACCATTCTTTATGTCTTACGTATATTAGGAGCGCTGAACTTGCCGATAATCGGTGACTACATTGCGGACATTGTTCGAATAGTCCAAATCCAGCTTGAAGGAAAGATGTATTAGTTACAGACCTTCGTCAGCAATGTCTGATTCTAATCCATGATCCCCTTCATCCGATTCTAAGTAGTGACGATACTCTCGATTTCGAATGACAGTGACATGACGGCCTGTAATATCGGTCGCAAGAAAGCTTTCAATCGATTCGACGAATCCATCATTCTCGAAGGCTTCAATGCCTACATGGTCATAGTCTTCGACATCTCGGTTCTCGGACATGGCTGGTGAATCGGAATTTCCCCATTGCTCCACAATTTGCCAAGCATCCTCGCCGTCAAAGCCATTGATGGAATCATGCTCATCCATGCTTGTGCGGCCGAATGGGGGATCGAGGACTAGTTCTTCAACGGGCCTGCGATAGGTTAAATGCTGCCGCGGCGCGTGTTCAATACAATGAAGCGTGTCCGGTACTGCATCTAGACGTTCGAGTGGAATAGGCTCACTGCAAGTTTTGCAGATGCCGTATGTGCCATCAGCAATTGCGGTTAATGCTGCCTCAATGCGGCCAAGATGCAGTTCCTCTTGCTCGTGCAAGGCAACATCCTTTGCTCGTTCATAAAGCTCCGTAGCGACATCAGCGGGATGATTGTCGATTGCAGAAAGCTCACCGGTATCGTCGCGAAGGGAATGCGCTAAGCCAAAATGTTCATTTTCTTCAAGCCGCTTCTCAATTTCACGTTGCTCATCTAATAATCTGCTTTGCAGCATCTGGAAATGAGCGGTTGTTGCGATTGTCATGTTGAGCACCCTCCTTAGCAGGGAACATAGTTGCTGTATTAGCTTTTGCTGAAAATCGGATTTTCAGTATGGTCTTCAATGGAAGAACAACGTCGAACGCTGGCTCTTGTTTAGTCCAATATGCTACAATTGATTAGCAAACTTGTTAAGTTAATGATGTTTGTAGGTTTTTATCGAAGCGTTTCTCGAGTGGAAAACGCTGCTTTACAAAAAAATAGGAGTGATACGATGCGTTTTTATTATTACTGGATAGCGGTACTGGTGTTAATCCTTGATTTTGTAACAAAGAAGTTAATTGAAACAAAATTAGAAATCGGGGATCAAATTAGCGTTATCGGTAATTTTTTTCTCATCACATCGCATCGAAATCGTGGTGCAGCATTTGGTATTTTGCAAGAGCAACGACTTTTTTTCATCATCGTCACCGTTATCATTGTAATCGGAATTATTGTTTATTTACAGGCAGTACGCAAGACAGCTAAAGCGTGGCTGTTAGTTGGGCTAGGGCTTGTACTTGGCGGCGCGATTGGTAATTTTATCGACCGCGCACGTTACGGGGAAGTTGTTGATTTCCTGCAGTTTAATTTCGGCAGCTATAGTTTCCCAATCTTTAACGTAGCGGATTCGGCGATTGTATGTGGTGTAATATTAATATTAATTGACACCTTATTAGCAGCTAAAGATGAGAAAAATTCTTTGCAAAATGGAGAGGACAAGGATCAAAACAATCATGAGCAGCAACCTGTATAATGAAGAACCGTTGGAATGGGTCGTAGAGGCGGAGCAATCCGGCGAGCGAGTAGATAAGTTTGTAACTGACAGTATTGACGATCAAGGCGTATCGAGAACACAAGTACAAGAATGGATCAAGGCAGGGGCCGTGCAAGTCGATGGCAAATTAGCAAAAGCGAACGTGAAGGTAGCAGAGGGCAATCGCGTTGTTTTACAAATTCCCGAGCCCGAAGAAGCTGCAATAGTACCTGAGAACATACCTCTTGAGATTATTTACGAGGATTCAGATGTAATTGTCATCAACAAAAAACGTGGCATGGTCGTTCATCCTGCACCGGGTCATTCATCAGGCACGCTAGTCAATGCTTTGATGTATCACTGCAAGGATTTGTCTGGCATTAATGGAATGATCCGTCCGGGTATTGTTCACCGTATTGACAAAGACACAACCGGATTATTAATGGCTGCCAAAAATGATCTAGCTCACGTTTCACTTGCCGAACAGCTCAAGGAGCATACGGTAACCCGTAAATATATTGCATTGGTACACGGCAATTTGCCGCATGACCAAGGGACGATTGATGCGCCGATTGGGCGTGATTTGAACGATAGGAAGCTGTTTACAGTAACAGAGCACAACAGCAGACACGCTGTAACTCACTTCCACGTAATTGAGCGCTTAGGCGATTACACGATTGTAGAGCTGCAGCTTGAAACGGGACGTACCCATCAAATTCGTGTGCATATGAAATACATCGGACACCCGCTGGCGGGAGATCCGGTCTATGGTCGGAATAAGACGGTAGCCTTAAAAGGACAAGCTTTGCACGCCACGCTGCTTGGCTTTACACATCCGAGAAGCGGAGAACGGTTGGAATTTGAAATGCCTTTGCCGGCAGACTTTGAATATGTACTAAGCAGCTTGCGCTCCAGATAAAGCAATTTGTTCAATAGTACAAACTTTTCACCACATTATTCATTATTTCAAGCACCTAAGTACGTTATTCTAATTAATAACAACTGAAGTAAATGAAAATAAGGATAGGTGATGTGAAATGACTTCCATTAACCAAAATTACTTGGAGCTGCAAGGCAGCTATTTGTTCTCTGAAATTGCAAAACGCCGTACGAAATTCATTCAAGAAAATCCAAATGCTGAAATAATAAGCTTAGGCATAGGCGATGTTACACGCGGCTTGCCGAGTGCAGTTCTTAATGCGATGCATAGTGCTGTGGATGAGCTGGCAGCTCCAGGCTCGTTCCGTGGATACGGACCTGAACAAGGCTACGATTTTCTAATTGATGCGATTATCGAGAATGACTATAAATCACGCGGCGTTGACATCGCTTCAAACGAAGTGTTCGTAAGCGATGGCTCCAAATGTGACGTGGGTAATATTCAAGAGATCTTTAGCCAGAATAGTATCGTTGCGGTTCAAGATCCTGTTTACCCGGTATACGTTGATACGAATGTTATGGCTGGCCGCTCGGGCAAATACAACCAAGAAACAAAGCGTTATGAAAACATTGCCTATTTGGAGTGTACGGCTGAGAATGACTTCAAGCCAAGCCTTCCTAATCGTAAAGTAGATATTATTTACTTGTGCTACCCGAACAATCCGACGGGAATGACGCTTACAAAGGAAGAGCTTAAAGTATGGGTTGATTATGCGAAAGCAAACAACTGCATCATCCTTTATGATTCTGCATATGAAGCTTATATTCAAGAAGAGGATGTTCCTCATACGATTTACGAAATTGAGGGTGCGCGCGAAGTAGCGATTGAATTCCGCAGCTTCTCCAAAACAGCAGGCTTTACGGGCGTACGTTGTGCTTACACAGTTGTTCCGCGCGAGCTTAAAGGTCTAGATGATTCTGGCAACGAGGTGCTGATTAACGATTTGTGGAATCGCCGTCATACGACGAAATTTAATGGCGTATCTTACGTTACACAACGTGGAGCTGCTGCTATTTACTCGGAAGAGGGCAAAGAACAGATCAAGTCACTGGTTGATTATTACATGAAAAATGCTGCAATTATTCGTGACGGCCTAGCATCCATTGGTCTAGAGGTGTTTGGCGGGGTCAATGCTCCGTATATTTGGCTAAAAACACCTAACGGTATGGATTCCTGGTCATTCTTCGATAAGCTTCTTACAGAAGCAAATATCGTTGGAACTCCAGGTGTAGGATTTGGCCAAAGCGGCCAAGGTTATTTCCGTCTTACTGCTTTCGGTAGTCTTGAGAATACACAAAAAGCAGTAGAAAGAATTCGTAAGCTAAGCCTATAGTAACCAACGCTATCCTCGCATAGTTCATCGGGATTGGATCACACTAAGTACAAGCGGAAAAATTCGTTTTTACTTGACTTCTTTTGTCGAATGTGGGATAATTCCTATGATATACAGCAGTACCTTTAACTCAGTCCCGAGAGGCTGGCAAGGTAGCGTGAATAACAGGTCTATAGAAGAGAAGAATAGGACAGCCTAATACGCCGCTCTCTGTGACGAGAGCGGCAGGGGCTTGTATCTATCTCTTCATGCCTACTCACAAACTCCTTGCGATTTAATGCAAGGAGTTTTTTGTCGCAACCTGTCAATTTGGACGATTATGGAGGGAGTCAGCGGAAATGACGGAAGAAGAGCATTTGGTCATCATGGATGAAACGGCAATTCGCCGGGCATTAACGCGAATTGCTCATGAAATTGTGGAGAAGAACAAGGGCATCGATAACTGTGTGATCATTGGCATTCGAACGAGGGGGATCTACCTAGCTCGCCGAATTGCAGAGCGCATTGGTGAAATCGAAGGAAAGCCTGTTCCGGTGAGTGAGCTTGATATTACTCATTACCGCGATGATCGCAAAGCAGTCATTGCCGCAGACGTGGAAGTAGCAGCAGCAATTGGCGATACCGACGGCGTGCCCTTTACGGTTCAAGACAAACGCATCATTTTGTTCGATGACGTATTGTATACGGGACGCACGATTAGGGCGGCGATGGATGCACTTATGGATTGCGGACGGCCGCAAAGCATTCAACTGGCTGTACTTGTAGACAGAGGACATCGAGAACTGCCGATTCGACCTGATTTTGTCGGCAAAAACGTTCCAACCTCGAAGCAGGAGGAAATTGATGTGGCTCTTTCTGAAATCGACCTAATTGACCAAGTAACTATTATTAACCAGAGGGGGCAAGCCGGATGACGATTACACAACTTAAGCAACGGAGTTTGCTCGGATTAAAAGATTTAAGCCAAGAAGAGATTGAATCAATTCTTGATCGCGCTGCTTATTGGGAGAATCATTCAAGCAAAGTACACACGACGATGCAAGGCAAATTTGCAGCTAACATGTTTTTTGAGAACAGCACTCGGACGCGCTTTTCATTCGAGGTAGCTGAGAAACGTCTTGGAACTGAAGTGCTAAATTTCTCCGCTGCCGTCTCGAGTGTGCAGAAGGGCGAATCGATTTACGATACAGTACGCACGCTTGAATCGATGGGAATTGATGTTGGTATTATTCGTTTGAAACCGATTGGCGTGCTTGCTGAACTGGCAACGAAGATTAAGGTGCCTCTGATTAATGCCGGAGATGGCAATAATGAGCATCCAACACAAGCACTGCTCGATATGTACACAATGCGTAAGCATTTTGGACAACTCAAAGGATTGACGGTCTCGATTATCGGAGACGTGCAGCACAGCCGTGTTGCAAGATCAAATTTGTGGGCGCTGCAAAAATTCGGAGTGAATGTGAACTTTTGCTCACCGCCGAATATGCAGGCTTCAGAGCTAGATGTCTCTTATGTGTCAATAGATGAAGCAATGAAATCAGATGTTGTTATGATGCTGCGCGTACAGCTGGAGCGTCATGAGAGCGGCATGCTGAGTTCTGCAGAAAATTACCGCGAGCAATACGGCTTGACAGTGGAAAGAGCGAGCAAGCTTGCTAATCACGCTATTATCATGCATCCTGCTCCGATTAATCGCAATGTAGAGATTGACGATGAGCTGGTTGAGCATCCACAATCACGCATTTTTCCACAAATGGAGAATGGTGTTCCAATCCGCATGGCGGTTGTAGAACGGGCACTTAGCTAACAATAGCATCATAGATTGAAATCCGGAGGGTGAAACGACAATGTCATTATGGATTATTAACGGTAACGTATGGAATGAAACTTCGGGCAGCTTAGAAAGTAAGCATATTCGAATTGAAAACGGCAAAATCGAAGCGATCATAGATGGTGCCGAGGCAATTGATACAGGCAGCGCTGAAGTCATTGACGCACAAGGCAAGTTGGTATCGCCAGGCTTTATCGATATGCACGTTCATTTACGCGATCCTGGGTTTGAATATAAAGAAGATATTGCTACAGGAACACGATCTGCTGCTAAGGGTGGATTTACAACGATTGCTTGTATGCCTAACACTCGCCCTGTAACGGATACGGCGGAAACGGTTCGTTACATCACGAACAAGGCTGAACAAGTAGGTGTAGTGAAGGTATTACCATACGCTTCAATTACAAAAAATGAGCTTGGCCGCGAATTGACTGATTTTGCTTCCTTGAAAGAAGCAGGGGCTATAGGCTTCACGGATGACGGAGTAGGCGTTCAAAATGCTCAAATGATGAAAAACGCAATGGCACTTGCAAAGTCGATGGATATGCCGATTATCGCTCACTGCGAGGATGACACTTTGGTTGAAGGCGCTTGGGCATCGGAAGGCGAATTCTCACGCAAGCATGGCTTGAAAGGCATTCCGAATGAATCAGAGGCGATTCATGTTGGAAGAGACGTACTACTAGCGGAAGCGACTGGCGTTCACTATCATGTATGCCACGTTAGTACTGAGCAATCGGTACGGTTAATCCGCCTTGCTAAGCAAATCGGAGTTCGCGTAACTGCTGAGGTTTGCCCGCATCACCTGATATTGTCCGATGAGGATATCCCAGGTCTTGATGATGCTAATTGGAAGATGAATCCTCCACTACGCACACCTCGTGATGTTCAAGCGGTTATTGAAGCGATTGAAGATGGAACGATCGATATGGTCGTAACAGATCACGCACCGCATAGCGCAGAAGAGAAGGCTCGCGGCGTGCAGCTTGCACCATTTGGTATCGTAGGGTTCGAAACGGCTTTTCCGCTCCTTTACACAAAGTTTGTTCAAACGGGTAAGTGGACGCTTGGCTTCTTGCTGCAGCGTATGACTGCAGACCCAGCTCGTGTTTTCAGACTGCCAACAGGACGTTTGGAGCAAGGTGCGCCTGCGGATGTTACGATTGTAGATTTGAATAGCGAGCGTGCGGTTGATCCAAGCACATTTGCTTCGAAAAGCAACAATACGCCTTTTGGCGGATGGAAGCTTAGCGGCTGGCCTGTAACTACGATTGTAGACGGCGCTGTCGTTTGGTCAGAATAATACCATTTACTTATTAAAGCCAATATATTGGGACAATCAACACCTGAGGAGTGATACGGATGCAAGCAAGATTATTGTTGGAAGACGGTACGTTGTTCACAGGACTTTCGTTCGGTGCAGAAGCACAAATGATGGGCGAGGTTGTATTTAATACAGGAATTACAGGTTATCAAGAGGTTCTATCCGATCCGTCTTACTGCGGACAAATCGTAACAATGACATACCCGTTGATCGGGAACTATGGCATTAACCGCGATGATTTTGAAGCGATGCGTCCATTTATTCATGGATTTGTTGTCCGTCGTCATGAAGAAGTACCTAGTAACTGGCGCGCACAATATTCACTTGGACAGCTTTTGAAAGAATACGGCATTCCAGGCATCAGCGACATTGATACACGGATGCTTACTCGTAAGCTGCGTAACTACGGCACTATGAAGGGTCTAATTACAACAGGCAACGAGCGTGTAGAAGAGCTTGCTGAGCGTCTTAACATCTCAAGCTTAATGACGGATCAAGTAGCACGCACATCCACAACTCATGTATTCTCAAGCCCTGGTCAAGGCGAGCGTATCGTGCTTGTTGACTTCGGTGCAAAAAGCGGTATTTTGCGCGAACTTACGAAGCGCGGCTGTGATGTGATCGTAGTTCCTCATGATACGACGGCAGACCAAATTCGCCGCCTAGCTCCAGACGGTATTCAACTGTCTAACGGCCCTGGGGACCCGAAAGATGTACCATACGCTGTGAAAATGATTTCTGAATTGCTTGGCGAATTCCCGATCTTCGGCATTTGCTTAGGTCACCAACTGTTCGCACTAGCTTGTGGAGCAGAAACAACGAAGCTAAAATTCGGACATCGCGGCGGAAATCACCCGGTTAAAGAATTGGCAACTAACCGTTGCTACATTACTTCACAAAACCATGGCTACACCGTGCTTGAAGAATCAGTAGGCAGCACGCAACTTGAAGTAACACACATTAATAATAATGACCGCACGATCGAAGGACTTAAACATAAAACATTCCCAGCTTTCTCGGTTCAATATCACCCAGAAGCTGCTCCTGGACCATACGATTCCAGCTATTTGTTTGATGAGTTCCTGCAAATGATCCGTAAGCACAAGATTAATAACCCACAAAAACCTCGTCAAGCGGTGTTATCGGAGACGTTGAAAGGAGAGCTTCAGTATGCCCAAAAATAATGAACTCAAAAAAATTCTCGTGATCGGTTCCGGTCCAATTGTCATCGGACAAGCGGCGGAATTCGACTATGCCGGCACTCAGGCCTGCCAAGCACTCAAGGAAGAGGGCTACGAGGTTGTACTTATAAACAGTAACCCAGCTACAATCATGACAGACACAAACATGGCAGATAAAGTATACATCGAGCCTATTACACTAGAATTTGTTTCCCAAATCATTCGTCAAGAGCGTCCTGATGGACTTCTTCCGACACTTGGCGGTCAAACTGGCCTAAACATGGCAGTTGAGCTTGCACGCGCAGGCGTTCTAGAGCGTGAAAATGTGAAATTGCTTGGAACACAGCTGACAGCTATTGAAAAAGCTGAGGATCGTGATCTTTTCCGCGAACTTATGCGTGAGCTAGAGCAGCCAGTACCAGATAGTGATATCGTAACGACTGTCGAGGATGCAGTAAACTTCGCTAACACGATCGGATATCCTATTATCGTTCGTCCTGCCTACACACTTGGTGGAACAGGCGGCGGTATTTGTGCGAATGAAGAAGAGCTTCGCGAGACGGTTGCTTCCGGAATCCGTTACAGTCCGATCAGCCAGTGTCTAATCGAGAAATCGATCGCAGGTATGAAAGAAGTAGAGTATGAAGTTATGCGTGATGCGAACGATAACTGTATCGTTGTGTGCAACATGGAAAACTTTGACCCCGTTGGTGTTCATACAGGCGACAGCATCGTTGTAGCGCCAAGCCAAACTTTGTCCGATCGTGAGTATCAAATGCTTCGCTCGGCTTCCTTGAAAATCATTCGTGCTCTGAACATCGAGGGCGGCTGTAATGTACAGTTCGCGCTTGATCCACAAAGCTATCAATATTATGTAATTGAAGTAAATCCGCGTGTTAGCCGTTCATCGGCACTAGCTTCCAAAGCAACGGGTTACCCGATTGCAAAAATGGCAGCAAAAATCGCTATCGGTTACACGCTTGATGAGCTTGTAAACCCTGTTACTGGACAAACGTATGCATGTTTCGAGCCAACACTCGATTATATCGTATCAAAGATTCCTCGCTGGCCGTTTGACAAGTTCGTTAACGCGAACCGCAAGCTAGGCACGCAAATGAAAGCAACAGGCGAAGTTATGGCTATCGGCCGTACTTTTGAAGAATCCATCCATAAAGCGGTTCGTTCACTAGAAATCGGTGCACACCGTATTCACCTTAAAGAAGCTAGTTCTTTAGAGGATGCAGTGCTTCGCACGCGTCTAGAGAAACCGGATGACGAGCGGATGTTCCTTGTAGCGGAAGCGTTCCGTCGCGGCTATCAGCTTCAAGAAATTCAAGATATTACCAACATCGACTGGTGGTTCCTTGATAAAATCCAATCGATCGTAGCATTTGAGGATCGCATGCGCAGTGAATCAACGTTGAATCAACAAACGTTGTATGAAGCAAAACGCAAAGGCTTCTCTGATCGCTCCATTGCTGAAATCCGTCAAGAAGGTTTCCCGAACGGCAGTCATACGACTGAAGCTGATGTACGCGCACTTCGTTTACAGCTTAACTTGAAGCCAGTCTACAAAATGGTTGATACATGCGCAGCTGAATTCGAAGCTTCGACACCATACTACTACTCCACTTATGAAGTAGAGAATGAAGTAACAGCTACGGACAAACAAAAGGTTCTTGTTCTTGGATCTGGACCAATTCGTATCGGTCAAGGTATTGAGTTTGATTACTCGACAGTTCATGCTGTATGGGCAATCCAAAATGCAGGCTACGAAGCGGTTATTATCAACAATAACCCAGAAACAGTTTCAACTGACTTCAGCACATCGGACAGACTCTACTTTGAGCCATTGTTCTTCGAAGATGTGATGAACGTTATTGAGCAAGAGAATCCAATTGGCGTAATCGTACAATTCGGTGGCCAAACGGCGATTAACCTTGCTGCTCCGCTTTCCAAAGCAGGAGTTCGCATTCTTGGTTCTAGCCTAGAGAGCATTGATGCTGCAGAAGATCGCAAGAAATTTGAAGCACTGCTTCGCAGCTTGAACATTGCACAACCTGATGGCAAGACAGTAACTTCTGTTGATGAAGCAGTTATTACAGCACAAGGACTTGGTTATCCGGTACTTGTTCGTCCGTCTTACGTACTTGGCGGTCGTGCAATGGAAATCGTGTACTCAGATGAAGAACTACTTAACTACATGGAAGTTGCTGTAAAGATCAACCCAGAGCATCCAGTTCTGATCGACCGTTATATGCTTGGAAAAGAAGCAGAGGTTGACGCAATTTGTGATGGCGATACTGTTATTATTCCGGGGATTATGGAGCATGTTGAGCGCGCAGGGGTTCACTCCGGCGATTCAATCGCGGTTTACCCTCCACAATCGCTTTCAGAGGATATTAAGCAACAGATCGTTGATATCACAATAAGCATCACGAAAGCTCTGAATGTTATCGGCCTTGTAAATATCCAGTTCGTTATTCACCAAGAGAAAGTGTACGTAATTGAAGTTAATCCGCGTTCATCACGTACAGTACCTTTCCTAAGCAAAGTAACGAATATTCCGATGGCAAACCTAGCTACAAAAGCTATTCTCGGAACTAAGCTTACTGATCTTGGTTATGTAGAAGGTTTGTGGCCTGAAGATGAGTATGTATCGGTAAAAGTTCCGGTCTTCTCCTTCGCGAAGCTGCGCCGGGTTGATCCAACTCTAACGCCAGAAATGAAGTCAACAGGCGAAGTAATGGGTCGCGATGTACAATATGCGAAAGCTCTTTATAAAGGACTCATCGGTGCTGGAATGAAAATTCCTACATCTGGCGCCATTATTGCAACTGTAGCAGATAAAGATAAAGAAGAAGCAACCGAATTGCTTCGCGGCTTCTTTAACCTAGGCTACAAAATTATCGCAACAGGCGGAACAGCGAAAGCTTTGGAAGAAGCAGGCCTAATCGTTACGACTGTTAATAAGCTAAGCGAAGGCTCTCCGAATATTCTAGATCTTGTACGTGAAGGGCAAGCACAATTTGTTGTCAATACGTTGACCAAAGGTAAAGCTCCTGAGCGTGACGGATTCAGAATTCGTCGTGAAGCGGTTGAGAATGGCGTAGTTTGTATGACGTCGCTTGATACGGTTCGTGCATTGCTTGTAATGCTTGAAACGCTAAACTTCTCATCTCGTTCTATGCCAGTGGTGCTACAAAAGAAATAAGCTCATTTGAGCTTAAAAGTACGGCCAGCGTTAATTGCTGCGTATCCACCTCAAGGCGTTTAGCCTTCAGGTAGATAGGCAGCAGACGTATGGCCGTTTATTTTGCAAAGGAACAGAGAAATGGAGTGATTTCGGATGAAGTTGACTAACGAGCAAGCAGCAGGACGGATTATGGTTGCACTAGACTATCCTGATGCAGCAGCGGCTGAGCGTTTAATTGCTGAGCTGCATGGCATTCCTTGTTATATGAAGGTGGGAATGCAGTTGTTTTACGCAGCAGGCCCTTCATTTGTACAAAGCTTGAAAGAGCGGGGTTACTACGTTTTTCTTGATGTGAAAATGCATGATATTCCGAACACCGTTAAGGGTGGAGCTAACAGCGTAACGAAGCTCGGTGTAGATATGTTCAACGTACATGCAGCAGGCGGCAGTCACATGCTTGAGGCTGCGCTTGAAGGTGTAGACATCGCTCTTACAGGAAGCGGCCTACGTAAGCCAACGGTTATCGCAGTTACTCATTTGACAAGTACGAATCAATCGATGCTTAACGATCAAATAGGAATTAATGGTACAGTAGAGGCAGCTGTGCTTCGATATGCTGAGCTTACCAAAAAAGCTGGTTTAGACGGAGTTGTTGCTTCCCCCTCCGAGGTTGAGGCAATTAAAGCGTTGTGCGGCTCTTCATTCAAAACAATTACCCCTGGTATTCGTCCAGCAGGTGCAGATGTGAATGATCAATCACGCATCATGACACCAAGCGAAGCACTTCGCCAAGGTACTGATTATATGGTAATCGGTCGTCCCATTACAGCAGCACCAAGCCCTAGAGCTGCACTAGAATCTATTATTGAGGAGCTGACTTCTTATGAGTAAATTAACTTTAGCTGAATTGCCTAATCAAATTGCCAAGAGCCTGCTTGAAATTGAAGCTGTTGCACTTCGTCCGAATGATCCGTTCACTTGGACATCTGGCATTAAATCACCGATCTATTGTGATAACCGTCTTACGATGACATACCCTGCGATTCGCGATCTCGTTGCAGAAGGTTTCGCAACCATTATTCGCGAGAACTATCCGGATGCTGAGGTTATCGCGGGTACATCAACTGCCGGCATTCCTCATGCAGCTTGGGTTGCACAGAAGCTAAACCTGCCGATGGCTTACATTCGCGATAAAGCGAAAGGGCATGGCAAGCAAAACCAAATCGAAGGCCGAGTTCTTCCTGGTCAAAAAGTTGTTGTCATTGAGGACTTGATCTCGACAGGGGGAAGCTCATTGAAAGCTGCGCTTGCTGTTAGAGAAGCTGGTGCAGAAGTATTGGCGGTGCTTGCCATCTTTACTTATGAATTCGATTCCGCTATTCAAGCGTTTGCCGGTGAGCAAATGCCGCTTGTAACGTTGTCGAGCTACAGTGCTTTAATTCAGACCGCAGTAGAGCTTGGTAAAGTTGCTCCTGAGGATGTAGCTGCACTTCAAGCTTGGAGAGAAGATCCACAATCTTTCGGCAAATAATTGCTTTTTATAAAAAGGCGTACTCTCGTTTCAAGGGAGTGCGCCTTTTTTTGTCACAAAATTGTTCTAAATTCGATACAAATATTTATTTTTTTTTGAAAGGAGCTCTACTTTATTGAAGTGATACTCCGATAAATAATAATAGAAGTGTTGTGAAGAACTGAGGGGCGGGAGTATTAATGAGAATACCTTTAAATGTTAGACTAGTTTTATTGTCTGTGGTTCCACTATTGTTTTATGCATTTACGGGATTGTATTTGCTCCAAGAGCAGCGTGCCGTATTAAATGACATGACCGAAATAATCTATGAGACTGTTAATGAAGTAGACACTTTAATCCTGAACGCGGATAAGGATATGCATCAAGCTTATCAAGCTTATTTGAGAATTGAATCGGGTACATTAGATAAAGTCAACATAGAGGCTGCTCAATTTGAATTGGCTGAGAATATTAAACAAGTTGAGGATAGGGTAGGAGAAGCGCAAACTATTATATATGCCAAAGGACTTCAAACCTTAGATTCGGGAGAGTCTGAGCGCAGCATCGATCAAATTTTGATTGAATTTAAGGCTAATTTTAACTATTGGAAAGACTCAGCTACGAAAGCAGCAGCTGATGGAAAGAGTTTGTTTATAAATAAGCAGATCGATAATAGCTTCCTAACTGGTAGATCCGGAATCGATGAGATAGGACAAAACATTAATCTTTACGCGAAATTAGCGATTTCTGACATCACCAAGGAATTTGATAAAACACAGCTTAGTGTTTTTTTAGGAATCATTTTTGTGACGATCGGTTTGATGATATCCGTTTATTTTACCGTTCGACATATTATGAAGACAATCAGAAGTGTAGTATTTAAAACACAGCGTGTAGCAGACGGGGACTTGACTGTACCTCCCGATAAGAAATACAGCAAGGACGAGCTTGGCCGCATCTCGCTATCGGTCGATCATATGATCGAAGCAACAAAGCTGCTAATTAGCGGCATAGCCAATAATGCGGCTGAAGTTACCAAATCGACAGTTCAATTAACGACCGCTTCGAAGGAATCTGCATCAGCAGCTGAGCATGTTGCTCTTAATATTCAGGAGGTAGCAAGCGGCTCTGAAGCGCAAGCAAGAGGAGCAGAAGAAACATCAAGAGCGATAGAAGAAATGACGATTGGCATTCAACGAATTGCAGAAAATACATCATCAATTGCTGAGAAATCTTCTTCTACCTCACAACAGGCTGATCTTGGGCATGAAGCGCTGCTGCGGCTAGTTGATCAATTTGAAGAAGTGAGCTCTGTTATCGTAAGACTATCCGATAAGATTGAAACATTAGAACATCGCTCAAAGGAAATTGGGCTAATTGCCGATAATATAACTAGCTTTTCTAATCAAACGAACATATTATCGCTTAACGCTTCAATAGAAGCAGCACGCGCGGGTGAGCATGGCAGAGGCTTCGCGGTCGTTGCAGGTGAAATTCGTAAGCTGGCTGCAGGATCACTTGCTTCGGTGGATGACATACATCAGCTTGTAGATGTGACACGCAGCGAAATTGCTGGAGCTTCTGCATACATGTCACAAACGATAGAGGAAATGAAGCGCGGCAGTGATCGAGTGAGCGATGTGCGTAAAAATCTAGATTTAATTATTGCTTCTATTGTACAAATGAGTGGGCAGATTCATGAAAATTCTGCGATTACGCAGCAAATGTCCGCTAGTTCTGAGCAGGTAAGCGCCTCTATGGAGCAATCCGCTGCAACAGCTGTCGTTAATCTTGAGAAAACTGAGAATGTCGCTGCTGCAACAGAAGAACAGCTTGCATTAATGGATAACATCTCTACTGCAGCCATTCATCTGGATGAGATTGTACACGAACTGGATCATGCCATATCTCATTTTAAGGTGAAATAATGACATAGAAATGACTAAATAAGGCTACTTTTCATGCGAAGAGCAAGTATTCGCTAAAAGTAGTTTTTTCTTTCAAAAATGTTTTATAAAGTTGTTTGAAATTGACGTAACTTTTTGAGCATGTCCTACGTCTATCATTTAAGATGAGAATTATGAAAGTTGGTTAAGGAGGGATCGGAAGCGCTAATGGCCATTCCGCAGGAAGAGAAACAGACGATAGAAGCGCAGATTGAACCTGCCGAGGAAAGACGTGATCTGCTTCAGGTGATCGATGTAGAGCGTACGTTTCAGGTTGGCGGATCACCGCTTCCAGTATTGAAGGGCATTCGAATGGAGCTTAAGGAGCGCCAATTAGTTATGCTTAGAGGGAGATCAGGCTCAGGCAAGACAACGCTGCTGAATTGCTTGGGTGGGCTGGATACACCGAGCAAAGGGGAAATTTTATTTAATGGTTTGCCCTTTCACAGTATGAGCGATGATCAACGCACATTAGTTAGGCGAAAGCACATGGGCTTTATCTTTCAGGCCTTCGCACTTATGCCGCTTTTGTCCGCGAGAGAGAATGTGGAGTTAGCCCTTCGTATGGCTGGCGTTCCTCGTGCGGAATGGAAAAATAGAGTTAACCACTGTCTAGAGCTAGTTGGCCTCGAGAAGCGAATGAATCACCGCCCTTTCGAGCTCTCCGGCGGCGAGCAACAGCGTGTAGCTATTGCCAAGGCCATCGCGCATAAACCAATGCTGCTGCTGGCTGATGAGCCGACAGCAGAGCTTGATACGAATATGTCAGCTCAAATTATGGCCGTTTTCCAAAATATTATTCGCACTGAACAAGTTTCTATTTGTATGACTACACATGATCCTACGATTTTGGAGGTTGCAGACATTGTCTATGAAATGGTTGACGGAAAATTTATTTAAACGTTCTATGGTTGTTGTTTTAAGTGCTTCCTTAGTGCTTACAAGCGGATGCTCCTTGCTACCGGCAGAAGATGAAGAAGAAATCATACCTGAAATATCCCCAGCACAAATATCGAAGAAACCCGAGTATGAGGTTACAACGGCTACATTAGAAACAAAGGTACCTTTGATTGGCAAGCTGATTTCGTTAGAAGAAGAGACGATGTTTTTCACTTTGGACGGTAAGAATTTAAAAGAGCTGCATGTGAAAGTAAATTCGACGGTAAAGGCTGGTCAAGTGATCGGAGAGTTGGACGTTGATTCATTGGTCAAAACGTTGCGGCTCGAACGTCTTGCATTTAAAAGAGAAGAAGCTTTGATGAAAGAAACGCTGCGTGAACGTGATGAAATGGACCCAATTGATTTTGAGACGAAGTTGATTGCATTTGAAGAAAAGAAGCAGAAGCTTGTAGATATGGAAGAGGAGATTGCGAAAGCAAGCTTGAAGGCTCCATTCTCAGGAACGATTGTAACGCTTAATGTACAGAAGGGCGATCTAATCAAAGCCTATGCGCCAATTGCGATCGTAGCCGATACGAGTAAGATTACTGCAGCAGCCAAGATTACAAAAGCAGAACTTGAGAAATTGGCGGTTGGCATGGAAGTAGAAGCCAAAATTTCAAATGTAGGTACTTTTAAAGGCAAGATAAAACAACTTCCTGTCAAGACCGAGGAACAGAATAATGGTGGCGGTAATGGCGGAATGCCAGGGGAAGTGAAACCTGAACGTCCAGAAGACTACTTAATATTTGATCTTACTGGATTACCTAAAAATCTAAATCGCGGTACACCGATTTCAATCAATGTCATAACGAGCCGAACTAAAGATGCTATTGTTATTCCTCCTTCTACGCTTCGCTCAATTGGCTCTCGTACTTATGTGCAGGTTATTGATGCAGACGGCAAGCGCGAAGTAGACGTTGAGGTCGGCCAGCAAACCTCGACAAATATTGAGATCTTGCAAGGTTTGAAGCCGGGGCAGAAAGTTGTAGGTCGATAGCCAATGGGAATTCCGCTGTTTCGTTTTTTGTTCCGCAAAATGTGGAACACGCGCTGGCTAACCCTGAGCACACTTGCTGGGCTGACCCTAGCAGTTGCATTTGCAACGAGTATACCCATGTACGCAGATGGCGCACTTAAGAGAGTGGTTGCCGAATCGCTTCAGGAGAAGAGTAGTGGATTACCAGCAGGCTCACTTCTCATGAGGTACCAATCACCTGCTGGCGGGAAAACGGATTTAGCAGCGTTGTCAGAGGTTGAGCGTTACATTTCTGAAGGAATACCTAAGGAAATTGGATTTCCTTTCGGCACGTTTGTAAATAGCAATTCCATTCGCGGAGCTGAAGTGGTTCCTGAGGATCCAACGAAGGTAGACGCTGGTCGCAGCCGCCAACTGACGATTATGAACATGTCAGGTCTCGAGACAAATACTGAGCTGACACAGGGCAGATGGTTTGTAAATGCCGAAGGGGATGGAGAGCTGCTCGAAGCAGTGATGTTCGAGGAAGCGATGTATCGAAATGATGTACATATCGGCGATGTATTTGAATATCCGATATACGGTGGCTTAGATCTGACATTACGTGTGAAAATTGTCGGTTCTGTTAAGCCGCTGACTGATACGAGTTCATATTGGTATCAGGGGATGGAAAGCTTGCTGAATACGCTCCAAATTAGTGATGCTGCATTTGACAAGATGCTGCTTGCAAAGAAAGGCATTCCGCTTCATAATGCCAGCTGGTACTATGCATTCGATTTGTCTGAAATTAAAACGAGTCAATTAACACCGTTAAGCAGGACACTTGAGCGATTGAACATCGACTTGTATCAGCGTCTTAAAGACACAAGAGTGGAAATTTCCTTTGCATCCACGCTTACGGAATTTAAGAAACAAAGTTTGCAGCTGCAAACTTTGCTGTTCACCCTAGCTGCCCCCATGCTCGCAATGGTATTTTTCTTCATTGCGATGAATGCAAGGCAGTCATTGGATAAGCAGCGAAGCGATATTGCAGTGCTTCGAAGCAGAGGCGCAGGTACGCGGCAAATTATTTGGATTTATTTGCTCGAAGGACTTCTCTTGGGCGGTCTAGCTCTTGCGAGCGGTCCCTTTATCGGGTGGTTCATGGCTAAGAGTATTGGATCGGCAAATGGCTTCCTATCCTTCGTTAATCGGAAGTCTATACCGGTCGGTTTCTCTACGGAGGCGATTATCGCAGGTGGTGCTGCGGTATTGATTGCCCTTATGGCGACAATTATTCCTGCAATCATTTATGCAAGATCTTCAATCGTAAGCTATAAACAAGATTTGGCTCGATCTGATCGGAAGCCAGGATGGCAGCGTTGGTATCTTGACGTTTTGTTAATTGCTGCTGCTGGTTATGGCTGGTATATGTTTAATGAGCGTCAGATGTTGACATTCAAGACGGGTATGACGACGGATCAATTAAACGTACAACCATTTTTATTCTTTGTGCCAGCGCTCTCGATTTTTGCATTTGGGCTGTTTTTCTTGCGGCTATTTCCATGGCTGCTGAAATTATTTACTTGGATGGGACGTAAATTTTTACCTGTTCCGTTGTATTTGACACTGACGCAGCTTTCACGTTCATCCAAAGGGTATTATCCGTTGATGATTTTATTAGTGCTTACGCTTGGACTTGGTGTTTATAATGCATCGGCAGCTAGAACGATCGATTTGAACTCCACTGAGCGTACATTATATAAGTACGGCGCAGACGTTACGATTCAGACCGTGTGGGAAGGCTCGGCGGAAATTACTAAGACGCCTGGCAACAATGGCGGTAATGGCGGTGGTGCTGGCGGCGGTGGAAACGGCGGAAACGGCGGAGGAAACGGTGGCGGTGGTAATGGAGGAAATGGCGGCAATGGCGGTGGATCAGGCGGCGGCGGTCAAACCGTTCCTTCGAAGATGCTGTTCAGTGAACCTCCATTTGAAATATTCCGTTCTCTTGAAGGCGTAGAAGCTGCTGCACGTGTGCTGCAAACGAAGGGGAGCGTAGTCATCTCAGGAAAATCGATTGGTCAAGGTACTGTAATGGGTATTGATAACGTCGATTTCTCCAAAGTAGGCTGGTTCCGCAACGATTTGTATCCCGCTCATCCCAATTATTATTTAAATAACTTGGGAAAATTTGAGCATGCAGCACTAATACCTTCAAAAGTAGCAGAGAAGTATCAGTTAAAGGTTGGCGATCCTGTTTCCGTAGGATTCTCTGAGGGTAAGGTGGATTTTGTGGTTGTTGGAATTTTGCCTTATTGGCCTAGCCAGTATCCTGATAAATCACCATTTATTATTACGAATTTGGATTATGTTTATGATCAGCTTCCACTTATTCCTTATGAGGTTTGGCTGAAGATGAAGCCTGACGCAAAGGTAGCGCCTATCATTACGGAGCTGCAGAAGGCAGGAATCGAAATAGCGGCCGTTAAGGATGTAAGAAGCGAGCTCATCATGCAATCGAAGCTTCCAACCAGAGGCGGCGTATTCGGTATTCTGAGCCTAGGCTTTCTCGTTTCGGTAGTTATCACACTAGCAGGTTATGTGCTCTTTTGGTTCTTTAATCTCTCGGGCCGTGTTGTCCAATTCGGGGTACTGCGGGCGATGGGACTATCACGTAGACAACTAACAGGCATGCTGCTTTTGGAACAGT
Source organism: Paenibacillus sp. J22P15 (assembly GCF_056269345.1). NCBI lineage: Bacteria > Bacillati > Bacillota > Bacilli > Caryophanales > Paenibacillaceae > Paenibacillus > Paenibacillus sp. J22P15. The sequence continues at coordinate 129,989 of NZ_JBWDNT010000001.1, forward strand.
TATTTACAGCCGGACTTGCGATTGGACTTGGCGTTTTAATCGGTAAGGGAGTCAGCTTACTCTTCCTGCCATTCTTGCAAACGACAGAAAACGTAGCTGAGACCGTACCGCCATTCCGAGTCATATTTGAGTCAAGCGATACGAATCAATTGTTCGTTGTAGTCGGATTTATGATGCTGACCGGGGCGTTGCTGCTCTTCCTGCACATTCGCAGGCTGAGAGTGCATCAAGCGGTCAAGATGGGAGAAGAACGATGACAACAGCGGTGACAACTGCGATGATCGATTGCGAAGGTCTGGTGAAAATTTATAAGACAGATGATCTAGAGGTCGTCGCCCTGCAAGGCTTGAACTTAAAGGTTAATGAAGGCGAGCTTATGGCCATCATCGGCAACAGTGGCAGCGGAAAGTCTACACTTCTGAATACGCTTGGCGGTCTTGACCGCCCTTCAGCTGGTCAGGTGCACGTAGGACCATGGGATTTGCTAAAAATTTCCGAAGAGGACTTAGTCAAGTATAAGAGAGAAACGGTAGGCTTTATTTGGCAAAATAATGCTAGAAACCTGCTGCCTTATCTTTCTGCCCTTGAGAACGTAGAAATGCCGATGATGCTGTCGGGCAAGGTCGATCGCGCTTATGCGAAGCAATTGCTTGAGTGGGTCGGTTTGAAAGAGCGCATGCATAATAAGCTTCATCAATTATCCGGCGGCGAGCAGCAAAGGGTAGCCATTGCAATCTCGTTGTCGAATCGTCCGAAGCTATTGCTAGCTGATGAACCGACAGGTTCTGTAGATACTTCAACCTCCGATTTGATTATGGGTATTTTCCGCAGACTCAATCGTGAGATTGGTATTACGATCGTGATCGTAACGCATGATTTAACGCTTGCAAGTAAGGTGGATAGAGTTGTTGCTATTCGTGATGGCTTGACGAGCACAGAGTTTATTAAAAGAAATCCGAATATTTCACAAGATGGCAGTGAAGTAGTGCTTCCCTCAACAAATACCGGATTGCAATCTGTACATGAGGCATACGTAGTTGTCGATCGAGTAGGTCGGTTACAAGTGCCCAAGGAATATTTATCCGCATTAAATATTAAAGACAAAGCAACAATGGAATTTGACGGTGAGCGGATAGTTATTACTCCGCCAAAATCATTAGGGGGTTAAGTCGAATGAATAACAAAAGATTGTCAGGAATGCGGATTCGTAAGTTTACAGTGGTTAGCTTGACGCTTGCTTTGCTAGTAGGTTTGCTTGCAGCATGCAGCGGCGGCGGCGCAGACAATTCTACAGAAAAACGAGTTTTACGTATTGGTGTGCTTTATGGCGGCGCAGATCAAGAGCCATATTTCCGTCAGCAATACACAGATATGTATGAAATGTCTCATCCTAACATTGAGTTCGAAATTGTAGGGGCAATTAACAATGATGATCAACGCTTTGATCAACCTGATCCCAACAAGCCTGCAACACAGCCTAATCCTTATGAGAAAATGAAGGAAATGCTAAACGGAGAAAATCCGGTAGATGTGGTCGTCTTGGATTACAACATGCTGCGTCGTATGACGCAAGATAATCTGCTTCAACCGCTTGATCCGCTAATTGCAAAGGATAAATTTGATTTAACGGATTATGTACCTACTGTCATAGAGGGAATCAAGTCAGCAGGAGACGGCAGTTTGTTTGCTTTGACACCTACATTTAACTCTTCAGCGCTTTACTACAATAAAAAATTATTTGCTGATGCCGGAGTAACTCCTCCATCAGATAAAATGGAATGGTCTGAGGTTCTTAATTTGGCACGTCAAGTATCAAAAGGCGAAGGCGAAGATCGCAATTTCGGCTTTACATTCAATCGTTGGTCTTCTGATGCCTTTAGCAATGCAAGTGCATATAGCCAAGCACTGCAATTGAAAATGTGGGATGACAAGGGCGAGAAAATGCTCGTAAACAGTGAGCAATGGGAACATGTATGGAATACAATTTCTTCTATGTACGAAGAGAAAATTATTCCAACACAAGAATTTATGAACAAGATGTATGAAAAGCAAAATTCTGAGGGGGTCAATGATCCTTTCTACGGCGATCTGTTTATCAAGGGTAAAGTAGCGATGACAATCGGTGATTACGGTTATATCAATGAATTGAAGAGGGCTTCGGACAATGCTACGAAAATGAAAGATTTTGAACCAGTAGATTGGGATGTCGTAACGGTTCCTGTCAATCCGAGCAGTCCAGATGTTGGAAGCAGCATCTATCTTAGCCAATTGATGGGCATTAACAACAAAGCTCAAAACGATAAAGACGCTTGGGATTTCATTAAGTTTTCGAATAGCAAGGAATGGGCAAAGCTGAAGTCGAGAAGTCTTTATGAGATGGTTGCACGTAAGGAGTTTCTGACTCCGATCGGCGGCTTGCAATACAATATGGATGCCTTTACTTCGTTGAAACCATTGCCGCCTTCTAGTTCGGATGCGGAAAATCTATTCAATACGAAACCAGGAATTTGGGAAGCGCAACAGCCTGGCTATGAGTTGTTCCAAGAAGTTATCGACAAGAAAAAGTCTGTAAAAGAAGCTTTAGCTGAGTGGGAGACACGCGGTAACGCAGTGCTGGAGAGAATTAAAAATAATCCTACTGGTGGAGGCACCGACGGCGGTGTCGAAATCATGCCAATGCCTAGATAACCAGTTATAAGGAAAAAGCCCGTAATCGACCTGTGCGTCGTTTGCGGGCTTTTTCCTTATATTTGTCTAACCTCGCAAGAGAAATGACTGGTAGGCGGTCCAAGCGCCGTTATCGGTCTGATATAGTAAATGTATGCGGTCAATTTTGGATGTGAGGTCAATGGACTGCATTCTCAGATTACCATATAAATCGTGCAGTTCGTCGTCGGAGAGCTCTTGCCCGATGGTGACATGAGGTGTGTAGACATATTTAGATTCTCCATTTGTTAATGGACCGCTGCATACACTCTCGTGCAGCTTCTGCATGGATGCAGGTTCGTGGAGCGCTAAATAGAGCACATTGCTTACGGGATAAAAGCTGGAAACGCGGTTCAAATGGACAGAGAAAGCAGGCAGTTTAGACGTCACTTCCTCTAAATGGATGACTGCCTGTTGAAGCTCTTCGTCTGACCAATTGACAGCTTCTTTCACTGTCAGATGAGCAGGGATGGCAGCGTAATGAGGATCATGGCGTCTTCGCCAGCTGTTAGCGATGTCCTGTACATGCTTTTCGGGAAAAACTACAATTCCATATAACATGGCTTCAGCTCCTTTGAAATGACCTATTTTGAGTATACCCCATTTGAATGTATCATCCCAATTTTGGGGTATTCTAATGTATACAGCACTTATTGGAGCGACAATCCTGTTGCTTATCCTATATAATAGCGGAGGGATTACATGAAATGGGTATATTGGGTTCGACTGTACGAGACAAAATTTCAAGCTGGTTGTTTGGTCAGAAGAATGGAGAATGATGGTTGGATGTACGGCTACGAAACACCACATGAGGTGGAGGTATTTCGATCCCGAAAAGGCCGCTACGGCGTGAGGTTTATACCTTGAAAAAATAAAAAAAATAAATTAGTATATTTTGCTTGACTTAAAACATGCGTATATAGTATATTATTTTATGTCGCCAATTCAACTGGCTTTGCTCAAATGGAAATACGTCGCGGGGTGGAGCAGCCCGGTAGCTCGTCGGGCTCATAACCCGAAGGCCGCAGGTTCAAATCCTGCCCCCGCAACCAACCTTTCGATGAACACGTAGAAATATACGGTTTTCGAGGGCCCTTAGCTCAGTTGGTTAGAGCGGTCGGCTCATAACCGATTGGTCGGGGGTTCGAGTCCCTCAGGGCCCACCATAAGCAAAACCTTACATTATGCCGGGGTGGCGGAACTGGCAGACGCACAGGACTTAAAATCCTGCGGTGGGTGACCACCGTACGGGTTCGATTCCCGTCCTCGGCATACCTAGAAAACTTTGATGATTCAATAGTTTTCACGAAGTACATAATCTATTTGAATCTTGTGCGCTTTAATTAGTCACATAGGATTCAATAGAAGATGATAAACCTCCTTTCTAGTATCTGACTAAATCAGGTACAACTGAAGGAGGTTTTTCTCTGAGTTTTTTGAGGGTTATCGGCTGCATTCATGTCTATCCCGTACTGTCGAATATATTTTGTAAATGCTATTGCTAAGGTATCCTTAATATGATATGATAATATCTGCTTCTAATAAACAGTTCATTATTTTTGCGCCGGGGTGGCGGAACTGGCAGACGCACAGGACTTAAAATCCTGCGGTGGGTGACCACCGTACGGGTTCGATTCCCGTCCTCGGCATACCTAGAAAACCTTGCATGTTCAACGGTTTTCACGAAGTACATAAGAGATACAAAGAGACTCCTTTTCAACACTTGCTATAAGCAAGAGACGAGAAGGAGTCTTTTTGTTGATATACGTTGCACTTATGTCTGAGCAGCTTGTCTGGCAGCATTATGAGCGAGCCTGTGAAACGAGTTGTTTTTTTTATGTTTACTTATGTAGCGTATTCTAACTTCAATTGTAGGGAACATCGTTTTCAAATGATCAAGAGAAGCCAATATTTCAGCTCTTGCCATTTTATAATTCGGATGTGAACAGGCGTTTTGTTTTAAAATTTTTGTAATAAAGCTATAATCCGTGTAGATGATAGCAACTTTTGGTTGATGTTCAGTTAATGCCTTGGAGAGTATTGCTAGACTATATTTGATAGCTAGCAGCTCGCCGTAATTTGAACCTCCATCATGGTTAATTAACAGCTTTTCACCGGTAACGCGGATCGTTTGGTTGTAAACAAGGCAGCAAGCGATACCATGATTGCTTTGCGTGAAGAAACCTGAGTAATCGCAATACAAGTAGATTATACCTTTGTTAAAAATATTTTGTCTTAGCCTGGGATCGGCATATGCTTTTTTTATTAATAAGTCCGTTGTAGGATCCATGAATTCGAACCTTCCTTAATGAGATTAGTAATGGGTACGAGAAAATGACGGTTGAACAGCGCATATCATATTCAATATTCCCAATTAAGGTTTAGAATAAGCGCAAAAAAAGTTTTTAGTGTTTAGTAGGGACGAAAATGAGAGCAGGAAGCGAGCGGATAATGCGGATAATGTCTATTCACGCAATTGTTATTTATGGCATACATCTGATTTAATGAGCGTAAGTTTTATTGATAAAGGACCCCAATGCAGGTGCAATGTTATTCGCAGGCTATGAGGAGGGATTAATACATGAATGCAGGATTTTGGATTCGATTAGGTGCTTCACTATTGGATGGAATCATTGTAGGTATTCCGTTATTTGTTATTTCGTTGTTGATTACTGGAGGAGATGAGGGAAGGGATTTTTTCACAGACGCCATTTCTTTTCTCTATTCGTTGTTGCTTCCGGTATTTTGGAGGGGATACACTATTGGTAAGCGGATATGCAGCGTGCAGATTCGAAAACTAGATGGTTCGCCCCCTGGGTTAGGAACGATGTTATTGCGTAATGTTGTCGGAGGACTCGTCTATGCTGTAACTTTGGGGATAGGGGCTATCGTCAGCGCATTTATGGTTGGGTTACGAGAGGATAAACGAGCTATTCATGATTTTATTGCAGGAACAGAAGTGGTGCATTCTGATTAAGTTTCCTAATATGCTCGTTGCGATGAAACGCAGCGGGCTTTTTTTATTTGCCTGAGAAATACAATACAGAGGATTGATTCGTGAACATTTTTGCATTCTCTATTTTGAATGAAGTAAACTAAGAGTTGAAATGATATGCCTGAGCAATAAAGGAAGCAGGTGGTTGGATGAAGCAGAACGAGAACGAAGAGACTTTACTTAGGCAAAACGCACGCCGATTATATGTTGAGGTTTTTTCCTTAAAGGATACACTGTATAATGACCTTCTCGAAAGGTTTAAGGATGATATTTCATTAACAGACAAAGCTGAACAGTGGAAAACGGGTATCATGGCAGCAGTGATCGCTACAGCGCTTTACAGCACCTCTCTAGCTGGAAGCAAGGAGTTTCCGTATGTATATTCCTATTTGAACATAAAGCTCCAAGCGCATCATTCTGAAGGTGAGGCGGCCATTGAAGATTGTATGGGTACGATCTCAGGTCTATTGAAGGATGGGCAATATCAACCAGAATCATTCACTGAGGGGATCGCTTTATGGCTGTATTTTAGCATTAAAGGGAGAGATTCGTTTGTAGAAGAAGAAACAGTTCCTTATTTATTAGCTGGACAGTATATTCATCAATTCTTTTTTAATTGGTTCGATAAGCAGAATTAATGGGGTTGTGCTTGCTCGAAAATGTTTAACTAGGGGATATTATCTGTGATGATTAGTTTGACAAACGATTGGTCGCAAAAGTTGGAAATGGAGCTTGCCGCTCCTTATATGCAAGAGCTGTTAGCTATGCTGGAAGAAAAATATAAGACGGTGACGGTTTACCCGGAACAGCAAAATATTTATAACGCACTTCATCATACATCGTATGAACAAACCAAAGTGGTCATTTTAGGACAAGATCCCTATCATGGTCCTAATCAGGCGCATGGGCTTAGCTTCTCTGTGCAGCCGGGAGTGAAGATACCGCCTTCTCTTAAAAATATTTACAAAGAGCTAGAAGCTGATGTAGGGGCGGAAATACCAGATCACGGAAGCTTGCTTGCATGGGCTCAGCAAGGTGTGCTGCTTCTAAATACAGTGCTGACAGTGGAGGGTGGAAATCCGAATTCTCATCAAGGAATGGGATGGGAACGATTTACCGATGCGATTATTGCGGCTTTAAACGACAGGGACAAGCCGGTAGTGTTCATCCTTTGGGGGAAGAACGCGGAGGAGAAAGTGAATCAAATTGATGCGGACAAGCATCACGTTATTATTTCACCGCACCCGAGCCCGTTTGCAGCTCGTAAAGGTTTTTTTGGGAGCAAACCGTTCACAAGGGCAAACGCTTTTCTAGAGACAATTGGGAGCGACGCTATCGACTGGACGATTCCTAAGCTGAACGAGCTTGAAATCAAATAGAAAAAGGCTTCTCTACTGTCTGAAAGATAACTTAGACAGATAGAGAAGCTTTTTTTAGTTTTTTATTCTGTGATGATTGGTGTGCCTGTCGACGACCCGCTTGAATTCATCGTTTGAGGAAGCACCGGTTTTAGTTTTGAATCAACATACGTGGAAGCAGATGCATCGCTAATGACCTGAGGGTACATTTTATCAGGGTCAGGCAACACGGTTTCTACATAAATAATAGCTTGATCTCCTTCAAAACCAATAGAAGCAATTCGGATGCCGTAGCCTGGATGTGGTACTTGTGTACTAATGGTTACTTTATTGATAGCTGGACTCACTGCTTCTATAGAAAGTTTGAGGTCAAGGCTCGGCTGGTCGGGTTGATCTGGAATAGGAGTCGTCTCCTTTACAAATGTAATGGCATTATAAAGCCATCCTGCTGCATCACTGCGTAGTAGTGCTTTTTTAGGGTAAAACTTGTTTGAGCTATCCAAAGTGATAACTTTGCTAATGAGGAGCTTTTGAATGCTATGCATATACGTATCATTAACGTCAGCAGCATCTTCTATCTGTATGAACATTTTAATATAGGCAAAGTCACCTTTGGTCATCATCGCTTTGAACAGGTGATGAGCGAATTGCTCACGAGTCATAACGTCGTTAGCTTTGACCGTTTTTGGAATCTCTAGTCCGTTCAGATTCGCAATAATAAAAGCTTGTGAGTACCATGCGTCATCTTTGAGGTTAGTAAAATAGTCGCTAGCTTTAGGTTCCTTAATGAAACGGATATGATCAATATTTATATCTAGCCCTTTCACAATTAAAGTAACGCCTTCTGCATAAGTGAGCTTACCCTTCGGGTTAAACTTATCATGTTTATCGCCGCTAAGTATTCCCAGCTTCTTTAGCTCGTTAATTTTTTGCTCGTTTATATCATTTTTGACATCCTTGAAAGCCCAAACGGATTGTCCCAGCGTAAAGAGCATCATCGCAACTAGTGTCATTATCAGTATCATGCGTTTTTTCATACGGTCACCTCTTCTTTTCTTTTATTTGCTTATTTGACGTCAATCTTTAACAAATTGTTGCAATTCGTATACAATTATTATGGCCTATTCGATCCTGGTGAAGACGTCGAAATAGGAGCGGGAGACAACAATAAAAGTTAGGAAAAGTATTGACTTGGTTTGTTTATCCTGTTATATTATTAATTGTCGATAACATGATCTGGTAGCTCAGCTGGGAGAGCACTATCTTGACAGGGTAGGGGTCACAGGTTCGAACCCTGTTCAGATCATACAATTTAAAAACCAGAAACCCCTTATGTAACAAGGAGTTTCTGGTTTTTTTTTTACCCGTTTTTTAATATGAAGTTGTTCGGGATTTAGTTAAATTTAACGACTTAACTTACATACTCCCCGCTCAGAATGAGAATAAATAGGTGTGGGTGATTGTATTTATGAGTAAAAAGTGGAGTTTCATTCTAGTCCTTTTCATTGGGGCTATATTATCGACTCAGTCAGCAAGTGCTGCTCATCCGCATGAAAATAGAACGTATGTTAACAACAGAATTGTAAAGAAGGATATTACTAGCCCTTCAAGAAAAACGGTACTTGAAGACAGGAAAAGAATACGTCTACTGGTTTGACCCATTTCAAGTAACGGATATGAGAAAAGTCGAGGGAGGTTTTTACGAATTAGATGTTTTGGCAACAGTTCAAAGAGTTATAGACAATAAAAAAGACAAGAAGGTTGAGAAGTATAAAATCACATTCAACCATAATTATGAATCAGGGTTTATCGTGACTATGGTAAGTGAATTATAACGAGGAGCTTAGATTGAACTAACGGGAAACGATAGTTGAATGAACGCAGCGTAAACCAGTCCGTTTCAGGGACTGGTTTTTTTCTATACGGTGATAACTCTCTGTCTATAAAACGATGAGTAACGGGGAACTAATAATCTAGTATTTTTTTATTAGATAGAGCGCCGGATGCTGGTAAACTAGCACGTCCGGTGCGGAGCAGGGGAAAAGCTGGAGATCACATCAAACGCTTAACTATTGCTACTAGAGTTACAAAATTTAACAAGGAGTGATCTCGATTTCCTGCTGTTCTCCTTTTTTGGACGAGTTCAACCATTTTGCGATAGTTAAAATCCTTATCCATAACCTTAAGGTGCCAGCCTCGTATCATGATCTGTGCGGACTCTTAAAAAATTCAACTTGTAAAATCTCGATGTATTGATGTGCTTCTGAATTCAGATGGGGTTATGCCGGATGTTTTCTTAAAAACTTTGCTGAAATAAAAGGGATCATTATAGCCGACAATTGCCGAAATCTCAGTTATAGAGAGACTTGAATCATGTAAAAGCTCCTTGGCCTTTGCAATTCTTAGCTTTTCTATGTATTTGGCCGGAGAATACCCTGTATGCTTTTTGAAGTTTCTAATAAATTGAAAAATGCTTAATTCGCTCATTGTAGCGTAATATTCCATTTCATGCCCCTTCTGAAATTCTTCATTCATAACCTTGATTACATTTTCAAGATAGCTATTTCCATGTACTTTTTTGCCGTTCCTTAAAGCGTCTGCATCCCGGGAAAAGGAAGACAACAGCTGTAGCAGATAGCTTATACTCAACTGTTGGTAACAAGGCTTTTTAATCTGCAGCTCATGAATGATATTTTCGAATAGCTCTATAAATTCCGAATGTATTCCCACCTGAAAAAAATGACTGCCGGTAAAATTCAATTCAGTCATCAAACTTTCAACCTGGCCACCGGTGAAATGAATCCAATAAAGCTCCGCTTTTTCAATGGATTTATAATAGAAATGCTGTTGCTCGTCAGGTCTGTATATGATTATGCTGCCGGCCTTCGCGGTTATAGCGCCGTTTTCTGTAATATAATGGCCAGCACCGTTGATTAAATAAATCAAATAAAAATCTATTCTTGTTCTATTTAAAGACCCATCATAATCATCAATCTTCGCATACCCGCAGCAATTAATGTAATACGGTGTTGATAATTGTCTGTGTCCCAGGTAAAGATTATCCTCCTGCACTGATCCACCATAAAAGTACATTATTATCAAGCCTTTCTTCATAAAAGAATGACAGCAATATATTACAGGTAAATCGCAAGAGTATTCATGTACATTAATTATTTTATCAGTAAGATTAAGTTTAATAAAGCAGTAAAATCAAGACATTCCTTATCGATGATTAATTGTTTCTGTGCCATTCAAATTCAAAATATTACAGGCGTGTAGAGGGAGGAACTTAATATGCATAAGAAAGTTAACGTAGCGGAAATCGGCGATCATGGTTTGGGTCTGCCGAAGTGTCGATGATGCTGACCAGCTTGGAGGTCCGGGAGTCTATATCCAGAAGGATACGGGCTTTATATGCACAATCGATCATGTTGATGCGAAAGCCAACGAACTATCGGAAACGGAGATTCGAATTTCCTGCGCAGTCCTATGTGGAAGAATCCCCCATAATGACATAGAGTACAACATTTTAAAGAAAGCGCTTTCGGTTCCTGTTGCAGTCCATCAAGAAGCTAAGGCTCGGCTTTATCGGGTTTCGGCCCGTTAAGCATATATCATTAAGAACATATGGAGGCCAGACGATGAAAAGATGACGAAATCGCTTTAGGTATTCTCTCAATCATGCTCACCGAGTGCGGCAAAAAAAAGACAGCGAGGCGGAATCGAGGGCATGTCAGAGTCCGTTCACCGTTTTTGTGTATCAGGTTGAAAACGGAGCTGTCTTCACTGTTTCTGCAAGCGTTTTCTTAGGGGGAGTGTTACAAATCATATCAGTAATAGAGGTGATTGGACAAATCGGAGAACCATTATGCGGAAAAGTAGGTTAACCATGAATATGAAAAGAGGGATTGAAAATGAAGCTGAAACTGAATAAGCGTGTGAAGAAAGTAGTCTCTTTAGGCGTAGCGTTATCCATGATAGCAGGAATTTTCACTTTTGGACCCAATGCTCCTCGGGTAGATGCACAGCAGGCATCAGGAAATGCTCCGTTTATTAATAGCTGGCTGTTAGCGGGGCCCTATGATACGGCAGTTGCAGATGAAATGTATGGAACAGTTGTCCTTGAGGACCCGAGACCAATAGATGGAAACTGGGCTAGAACGGCTGCAGCGACTTCAAGCTCCACTTGGAAAACTGGCCCTGATGCTTTCCCAGGTGGAACAGATTCCGCTTCAAAGTTGCCAAAGTTTGCTATTGACGGCGATAAGAATACGGAGTGGATTTCACAAATGCATGATACAGGCGGTGCACCAACTTCTTGGCCGAATTGGGATCCTACACCGACGTTATATTTATCTTGGAATCAGCCGATCAAAGTGAAACAAATTGAGGTGTTTGACCGACATAGTCAAGGTTGGCCGGCCAATACATCGGATGTTCAGAAGGTGAATTACACGCTAAAGGGTGCAAATAATGAAGTGCTCGGGACGGGTACAATCACAAATATCGATCCATTGGGAAAGAACCCTGGTGTAGTAACGCTTGAACAGGTTGTGAACAATGTTTCAAAGGTTGAACTGTTGATTGTACATGACGGGCAGAAAAATTTGAAAAATGTCGGTCTAGGTTTTACTGAAGTTAATGTATTTGACGGCGATGGGATTGTTGAAACCGTAGATCCAGAACCGACAGCTCATATTACACCGAAAATCGGCGAAGCCTTGACTAGCGGTGAAGGCAATCGGAATTGGGAATATTTTGATGATCGGATTTGGAATAGAAACTATGATGATTACCAAGATTTATATGGCTACTACACGGTGAAAAAAGGTATCGATACACAAAATAAGTTCGTGTATGCGCATACCTATGTGTACAGCCCAAATGCACAAAATGCTCAGTTTAGGTTTGGGTCCAGCGGCGTAAACCGGTTGTTCGTCAATGATATTGCGGTAACTAATCCATCAGTAGCTGCTGAAGTACAGAAGGATATGAAAATAGCGAACATTAAATTAAAAGCTGGCTGGAATAAAATCCTGTTACAGATAAAGCATAGCTTCACCGAGGATCTGAATGCTAATGGCGTTCCGATTGCGCAGGATGCGAATGTATCTTATCTAGGATTCTACGGTCGTGTGACGGATATCAATGGCAATAAAATTGACAATCTTACTTATTCCGTTTCAGGTGAAAGCGAAACATTGTCGATTGCTACGCAAGGAATTGCGAGCGAGGATGCATCTTTTCCAACCAACAATATGCCGATTGGTTACAAGGAATGGCCTTACGTTTGGAATAAATCTACATCAGGTAACAAATTCGGAGTTGCCGCATCGGCTTTTCAATTTATGGCGAGTGGAGGTGCACCTGGTTATACTTGGAGTATTATAGATGGTGAACTGCCAGATGGTTTGGAATTAAATCCGGATGGTACCATTGCAGATGGATTAGTGAATGGAAGAGTTGATTTGAACAGCAATAAAGGCATTATCAGCATCAATAGTGCACCGGGAGATTACCCATTCACCGTTCAAGTAAGTGACAAGAATGGAAATACAGCTGTGAAGGAATTTATGATCACAGTCAAAGAGCGTCCGAATAAATGGTTCGAAGAAGGTAGGGTTAGTGCGTTAAGCCACACTATTGTAACCTACGACTATTTTAATGATCCTAATTATTCCGTTGATTTATGGGCAGAGAGAGCAAAACGACAAGGGCATTCATTAGTGTCGGTTGAAGCGCTACAACAAAATTATTACTGGCCTTCAAAATTTAGCGATCCGAAGCATGAACGACAGTTATATTACCCAAAAGGTGAAGATGGGAATGTCATTGATGGCATCAAGCCGTTTGAAGAAGCAATAAAACGTTACGGTATGAAATTTGGCTTGTATTATGCAACCGAGGGCGGCGGTCTACAGCATATGTCTACGGATGTGTTTGTGCAAAATGTTGAGGATCTTATTTTGCGTTATGATCCGACTTACCTTTACTTTGATGGTCCGCAAGCAATGCCTAATTCCAATTATGACGTAATGTTCAGTATGGTCCGAAATTATAGCAATGATATCATTATCAACTCCAACGCGTGGGGCCAAGAGTACGGCGACCCAGACTTAAGAACTGCCGAAGCAAGCCATATTTATGAAAACGCACCAGCCAATCATCTTGTGAAACGTACTACTATGGAGCCGTGGAAGCCTGTTCAAACCAAGACCACTCCGTCATCCTATGCGAGACGCGATGATTACCGTCTGGTCGCTAAAGAAATGATCATGAATGCCGGCAGAGGATATGTGGACAACAATGACCAAATGCCACTAATGTTCCGCGGAACGAACTGGGATTCTCCGGAAGTTGTCGCAACAAATTACCCCAAAACCATTCAAGAGTTTAGCGATATTCGTGAAGGGCTTGCAAATTGGTTCGCGCCTGTAGACAAGCCGGAGAGACACGAGTCTACAACGGGTACGATGCCGTATTTCTTGTCGGGCTATGGCTACGAAGATGACGGAAAAGGCAACTATGAGAAATTTGCTTTCCCGAACAGCACGAGAGGTCCGCAATGGGGCTATGCAACCTATCGGGACAACAATATTTACCTGCATATTATGAAAGGCCCTGACAGCAAAAAAGGATTTGGTGCGATTGCCAATAAGGTATTAACGATTAGTCCAGTTAAAGATCATGTGACAGCTGTTTCTTGGCTAAACGAGGATATTCCGGTAACCTCATTTGAACAAAATGGCGATAGTCTGATCATCGATCTGGCCAACGTGCAGGAGGATCCGATCGATACGATTATCAAGATTGTAACCGATAATCTTAAGCGCCAATATGCACTGACGAATATCAACGCAATAGGCGAACAGCTGACACCCGCATCGCTCAAAATCAACGTCGAAGGCTATATGACGTATACAGCGCTTAAAGTCAAGCTTACTGAAGTTAATTACAGCAGTGCAAATTCTGAAATCGCGGTGGTTAACGTCGACGGCATCGTGACACCGGTATCGAACGGTACAACGACAATCACTGTAAGTGGTACTTACGATGGGGTAACTAAACAAGATACGTTAAAAGTAACGATAAAAGACGGGAAAATTTATATTGGAGAAACGATGATAGGTGCGGCTTTAAAAATTAACGGAAACGAAGCCTATGGCGAGTACAGCACATTAGAAAGACTTCGGTATCAAATCGAAGGCAGATCGTCGAAAGGCGGACCCATCGGGCTGAACGCAGCACAGATTAAATGGCATGGCGGAATCGTCGATCTGAAAGCAGGCGATAAATATAAGCCTGTCGTGATCCAGGAAGTAAATACGTTTACTTTTAAATCAAATGAAATCATAACGCCTTATGTAGAACAACCTACTAGAGGAGTCGTTTGGGCTGATGTAACGTTGGACGGCACAACATTCACGACAAATAGAGTATTTATGGACCTGTTACCGAACCAAAATCTTGCAAAGACTGCTGAGATTACGGCTAGTCACGAGCAAGATGCCATCGTTCATCTAGTTGATGGCAAAACCATTGACGGCATTCATGTTGATCAATCCAAGTGGTCGGTGCCAGCGGGTGAACAGGCGTGGATTCAATTCAAGCTGCCGGCAAAGTCAGGCATTGCCAATGTAAATATCAATTTTAATTCATTAGATCAAAATTATCTCAATACACCTAAAACAATCAAAATTCAAACGAGCACTGACGGCATGGAGTGGAAGGATGCCAGCACAGTTAACGGCCCTACGGGCGGTGCATATTTCGGATACTATAACTCATATCCATTAATCGCCGAAGCGCAGTATGTGAAACTCGTCTTCGACGGTGGATCGAACGGTTCAATGATCGATTTGCTCGAAGTGGCTATCAATGGAATGGACACGACTCATTTGTTCGACCGCTTCGAATCCGCATATAAGCCGATTGATGCGACTACTGGTCAACTTGATATTCAAGCCTATACGGGTTTGGGTGAACCGATGGATATGAAGGACGCCGAGATCACTGTAACAAGCGAGAATCCGGATGTCATTGCGGTGAGTAATTCCAACCTACTGACTGCTGTTTCACAGGGGATGGCCAAATTGAATATCAAGGTTCAAATAGGCGGACGTTCTATCAATCAAGTATCGTATTTATTTGTTGATGCGCAAGGAAATATCTATGAAGCTGCCTATTTGGACAAAGTTAACGTTAGCCTAAATAAAACGATTATTAAACGTAATGAACCTATCGTTGCTACATTAGAAGGCTTGCTGAGTAATGGCGAACAAGCAGATTTGTCGAGAGCTACTGTGGAGTATCAATTCAGTGACGGTAGACTTTCTGTTGTGGAAGGCAGTAACACAATCATCCTGGCAGAAGATGTTCGCAACAGTTTACAAGCAACGGTTACGGCAAATGTTATTCTAGATGGGGTGACCGTTGCAAGCCGTCCGGTGTCGATTAAAGTAGCGGGGAGCAACATTGCATCGCTGTCGACCGTGACGGCGAGCTCAGCTTATAACGCTACTTCCTTTACGGAGCGAAATGCGATAGACGGGAATCGGACGACAGCTTGGGCCAGCAATGGTAGTCTGGGTGACCCGTGGATCAAGCTGACATTCGATCAGGAGGTTACGCTCGGCAGCATCAACCTCGTAGAACGGGAAGGTTCGCCTCTTGATGGGTTTACGAATGCTAAACTCGAATGGGAAGGCGGATCGAGAGAATTGTCAGGACTGAAAGCCAGTGGAGATAATATAGTAGAGTTTGAGACACCAATTAAAACCAGTTGGTTGAAGCTGTCGATCAAGAAGATCGCTAACAATCCCGGACTGATGGAATTTGAGGTGTTCGAAGCGCAGAAGCCATTTGTGAAAACAATTGTAGACTACAAATCGGTTACTGTAGATACGGAGCAAGGTGAAATCCCAGCACTGCCTGCACAGGTGGGGGCCGTATACAACGATGGGACTACCGGTATGGTTGACGTTGCCTGGGATTCTATTACACCAGACATGGTGGCGAACAAGGGTGTATTCTCCGTTGCAGGTACAGTGGACGGAGCAACAGCAAGAGCTAAAGCAATAATAACAGTTACTGCAAATGTCGAAGCGGGCAGCTACATCCTAACGGCTACCGGAGCCGCAAGCGTCATTGCGGGCGAGTCTTTTGATGTGACCTACACGCTCAGCAATGTTGCAGAACACGTGTATGCGCTGGATCAAACGATCCATTATGATCCAACGCAAGTAACATTCCTTTCAGTAAATGCCGAGCAAACTGGATTTACGATCGTCGGACAGAAAGAAGCAGAAGGTGAGGTTCGCATTCTGATGGCAAGTGCTGGGCCCGGAAGTGCCATCAAGCACACTGCTCCTGTATTGAAAGTGAAATTCAAGGCCAAAGAGGCTGGTCAAAACGTAACGAGCTCCATCTTCTTAACCGACGTAGCTGTTGCGGGTGAAACCGGAATCGAAACGACGGTGAACAACGGATCCGCCTACACGATTCAAATTATTGTCGTGGATAAAGCGACATTGCAAGCACTTATTGCAAGTGCGCAAGCATTGCATGATGCAGCGGTAGAAGGAACTGGAATTGGTCAGTATCCTGCTGGTTCGAAAGCGATATTGCAAGCGGTAATTGATCGTGCTAAGGCAGTCTCGGAACAAGGCGGGGCTACTCAAGATCAAGTGGAGCAAGCGACGAATCAGTTACAAGCAGCGGTGCAAGCATTTATAGCCTCCGTGAATGTAGCGGCTTCAGGTGATCTAAATGGAGACGGTAAATTCAGCATCGGTGATCTCGCTCTCATCGCAGTTGGTTATGGAAAGACTTCTGCTGATGCAGACTGGTCTATGTATGAAAAAGCGGATATGAACGGTGACGGTTTAATCGACATCGTTGATCTTGCAGAGGTTGCTAGATTGATACTGGGTTAATTTCGAAGAGGGGAAGGTGCGATGCCTTCCCCTTTTCTTATTTATCGATAGGATGAATTAATCAATGCTTCTCAATAAACAGATTACCAACATGACTGCCACTTGCTCAATTTTCAGGAAGGATATTTATAAGCATGATTCAATGCTGGTGTAATGTGGAGTTTTAGACTTGCTAGATCCCTGATAAGGAGTAACATTTATCGATAAATCAACATGTGAATTGCTTATTCATATTGTATTGTGGACGAGATACTTGTCCTTCTTCCACGCTCAACAATTGTCAGAAAGATGTAATACATCTATGACCTTATCTATGTCGCATCTTTGACAGTAAAAACCCTTATTTATCAATATATTAAAGTCTTTGTCACAGATGTAATAGATAATTAATTATATAAAGTGAGATATATGAGGTGAAAGGATCGTATCGGATGAACGCTAATCTATCAAGATGTTGTAGGTTGAAAACGCTATATTGGGTATGATGAAAATACATCAATAAATTGATGTAATACTGATGTGAAAATTTTGCATTAAGCATCATACCAGGCACCATTACAGCACAAAGACAACTAATTAACATGTGGTTTTATAAGGAATTCTGCCATCCAACACACCGAGTGAAAACTGTGTCCTCACTTTGACAGGGTAGGGGTCACAGGTTCGAACCCTGTTCAGATCACCATAACTTAAACGCCGAAAGCCTTGTCCAGCAAGGCTTTTTTTTATGGAGATAGTTACATGTCTATATATGGTTCCGATTGGTGCCGTGATACGAATTTGTTAACGAAACCTCGAGCATGATTGCGGCGACGACTCAGAATGCGGAGCATTAATGTAAAAAAACTCACTCCAAAACGGAGTAAGTTGTGGGAATCATTAGTTCAATCCGCTTTAAATACGTCGGGTTCATGAACTATTCTTCTAGCTAAAAGAAAAGTTTTTTCCAATGGGGCTTGTTGATGCTAGTGAGGAATACATTGGATGTAGAAATGAAATGTATCATTTTATTTCTACTTTCATATATGCCAAAATGACCTACGATATCGTTGGATTGGATGATTGTCTGGTACGTAAAAAACAATAAATCGGCGAGTGGTTTAAGATCAGAGACATCGAGGGTGCCCAGATTGAGGATTGTACGTCATCAAAAAGAGCAGCTCAAGTTTAATATCGAACTGCTCTTTTTACTGTTTTACTGTGTTTTAGGTGCAATGCCTTTGCTTTTTACTGAATTCATAACTTTTTTGGCAAAAAACTTATGAATCAACTTTCTTACTTTATCTGTATGGTTTTCGGTCAACATTGCAATAATCCAAGCGTATCCAAAGACCAAAATAGCAAGTGTGGCTTTTATTAATAGTGAATTTCCATCAAAGGGCCATTGCGGGGACATACGCCATGTAAGTATGAAGTTTGCCAGTGGATAATGTGTTAAGTATAAAGTGTAAGAGAATCCTGCTAAATATTTAGGTAAATTATATTTCATTGTACTGCTGCGGTCATTCAGAAATGAAATAATAAGATAGGTGAGGATTGCGAATGCTACACCAACCCTTAAATCAAGGAAGTAGCTGCTGCCTGCCTCATAATCAAGAGTAGCTATTGATAATATCGTAGTAATAAATAGCAATAAATATTTTGCATAGGTTCTCACTAAGTTTAATGGTTTAACGATTGGAATGATTGCACCTAACATCCAAATTAGAAAATATTTCATGATCTCTTGGCCTACAAAAAATGCAATTGCGATTGAGATCAAAAGAAAAGTGACCTTATGTATTTTCTTGTTTGAACGAAAAATCAATATGATGCATGGGAATAAAATATAGTACCAAAATTCATAGGTTAAGCTCCATAACGGACCATTTAATCCGAAGGGACCATCTACTAATATCCCTTGCATGAAAAATAAATTTCCCAATAGTAAATCCCAGCTAAGATAGTCAGAGATCTTTAAATCTGCGGGGCTCAAATCTTCCCCGAAGAGTCCAAGTTGTATTTTCGCAACGATGAAAGTAAGTAACAGTGCGGGTAAAAGAACTATCCATAATCTTGTTACTCTTTTAAGCAGGTAGTCTGGCCAACTCCATTTGTTTTGTTTCATAGCTTTTAAAATGCTTGAAGAAATAAAATATCCACTTAGAACGAAGAATACCATCACAGCTTGGCTACCAGGTAAAGGAACATAAAAATGAAAAAGGAAAACAGTCATTGCAGATAAAAAACGTAATAAATCTAGAATACTTGATGCTTGACTATCATTTTTAACTAAATGTAACGACATTTTAGCGAACACTTATACACCGCCTAAGTTGATTATAGAATTACCAATAATAAGTAATTGTAACATATTCATTCTTTATAAAGAACAAAAACTTTTAATTTTGAGCTTATTTTGGATAAAAAAAATAACCGCTTAGCGAATCTTAAACTCGCAAGTGGCTTTAATATAGTGCATACCTGCTATAGTGATGGTGTGAACGGCACCCCCTAAAATAGACATTAGAAAAACCCCCTGGGTTAATCAAACTATTTTAGGGGGTGTTTGGCATTGGCTACAAATGGACAGAAGTTAAAGTTACAGTCAGGAGACCAAACTGCAAGCAATCGAGCTAAAGTTAGGCGGGAAAATAAAAAGCTGTTTTCGTAAATATTGTTGCTTCTTTAGCTACAAGTCGGGATGTTCTACAAACTTGCAACATTTATCATTAAGTTAACTGGAAAGATGCGCTAATACGGGAAGGAAAGTATATTTCACTTCGCGAATACCTCAAATATAGGAGACTATTGGAGGGAAACGATGGGCATTATTCTTATTTCGGAGTGGAGAATTTTAACTAATGATAAGTTAGTCAAGTCGCCCAAATAGAGCGGCTTTTTTTTCATCTCAGAATTTTGTAAGACAAGAGCAACACCGCTCAGTGGACCTGATGTACAAGTGATTTGTGTTATCTATATGTGCTTAAGCAACGTGAGATCTTTTTTCTCATTTCGGAAAATTGCTCAAGGTTAAAGAACGGGGACGTATTGATGAGTGAATTTTATAGCGTTAATCATAATATTTTGAACTTGTTTGATAAGGAGGTTATACCTGCATTCATAGAAAGAATGCTAATTGACTTCATTCGCTAAGTAACCAGAATATTGATTTAGGAGATAATCCAGCTCTTGGCTGATTTTGAGAACAGCATGATCAGTAAAGTTGTTGCAAGCAGCAAATACTTCAACCATTTCAGCTCGTACTTCTTCAATTCTTTGTTGATAGAAACAGTTGTTCATAATAATCCCTCCAACAATTCATTTGTTATATTAAAGATAAACGAAGGTTGTTAGAATTTCTCAACAAAGAGATTAGGATAATGTTAGTTTTCTAAACAATCCAAAAAAAAGTAAGCCTTCGTATTACTTCATTTGAAACATTTTAAAGGTGGAAACCCCCAAAAGAGAGTAGATGCCTCTGGGGGTTATGATTAAACGCGAATATCGATGCTCTGGCCAAGATTCGGTTGTGCATTCTTCATCATTTGAAGTATGTCTTGCGCTTGCTGCGTAGCCTGATCTTTCGCCAAAGACATAACACGGATGCTGGCTGCAAGCGCTAAGCTGTTCTGACTCATCGAGATTGATGCTGCTGCAATATCCATAAAACACCTCCTTCTTTTCATTATCGGCAAATGAGCGGAACTTCTTTATAAGAAATTATAGCTTGAACGAGAATTGTATATTATATCGGATGTATAGTGGAGAAGTTGATTTCATTAATGGAATACTAAAGGGAACAGTTTCAGCATATCTTGATAGAAAGCGCGCAGGAGGCGGTTTCTGTTGGCTGCAGAGTATGCCTACTTAGCCATTTGGCTTATGGGGTTGTTTGGAATTATCGGTATTGTTGTTGGTGCTGTTGCAAACTTCGCAATACATGATTCCTTGTCACATGATGAGCAGTTCGTATGGAGAAGGAGAATTCCAGCAGAAGCTTACAAAAGAAAATAAATCAAAAATCCGGTGGTTGCGCACTCAGCGTACACGCTGGATTTTTTTTTATGAAGCGCCATTGCATAATAAAAGCATTCTAGAGGGCATGATAAAGATTGGCTGTACATTCTTCTAATCTGAGAGGAGCTTACAAAGATGAGTGAATTGCTAGACGGACAAGATACAAGGGAGCAAATTGTTGCCGTACAGAAGGATGGAGACGGAGATCTTACATCATTCAAAACGAACACAGGCCGCGTGCTTGATTATGCAACGGCGCTTCAAGAAGTTCAGGCTGGGCATATTGCAGGCGTTAACGCTTTTAAAGGCAGGGACGGCGATATTTATATTCGCGGGGATGCTGATGGTGATCCGACGAACAATTTGGATCAGCTGCCTCTCTTTTGAGTCAAATGGGATAGATTGATGTAACGAGGAATAATACCAATAAAAAGGCGCGGCATTGTTTATGCTGGCGCCTTTTTATTTTCAGATAATTTCATAGTATTCATGCTGCTTTACAATTCGCATTTGGCCAGTGAGGCCCTCGTACTGCTCTATAGCGTCTCCGTAATGCATAAGCCATATTTTCCTTTGAATGGACTCGGGAAGGCTTAGAAGCTCGTCTAAGCTGGCGTGAACAACGCCTGGCGCTTCAAGCTGGCAATCATGATAAATGGTAGTCACGCCTTCTTGCACTAATTGCTGAAGCAGCTCAGGATCAAATCTCATGTCGGCAGAGTAGAAGAAGCTGTTGTTAAACAGAAAAGAATAGCTAGGCTTATTAGGAATATGCTTGGTTTGCAGCAGCTTAACCTTCAACCCCAGATGAATTTCGATTTCTTTATTTGGCTCAATCGGACGAACCTCGAAGAAATCTTCGAGCTTGTTTAACGGCTCTTGCGATAACCCCCCGCGGAGAGTCTGCTCCCACAGCGGTTCAACTAGCGTCTTAGCAATGTATAAGATAGGCTTGCGATTATACTTGAACATCATTTGAAAGGCGTATTCTTCGAGTCCTCCAACATGATCCCCATGAATATGACTGATGAGCACCGCGTTAAGCTCATTAAAGGATAATCCCTGCTGATGTAATGCTTTCGGTAAAGTGATCCCGCAATCAACGAGCAAACGAAAGCCATTGATTTCAATAATGGCGTTGTTATTATCATATTTTTTTGCAAAGGCGCTTCCCGTTCCGATCATTTTGATTTGCAAAAAAAACACCTCCTCAATTTTCCATTTATTTAATGTACCAAATTTTCAGTATCTATGACAATAAATGATGCACATTCGCCCTTTTCTACATACAATGCTAAAGCGATACGTATAGTGGAGGCGAATGAAGGATGAGCAAAGGAAAAGGTAAAGTAGTTAAGAAAAAAAAGGCTGCAAGTGATCGGAAGCAATACAATTATAAACTAGTGCTGTCGGATACTTGTGCTGTATGTAAAACACCATGTGCAAGAGGGATGAGCTACTTGGCAAGAATGAGACAACCGGGCATGATAGGCAAGGGCGTTCCATGTGTGTTAACGAGAACGTATGGGTAATAAGTTTTTGAACAATTATATTTCCCAGGCAAGCGCAGCTTTCAACATCATTTGTCATTACTGGTCGAATAGTTAGCTTTGCTGAAAAATGTTTCGGAGAAGGCGCAACTTTGCACGCATAGATGAGTATAACCTTACATCCAGGCAATCGGATGGAGGCTTACAACTATGAAATTCAGAAAAATCGTTATTCTGCTTCTACTGCTCTCTATTTGGGGTGGAACAATGATGTTTGCGGACTCTGCAACACAGAAGGTACGCGTCATCATAAACGGAGAAGATCAGGGTGACGGTGGATTAATGACTGAGGGCAAAACGTATTTGCCGCTTCGTCAACTAGCCACATCTATGCAAGCCATCGTGCAATGGGACAATCAGGATAAACGAGCGACCGTGTATAAGCCAAATGTGCATATGTTCCTTTTCCAAAATAATGCGGTATTCGGAAATGTGTCAAAGGGCTATCAAGCGAAGTTTAAAGTGTTAGCCCAGATCGATAATTTGCAAACAAGTATCTCAGCTGTTAAAGTGTCCATTTTCGATCCATCTGGAAAAGAGAGAGTCATTCAAACAGAAAGTGTGAAAACATCAAAGGACAATTTCTGGTTTGCAACAGATGTAATCGATTATAAGTTCGATGCTAGCGGTAAATATGCGATTCGTTTCTTCCTAAAGCTGCAGGGTTCGGATGAATGGACTGCGGTTTCAGAAAAATTAATTTCATCATTATGATCAAATGGTTTATCAAAGGCGCTCCTTTTCTCCGAAGGAGCGTCTTCGTTTGACCGTTGATAGAATGTCATGTTAATATACGAGAGTCTGTAAACATTATTGAAATGGGGTAATAACATGAGCGAGCATCAGCATGGCGATAATTGTGGCTGTGGTGAAGACCACGAGCATGAAGAGCATGTCTTTATCGTGTCTGACGACGAGGGCCAAGAACGTGAAATGGTCATAGTTTATACGTTTGAATCCGAAAGCAAAGCGTACGCAGTATTGATCGATCGTAACGATCCGGAAGCGGACGGCGTCATCTTCCGTTTTGAAGAAGAAAACGATGAATCCTTCCTAGTCGGCATTGAAGACGACGCAGAATGGGATCGCGTAACTGCGATTTACGAAGAGATTGCTCGTACGGAAAGCGAAGAGAATTAATTCTCGTTCGCTAATTAATGAGAAAGTACTGGAAAAAACGATCTGCGAGATTCACTTGCAGATCGTTTTTTTTGTTTACACTTATTTCCGCGGATTGAAATAAATCGTACGGCCATTAAACATAGTCAGCTCCGCTTTCAACTGCTTGGCCATATATCTGCATAGCTCGTTTGCTTTCGATTTGTCGCCGTGCGTAGCCTCGTCTGGTAAAACGACTTGAACGCAGGGAGAGCGTTGTCCAGCAGCATTGGTTGTCTCGCTTGGACCGAAGATGATGTGTTTATAAAGTGGATTAATACCTTTTAAATAGAACCAACGGTCGTCCTGCTTCGTTTCGATCGTGTACGGAAACGCGGCTTCGGCATAGTCCCAATCTAATTGCGATCCGGTAAGCGCCGTTTGCGCCTTATAGGCGAGCAGTTGATCTTTAACTTCCTCTATCGTTAGTTTTTCCACGGATGATCCTTGCACAAATTTGATGTAAGCGCTTTGACTCATCACATTTCACCTCTGCCAACATCATAGCATGCTCGAAATAGGTTGACAATAAGTGGAATTCCACAAAAAAACACATAAAAACCGACCTCAGGTTTACTTTCGTTTCCCCCTAGATCGGTTTTATTGTTTTATTATGATATTGCAGTTTCTTCTACGATTACTTTAACGAATTCAATACTGCGATCTTCAGGTCCTTTGACGGGCAAGCCGACTTGAACATGATCTACGATATAGTCGATATTTTTTTGAGTAATGACTTCACCCGGCAATAAAATAGGGATACCCGGAGGGTAAACGTAAATGAACTCAGCAATAATTCGACCTGCAGATTCTTTGAACGGAAGCACTTCTGTCTCACCATAGAAAGCGTCGCGAGGCGTTAACGAAAGCTGCGGGATATCTGGAATTTTGACGATTAATTCACGAGCTTCAGCGCCTTCATGGAAGTGCTCTGACAGACCACGGAGCGCTATTAACAATTTTGACACGGAATCAGAGGTATCACCAGGCGTAACTAGGCAAAGAATGTTATACATATCGCTCATTTCGATCTCAACATTATAGTTGTCACGAAGCCAGTTTTCAGTTTCGTAGCCCGTGATGCCAAGGTGGCGGACATGAATGGAAACTTTGGTTGGATCGAAATCATAAGTTGCCTCATCGCCGAGAATTTCTTCTCCGAAGCAATATAGGCCTGGAATCTCATTGATTTGTTTGCGTGCGGTTTGAGCGAGCTCAATTGCGCGTTCAGCGATAGCATGTCCGTTCAATGCAAGGTTGCGTCTGGACGTATCCAAAGAGCCTAACAAAATATACGATGTTGAAGTTGTGGTCAGCATGCTTATAACGGTTTGAATGCGGTGCGGATTCACTCTGCCCTTACGAACATTAAGAACCGAGCTTTGTGTCATGGAGCCGCCAAGCTTATGAACACTTGTAGCAGCCATATCTGCGCCGGCTTGCATAGCAGACATAGGCAGCTTCTCGTGGAAATGAATGAGAACGCCGTGCGCCTCGTCCACAAGTACAGGGATATCAAAGCTATGAACGAGATCAACAATCTCTTTAAGGTTGGCACAGATACCGAAATAAGTCGGGTTAATGACAAGAACAGCCTTTGCATCCGGATGACGCTCAAGCGCCTTGCGTACGGAGCGGGTCGTAATGCCATGATCGATTCCAAGATTATTGTCACGAGCTGGCGATATGAACACCGGTCTAGCACCTGCAAAAATAATAGCAGCCATGATGGATTTGTGAACATTGCGCGGTACAATGATTTTTTCACCTGGAGCGCATACGCTCAAAATCATTGTCATAATCGCGCCACTAGTTCCTTGTACGGAGAAATAAGTATAGTCTGCTCCGAATGCGTCAGCAGCTAACTTCTGAGCTTCCTCAATAACGCCTGTAGGCTGATGCAGGTCATCAAGCGGTGCTATATTGATTAAATCGATCGACAACGCGTTATCGCCGATAAATTCGCGAAATTCTGAATCGCTGCCTAATCCCTTTTTGTGTCCGGGAATATGAAACTGAACGGGATCCTGCTCCGCATGTCTACGAAGCGCGGTGAAGAGCGGGGTTTTGTTATGTTCCATCGCTGTCATCCCTGCCTTTCATTAGAGTTTACAAACAAAGTTGAGTATAGCAAATACAGGGGGGAATGCAAGCTTCATTTTGAGAAATGGGCATGATTTTCAATTTGTTCTTCAATTGTTCATACATGATCGATAAATGGATATGGTAACATAGGTTGGTGGAGGGGTTGCAGCATGAAGGATAAACGTATGCTAATTGTAATGGCTACATTAATGACAACATTTATAGGGTTTGGCATTATCATTCCGGTTATGCCAGAAATTATTCAAGCCGCAGATCCGAATAAAGCGGAGTTACATACGGGTTGGATGCTAGCGATTTATTCAGCCGTTTCTTTTGTTTTATCGCCATTTTGGGGTAGCTTGTCTGACCGAATCGGCAGACGGCCGATTATTTTAGTTGGGATTCTTGGTTTTGCCGCAAGCTTCTTGTTATTTGGTTTATCCTCTGGGAATTTAACGCTCATGTATCTTTCACGGGTGCTGGGCGGCTTGTTCTCGGGGGCGGTCGCTTCGGTAATTGTAGCGTATGTCGCTGATATTACCCCGCCTGAGGAGAGAACGAAGGGGATGGGACTCGTCGGGATGTCAATCGGTCTTGGGTTTACAATCGGACCTGGCGTCGGCGGTTTGCTAAGTGTGATCTCACTTGAAACGCCATTCTACGCAGCATCAGCGTTAGCGCTGTTAACGTTCCTCTTGGCTGCATCGAAGCTGAAGGAGTCACTTTCTCCAGAGCAGCGGCGAAGAAAAACAGAAAAGAGCGTATCAAGATGGGCTGCGTTCACAGGGCCGATTAAGTACTTGTATGTACTAGCCTTTTTTGTAACGTTCACGCTAGCTGGAATGGAAGCTACTCTTCAATTTTTTGGCATGCGACGGTTCGACGTGACGCCATTTCAAGTCGGCATCCTGTTTTTTGTGTGCGGCTTTGTAGGGGCGCTCGTACAAGGCGGAGTTGTTCGTCGAAGGATCAAGACCGGGGAAGAGCCGAAATATATTGCAATCGGGCTCGTCATTTCGGCAATTGGTTTTTTCATGCTTCTCGGAGCACATTCCTTATGGTGGGCTACGTTGTCCCTCGCTGTATTTGGAATAGGCAATGCTTTGATTAGACCATGTGTAACTTCGTTAATTACGCAGAAGACGACTGTTGGTAAAGGGGTGGCATCTGGTCTGAGCTCATCGATGGACAGCCTGGGACGTATTGCCGGACCGCTGCTTGGTTCCTTCCTCTTTACAATCCAATTGGGCCTGCCATACTTGCTTGGCGGCATATTATGTTTAGCTGCACTGCTGTTGCTGTTTCGTTTCCGTCAACTGGATAAGAACAGCTTTGGGGAAAAGGAAGTTAACGCTGCTAAATAATCGAATAAACATAAACAAGCCGGTTATTCATCTTGCGATGGGTAACTGGCTTGTTTTCTTTACGAGTTTACGGAGCGAGTCCTTTTATGATAAAAGCGATAGTGGCTTCCTTTTCCTTTTCGTCATCCCAATGGTTATCCTCCTTATTTCCTAAGAAGGCACGACAGAGCACATAACCAATTAGGGAAGATACGATTAAACGAACGACGGTGAGGGGAGCCCAATTAACGATATCTCCTTTATGCTGGAATGATTTAATATTAATACTGAATTTTTCAAGTACCTTCGCAAGGATTAGTTTTTGGAATTGCTCCTGAAGATCAGGGTGGAAAGGGACCTCTTGAATGAAAATTTTGAATACTTGCAAATGCCGCTCCAGAAATGAAATACGATTCTCAATAATAGCCCTCAGAAGCTGATCGAAGCTGTCAAAGCTGCTTTCAAGTACTTTATAGAAATCTCGGAGTACAAAAGGCGCCACAAGCTTAGTCATGACTGGAGCGACGATGGAGAGCAGTAAATCCTTCTTGGTTTTGTAGTGGCGAAAAATCGTGCCTTCTGCTACTCCGGCACGCTGTGCGATTTCGCTGGTTGAGGAAGCAGCAAAGCCCTTCTGGGCAAAAACCTCCGAGGCAGCTTGCACGATCTTAGATTGCTTCTCCGTCATTTTTACTTCTTCATCATCTAGCTTCAATAGCTTCTGCAGCCACAGGTCTATCGGTTCTTGCATGTAAGACACTCCTTTTCCGTAACGCAGGTCCCTATATTCTAACTGACCTCTACATACGGCGGTGCTTCTTCAATGCTAGCACGTTCAAGAGAGCGAACAATAAGGAAAAGCCGACTAATACGTAAACATCCAGTTGAAAATCATTCCAGCCCTCACCGCGAATCATAATGCCGTGCATAGCATCTGCGCCATAATAAAGAGGCATAACAAGGCTAATCTTTTGCAGCCAAGGGTTCATGGCATCTAAATTAAACAATCCTGAGAAAAAGGCCTGCGGTACGATAACAATCGGGATAAATTGAATAATTTGAAACTCACTGCTTGCGAACGAGGAAAGCAGTGTTCCAAGCGTTAATGCCGTTAAGGATAAGAGCAAATTAATGATCAGCATGTAACCGATGCTGCCTGCCATGTACAATCCGAGT
Source organism: Paenibacillus sp. J22P15 (assembly GCF_056269345.1). Taxonomy (NCBI): domain Bacteria; kingdom Bacillati; phylum Bacillota; class Bacilli; order Caryophanales; family Paenibacillaceae; genus Paenibacillus; species Paenibacillus sp. J22P15. Next base: position 158,294 of record NZ_JBWDNT010000001.1, read on the forward strand.
ACATTGACCGAATACCAGGCAATTAATGAGGCTTGCAGCAGGGTGAAAATACCGAAGCCCGCTAAATAGCCTGCTACGATTTCGTAGCGCCTAATCGGTGTGGCAAGTAAACGTTCTAATGTTCCGCTTGTGCGTTCCCGCAAGAAAGAGACGCCTGCAAGGAGAAAGACAAAAAAGAAGGAAAAGAAACCGATCAGGACAGGACCAAATGAATCGAACGCTGCCATGTCTGGGCCGCCGTGTAAATAAGAAATAGCTGGCGCCGGGCTTTCAGAGCTTGTTTGCATCACATTTTGCATAAGCAGTAGTACTGCTCGACTGATTGAGGGATCGCTTCCCTCAAGTGTAAGTGCAGGTATGCCGTTCTTTGCTTCTATAATAGCGTCAAGCTCGCCAGCTTGTATCGCAGCTAGTGCTGCAGCTGATGTGTCATATTGAGTGATATTAGCATCCAGCTTTTCGAATTTCTCGGTTAAAGCTGCAGGGACATTAACCATACCGATATCTGGAGCGATGGCTTGCCCATCAAAAACTAACTTCATTAAGCTTAATATCAGTAGAGGGGCTAGAAATAATAAGGCAAGTGTTCGTTTATCACGCAGAAATTGCTTAATAATGCGAATGGCGAGTGCACGTATTCTCATTATTCATCTCCTCCGCTTTGGCCAAATACAATAAACGCTTCTTCAAGGGTTGCGCAGTCAGCTTGCTGAATAAGAGCCTGAGGAGTATCAACTGCAATAAGCTTACCGCCGCGTATTAGCCCAATCCGATCACATTTTTCTGCTTCATCCATCACATGGGTCGTCAAAATAATAGTCACGCCTTGCTTACTGAGTGCCGATAGCTCCTTCCAAATCGATAGACGCAGCACGGGATCAATACCTACGGTTGGTTCGTCTAATACGAGCAGCTCAGGCTCATGCAAAAGGGCGATTGCAAGTGACAGACGACGCTTCATACCACCAGAATAGGCTGAAGTTTGCTTGTTAAGATGATCCGTTAACGCAACAAGTTTGGAAACGGTTTGAATTCGAGTTCGAAGAAGCGCCCCCCTTAATCCAAACATTGCCCCAAAGAACGCTAGATTTTGCTTGCCTGTCAATTCGCTATACAGAGCATCTGATTGAGCCATGTAACCAAAGGCTTGCAGCATTTTAAGCTGCGGCATGGGTTCTCCGAGCATTCGGACGGTTCCTGAATTGGCGTTATCGATGCCTGTCATCACTTTAATTAGTGTCGTTTTTCCCGAACCGGAAGGCCCGAGTAGGCCGAACAGCTCGCCGCGAGGGATAGAAAGCGTAATGCCATCAAGGACGGTGTGATCGCCAAACGTACGAGTAATATTTTGCAGTTCTACGGTTAAGGAGGTTCCAGTTGATCCTGTGGAGACGGTATTCATCGTTATTCACGCTCCTCAATTTAGAAAATGAGTAAGTACTCACTTCATTATATGCTGAGCATATTCCTACGGAAAGAGTGTGCAAACTCATTCCGAGAATAAGTTGTCCTCGGTCTACAGTCGTAGATGATTTGCGACTAAAGGCGAGAGTGAAATCCCTTCTCTGGACGTTTTTGTTAATCTTTCCCTCCCCGTATGATTAGAAAAGATAAAAAATAGAAATCCGTAATGGGAGAAGGAGTCGGGAACAAATGAGTAAATTGACAGAATGGTCGTTCCGAAATAAGGCGGCTATTATTCTGATCGTCATCATGTCTTTAGTTATGGGGGTAATCAGCTACTTCAGACTGCCGATGGAGTTTCTGCCAGCAGCCGATAATCCACAGGTCATGGTTACCGCGATAGGGCCGGGTAATGACGCGAAGACGATGGAGCAGATGGTCACAAATCCGTTAGAAGCAGCTGTAACGTTAGTTAAAGGAAAAACGGATATGTTCTCGACATCAGGTGATGGATATGCTCAGATTAATTTGAATTTCGATTCGAAGACAAATATGAAAGAAGCAAAGGCTGAAGTTGAGCGTTTGGTCGCTCAGGTACAGCTGCCGCAAAATGTAGTTAAGCCGTTTGTTTTACAATTGAATACTTCTATGATACCTATATCATGGGTAACTTTAACCTTTGATGAAGGTATGACAGAACAAGAAAAAGATGCAAAGATAAAAGAAGTAATGACTGAGCTCCAAAAGTCCAAGGGAGCGGGTGAGGTGGTCATTAGCGGTAAGTCTTCGCAAGCGATAGACGTCGTACCGGATACGGATAAGCTTGCTGAAGCAGGAATTTCGGTACAGTCGTTAATGGGTGTACTTCAGGGAAGAGGAACATCCGTCTCGCTCGGAGAACGGACGTTAGACGGGACTGACGGCAACATCAACGTATTCGATCAAGTAACTGATGTGGAAACGCTGCGCAAGCTTCCTGTCGCTGCAGGTGTGAAGATAGGTGATGTAGCGAGCGTTGAGCCTGCAAAAAATCAAGAGAGCATAAATCGTATGAACGGAAAAGATGCAATTATGTTCACTGTGTCCAAAGCTGCTGATGCGAATGCCGTTACCGTAGGTAATGGAATCAAAGACACAGTTGAGCGCCTAAACAAGGATTTAGAAGGAATCGATGCTTCTATTATATTGAGCACATCAGATTCGGTCGTTTCTTCCGTGAATAGTATGATGCGCGAGGTATTGCTCGGAGCTCTGTTCGCAACCATCGTGATTTTATTGTTCATGCGCAACTTTAAAGCGACGATCGTGACGATTGTCTCCATTCCGTTGTCGCTAGGCATTACACTATATTTGCTTCAGCTCTCTGGTGTATCGCTTAATATCATTACTCTTGGCGGTGTTGCGGTTGCGGTCGGTCGTCTTGTAGATGACAGCATTGTCGTCATTGAGAATATTTATAGAAGGCTGCAGAAGGAATCTTTCTCGATTAAGCTGATCACGGATGCAACGAAGGAAGTGGCTTCTGCCATTACATCGTCAACACTTGTGACGGTAGCTGTATTTCTTCCAATGGGTCTTCTGCGCGGTTCTTTGCAAGCATTCCTACTGCCATTCGCACTGACCGTCGCTTATTCCTTGCTCGCTTCTCTTGTTGTAGCTTTGACAGTAGTACCTCTTCTAAGCGCGATATTGCTGCGCGGGACGAAGGAGAAGGAGCATGCTGGATCTCCGAAATTCGCATCGTTCATTCGCTGGAGCCTTTCTCACAAAGTAGTGCCGTTACTTATTGCGTTAGTGTTGTTTGCAGGATCAATTAGTGCCTACATGTTCATGCCAAAAGGAGCGCTAGACTCCTCAAGCGCAGGGAATCTTAACGTGGCGCTGCAATATCCGAGTGATACGCCCGAAGATCAAGTGCTGGAAGCAGGGAAGAAGCTTGAATCCTTCATGACATCGAATCAAGATATTGAGTGGGTAATCATGATGCTCGGCAATAGCGAAGATGCGGCCAAGTATGGCTCAGTGACTTCACCAACGTTGATTACTTATATGGTTGATTTGAAGGAAGGCGTTGACGCAGAGCTTCTGATGGACAACATCAAGGCCCAGAAGGATAACTATAAAGAAGCAACCTTGACCGTAGATGCTGCTGATCTCATTATGGGCGGCGGTTCATCACAAATTTACATCGATGTAACTGGCGATAACTTGGATCAGCTATCTCAAGCCTCAGACCAGCTGTTGACAGCTATTAAACCTATCGACGGTGTGTTAAAAGTAGAAAGTAACAATGAAGAGAAGAAAGCAGTCTATTCCTTCAAAGTAGATCCAACTCTTGCGAAAGGCCAAGAAGTAGCACTGCAATTGCAAAGTATTCTTAATCCTTTGCCGATTGGTTCGATTCAGCAAGAGGGCAGTGAAATACCAGTTATTTTGCAGCCTATCGTAAACCCTGACTCAAAGGCAGAGCTCGAGCAATTAACAGTGATGACGGAAGCTGGAGCAACGCCGATGTCGAAGGTTGCGGAGTTGGTGCGTACGGAAGAGCCTTCTTTGTACTACCATAAAGATGGAAAAACGTATATTCGTGTAATGGCTAACGCGGAGCCCAAAGAGCTTTCGGTTGTCGGAGCTGAAATTACGAAAGTAACGAAGGATCTTAAGCTTAAGCTTCCTGAGGGAGTTAGTCTTGTTGTTGGCGGAGCTTCAGCTGATCAATCAAGTGACTTTGCCGATTTGGGCTTAACGGCACTCATTTCTATCGGTATTGTTTATCTAATCATGGTGTTGACGTTTAAGACACTTCGTGCACCTCTGGCGATCATGATCTCCTTGCCGCTAGCTGCGATTGGGGCTGTGACAGGACTGCTTGTATCAGGTGTAACACCAGACTTCACAGCAATGTTCGGAGCGCTAATGCTCATCGGAATTGTTGTCACGAATGCTATCGTATTAATTGATCGTGTTAAACAAAATGAATTGACGATGCCTATTCGCGAAGCGTTGATTGAAGCTGCTACGACGCGGATGCGGCCAATCGTGATGACAGCGGTAGCGACGGTGTCCGCGATGCTGCCACTTGTATTCGGTTCTCATGAATCGGGCAGTATCGTCTCCCAAAGTTTAGCCATCGTCGTCATTGGTGGATTAATTGCTGCTACATTGCTTACGTTAGTTATTGTACCTTGTGTTTATGAGCTATTATTCTTCCGTACCTCGCGCAGGCAAAGACGCTCTATCGCAGCGTCTGCACAAGCAGAGGCCGCAGCAACTCAGTAGGTGTAAATGATAAAAGGCTGTACCTCTTAGGTCATTATTGACCCTGAGGTACAGCCTATTTACTTAAATAGAATTCTATACTTATAGGTTTGCCATATGATACAACGGCATAAGTGTTTCATAGGTGGAGGAAGCGAGGGCTAGAAGCGCATCGCCGTCTTGAAGGATCGGATCGCCTGCTTGCACATGACGACCGATTAGCAGCTCAGCTTTCCCTACATCCCGGAAGCGAACGAGCGCGTCATTCCAGTCCTGCTTGGACATGGTGCTGATCGCTGTAGATTCCTTCTTCATATGGTCAAGTGAAAGGACGTAATCCTTTGGTACGTTCGCGATAACATGATCGATTTGATTGAGGAAAGCGGTAGCAATATTGGATTTATTCGGAACCTCATAGATGAGTGCTAACCAGAGAAATAAATGATCATCAAACAATCCAAGCTGAAAATGCGGGTGTGCTTTGTAGCCGCGCTTGTTGCTGCAAATCGCAAGCCATGTATCCTTTGGCGGATTTACTTTGCGACGTAAATGCCTTGCAACATGCAAATACATTTCATTGCCAGCATGGACAGCAGCATCGACGCTCAGTTGTTCACCTAGCGCACGAAATTTCGGCTGAATTTGGTTTTGGATTGCCGCCATTCGTTCTTCTAGACCTGGAAGTGAAAAAACATCAAAGTCGGCTTGTGTAAAGCCAGCAAGTGTTGTAGATGCAGTCTGTGTTGTCATCGTATTAATCTCCTTCAATCGTACAATTATTGGTGCAATAATTTCATATAAAAGATAGCGATTTGAGTGCGGTCACGCAGTTCAAGTTTATTTAGTATTTCTGTAATATAATTTTATCGAATAGCTCCTACAGCTGAATTTGTTTCATTATAGCACATTGTCTTATGGACGAACGACATAGCAAGGCACATTTCATCGAACCTTCATGCCGATAACCGTACATATTCCAAGAGATTAAAGATAATGAGTCTGGTCACATTTCGCGAAGTTTTCAAAAAATCCGATAATAGTGAGAGTCGGTGTGTACATGAAAAATGGCTTGACTTCGCCAACATTGTATTGTAGATTTGTCAAAAGTTAGTGACATCATAATAGTGTTGACCAAGGCTATGTTAATCAGCAAACGTTTATATCAGAGAGGAAGCCCGAAGGCTGCAAGGCTTCTATGAACGATTGATTAAACCCTACCTTGCGAGCTGCAGCGCTGAAGGGTAACTTCTACCGCTTGCCGGAATATTCATTCCGTTATCTATTGAGAGCTGATCTGAGTAATCGACAGCTATATGAGGGTGGTACCACGAACGCATTCGTCCCTTCGAATGCGTTCTTTTTGTTTTTTTCTAATTGAATCTTAATTAAATGGAGGGTTATCCATCATGAGACAGAGTCAACTATTAATGCCTACCTTGCGCGAGGCGCCGTCGGAAGCGGAAGCCGCCAGCCATCAATTAATGCTGCGTGCAGGACTTATCAGACAGCTCGCTGCGGGCATTTATTCTTATCTGCCATTAGGTAGACGCGTGCTCAGAAAGCTGGAGCAAATCGTGAGGGAGGAAATGGATCAAGCTGGTGCCCAGGAGGTACTAATGCCTGCTATGCAGCCAGCAGAGCTATGGCAGCAAACTGGCCGCTATGAGGTGTATGGTCCTGAGCTCATTCGACTTCGCGATCGCCATGAACGAGAATTCACACTTGGACCGACACATGAGGAAGTGATTACAACACTAGTACGCAGTGAGGTAAGCTCTTATCGACAGCTGCCAATGACGTTATACCAAATTCAAACCAAGTTTAGGGATGAGAAGCGTCCTCGTTACGGCTTGCTGCGCGGAAGAGAGTTTCTGATGAAGGATGCTTATTCCTTTGATGAGGATTGGGAAGGGCTTGATCGAAGCTATAAAAGCATGTATGAGGCCTATAATCGTATCTTTACACGCTGCGGGCTCCATTATCGTCCAGTAGAAGCAGATGCAGGCTCGATCGGCGGAGAAGGCGAAACACATGAGTTTATGGCGCTTGCTGATATCGGCGAAGATACGATTGCAGTATGCAGTTCATGTAATTACGCCGCGAATGTGGAGAAAGCCGAGTATAAAATCTTGTCCCAGCAAAATAGTGACACTATTAAGAAGAAAGAGCTTGAGATGGTCCGCCATCACACACCGGATATTAAGAAAATAGATCAGCTCGTCGAAGCATTTGGCACTGGGGCAGATGCTTTTATGAAAACATTAATATACGTTGCTGACGGCAATCCAGTCGCAGTGATCGTCCGCGGAGATCATGAAGTTAATGAAATAAAAGTGAAAAACACGTTAGCCGTAACTCAGTTGGAACTTGCCGATCAAGCTACGACAGAACGTGTGACCGGTGCTCCTACCGGCTTTGCCGGCCCAATCGGATTAACTATTCCTATTCTTGCTGACCATGCTGTTCTAGCCATGGAAGCGGGCATAGCAGGCGCGAACGAACAGGACTTCCACGTAGGAAATGTAATTCCGAGCGTTCATTTGACGAATGTGCAAGCAGGCGACTATCGGAATGCGGAAGCTGGCGATGACTGTCCACGCTGCGAGCAAGGGCGATTGACATTTTACCGGGGCATTGAGGTTGGCCATGTGTTTAAGCTAGGAACGAAATACAGTGATGCGCTGAACGCGAAGTATCTAAATGCATCGGGCTCAGGGCAGCCTTTGATTATGGGATGTTACGGCATTGGCGTATCGCGTCTTCTATCCGCTGTGCTTGAGCAGCATTCGGACAGCAATGGGATCATCTGGCCGAGGGCAATTGCTCCTTATCAGGTTCATGTCGTTCCTGTTTCAATAAAGGATCAAATTCAAATGGATTTGGCGATGCATATAACAGCAAGGCTTCAGGAGGCTGGTGTTGAGACGCTGCTCGATGATCGCGATGAACGCCCAGGCGTCAAGTTCAAAGATTCTGATCTTATCGGTATTCCGCTGCGGATTGTAGTAGGGAAACATGCGGCAGATGGGATTGTTGAACTCAAGGCAAGGAATGAAGCAGATGCGAAAAAGCTTAGTTTAGAAGAAGTAATTGCATTTGTTTTGCAGAACTAAGCAAGCCGCTAGTTAATAAAATTTATATGCTTGCCTATGGAATATTTTGAAAAAAGGGAACGAGATGTCTTCATTTGGAGACGTTCGCGCCCTTTTTTAAGATAAGTCGGCTATAAGCGTAAAATTAGTCAATAATCCAAGTTGCCATAACATAAGATGGAGTATAAGATAAAAGTAAGAAACAATTATCAGAACATTTCGTCAATTATTCTGAGGTAAGGGAGGGATTGCCGTGAACAAGAGCCACGAAGTCGAATACTGCAATTTGGAGCTGCGATTTGACCGGCGGCAAATCCAAAATCTCATCCGCGATCTTATTCAGGAAGGTTACTCTTTGTACTGGAGTGAGACGGAGGGGCAGTTCCTTGTATCCGTACGAACTGGCCGTAAGCTCGTTAAGCTTCAATTTCAGCGAATGAAGAATCGCTACAAAATTGTCGGGGACTACATTATTAAAGATGAGAAGCTGTCAGAATTAATTGAAAAGCTGATTAATGACACACGTGGACATGCGATTGTGAAGCGCATTAAAGATCGTCAAATCGTCATTGAGAGTATTATGTTCGGTGAGATTATACGACTCGTGGAGGTGTCCGGTATGGAACATCGGATTATTTATCAGAAGAAGCCTTTCGTTACAATAGAAGAAATGATTAGAGCTTTTCAATCAAAGCGTGCAGAGGAAAGAGCAATCGTGCTGCGTTATGAGCTAGATTACGAGCTGTCGATGTTGTTTGACGCACTTCAGGGCAGCGATGAGGAAGCGGTTACGGAATCGAAAGAACGACTCATGACACTACGTTCGGAAATGTTGCAATTGGAACTTTGATGATAGATTCCGGTCCCTACTTGAAAACATAAAAACGATCAAAAGCTGGATTTCACTCAGCATTTGATCGTTTTTATGTTTTTTCTAATCAAAAATAGTTGCTTTGTTTTATAAAAACGCAACGGTTTAAGCCATATATAAGATAAACTTTTCTGTTGACTCAATATTTTTGATGCTTCTTTTGCGACATTTTTCAGCATAGATAGTTTTCTTATTGGCGCAAAAAGAGTAAAATGAAACTATTGTGACCAAAAATAGATGATGAAGGATGGAAGAACCAAATGTCTAAACAACAAATTGGCGTAATTGGATTAGCCGTAATGGGTAAAAACCTTGCCCTTAACATTGAAAGCAGAGGCTTCACGGTATCGGTGTTCAACCGCTCACGCGAGAAGACTGATGATCTCGTTCAAGAAGCAGCAGGAAAAAATCTTGTACCAACATACACAATTGAAGAGTTTGTTCAATCTTTGGAAGTGCCTCGCAAAATTTTGATCATGGTACAAGCAGGAGCAGGAACTGACGCAACAATTGATTCTCTTGTCCCACATTTGGCTGAAGGCGATATCATTATTGACGGCGGTAACGCTTATTTCCCTGATACAGTACGCCGCAGCAAAGATCTTGAAGCTAAAGGCTTCCGTTTCATCGGTACGGGCGTTTCCGGCGGCGAAGAGGGCGCATTGAAAGGTCCTTCTATTATGCCGGGTGGACAAAAATCCGCTTACGAGCTAGTAGAACCGATTCTTAAAGCCATTTCCGCTAAAGTTGGAGATGACGCTTGCTGCACATATATCGGACCAGACGGTGCAGGCCATTATGTGAAAATGGTACATAATGGAATCGAGTACGGTGATATGCAGCTAATTTGTGAAGCATATGACCTGCTTAAAAACGTGCTAGACGTTAGTGCTGAAGAGCTTCATGAGATCTTCTCTGAGTGGAACAAAGGCGAGCTTGACAGCTACCTTATCGAGATCACAAGAGATATCTTCTCGAAATATGATCCTGAGACAGGCAAGCCAATGGTAGATGTTATCCTTGATTCTGCTGGTCAAAAAGGTACTGGAAAATGGACGAGCCAAAGCTCGCTAGATCTTGGCGTACCACTTTCAATCATCACAGAATCCGTATTTACACGCTTCTTGTCTGCTATGAAGGAAGAGCGCGTTGCAGCAAGCAAAGTGCTTAACGGCCCTGCGAAAACTCCTTTCCAAGGCGACAGAGCAGCATTTATCGAATCCGTTCGCAAAGCGTTGTTCGCAAGTAAAATTTGCTCGTACGCACAAGGCTTTGCTCAAATGCGCGCAGCTTCTGAAGAATATAACTGGGATCTTAACTACGGCGAAATCGCAATGATCTTCCGCGGCGGCTGCATTATCCGTGCTCGCTTCCTGCAAAACATCAAAGATGCTTATGACCGTGATCCTAACCTGCGTAACCTGTTGCTGGATTCTTATTTCCAAAATATCGTTGAGTCGTACCAAGGAGCTTGGCGTGAAGTGATTTCTGCTGCTGTTACAAACGGTGTGCCGGTTCCTGCTTTCTCAAGTGCGATCGCGTACTTCGACAGCTATCGTACAGAGCGTTTGCCTGCTAACCTGCTTCAAGCGCAACGTGACTACTTCGGTGCTCACACGTTTAAACGCCTAGACAAAGAAGGCAGCTTCCACTTTAACTGGATGCAATCTTAATTCGAGAAGCCATATCAACGCTTCGTATCACGGGAATTATCCTTATTCAATCCAAATGCTGCCTGACGAAGACAGTCACGCAGTCTGTCGGCCTCTTGATTGGAATAATGTCTACGATGTATGAGCGACATGGCCGCTTCGGCAAAGAAATGAAAGTTTTGCAATAAGCGTGGCTGCGAAAGATCCATTAAGGTTGGATCTTCGTCAGCCACCTTTTTTTTAATAAATTCAAGCATCCAAACGACATCCTCCCGGCAAAGGGGATGATCAGGATCGAGAATGCGATTGATTCGGTTTTGAGTTGGGCTTGGGTTTGGTAACTGAAGCTCACTGCTCATCGCTAACGTCACTCCTATTCTCAATTAAACATCTTTATCATCCATACGACATATGCAACTTTTTTATACCCTAGAATTACAAAAAAATGATATGATGTTGTAGAAAAAATGGTTTAACAAGAACGAAAAGGGTGAAACGGTTACGATGGAAAAGCAACAATTGAGTAAATTAGTGCTTATCGGGTTCATGGGAACCGGCAAATCTACCGTCAGCAAGCAGCTTTCCGAGAGGATGGGCTGGAAGCGCATCGACGGCGATGAGGAAATTGAACGTCTAGAAAATAGACGGATTTCTGATATTTTTGCATCGGATGGCGAAGCCGGCTTTCGAGCTATCGAAACGAAAGTGCTGGATACGATTTTGGCAAACGAGGAGTGCTGCGTAGTTGCAACAGGTGGCGGTGCAGTACTTAGCCCTGTCAACCGTGAGCTGATGCTGAACAGCGGTTTTGTTGTAGCACTTAAAGCAAGTCCCGAGCAGATCATCGCTAGAGTAAAGACGGATACAGAACGACCTTTGCTGCAAGGGGATGCGGTCGAGCGAGTAAATTTGCTGCTGGCGCAGCGTGAGCAAGCTTATGATTTCGCACATTTTATAATTGATACTACAAACCTGACGGCAGAAGAGGTAGTTGCTGCGATTTATGAGCGATGGTCGATTCAGCAGTAATTGAAATCATCAGCACTTCGAATAGTCTACGGCTTTAGAAGTGTATATATGAATGTAAAAGGAGATCATACGAACTATGGACGTTTTAGTGACACCAACGCCAAGACTTGAAGGAGAACTTCAAGCGCTTTCTTCAAAAAATTACACGACCCGCTATCTACTGGTAGCAGCACTTGCGGAAGGCACTAGCACGATTTATTTTCCTGCTCACAGCGAGGATAGTGACGCAATGCGCCGCTGTATTCGAGACCTTGGAGCAACTGTGGAGGAAGATGATGAGAAAATCGTCATCACCGGCTTTGGCCGTCATCCGAAACCAGTTGAACAGCTTGATGTAGGAAACGCAGGAGCTGTATTGCGCTTTCTTATGGCTATAGCTGCTCTTTGTCCAGATGTAACCTTTATTAATCGTTATCCAGATTCGCTCGGCAAACGTCCTCATAGCGATTTGATTGAATCGTTGACAGCGATGGGAGTTACTATTGAGCATAATGATGGTAAACTGCCAATTCGTATTCAAGGCGGATCACCTAAGGGCGGAAAAATTCAAGTATCAGGCAACATCAGCTCACAATTTTTGAGTGCTCTGCTATTTTTGACACCTTTATTGGAAGAGGATAGCGAAATTGAAGTACTGCATGATTTGAAGTCGAAGGTTGTTGTTGGCCAAACGCTTGAAGTATTGGAACAGGCGGGCATCGTTATCCATGCTGATGAGGACTATATGCGCTTCCGTATTCCAGGCGGTCAAAGCTATGCTGCGAAAACCTACTCCGTACAAGGCGATTATCCCGGCTCTGCAGCGATTCTAGCAGCAGCAGCAGTAACGCAGTCGGATGTCATCGTTCATCGGTTGGAAGAGAAGAGCAAGCAAGGTGAACGTGCAGTCGTCGATGTATTGAAGATGATGGAGGTTCCTTTAACGCATGAGAACGGTATCGTTCATGTAAAAGGCAACGGCAAGCTGAAGGCAGTTGAGTTTGATGGAGACCATGCGACGGATGCGGTACTTGCAATGGTTGCAGCGGCTGTTTTTGCCGAAGGGACTTCACGATTCTATAATGTAGAAAATTTGCGTTATAAAGAGTGTGATCGCATTACCGATTATTTGAATGAGCTTCGTAAAGCAGGCGCAAACGTAGAAGAGCGTCAAGCCGAAATCATCGTTCATGGTCGTCCAGAAGGTGTAGAAGGCGGAGTTGAGATAAATGCTCATTATGACCACCGGGTTATCATGGCATTATCGGTAGTGGGATTGCGTGCGAAGCAGCCAATTCGTATTCGTGATGCTCACCATGTAGCCAAATCATATCCGATTTACTTTGATCATTTACAAGCATTAGGGGCCAATGTCGAGTGGATTGATGGTTAATGTAGAGAAGGCGTAAGAAAGCTTGTTCATAAAATAAAGAATAGAGGGATTAAGATGGCATTTGAGAATCCAACACGTGAGCAGATTAAAAGTATTTTGGAGAAAAGCACAACAGTAGCGGTTGTTGGCTTGTCAGATAATCCAGAGCGTGTATCGTATATGGTATCCGAAGCGATGCAAGCAAAGGGTTATACGATTATTCCTGTCAATCCTAATGCCGATTCTATATTGGGACAAAAAAGCTATGCGTCGCTAAAAGATATCCCTGTACCTGTTGATATTGTTAATGTTTTTCGAAGAAGTGAACATACACCGCCTGTAGCAGCTGAGGCAGTTGCAATTGGTGCCAAAACGTTTTGGTTGCAGCTAGGTATAGCGAATGAGGAAGCCGCAGCGATTGCTGAAGCAGGCGGTCTTGAGGTCATCATGGATCGCTGCATTAAGGTGGAGGATTCCATCTTGCTTCCAGGCGGGAAATCCATAACATAACAGTTATAAAAAAAGGGTCACTCCTGCACAATAAGAAAGCTTCAAGAGCGGGTGCCTAACTTGCATTCGCATGAGCAATTAGTCGAGGCAGGCGGCATTCACTTGAGGACTTTATGAGTGTAATCCTAGGAGGACATGACGTGAATCAATTTTCGCAACAACCGGGTAATTACCAAGGTCAGCAGAGCTACCTTAACCAAGGCACGCACTTTGAGCCAACCGGCTACGTGCAATCGCATTACCAAGGGCAGCTTAGCCAACCGACTTTTGGCAGACAAACAAATGATATTGTTTCAAATATGCCAAACGGTTATCAAGCATCACATTCCAATAGCCAAGGTATGCAGCACTATGCGCCTAGCAGCTATTCGAATATGACGCATCCGGTAGGAACGAACAATTCATTCATCTCGCATCAACCGGTACACAGCTATGCAAGTTCGCCAGCGACGGCGTTTGGCAACGTTGGCCCAGTTATTGCGCATGTAGGCTATCAAGCAGCACCAAACGGACAACATCAACATTCGTATTACCAGCCAACCTCGAATCAGGGATCACAGTTTGCTCAGCAAGCAACGTCCAATTACGGTGGTTATGGACATTCACCTATTCAACACGGATATGGCGGAATGACGCAGACACACTCGAACACATCGCTTCACCCTGTGTATGAAGCAACTAATGCATATCAACAAGCAGGGCCAGTTATTTCTAAGATAGGCTGGCAGGCGACAAGTGCAGCAAACACTCCATATTCAGGCGGCATGCGATAACTTTTTTATAAAATATGAAAAGAATCATCAACATCGGCGGGCCTTTACAGGCTCGCCGTTTTACTTTGACAAAAACGCAGCAAACGCTTAACATCGATATAGATGTGTGCGGTTTCATGCTTACGAAGTCAGTTTTGCTTCGCAAAACTTAGCTTATGCTTACGAAGTCAGTTTTGCTTCGCAAAACTTTAAGGAGGTGCAAGATGGTTTTCATAGGAAGCCTGCAGCAGCTTGGCAGAGCATTTATGCTGCCGATGATTGTGCTGCCGGGTGCAGCCATATTTTTGAGCTTAAGCAAGCTGCCTTGGGCGTACTTCGGTCTGCCAGGTATGGAAGGCTATTTATTAGCTGCAAGCGAAACGATTTTTACGTTTTTACCATATATCTTTGCGCTTGGTATATCGCTTGGTTTAACTGGTAATGCGCTCGCAGCGGGGATGGCTGCCCTCGTAGGAATGATGATTTACAGCGGAATTACAAGTACTGCCGAAGTGCCGATTGAACCAACTGTGCTTATTGGTACGTTCATTGGAATCATCGCTGGTGTTAGTCATGAGAAGTTTAAAAGTTTGAAATTACCGGAATACATACAGTTTTTTGGCGGTCCTAGATTTGTACCGCTATTTGTAAGCGTAGTTTGTTTACTATTTTCTATAGGTATGATCAACATCGCGCCCTATTTGCAAAAGATGCTTGTAGAGCTGGGGGATATCGTCGCGTCGGGCGGAGGATTCGGCATCTTCTTGTACGGCTTTGTACATCGGATTTTGGTAGTATTCGGATTGCATCATTTGGTTAGCCATGTATTCTGGTTTCAAATTGGCGGCTACGAGACAGCGACCGGACAAATGGTTTACGGTGACCTGCCGAGGTTCTTCGCAGGTGATCCTACAGCAGGCGTGTTTATGGCCGGTTTGTACCCAACAATGATGTTCGCATTACCTGCAATTGCGTTTGCGATTATTCATGAAGCGCGTGAGGATTTGAAGCCGAAAATCCGGAAAACATTCATGTATGCAGCACTTGCCTCTTTTTTAACAGGTGTAACCGAGCCGGTAGAATTTGCATTTTTGTTTGTAGCACCGTATTTGTACGTCGTTCATGCATTTTTGTCAGGTATTATTATGTGGGTTACCTATGAGCTTGGTATAAAGCATGGGTTCTCTTTCTCCGCTGGAGCCATTGATTTTGTCATTAATCAGCACTTGGCGACTCGTGGATGGCTTATCATTCCGATAGGCATTGTAGTCGGTTTTATTTATTACTTCTTATTTCGCTGGGCGATACGCAGGTTTCGAATTCCGACTCCTGGCCGTGAGGAAGGCTCACAGCTTGATGAGTGGGCAGGTGATATTCCTTATCGCGCACCGCTTATTTTACAAGCGATTGGCGGCAAACAAAATATTGAAAAGATGGAGTCCTGTATTACAAGATTGCGGCTTAAAGTATCCAATGATAAGCTGCTTGATATAAATGCGTTACGAAATTTGGGCGCAGCTGGTGTTATTAAGCTAGGCGGCGGACATGTTCAGGTCGTATTCGGCACATATTCTGAGCTTATCCGTGAAGAAATGATTAAGACGATACACCGGGATCAAGCACAAGTGTTGTTTCATTCTCCGATGCAAGGCCGTATGATACCGCTTGATGAAGTGCCGGATCCGATCTTTGCGGGCAAGCTTGTGGGACAAGGCGTCGCTTTTATTCCGGAGAAAGGCGAGCTTGTGTCTCCTGTCAAAGGAAAAGTGATTATCATTTATCCAACGATGCATGCGATCGGTATTCTTACCCCGGAGGGGCTAGAGGTACTGCTTCATATCGGTATCGATACCTCTGGTTTGGCGGGCAAAGGATACTTTAATGCTCTTGTTAAAGAAGGGGATGAAGTTACGCCAGGCATGATGCTCATCAAATTTGATTTGCAACGAGTTCGAAAGGAGAGTAAGTCCCTTGCTACTCCAATGGTAATAACAAATTCTGATCTGGTTCACTCATGGCGGTTTGCGCCGTTCAAAGCGGTGAAAAAGGGGCAGTCCTCGGTATTGTCTGTTGTACTTAAAGAGAGAAACGGTGGAGGGGAAACACAATGATTCAAGGAATAGGGGCGTCAGCAGGCATAGCGATTGGGAGATCGTTTGTGCTTCCGAATTGGGAATGGGAGTTACCGGAGCAAAAAATCGATGTAGCGGATTTTGCTCGAGAGTTCGAACGTGTATACGAGGGTATTCGTACTTCAAAGTCCGAAATTGAGCAGATTAAGGATGATCTGCGAGATGTTGTCGGATCCGAAGAAACACATATTTTCGATGCTCATATAGCCATTTTGGACGATCCTGTCTTTATGAATGAAATACAAGGTATTATCCAACGCCAGTACAAAGCAGCTGAAGTTGCTGTTAAAGAAGCTATTGACCATTTTGTAACGATGTTTGATCTGCTTGATGATGAGTATATGAAGGAAAGGGCATTAGATATTAAGGATGTTGGCAATCGGTTACTGAAGCATCTGCTAGGTGCTCCGGAAATTACACTTCCATCGGATACGCAGCCCTTTATTCTGATTGCCAAGGAATTGTCTCCTTCGCAGCTCGCACATATTAATCCTCAGCATGTACTTGGCATTGTGACACTTGCAGGCAGCAAAACATCACATTCAGCCATTATGGCTAGAGCGCTCGGAGTACCACTTGTTGTCGGTGTTGAGAATAAGCTAGAAGAGCCTATTCAAACGGGGCAAACGATTATTATTGATGGTAATGATGGTACTGTGTTTATTAATCCTATCGAGCAAATCATTAATTACTATACTGAACTGCACACTCATCAATCAGAGGCAAAGAAAAGGCTTCATGGCATTGCCGGCCATCGCCCCGTAACGCCAGATGGAAAAAGGCTGGAGTTAGCTGCTAATATAAGCTCCTTCAAAGAGCTGGAAATTGCGATGTCCAGCGGGGCACATGGTGTTGGTCTGTTCCGGACAGAGTTTTTGTATATGGATCGGAACCGATTCCCGAAGGAAGATGAGCAATTTGAAGTATATCGAAGTGTGGCCGAACGTCTCGGAGGGGAACCGCTAGTTATCCGAACTCTGGATGTAGGGGGGGATAAACAGCTGGATTATTTTGAACTTCCTGAGGAAGACAATCCTTTCCTTGGCTATAGAGCCATTCGGATATCGTTAGATCGAAAGGATCTATTCAAAACGCAGCTGCGTGCTATTTTGCGAGCGAGTCACTACGGTCAAGTAAAGCTTATGTATCCACTCATCTCATCCGTTGATGAGGTGCGTGCTGCTAATGCTATATTAAATGAAGCGAAGCTTGAACTCGAAGAGGCAGGTTTTCCCTATGATAAAGGGATGAAGATCGGAATCATGATCGAGGTGCCAGCAGCGGTTATGATTGCTGATTTGCTTGCGGAAGAGGTTGATTTCTTTAGTATTGGCACTAATGATTTGGTTCAATTTACTTTAGCTGTGGATCGGATGAATGAGGAAATCGCACATTTGTATGAGCCCTTTCATCCAGCCCTGATTCGAATGTTAAGAATGACGGTTGAAGCAGCTAAACGGAGCGGCATAACCGTTGGGGTCTGCGGTGAGCTTGCGGGAGATTTAAGAGCGCTGCCGATTTGGCTTAGCTTGGACGTGGATGAGCTCAGCATGTCCTCGCACTCGATTTTGCCAATAAAGGAAAGACTTCTGTTCACTTCTCAAATCGAGAGCAAAGATGTATTTCAGCAATTACAAAACTGCCGTACGAGCACTGAAATATTGGAGCAATTAAATGGTTTTATGGGGCGATTAGACAAAAAAACAGCGAATGGTTAACCCATTCGCTGTACTAGTGCATCGACAAATGCTTTCGCATAGGGAGGAAGATCAGGTGGACGGCGTGCAGAAATGAGGTTTCCATCGACAACGACGGCTTCATCGAACCATGTCGCTCCTGCGTTTTCCATATCATCCCGAATGCCAGGCGTTGATGTTACTTTACGACCTTCGAGAATTTTGGCTGAGATGAGTACCCATCCAGCATGGCATATTTGCCCAATCGGCTTGTCAGCTGCATTCAGCTCTTGAACGAGCTGCAGCACTTTTGGATAGCGGCGCAGCTTATCGGGTGCCCAGCCTCCAGGAACTAATAAACCGATAATATCATTGCTGTTTACTTCATTGAAGGATAGATCAGCAACTGCAGGTACACCGTATTTGCCAATATGTGTTTTGCCTTTCTCAGGACCAGCGTATAGTACGGTCGCACCAGCTTCGCGTGCTCGGTATACAGGATACCATAGTTCCAAATCCTCGAATTCGTCGTCTAGCAAGCAGATGACGGTTTTATTTTGTAACGGCATATTATCCCTCCATCTATTAAAGATCCCTATTATTGTATCGAAGGAGAAACAATGAAGCAAACAAAACGTAATTCAAAATCATTTTCATATCTAAGACTGCTGCGGTTTTTACCTGCGATTTCTTGGATGGCTATCATATTTATGCTATCTTCACGGACTGGTGACGAGATCAATACTATGCTTCCTTTCTTTCAAAAGTTTCTTCCTTTCATGGAAGGTTTTAATTGGGGGCACTTTGTTTCCTACTTTATTCTTGCCATTACGATTGACTATGGAATTGGCAAAAGGGCTGACCGTTTTTGGATGAAGGTCATCATCGTACTTATTTGCGGATTATATGGAATTACGGATGAATATCACCAGTCCTTTGTTGGAGGTAGAATGCCAGACCCAATAGATGTGCGGAATGATCTAATTGGTGCAGCGATTTGGACTGCTTTGTCAGCGGTGCCGCAAGTGCGGAAAATTTGGAGAAAAATAGCAACATAATTGGCAGCCTTCAAGCGTTTCCGAGCGGGATTTTAGTAGTAAAAATTACAAGGAAGAGCAAGCAGGAATTTGTGCGAAAATAGTCGAATCATTTATACATTATAACTCTGAAAGCTATGCTTCGTAACGATAGCTGCTACTAAGAAGGAGTGGACCACTTTGCATAAGAGTTGTCATTGTGGCGACATCATGAAGATGAAACTACGCACAGTTATTTATTCAGGGAAGGTAGAGATCGATAACGTTCCCATCTTTTCTTGCTCAACCTGTAATCGGAGTGAAGTGTTTCCAGAGGTTAAGCCGGATTTATCAGGATTAATCGCAAAATTAGGTGCTCTTCCAGATAAACAAACTTTTCTATTTAATGAATGCAATGAGTGGGCTAATTTATTGGTAGAGGCTAAGGCAGACAAACTACAGACAGATCAATCGGCCTTCGAGAGATTGATTGAGCAGCGAATCAATAAGCTTCTTGATTTGTACTTGCTCGCTCAAACTCTTAATGATGAATCATGGATTGCGGATTTGAAAAAGAGACTTGAACAAATAAGCCGTCGAACACTGCTTACATAGTTGTTCAGATTATTGTTTTTTCATGTCGCTGAATTGAGCGAAACATGCGTCAACATTGCGAAAAAAAATTTTTTGTCGTATGATAACTCTAATATGCGTCGTGCGTAAATATAAAATCTGAGCTAATGGAGAGAAACACTGTGACGGTAACCATTTATGATGTAGCAAGAGAAGCAGGAGTATCAATGGCTACGGTTTCTCGGGTTGTGAACAATAATCCCAATGTGAAACCAGCAACACGCAAAAAGGTATATGAAGCAATAGAACGACTAGGATATCGTCCAAATGCTGTAGCAAGAGGTTTGGCAAGTAAGAAAACAACTACTGTGGGCGTAGTTATTCCTGACATTTCAAATGCTATCTTTGCCGAAGTAGCACGTGGAATTGAAGATATCGCGAATATGTATCATTATAATATTATTTTATGTAATGCGGATAAGAAAAAAGATAAAGAAATCCGTGTTATCAATACGCTGCTTGAGAAACAAGTAGACGGCTTATTATTTATGGGCGGAGCAGTAACTGAAGAACATTTGCAAGCATTTAAGACAGCTAATGTACCAATCGTACTTTGTGCGACTTCAGATGAGAGCGGTCAAATTCCATCTGTTGATATAAATCATGAGGATGCTGCATTTGATGCAGTACAAAATCTTTATGAGCAAGGACATAGAAGAATTGCAATGATCAGCGGAACGCTGCAAGACCCTTCAATTGGCTATGCAAGATTCCAAGGTTACAAGCGTGCGCTTGAAGCAGTTGGTATTACCTATGATGAAACATTAGTTCGTACGGGCAACTACCGCTATGAATCAGGTGCAGAAGCGATGAAGTACTTTATTGAACTGGACGAGCGTCCTACAGCAGTATTCTCCGCGACGGATGAAATGGCGATCGGTGCTATTCATAGCATTCAAGATTCCGGCTTGAGAGTTCCTGAAGATATTTCGGTTATTAGCGTTGATAATAGTCGTATGGCATCAATGGTTCGTCCACAGCTTACTGCTGTAGCACAGCCGATGTATGATATTGGTGCAGTATCTATGCGTTTGTTAACTAAGCTGATGAAGAAGGAAAATGTGGATCAATCAAAAGTTGTCCTACCGCATGAGATTATTTTGCGTCAATCGGTTGGAGGAATATAAAAGAAATGTCATTTAATAAAATCGGGATTATAGGCGCTATGGCGGAAGAAATAGAATTGCTGCATGAGCAGGTGAACGTAGCGTCTGAGGTGACAAAAGCAGGCATTACATATTATGAAGGCACACTTCATGACAAAACGATCATCTATTGCAAATCGGGTGTAGGTAAAGTTAATGCTGCTGTCTGTACACAAATTTTGCTAGATCTCGGAGCTGATTGCGTTCTATTCACAGGTGTTGCCGGCGCAGTTGATCCACAGCTGAATATTGGTGATATCGTCGTTTCTACGAGCTGCGTGCAGCATGATATGGACTGCACTCCACTAGGTTTTGCTCTTGGAACGATTCCTTTTCACCCAAGATCAGAGTTTCCTGCTGATGAACGATTAATCGAACTCGCTTCAGCTGCGAGCAATCGATTATTCTCAGGACGTAGTCTGCAAGGAAAGGTGCTTTCAGGCGATCAATTTATTGCTAGCCGTGAGTCGGTCAAGCTGCTCCATGAGACGCTGCAAGGCGCATGTGCGGAGATGGAGGGCGCTTCGGTAGCTCAAGTATGCGATATGAATAATATACCATTTGTCATTATTCGTTCGATGTCTGACAAAGCGGATGGGTCGGCTCATGTTAACTTCGCTGAGTTTACAGTAACAGCCTCCAACAATTCATATCAAATTATTGATGATATACTGCAACATATTTAACCATACAAAGAACCAGCTCTGATGCCAGCATCAGAGCTTTTTTTGATATTGTACTGGAGCTGGATACGTAGGTAGATTTATAGATCCTGAATAACGATGTTTTGGGTTAAACGATTTTTGTTCGTTATTTCTGTACGTCTAGGCATCGGTGCAATGTCAGCTTGATCGTCCATCCAATGCGTTGGGAGCTGGTTGGGGCTAATCGATTCCCAGCGGTCCAGCCAGCTGTCTGGAAGTCGTGCTTCTTCTCCGGCAGCAATAGCACGAGCAATAGGATGGTTAATCATCGTAAGCCAAACTAAAGACCATGCCCGCGGAACGACGCGGAAAATATCATAGCCGCCTCCGCCAAGAGCGATCCAGCGGCCTTCGGTAAAGGTATGCGCTAATTCATGTATAATGGCGGGTATTTCAGCATAGATTCGCATGCTGCAATGAATGTGGGAGAGCGGATCAAACGCATGGGCGTCACAGCCGTGCTGACTAATGATGATGTCTGGTTGGAAGGCTGAGATGACTTTGCGTAAAGTAATATTGAAGCTCTCCAGCCAAGATTCATCTTCTGTATAAGGCTCAAGAGGTACATTAAAGCAAGCACCATGCCCGTGGTCCGTACCTTTCTCATGAACGTAGCCGGTTCCGGGAAACAGAAATTTGCCTGTTTCATGTATCGAATAAGTACATACGTCCGGATCATCGTAGAAAACCCATTGGACACCGTCTCCGTGATGGACATCGGTATCAATATAAAGCACTCTGGCCCCATATTTTTGACGGATATGTTTAATGGCGACGGCTGCATCGTTATATACACAAAAGCCAGAGGCGCGATCAGGGAAGGCGTGATGCAATCCGCCGGCTAGATGGTAGGCATGCTTCGTTTGACCGGTCATAACGAGCTCTGCGGCGGTCACAGAGCCACTGACGATGGACATCGCGGCTTTATGCATCCCAGGGAAATAGGGTGTATCCTCTGTATGCAGTCCAAATTGTTCTGCTAGCACATGACTATCGTCAATGTCGGTGTCCTCGCTCAATTGTTTAACAGCCGCCAAATAATCAGTTCTATGTACGAGCGGCAACAGCTCTTCCTCGGAATAATCGACGGGAGTCACGAAATGCTCCTCCACCTCAGACAAAGCATGAACTTCTTTAAGCAGATCAATCGTTAAAGTTAGACGCAGCGGATCGAAAGGATGCTCCTCACCGAATTTATATCCGCTAGCATCCGAATGATAGATGAAAATAGAGTCAGAAGCCATTCCTATCCTCCTTAAGGTTTGCGAAGCAAACCAACTTCGAAAGCATCAGCTTAATACATAAATCGTTGACGAAAGCGCACGCGGTCAAAGTGTTCGACGGAGCTCAGCGGAACCTCTGTCCCAATTCGGACCATTAGACAATTCGCGGGGTGGGAGCATATTTCGGGATCATCAGTAGCAAACCAGATCATTCCGACCGCTTTCATCAAGTTTTCCATCATTTTGCGATAGTCCCATACATTTAACTTCGTACCCTCAAGATCCCAATGCCAATAATATTCCGTTGTGAATACAATCATATTTTCTAATTGTTCCTCGGCGAAGGCAAGCTGAATCATACGTTTTCCTAAGCCGCAGCCGCGATAATCATCTGCTACTTCTATAGCGCCGAGCTCGATGAGATCAGTCATTCCGCCCTCGGACCAGCGCTCCAACTCGTCTGCATAATGGAAGGTGACATAACCAACGATAACGGAGCCCTCGCGTGCCAAAATAATTCTTCCTTCATCTAAACCGGCGATTTCAACAAGCGCAACATGCTGCTCCTTTGGCCTGCGGAATGCATCTAGTGATTCATGGATCGTCATACTAGCTAGTCGATCTGGCGGTACGGGTCCTTCCAAAATAAGTTCGCGACTGGTGTCCAAAACGAGCTGTTCTCGCTGCAAACGCTTTCGGTGTTCCAAGGCTGCCCCCCCTTTGCTGTTAAATTCATCTTAAAACATAAATCTCTAATACTCTTTATAACAAACATTTTAGTAAATGAAAAGCATAGTCGAATAGAAAAAGGTTATGTTATAATAAGTTTGGCGGTTTATCAAGGGATGAGCTTGTGGAGTTCAGCTTGTATGCCTCAAGATTTGACTCCATACTGAAAGCGTATTCTTTAAAATCAGAAACCTAGATTTGATGGGAGAGTGATAGTATGATCAACTTACATCAAGAACGAATTCCAGCGACAGCGCAAAATTCGAACTTACCGAATTATGAAGAAGCAGTTAATTCTTTTGAATGGAGCCAGATCGAAAGTCAATTTAGTTGGTATACGACTGGGAAAGTGAATATGGCTTATGAAGCCATTGATCGCCATGTTGAGCAAGGAAGAGGAGCCAAGGTCGCTCTATACTATAGTGATAGTGAACGCGATGAATCCTACACTTTTGAGCAACTGAGCAAGCAATCGAATCGATTTGCCAATGTTTTGCGGAACCTAGGTATTACTAAGGGAGAGCGTGTATTCATCTTCATGCCGCGTTCACCGGAGCTTTATCTAAGTATTCTTGGCGCATTGAAGATCGGTGCTGTTGTAGGACCGCTTTTCGAGGCTTTTATGGAGACGGCGGTAAAGGACAGACTTCAAGACAGTGAAGCTACAGCAATTATTACAACTCCTGCATTATTAAAAAGAATTAAAAGAGATGAGCTTCCGAATCTGAAGCATGTAATCGTATTCGGTAAAGATTTAGAGAATGAAGAGGGAATTATCGATTTCGCGAAAGTAATGGCTGATGCTTCCGATGAGGCCGAGATTGAATGGCTGGATCGCGAGGATGGTCTCATTTTACACTATACATCTGGCTCAACTGGTAAACCTAAAGGTGTCTACCACGTCCAAAATGCGATGGTTCAGCATATGTATACAGGACAAATTGTACTCGACTTGAAAGAAAATGATATATACTGGTGTACGGCTGATCCAGGCTGGGTGACCGGAACATCTTATGGTATTTTTGCACCATGGCTTAATGGGGCAACAAATGTCGTTCGCGGCGGGCGTTTTAGTCCAAGTGATTGGTATAGTGTCATTCAGAAATATAACGTTACTGTATGGTACAGTGCACCTACTGCGTTCCGTATGTTAATGGGCGCGGGGGACGATATATCACAGCAGTTTAATCTTTCAAGCTTGCGACATGTCCTAAGCGTAGGAGAGCCGCTGAACCCCGAGGTCGTAAGATGGGGCATGAAGGTTTACGGTCAACGCATTCATGACACTTGGTGGATGACAGAGACTGGCGGTCAATTGATTTGTAACTACCCGAGTATGGATATTAAGCCAGGTTCAATGGGCAAGCCGTTGCCAGGGGTCAAAGCTGCTATCATTGATGATAGCGGGAATGAGGTTCCTCCATATCGTATGGGTAATTTGGCGATTCAAGTTCCTTGGCCGTCTATGATGCGTAAAGTATGGAATAATCCATCTAAGTATGAGGAGTATTTCTATATTAAAGGCTGGTATATTTCCGGTGATTCAGCGTATATGGACGAGGATGGCTACTTCTGGTTCCAAGGGCGTATAGATGATGTCATTAATACTGCAGGCGAGCGAGTCGGACCCTTCGAGGTAGAGAGCAAGCTTGTTGAGCATCCAGCAGTCGCAGAAGCAGGAGTTATTGGTAAGCCTGATCCGATGCGTGGAGAGATCATTAAAGCGTTTATTGCACTGCGCGAAGGCTATGTGGCTTCAGATGAATTGAAGCTTGAGATTTCGCAATTTGTAAAAATAGGTTTATCCGCTCATGCGGCGCCAAGAGAAATCGAGTTTAAGGATAAACTTCCAAAAACACGAAGCGGCAAAATTATGCGTCGAGTGTTGAAGGCTTGGGAGCTAAACCTGCCGACAGGCGACCTGTCTACGATTGAAGACTAAGAAAACAATGAGAAAGAGGCTGTCTCCAAAAATTAGGAGCCAGCCTCTTTTTTTCAATTACTATGTCCATTCTTGTTTATCACTTACCGTTGAAATAATTCTACTCGCTCGCCCTCTGGTCCGCTTATGAAAAAATATTGATAGCCGTTAGGGAGCACAGTGATATCCTCGTCTATGAAGGTAACGTTCAGTTGCTTTAAGCGATCGAACTCTGCATGTACATCAGATACAGAGACTGCAAAATGATGCACTCTTCCTTCAGTAGGAAGGCTGTCGTTGTAACCTTTGATCAACTCAAGCTCCGTTTCGTCGGAATCGCCAAAGCCGAGAAAAGCGAGTTCAATGATACCGTTTGTATGCGGTGTTCTTCCTTTAAGTTCAAATCCGATAATCTCCGTGTAAAAAGTAATGGAGGCTTCAAGATCTTTTACCATAACTCCAACATGATCGATACGTTTTTTGGTCATTGTTATTATTTCCTTCCTAGTGTGGAATATGGAATATTAGCTAACTGATCGTTTGCTTCGAGGAGGGCTTTGACTGGCCGCTCGCGTTTTCCGATGTCACGTAAAACGAGCCAGTGATAAGCGGTGCAACATACTCGAAGCTTGTTTCTGAGGTAGATCCGATCTTTGAAAATTTTCCATCGTTATTTGCGCTGTAGTATATATGATATTGCGTTACTTGGTCAGACACACTGTTAGAAGCCCATGTCAAACGTACGCTAAGATCCGTTTTCGCAGCTTTTAAGTTCGTTGGAGCTGAAGGAGCTGTTGTAGCTGACCCGTTTCCACTAGAATTGCCACCGTCCTCAGGTAGACCAGGTAACCCAGGATTCACAGGTGTGTTACCATATTGAACAAGCTGACTTGGTGCTGATTCTTTCCCGACTACATCAACGGCTGTCACGTAATAAGTGTAGCCCTGAGCGTTAGAAGCGTTAAGCTTCATCCGTTTGTCCGCACCCAGCGGAATAGATTCGCCGTGCTTCTCGTATGAACCTTGATTAGCCGCTCGATACACACGGTATCCTACGACATCAGCAGCGGTACTATCGTTAAATGTCAGAATGAACGCCCCATCCGATGACTGCAGCTTAACACTTGCAGGAGGCGGTGGGGCAGCCCCGTCATCGACACGAGGGTCAGGCTTAGACGGCGCATTATTTGATGCATCCGCAGGCAGGTATACACCAAGTGGTCGACGGCTGCTAGCCGGCAGTTTCTGCTGAGCTGCCTTAATCTCATCCATTAGGACATCTAATGGTTTTTTACGTTTAATTACGATTTGTTCCTTAACCATATCATTAGGAGTCGCAGGGTTAGGAACGTAGTTCACGCCATTGTAAGTAATGTAAGACATCTTAACAAGGGCATCGTCTGTTTTCTTAGGTATATCCTTTTTGTTAAACCAATCGGTTACAAACATGCCTGATTCCTTCGTCAATTGGCTTGGAAGCAAGCCGCTTGCGCTGGATACGGTAGCTTTGACTATGCCAGATGGACGTTCAAATTCCTTCGTTACGAATACGTCTGGTTTCTTTTCGGCCATCTTATTCATAATTAACGCCCAGATTGAACGAGCCCGTGTTTTACCTTTTTCGGATAAGGAGTTAACTTGCTCCTCATAACCGGCCCAGACCCCTAAAGTAATATCCGGCGAGAAGCCCATGAACCATACATCACCGTAGCTTTGTGTGGAACCTGTTTTGCCGGCAATCGGAATTTCTCCGTATTTATCAAATTGTGATTTCAGTTTGTTTGCAGAACCGCTTCTGCTTGAAATAACGGTCGACAACATATCTGTCATCAAAAAGGCACTTTGCTCCGAGAATACTTGTTTGGGTTCTTGTTTGTGCTCGTATATCGGTTTTCCGTTTGCATCTGTAATTTTTGAGATCATGTAGGCATCGTTGAAAACGCCTTTGTTCGGAATTGCCCCGTATGCATTCGTAAGCTCTTCTACGGAAACGCCGATGCTTAATCCGCCAATTACACCGGTTTGTGCATAAGCATCTTCCGGTTGAAGCGTTGTAATGCCAAGTTTTTTGACAAATGACCATGCATTCTCGATTTTGACTTCCTCATTGAAAATTTTCAAAGCTGGCAAATTCAATGAGCGGTTCAATGCTTCACGCGCTGTAACTAATCCCGCAAATTTACGGTTTACGTTCATTGGGATATGGAAGCCCTTCTGACCATCCTTGAGTACAATTGGTGCATCATCAATAATGCTAGCGGGCTGTATGATGCCCATATCTATGGCTGGAAGGTAGGCCGCTAATGTCTTCATTGTCGAACCTGGCTGCCGTGTCATCTGTGTAGCATAATTTAGCTGCTCTTCATAGAAGTCACGACCTTCGAGCATCCCTAATATAGCACCTGTTTTGTGATCCAGCATGACAGCTGCGATCTGCTCAAGACCTTTTTTCTCACTGTACGGCGTGAAGTTTTCATCGTTTGTTCCGATCTCACGCATAAGCTGGTAGATATCTTTGTCAATCGTTGTATGGACGTGGTATCCTCCGCGAAGCAAATGGTCGCGTGCTTCTTCGATAAGAGGTGCGTTTTCTTTTTTACGTAAGTCAGCTTTGGTTAAAGTAGAATCCTGTGCCATGAGCATAATCTCGGCGGCTTGACGCTCTGCTTCAAGCATCAAATAAGGATAAGTTGTATAAGCCTTTTCAGTAGGCTCAGCCAGCGTCTTCCTTATATCGAATTGGAGCGCTTCGTCATGCTCCTGCTTGGTGATGCGTCCTGTTTCGAACATACGCTTCAATACCGTTTTTTGACGTCCAAGCGCCAAATCGAAGCCTGCTTGATTAAATTGACCTTTGCCCGTAAACGCGGTATAGGCAGATGGTCGCTGAGGCAGGCCGGCTAAATAAGCAGACTGCGCAATGTTAAGCTGGTTTAGATCCGTGATGCCAAAGATACCTTTGGCAGCTGCTTTGATACCAAACAAGTTGTAGCCGCTAGAACCGTTTCCGAAAGGAACTTTATTCAAATAAGCTGTTAAAATTTCCTTTTTCGTTAAGTAACGCTCCATGCGCAGAGACAAAAATATTTCTTTAATTTTACGACTGTCTGTTTTGTCCAAACTTAGGAATACACGACGTGCAAGTTGTTGAGTAAGCGTACTTCCGCCTGTTTGTATATCCTCGTTTAAAACCTTTTGTTTCACCGCACGACCAAGTCCATTGATGTCTACGCCGTTATGTTCAAAAAAGTTATTATCTTCGATGCCAAGGACGGCATTAATAACTTTTGGCGGCAAATCATCATATGTAATAATCATTCGGTCTTCTGACGTTCTTAGCTGTCCGACAAGTGAAGCATCATTGAAGTAAACAAATCCGGTTATTGCATTTTCGCCGACTTTCTCTTCAATAACGGATCGTGGCCGTACATCTTCGTCTTTCACAGTTGCTGCCACATAACCCGTTACTGCTCCGCCAGCAAGCAATCCGATGAAAATTCCGAAATATACCATCCATTTTACTGTTATTAAGGTTACGATTCCAAAAGTACGCCATCTGCTTCGTTTCACTGGCGTAGGTTGATGATCCTCTTGCATTCCTATGACTCCTCCTCCAAATAGCACACCTATTATAACATAAATCGATAAAGCTAGGCATTTTTTCGTATGAATTGACTTCACAGCATTGCTATGGTATAAATTCAATAATGTTTTATCTAATCAATGCTTTGAAGGGCACGAGTAGACAGCGAATCGTATTATCAGAGAGCCGGTGGGTGGTGGAAACCGGTATGCGCCGCTTGTTGAATTACCGCCTGGAGCTAAGTGAAGGAACCGTATGCTGATCTAATCAGCCGTAGTAGTTCACTTCGGAGCCCGTCTCCGTTATCAACAACGAAGTGAGAGTACCTCTTTTTTTTCATTAAAAAAGGCAGGCGTACTCTAACGAGGGTGGTACCGCGAGCTAATCCTTCTCGTCCCTTGGGGCTGGAAGGATTTTTTATGTCTATATAGACGCATACAAAGGAGGAAAAGTTCTATGGTAAAGTGGGAAAGTTTAACGAAGGAGCAGCAAAGTGAGGTTGAGCGCCAGCTGGCCGTCATTCGCCGCGGTGTCGTGGAGATTGTACCTGAGGATGATCTGAAAAACAAAATTGCGAACGCAGTCGCGACAGGTACGCCATTAAATGTGAAGCTAGGACTTGATCCTTCTGCACCTGACATTCATATCGGCCATACGGTTGTTCTGCATAAGCTGCGCCAATTTCAGCAATTGGGCCATCAAGTTCAGCTGATTATCGGAGACTTTACAGGCAGAATTGGTGATCCTACCGGGAAATCGGAAACACGGAAACAGCTGACTGAAGAAGATGTGAAACGAAATGCGGAAACTTACCAAAAACAAATTTACAAAATATTAGATCCACAGCAAACAAAGCTTTACTATAACTCGGAATGGCTTGCGCCGCTTAATTTCGCAGATGTCGTTAATCTAGCTGGAAAAGTCACGGTTGCGCGTATGATGGAGCGAGATGATTTTAATAAGCGCTACACGACAGGCTTGCCAATCAGTATCCATGAGTTTTTCTACCCGTTAATGCAAGGTTATGATTCCATTGCGCTTAACTCCGATGTGGAGCTTGGGGGAACGGATCAGACATTTAATCTGTTGATGGGCAGAACCTTGCAGAAGGAATACAATAAACCGGGACAAATCGCGATTACAACGCCTCTAATTGAAGGATTAGACGGCGTAAATAAAATGAGCAAAAGCTTAGGTAATTACATCGGTATCGATGAAGAGCCAAACCAGATTTACGGTAAATCTATGTCGATTCCTGATGAACTTATGCTTAAATATTACGAGCTTGCTACCGATTTAAGCATGGAGGAGCTTGCCGCATTGAAAACAGGTCTAGCTGATGGCTCTGTACATCCACGCGATGCGAAAATGCAGCTTGCAGCGACATTTGTACGGATGTACCATAGTGAAGAGGCTGCCCAAGCAGCAGAAAATCATTTTATTACGGTCTTTCAGCAGCGTGCGCTGCCAGATGATATTGAAGAGGCTGCAATATCTCCTGAGCACTTGGATAATGGTCAAATTCGAATCGTGAAGCTCCTTACGGTGCTTGGCTTACAGCCAACAAGCAGTGAGGCGAGAAGAAGCGTGCAGCAAGGAGCAGTACGTATCAACGAAGAGAAAATTATGGATATCAATGCTGATATTACTCCTAAAGATGACGACGTTATTCAAGTCGGAAAACGTAAATTCATAAAAATTAAATTAATTTAATTGTTCTAATAAAGCTTGTTGAATTGATAAAATTCAACAAGCTTTATTTTTTTTCGAAACAAAAAAGCGTTTTCGACGTATTAAATAACGGAAGCTTTTACAAGATGTGGATACTATGAGAGGGGGAGGAAGTTGGAGACGCTATTTATGTCATGTCTAGTTTTCGGAATTCTATTTGCGCTCGTCAGCATTATTTTTGGAGATTTGATTGGGCAAGCGCTCGATGGAGCACTCGATTTTTTATCGTTAGACGGTCATTCATGGTTGTCACCGACTGCGCTGGTGGGCGGGATTACTGCGTTTGGCGGAGCAGGGATTCTACTTGAGCGTTACACGGCCTTTGGCTCGATTGCTGTCGTAATTATTTCTTTGTTAATTGCACTCCTAGCAAGCACAGCTGTTTTTTTTCTGTACATTAAGCCGATGGAGGAAAGTGAAAACTCAATTGCCTTTTCGCTTAATGATTTGTCCGGTAAGCTTGGAGAGGTGCTCGTATCCATTCCCGCACATGGTTATGGAGAAGTAATGGTTAAGGCTGGAGCCGGGAATACGAACCAGATTGCAG
The DNA here is from genome assembly GCF_056269345.1 of Paenibacillus sp. J22P15. Classification (NCBI taxonomy): domain Bacteria; kingdom Bacillati; phylum Bacillota; class Bacilli; order Caryophanales; family Paenibacillaceae; genus Paenibacillus; species Paenibacillus sp. J22P15. The sequence goes on from NZ_JBWDNT010000001.1 coordinate 189,253, forward strand.
CAAGCTTCGATGGAAGTGAGATCGCAGGCGGCTCGAAGGTAGTCGTTGTTGAGGTAAGGGATAGTACGCTTTATGTTTCGGAAGTTAATTTATAATAAATGATGCAGCTGAAAGGGGAAAACACAATGCCAGATATTTATATTATTCCAGCTATTGTTGTCGGAGTTTTTATCATATTAGGTCTTGCATTCTGGGCGCGCTACAAAACAGTCAGCCCGGATGAGGCAATGCTCGTAACAGGCTCATTTCTAGGTACACGAAATTCGAGCACAGACGACTCGGGTCGAAAGGTGAAAATCATTAGAGGCGGAGGCGCGTTTATTCTTCCGGTATTTCAGAAGGCTGAATTTCTATCATTATTATCACATAAGCTGGATGTGTCCACGCCAGAGGTGTACACGGAGCAAGGCGTTCCTGTGATGGCCGACGGAGTGGCGATCATTAAAATAGGCGGCGCAGTTGAGGATGTAGCGACGGCAGCAGAGCAGTTTTTGGGCAAACCGACTGAGGCGCTTAAGGGTGAAGCGCAGGAAGTATTGGAAGGACATTTGCGCGCTATTCTAGGTTCTATGACGGTTGAAGAGGTTTATCGAAACCGTGATAAATTTGCGCAAGAGGTTCAAGGGGTTGCTGCAAAGGATTTGAAGAAAATGGGCCTACAAATCGTTTCTTTTACAATTAAGGATTTAAGAGATAAGCATGGATATCTAGATGCACTTGGTAAGCCGCGAATTGCTGCAGTCAAGCGGGACGCAGAAATTGCGGAAGCGGAAGCGATACGGGATGCTAGAATTCAGAAGGCGCTTGCTGCTGAGGCTGGTCAAAAAGCGGAGCTCGTGCGAGATACAAATATTGCTGAGGCAGAGAAAGAAAAGGAAATGAAGGTAGCTTCATTTAAACGTGATCAGGATACAGCCAAAGCGGAAGCGGATCAGGCGTATTCGATTCATGAAGCTCGTGCGAAGCAAAGTGTAGTTGAGGAGCAAATGAAGGTCGAACTCGTGCGCAAGGAACGTGAAATCGATCTCGAAGCGAAGGAAATATTACGTCGCGAGAAGCAATATGATGCTGAAGTGAAGAAAAAAGCGGATGCTGACCGTTACGCGGTTGTTCAAGCGGCTGAAGCGAATAAAGCGAAGCTTCTAAACGAAGCAGATGCTCTGCAATATCGTATTGAAGCGGAAGCAAAGGCGCACGCTACACAGAAACGATTGGATGGCTTAGCTGTTGCGGAAGCAGAGAGAGCGAAGGGAACAGCAGATGCAGATGTTATTCGTCTTCGCGGATTAGCAGAAGCGGAAGCGAAAGAGAAATTAGCTGAAGCCTTCGAGAAATTTGGAGAAGCCGCAATACTAGATATTATTGTGAAAATGTTACCTGAACTTGCTGGCAAAATAGCAGAGCCTATAGGCAATATTGATAAGCTTACCGTTGTTGATACGGGGAATGGTGAAGGGGCTGCAAGAGTAAGCAATTATGTTACCTCATTAATGTCTACTGCGCCGGAGATGCTGAAGAGCGTATCGGGTATTGATGTAAATGCAATTATAAAAGGTCTTACGACTAGAGGAATTGAATTACCGGCTGCTAGCAAAACCGTGGATATTAGCGCTGCCGCTGCAGCAATTAAACACCCTGATTTGTCGCAATAATGTTAACAGAAAAAAAACCTTGAACCAAATGGTTCAAGGTTTTCCTTGTTATTAACGGCTGTAGAATTCGACGATTTGTTTCTCGTCGATATCTTGGGAAAGCTCACCGCGGTCTGGCATGCGGATGAATTTACCTTCCATTGCTTGGTCGTTAAACTCCAAGTAGTTTGGAAGGTGATGACGACCTTCCATAGCTTCTTTAATTGTTCTAAGGCTGCGGCTGCGCTCGCGCAAACCGATTACATCGCCAAGAGAAACGCTGTAAGAAGCGATATCCACTTTCTTGCCGTTTACTGTTACGTGACCATGTGATACCAACTGACGAGCTCCTGCGCGGGAGTTGGAAAGGCCAAGACGGTAAACCAGGTTGTCAAGACGGCTTTCAAGGAGGCCCATGAAGTTTTCACCGGCTTTACCTTTCATTTTTGCCGCTTTGTCAAACAAGTTGCGGAATTGTTTTTCGTTCAAACCGTACATGTGACGAAGCTTTTGTTTCTCTTGCAATTGAACGCCGTAACCGCTCATTTTTCTGCGTTGGTTAGGGCCGTGTTGACCTGGTGGAAAAGCGCGTTTTGCAAGTTCTTTACCTGTGCCGCTCAAAGAGATTCCAAGGCGACGGCTTAGTTTAAATTTAGGTCCTGTATAACGTGACATACGTAATATTAACTCCTTCATCAAATAAATTTGTGAATGGGGTTGTGTTTCGCCGAATACGTTCAACGTCCGAGCAAGCTCGTCCCTGATAGGCTAGTCAGCCGCTGGCCTACAGTGAACGTATTTCATGAGGGTGACACAAAACCGTACGCCCATCTATTCATCAATAAATAATATATGAAATGGATACTCGTTGTCAAGGTTAACATAGGAATTTTAATGTTACACGAAACGCATCTAAAGTCCTATATTTCATAGAGATAGTAGTGCAAAATTCTCAATAATGGAGTATGATGTTTGTAATATTGAGTGAAAATAGGAAGCTCATCACCTTGGTTGACAGATGAAAGGGTTGGGGCTGCATGGTTGATCGAATGAAAAGCAATTTTGCGTATCGTAAAACATCAACAATTGTGAATGCATCAGCAGAGTCACAACCGATTTGGTTCATCAGCGAAGATATTAGCGATGCGGACAAGCCCTTGCTATCTCCATTGTTCCAAGACAGTTTCAATCAATGGGTGAATGAAACAGCGGGATTAGCCTCATTTGAGGCTGGTGAATTTGTGTTATTTAATACAGAAGCAGAAGAAGTAGCAGCGGAAGTAGCAGCGGAAGGACTATTTAACACGGATGAGAGCGAGAAACGAAATTCTACGCTTGCGAAAGTTGTTCGAACCGTTTTAAGCAGCAGTCTGCCTAGTTGTAATGAAGAAGAAGATCTATTTGCAGCAGCCGTTCCGATATTCAGAAGAAGCGATGGTGCTATTTTTTGCATTCTAGCCTATCTCACTCCAATTGGTTCCCAGAAAGACATCATTCAGCTTGAAATGTGCTCATTGCATTTCCGCAGCTGCTTTTACCATAAATTTGAACAGATCTATGTTAAGGATTTACTTCTTCAGCAGCAGCGCGCTGAGGAGGAAGCGAGCAGAAGAGATTCTTTGTTTCATGCGACCAAGCGACTGTATGATCAAATTGACGTTGCATCCGTGTTGTCAGAGCTGCTTCGCAGCTTGGAACAGCTCTACCCATACTCCGAAGTTCATTTGTACTTATCGCAAGATCACTTAAACGGCGATCCACGGGTAAAACCGCTCGTATTCAAGAACTTGGAGCATGATCTGGTTGCCAAAGCGTTTTTGAATGGGAAATCGGTAACGGAGCATGACAGAGACGGCACGCTTAGGCTCGCTGTTCCGATGAACGGCAAACAAGCTGCTTACGGTGTGCTCTGTTTGTATAGTGGTCCTGGCAGATGGGATGATGCAGACCTGCCTGCTTTCCAGCTGCTTGCAGATACGGCGGGCTCAGTCTTCGAGAATGCGAAGCTGTACGAGCAGTCTAATCTGCTCATTAATGAGCTTCGCCTCATCAATGAACTTACGAAACGTTTAAATCAATCATTAAGACTTAATGAAATTATTCAATTTGCGACAAGCGAGCTATTAACGATATTTGATGCCGATTTCTGCTGTGTTCTACAGCTAAACAAAGATAATAATCAATTTATCGTGATGTCAAGCAATTTCCCATCTCTCATAAGCGAGCAGTTCTCGCCTGATTATGGATTCTGCGGAATGGTTTATCGCACGAAAGAGCCGATGATCATATCCGATTACTGGCATACACGTGTTGTAACTTCAAAGCTTATGGATAATACGGGTTCAAGATCGCTTATTGCTTCACCAATTATGGTTGATGGCGAGGTGGTTGGTGTTGTTTTGATTACACATAAAGCGCCAAATTTCTTTTCCTATGACAATTATAAATTGCTTCAAGTGATCAGCACGCACATCGGACTTGCAGTAACGAATGCATCGCTGCATGCAGAAGTGCGCCGGATGGTTATTACCGATAATCTAACCGGACTTCATGCCAGGCATTTTTTAAATGAACAAATTCAAAATCGTCAGCGGAGTGACCCGTTTGGCTCACTGATTCTAGTTGATATTGATTTGTTCAAACGCGTAAATGATACGTATGGGCATCAAGTTGGGGATCGGATACTGATTCAGGTGAGTAATATTATTAGGGGTTCGATCAGACAAGGTGATATTGCAGCACGCTGGGGCGGAGAAGAGCTTGCCATTTATTTACCTGGCATTCGAGCTGAGCAAGCCTATCGAATTGCCGAACGAATACGGCTGCATGTTGAGCAGGATACCGATCCTGTCGTTACCGTATCCTGCGGGGTGTCTGAATGGACGTTTGAAGATGAGAAGATTAGTGTGGAATCCCTCTTTTATCGTGCGGACATGGCGCTATATGAAGCTAAGCATAAGGGAAGAAACTGTATCATTGTTGGACAAAACTAAACAAGTATATTTATATTACCGAATAGGTGATTCCTGTGTTAAACAGGAGTCACCTTTTTTTAGTTTCAATTGATATCTAAATCAGAATAAGGAGCTGACAGTTTAGGGAGGATATTATAATACAAGTGGAACGGGAGGTGTACGTATGAGGAAACAACAAGCAGTTGGCATGTTTATGCTTACTTTAGCGACCGTACTTCCGCTGATCGGATGTGGGAATGGAGGCAACCATCGAACGCCGGAGGAGTGGCTTTCATTATCCTATTCGGGGCTAGCTGCAATGGATCAATATGATTTTACAGGCTCGATGAGCATTGCAACAGAGGATGGCGCAGCGTTTAAGCCGGAAATATTCGAAGGCAAGGTTGTCGATCATCAGCAATTGACATTGCAGACGAATAGCCAAGATAAGATGCATTGGAATCCGGTTAAGGTGCTTGAAGCACTCAATCAATCGAATGCCCAGGTGAAACTCTTGAATGAAAGGAACAGCCCGGACACCGTTACGCTATTGGTAACGGAGGAAGCAAGTGTCTCGAAGGAGAAATGGGATCAGCGTCTGCGCCAGCAGCTGGACCAGCTCGGTTCAAATATGCCTGCTGCGAATGTGCCATATCGGAAAGCATGGATGGAGGAGCTTTCACATTCGCGCGAACAGCTGGACAATATGTTAACGTCAATGACTGCGACAACGGAATATGAACTTGTGATTGACCGAAAGAGGCTGTTGCCGCTCAAAATGGATGAAAAAACGTCTTTCCAATATATCTCTAATAAACAACCATTTAAGGAGTCAAGACATACTGCAGTTAGGTTTCAGTCTTTCAATGGGGATTCGAGTGAGGCTGTTCAGCAGTTAGGAAAACGTGTTACGATGGATTAGTTTATGAGCTACTGTGAGAAGGAGAGGATATTAACATGCGTGACCCAAGATTGCAAAAACTAGCACGTAATTTAGTCGAGTATTCCATCGATGTTCAACCTGGAGAAAATGTGTTAATTGATATGGTCGGTTCAGAACGAGAACTGGCTAAATGTTTAATAGAAGAGGTAGCAGGGCGGGGCGGCAGACCTTTTGTAGAGACGAGTGATCGCTCGGTTCTTCGAACATTGCTAAAGCATGCCACCAAGGAGCAGATGGAGCTTTGGTCTTCGCTTGATTTGGAGCGGATGAAAAATATGCAAGGTTATATCGCTGTACGATCAGGAGATAATGTGAACGAACTAGCAGGAATTCCTGATGCGAATATGCGGTTGTATGAACAAATTTATAGAAACCCTATACATTCGGAACAACGTGTCAAAAAAACGAAATGGGTTGTTTTGCGTTACCCTAGTCCATCAATGGCACAGCTTGCTAATATGAGCACAGAAGCGTTTGAGGATTTCTATTTCGATGTATGTAACTTGGATTATGCCAAAATGGACAGTGCAATGGATCCGCTTCAAAAGTTAATGAATCAAACGGATCGTGTCCGCATTGTGTCACCAGGAACAGACTTAACCTTCTCGATTAAAAATATTGGAGCAAAAAAATGCTCGGGTCATCGCAATATTCCAGACGGAGAAGTATTCTCAGCACCTGTTCGGGATTCTGTGCAAGGCACGATTACATATAATGCGCCTAGCGTGTATTCAGGTGTTACATTCCAGAACATTTCTCTCACCTTTGAGAATGGGAAAATCGTGAAAGCAGAAAGCAATGACACTGCTCGGTTGAACGAAATATTAGACATGGACGAGGGAGCGCGCTATATCGGTGAGTTTGCGATTGGGTTTAATCCTCATATTTTGCATCCGATGAATGATATTTTGTTTGACGAGAAAATTGCGGGCAGCTTGCACTTCACTCCAGGCCAAGCTTATGAGGAAACAGATAATGGAAATCGCTCTGCTGTTCATTGGGATTTAGTGCTCATTCAGCGTCCTGAATATGGCGGCGGAGAAATTTATTTTGACGATGTACTCATTCGTAAAGATGGTGTTTTCGTTATTCCAGAGCTGGAAGGCTTAAATGCTGAAAATTTAAAGTAAAGTATTGATTTTATTACGTGTATCAAAGAATAAAATGGAAAATAAAGCGTTTTTCATTTTACCTCTTGCTGGATAACTCTTTTCAGGTTATCATGGTGACAAAGGTAAGCTTTACTAATTTAACTGGAGGGATCTTCCATGTCCAACAACGCAGCAATCGTAGAAATTTCTCAAACGGCTAGCCAATTCACTTCGTCCATCGTTCTGCAAGCCGAGAGCAAATATATCGATGTAAAAAGTATCCTCGGACTATTCACTACACTAGTAGGCGGACATGCGTATGAACTGCATGTACACGGCCCTGATGCTGAAGAAGCAAAGGCTGCAATGGCTGAAGTATTTGCCAAGCACAACCTAAATGTAAATGTAATTACGGATTAATAGATCATATTTTCCGTGAATGAGCACCTCTTCATTTTTGAAGGGGTGCTTTTCTGTTTTGACCTTGTATAATCCCTCTTTTTCGTCTAATATAGTGGTATAGAAGACGGCGGATACGCGCACAGGGGGGAAAACGATGTCTTCACCGGAAATTACGGTACAATTGCATGAGAAAGCGCTTCGTCTCCTTCAGGAAGATGCGAGTAAAATAGAAAAGCTAATCGAAGTTCAGATGGAAAACTTGACTACTCGTCAGTGTCCACTTTACGAAGAAGTGCTAGATACACAAATGTATGGATTCTCGCGAGAGGTTGACTTTGCTGTTCGTGCCGGACTAATTGCTGAGATGGCAGGCAAGGAAATAGTGAGTAGATTAGAGCGAAATTTAGCTATGCTATACGAAGCATTGGAAAGAAGAGAGTAGCCTCCGTTGGAGACTACTCTTTTTCTTTGCTTATACGAGGTAGAACGCAATACCTAGTATGACATAGACCATGATAAGCAACACGCCTTCATACCAGTTCGTTCGCCCATCACGCGATACGGACTTGGCAATAAATACGGATACTCCGATTGCAGTTAATTCGATAGGTGTAAATACGATATCCATCGTGTTACCGAACAATGCGCTGATGAGGATAAGAACAGGAGCTACGAATAAAGCGATCTGCAAGCTGCTTCCGATCGCGATTTCGACTGCAGCGCCAATCTTATTTTTCATAGCCAAAATGACAGCAGCACTATGTTCAGCGGCATTACCGACAATGGCGATTACGAATGCCCCTATAAACAATTCAGATAGTCCGAATTTCGCACTGAATGCATCAAGGGTATGTACGAGCCATTCACTTACAAAGGCGACCATAACGGTAGCTAGGAGGAGGTAGAGGATCGACCTTCTTTTTGACCAGGCTGGCTCTTCGCCATGATCAGCGTTCATGACCTCATCCGAGAGCATGTCCTTATGAGTGACCATAGAAAATATGAGCCACAGAATGTATGAGAAGATCAATATACCTGCGACTGCGAGACTTAGAAACTGATCCTTCTCAAACGTAAATTTCTCAGAAACAACGAATACTGCAGGCACGAAGAGACCAATTACAGCCATGATCATGAGCGTTGAGTTGTGATCGGCCAGTCGGCCGTTGAAGCGCTGCTCCTTGTATTTCAATCCGCCTAGCAAGATGCTGAGGCCTAACACAAGCAACAAATTTCCGATAATCGCACCTGTTAAGCTGGCCTTCACCATGTCGAATTGCTGGGCTTTTATCAAAAATATCGCGATAATCAATTCGGCAGCATTTCCGAACGTTGCATTGAGAAACCCGCCCAGCCTTTGACCAGCATAATGTGCGACACTCTCAGTAGCTTTACCAAGGAAGCCTGCCACAAAGATGATAGCGATGGCTGAAATGACAAACTGGGCGGTATTATCCCAATGAGCATAATGGCCGATCGCGCTAAGAGCAAACATGATCAACAAACCAGAAAAAAACAGTTTTTGATTCAACATAACCACCCCTTTAAATTGTACGTAAAACATGAACATAATATATAGTAAATCGATATAAATGTAAATTTTTGATTGTTGACGAGATGGCGGTTCGATTTTTATATAAATGGTGTATCTGTGAACCTTTTAAAAATTTATTCGTTTAATATCAGATAATTACATTTAATTAAAAGTGCTGTTCTTGCTTCACGACTGACCTTCCATTACAATAAACATATATGGTAAAAGGAGTGAGTCACATGACCGAAGAACTTCAAACGGGTCTTATTCGAATCTCTGATGATGTAGTTGCAACGATAGCTGGACTTGCGGCGCTTGAAACACCAGGCATTGCTGCAATGTCGGGAGGAATTTCCGAAGGGCTCGCTAAACGACTTAGTGGAAAAAATGTGCAAAAAGGCGTGTCTGTTGAGGTAGGAACTACGGAGGCTGCAATTGATCTTCGTATTATTGTTCATTATGGTATTCCTATTCAAGAGGTTTGCAGACAGCTTCAGCTTAATGTTCGTGAATCCGTTGAGAATATGACAGGACTGCACGTCGTTGAAGTGAATGTAAAGGTTGAAGGCGTTGCCTTCAAAGAGGACGAAATAGATGAAATCCAGCAACAACGCTTGAAATAAGAACGAGAAATGAATGAAAAAAGGGTACCTCTTTTTTAAAATAAGAGGTACCCTTTTTTGATTTAGCGTTTTTTATTTGTAGGCTCTACACGGTTCGCTTCTCTAGATATACTTAGCAATACGCCGATAGACATAAGACTAAATAGCAGTGATGAGCCGCCGTAGCTTATGAATGGCAGCGTAACGCCGGTCAGCGGTATCGCAGCAGTAACTCCGCCAATGTTGACGAATGCTTGAATGGCAATCAAGCCAACAATACCCACACCGACAACCGTACCATAATGATCAGGACACCTTAGAGCTACAATAAGTCCCCGCCATAAGAAAAATAAATAAAAGAGCAAGAATATGGTGCTTCCAATAAAACCGAACTCTTCACCGATAATTGCAAAAATAAAATCATTGTAAGGATACTTCAAGTAATGAAGCTTCTGTACGCTTTCACCGAATCCTGCTCCGGTTAAGCCGCCGTGACCGAAGGCTTGCAGTGAAGATACCAGATGCCAGCCTGTATCCTGTGAATCACTGAGCGGATCTCGGAAGACGGTAAGCCGATCAATCCGGTATTTCCAAGCTTTTGGGTTGATCGCCATCGAAATACTGAATATGACAGTCAGAAAGATACCGATGATCGTTCCAGACATAAACACCTGCTTTAAATTCGCACCGCCAGCCAAAATCATAACGGAAGCACATGCAGCAAGTACTAAAGTGGAGCCGAGATCCGGCTGCATCATAATCAAACCGCAAATGAAGCCGACGATAATGATAACGGGCAGCAGCCCTTTTTTGAAGCTGCGAAAATTATCGCCCTTCTTCGTAATCAGAGCGCCTAGATACAAAATGATGGCAAGCTTTGCAGGCTCTGTAGGTTGAATGCCTAGGCTTCCAATACCGAACCAGCTTTGCGCACCATTAATCTCTTTGCCTACGAACGGAACAATCATAAGCATAATGACTACGGGGATGAAAAACAGCATAAAAAACTTTTTGAATACTTGGTAGCGTAAATTCATCATAAATAACATAACCATTATGCCAAGGCCAGCCCACATGAACTGGCGCTTGGTGAAATACAAGGCATCATCTTCCGTTACAAGCGCGACACTTGAGCTTGCACTGAATACCATCACAAGCCCGAAGCCTACGAGCAGAAGAGTCAAAATGAGAAGCAGAAAGTCCGGTCTTCCACGGCTACCGTTCTGCGTGGCTTTCATGTCAGCACCGTTACGCTAGCAATTGTTTCAATTGCTGTAGTCTTTGTGTCGCAGTACTCATAATCGGCTGCGGGATCGGTGATTCATATTCAAGGCCATGTGGGAATGTAGAGCGTCCGATGTATACGGATTCGATAACAAGCACAGCATGAGGAGATTCGAGCTTTCCTTCAATTGCTCTAGTTGTAATTCTTAGATAATAGTCGGAGCCGCTTGTGCGATCCTCAAGTTTCAAGTCGTATGTAGCGCGATAATATTCCCATTGCCAACGGACAAATCCAACTTTTTCAGCTGAGTCATCCAAATGGTCTAGTTCGCTTTTAACACCGTTCAATCCGGTATTTTCAATAATCATGGTAGTTCCTCCCAAAGGTTTTGTGAAGCAAAACTGACTTTACAAGCATATGCTCCCAAGTTCAAAAGACAGAGTTGTACATTCTTTTCTCATGATAGTATGTTTCCCCAGCAAGCGCAACCCTTACTCCCACCTCTTGTCGTGAACAAAAGTGATATTTTTAAGAAATGTAATATTCCATACGATTCTAAGACGGATTTGCTTCCTTAGTAAGGCTTTCATCTGGTAAACTAAATGAAATGATCTCATTCGTTCGGAAGAAACTACTTTCGAGTAGAACTTTTTATAAAAGAGCAGAGAAAAGCGTACAAAAAACTAGTTTATTGAAAATGTCAGGAGGTTTGCGATTTGCAGACAGAGGATATCGTAGATCTACAGCTTGAGCAGTTATTTCCCAAAATGATTCGTTGGAGAAGGCATCTTCATCAGTATCCAGAACTTTCGTTTCATGAACGTGTCACGTCAAGCTGGATTGCCGGCCAATTAAGCGACATGGGCATTGAGGTCCAATCAGGGGTAGGGGGACATGGATTAATTGCAACGATTAGAGGTGATCAAGCAGGTCCGGTCATCGCGCTGCGTGCGGACATTGATGCACTTCCTATTCAAGATGAGAAAACCTGTGATTACGCATCTAAAGTGCCGAACGTTATGCACGCATGCGGTCATGATGCACATACATCTACACTGCTCGCTATTGCCGCGTATTATTCAACTAATCGATCCGCATTCAGCGGTGAACGCAGACTTTTGTTCCAACCAGCTGAGGAAGTTACGCCTGGCGGGGCGATGCCGATGATTAAGGATGGTGCGCTTGAAGGAGTAGATGTTATCTATGGCGTGCATTTGTGGACACCGCTCGATTACGGTGTCGTTTCTTCCAAGCCAGGAGCATTCATGGCTGCAGCGGATGAGTTCGTCATCGATATTATCGGAAGAGGCGGGCATGGGGGATTACCTCATCAGACTGTTGATGCAATTATGATTGGTTCAGCACTAGTACAGTCTGTGCAATCAATTGTAAGTCGCAATGTGAACCCATTGCATCCAGCAGTTGTGACCATTGGTTCTTTTCAGGGAGGCACTACCAATAATGTCATTGCGGAGCGCTGCAGATTGAAAGGAACGGTTAGATCCTTTGACGAGCAAACGAGAATGATGATCCATGAGCGATTGGAATCACTCGTTACGCATACCTGCCAAATGCATGGCGCTGAATTCGACTATCAGATGAGAATCGGCTATCCGCCAGTAGTGAACGACGATGTCGAAGCGGAGCGTTTCTTCCAAGTTGGCGAGAGATTGTTCGGTGATCGTGCAGTTATTCGTTCAGAAGCGATAACGATTGCAGAGGATTTCTCATATTATTTAGAAAAGGTGCCTGGCTGCTTTATGTTTGTCGGAGCAGGCAATGAGAGCTGCGGAGCATCTTACTCTCACCATCATGCCAAGTTTGACATCGATGAGAGAGCTATGCAGCGCGCTGCAAGACTGCTCATTGGAATGGCTGAGGATTATGCGAGCGATGTTGCTGCATCCGTTTGAAGACGGATGCTCAGCTGCAGAAACGGATATGCTAAACCTCGAGTTACTATTTGAGGAGGTATAGAAGTGAAAACAATTAAACAAATGATGTCCACAGACTGTGTGACGGCGACGTTGCTTGACAACGTATACGAACTAGCTGTAAAAATGAAGCAAAATGATATCGGTTTTATTCCAATTGTTGACGGCAAGAAACTAATTGGGGTAGTTACTGATCGAGATTTAGTCGTAAGGGGTTATGCTGAGAAACATTCTGGGTCAACGGCAGTCGCCGAAGTCATGACAACGGAAGTGGATTCGATAACCTCAGACACATCTGTTGATGAGGCTGCCCATCTAATGGCCTCAAAACAGATACGGAGGCTCCCGGTGGTTGATGGAGGTGAGCTTGTCGGTGTTGTGGCAATTGGGGACTTGGCTGTTCGAGAAATATTTGTCAATGAGGCTGGAGAGGCGCTGAGCGCAATTTCTGAGCAAGAGCATACAACGACACATTCATCGTTCCATTAATACAAAAAAGGCTGACCAAGCACGTTATCTCATGCGCTTGGTCAGCCTTTTTTTCTCTATTTATCTTCCCACACAGATACTAGCTCATTTTGTTCATTGTAGAGCTCCGCTGGATCAGATTCCTTGTTATTCCATATATTCGTTGCTCCCCATTGGAGAAGGTCATCATCTGAAGAAACGTCATCTTCTGCAGAGGAAATAACAACTTTTTGCTGTGCGCCCAAAACATAATGTCCAAATGGAAAGGTTTGATTACCTCGAACACTGACTAGTTTCCAGTCCTTCATAGCAATCGGTGCTTCCGTCGTATTCGTAATGGTGACAAGTTCAGCTTGTTTGTCTACCTCAAGAATGATGCCGAGCCGAGCCGCTTTCTTCACAGGGAAATTGGTATGATTCACTTCAGCATCGTTGCTCCACAAGCCATGCTTCGCTTGTTCCGCTTGCTGCTCCAACTGCTTGTATGCGTTTTCCATCTTGACGTTTGGTTCCACGATCAGTACCTTCGCCAGACCTTCCTCCAACAGTAACTCGTTTAAAATGCGGCCGTCCTTCAGTTCGACGATTGCCAGAGTACGATCGAAGCGATCCTTCAGCTCTTTGTCAAAGGTAAGTCTCACTTGCTCCGATTCGGATAAAAGCTTTTCAGTAAAAGCGGATGCTTCAGGTCCGAATGGCTCTACAGGGCTGTCTTGTTTTTTGGTTTCCGGCGTATCTACATAAAGAAGGCGTACCGTCGTTTCGGTCGATCCAGTTTTGATTTTAAATGTATCTCCATCTATAAACCCAGCTACCTGATACCATTGGTTGGTTTGAATAACGTTTGAAGAAAGCTCAGATATGGCCGTACAACCGGCAAGCGGTATGCAAAGGAGCATGAGGAGAATGAATATAATTCTTTTCATAGCTGTGGTTCCTCCACCCCAATTTCCGATTATTTTAAAGCAGTTATTGTTACTATAACACATTTTGCACATTAAAATCGCGCACATCTAAAGAAAGCACTAGCATAAAACAGTGTTAATTTCTTCATACTGTGAGGAGAAGAGCAATATTCAGATCTTTTTTTTGCGAATTAAATTCGTGAAATGTTGAAGGAGGAGAACGATGCAAAATCTAAATGAACGGCCATTAATCGTACAATCAGATCTGATGGTATTGCTTGATGAGCGCAAGCCACACGCACAGCAAGCTAGAGAGAAGCTTGTTCTCTTCATGGATGCGGTACGAAGAGCAGGCGATATCCACACTTATCGAATGACACCATTGACGCTCTGGAATGCAGCTGCTGCGGGCATTACAGGAGAGGACATCGTGGGTTGGCTGAAGGAATACGGCCGTTATGAATTGCCATTTCAAGCGGAGGTAATGATCCGGAAGCTAATTAGCAGGTACGGTAAGCTGCGGTTATCGACTGATTCGAATAAGTTAATTTTGCACGGAGACCAGGCCTTATTGGATGAGCTGTCGGAGCAGTCCTCCATTATGCAATGGGTAACCTCTCGGCTCACTGCTGCGTTGGAGCTGGACGATAACTGCAGAGGTGCCTTGAAGCAGGAGCTGACACGCCTTGGCTATCCAGTTATCGACTTAGCGGGCTATCATGCTGGCGAAGAATTAGCGGTAGAGCTGAGAGAAAGAACATTGCGAAGTCGTATATTTGAATTGAGAGACTATCAGAAGGCGGCTGTCGAGCTATTTTATAAGGAAGGGACCGTACAAGGCGGGAGCGGGGTAATCGTGTTGCCGTGCGGAGCGGGAAAAACAATTGTAGGCATAGCGGCATTGGCTCGTTTGGGAAGAGCGACGCTTATTCTAACTTCCAATTCTACCTCTGTGAAACAATGGAAGGATGAGCTGCTGGATAAAACTTCGCTGAAGGAAGAGGAGGTTGGCGAATATTGCGGCACGTTGAAGCAGGTTCGTCCCATTACGATTGCCACCTACAATATTTTAACGCACAGAAAATCGAAGGAGTCTCCCTTCACGCATATGAAGCTGTTCTCTGAACGGGATTGGGGATTGATTATTTATGATGAAGTACATCTGCTGCCTGCTCCCGTGTTCCGTATGACCGCGGATATACAAGCAACAAGAAGGCTTGGATTAACGGCTACGCTTGTTCGTGAGGATGGCTGCGCTGAGGACGTTTATTCCTTAATTGGGCCGAAGCAATTTGATATGCAATGGAAAACAGCTGAGACTAGCGATTATATTGCTGCAGTATCCTGTACTGAGATTAGAGTTCCTTTACATAAAAATACGATAGCCTTGTACACACAAGCCAGCGCGCGTTCCAAGCTTAGATTGGCTGCGGAAAATCCGAGTAAAATCCCGGTTGTAGAGCAGCTGTTACGAGAGCATGCGGGCAAACCTACTCTTATTATTGGACAATATTTGCATCAGCTGCATGAGCTGGCTGGAGCGATAGGGGCTCCCTTGCTTACGGGGGAAGTACCGCAGCAGGAAAGGCAAAAGCTGTATGACAGCTTTAAAGCTGGAGACATCTCAGTATTGATCGTATCAAAGGTAGCCAATTTTGCGGTGGATTTGCCTGATGCTTCAGTGGCGATTCAGCTGTCCGGCAGCTTTGGATCACGGCAGGAGGAAGCGCAGCGAATTGGAAGATTGCTAAGGCCAAAGGCTGTGAATAATAACGCATGGTTTTATACGATTGTAACGGATCAAACAAAGGAAACGGAATTCGCAATGAAAAGACAACTCTTCATGCTGGAGCAAGGGTATCAATATGAAAAACTTAGCTTGCCAAATGATGAAGATAAGCTTGAGGAGGCTGCGGCACTATGAGAATGAAACAGCTGCTAAGCAAGCTTTCTGCTGACCGTTTGGACAATATTATGCAAAGGCCTATATGGCAGAAAGCGGGACAAAGAGGTCTGTCATGGGATGAAGCTGTTGTAGATGATGAAGCGATTAGAGAGGCAGCTGTTTTACTCGTGCCATACGCAGAAGAAGTAATGAGGGTAATGCTGCGTCTTTTTGCTGCTGCTCCAGTAGAAGGAGAGAAGCTCCTTAAACATTTGCGAATGAGCACCGGTCTCTCAGGTGCGGAATGTCAGCTGGGATTAGCAGAGCTAGAGGAAGCAGGTATCTTGTTCTCTATTCATAAAGTATGGGGGGAGAGCTTATATTTTATGCCTGTAGAATGTTTTGCTGTTTGGCAAAGGGTACTATTCCCATTCCAAGCGGAGCACTTGCTTGATCATGAGAGGGAAAGACTAATGAATGGGGTCATGCGGCCTTATTGCAGACCTCTTGGCAGACAGCTGCTTTGTGCTTTTTCCGTACTCGGGAGAAGCGGGATGTCACTTACGGCAAACGGTACTCTTCCCAAAAAAATTATTACGAAGCTGTTGCAGACGATCGATTTGGAGGAAGACTGGATTAAATCATTTGATGTTAAATGGTCTTATTCCGACGTCTACCCAGTGCAGGTTGCATTTATTATGGAAGCCGGCTCTGCTCTGGGGCTATTTGCAGCAGAGGATAGAGCATTGCATTGGCATGAAACTAAACTTAGAGCGTGGCTTACGCTTGAGGATGATGTGCGGGAACATCAATTAATGAATTGGTGTACGGCGTTGCTGCTTCCATCGGCAGCAGGAACTGCTCATTTGGCAGCCTCGTTGACGAATCAGAAAACAGGGGAATGGTATAGTACTCGGAGTGTTGAAACATGGATGGAGAAGGAACGTATTGTCGTGGATTTGGGAGTGGATCAGAGCGCGAATCGGATTCAATCCGTGCCAAGCTGGTTTGGCTTATGGCATAACTTGGGCTGGATGGAGCTTGTCGATGGTAATCATTCCGAAGGGAGTGAGCTTTTTTTTAGATGGAAATTGAACGCTCCTTTGCGGGTTGAGAAGCATGAACGAATGCAGGCTCCTCTATCAGTTGTTGCTGTTCAACCGAACGGAGAGCTGATTGCTCAGCCTGAGTGTCCCTTCTGGATGAGATGGGAGCTTGAGCTCATTGCGGAGCGGAAGTCAGATGAACAGCTCTCCATCTACCGGCTGGAAGCTGAATCGATTTCAAGAGCACTGGAACAAGGGAGGACACGATCATCTATTCAGTCTTTTCTTGAACAGTCAGCAGGAGGACAAAGCTTGCCTCCTACAGTGGATTCGCTCTTGGAAGTATGGACAAGTCGAGCGTGCCGTACTTGGTTCGCGGAGGTTGCTCTACTTCGCTGTGACAACGATGAGATGGCGTCTATTGTGGAAAATGATTTAAGGATTGCACCATTTCTGATTCAGAAACTAGGTTCATTCGATTTTATCGTGGATAAGGCTTACATCATTGAAATACGAGCATTGCTGCAAAAGACGGGATATCCCGCGCGCAAAATGGTTCAATTCGGAGCTGCGGTCGACAAACGCAGTTACCCGGTCATCGATATTCAAAGTGAATGGCCAAGTGTATTAATATCAGCGGAGCAATCAGAAACAAAAGCTCCTTCCTTCATTTATGATTCATTTCCGCTCCATCATTATGAGCTTAGTGATTTAGGCGCAAAAAACAAGCTTAGATCTTGGACGCAAATGGAACAATTACCATCTATGTGGACGAAGCAGCTGCGCGCATATCATCACTCCACAAGAAAAGAGATGATTGAAAAAGCTTTGCTATGGCAAACGCCTGTTCAGCTGCGTATTTCAACAGAGCTTCGTTCATTTGTGCCCGAGAAGCTCGAGCAGCAAGGCGATGAATGGGCGGTCGTTGGGCTTCTCCGAGATGACCCGCAGAGAGAGCTGATCAGGCTGACTCCTGATATGTGGGAAGAGATGCGGATAGTTATTCCTGGCCCAGACAGCCTAATATAATCTATATCTATTGGCTAATTGAATATGATATGATAGTGTAGAATTTAGCGAATGGAAATGAGGTGGATAAATGCCAACTGCTGAAGGTTTAACGGCTGTTCAGTTGGAGCAACCGCAAGGCGGCGTTTCTTCTCTCGATATGGCGTCGCTGCTGCTTAGTGCCTATGAATTAGGTGATTGGATCAATCAATCGGCGGAAGTTGCCGAATATTTATATTGGAAGTCAGCTGTGAATGAAGATGACCAAGTGAAGCAAATATCCAGACGGTTCGATAAAGCAAAGGAACTTTTTGAAGAATGCCAACGCTTCGGACGCTTTCACCCTGACTATAACGAAGCGAAGGACAAGGTCAAGCTCATTGAGCGGGAATTAAGTGAAATCGAAAGTGTTCGCCGCTTCAAGCTTGCTGAGCAGGTTGTGGATGAAATGCTTTATGATGTGTCTCGCACCATCGCGGAGTCCGTTTCGGACAATATTAAAGTGCCTGGCAACGAAAAGGCTGCTGGCGGCGGCAGTTGTGGAAGCGGCGGCTCATGCGGCTGCGGAAGCGGCGGCTGTGGTTGAATTGGGATGATGCATTGCTTAGGTTTGCTACGCAAACCTAAGCAGATGCTTACGAAGAGAGGTTTGCTACGCAAATCTTTGAGGAGGGAAAAGATGCTACCGGATCGAACAGGTTATATCGTATGGGTAAGTGATTTGAAAGCTGCGAGGTCACTCGAGAGGTTCGGGACGGTTCATTATATGTCGCGGAAGATGCATTACGTAGTGATGTATATGAATGCGGAGCGCTCTGAAGAGGCTGTGCGGCAGATGGGCAAGCTTTCGTATGTGCGTAAGATTGAACGCTCATACAGAAATGAAATCAAGACGGAATACAGCAAGGACAGCGAGGACAAAACTAGATTTTATAGTCTGTAGATGCATAGACGACTATTCTACTTTTGAGGATGTAGCGTTTAGCTTGCTAATCATACTTTTTGAATATAATAATGATAAAAATTTAAAAATAGCATTGAAAGACGCTTCTCTAAGTGAAATATCGCTGAGAAACGTCTTTTTTGTATTGATATAAACAAAAATTAACATATATGGTCGGACTTTATTTTTTTGTTGTAATATCGGATAATCATGATAGAATGGAATTAAATTAATAGTATAAAAGCCCTGGTTCCTTGGGAGGAGTAGGTTGCGAATTGAAAGACAGGATGACGAGAAGATGGAGTACTTATGAGTCGTTTTATATTGATCTCGGTGATAAGAAAGTAGCAGACATCGTTATTACGAACCATGCCAAAAGTCGCTGGCTTGACCGGATTGAAAGTGAGAAAACCGGTTATGAAGATATAGCTGAATTTTTGTGGGAATGCCTGAAACAAGGGCGAATCCAGCCGTATTACCGCAATGAACAGGACGTTTATTTAATTGATGATGATCTCGTATTTGTTGCTGAGTTTGCGGATTCATTAACAGAAACGGATATTACGGGAACTCCTCTACATAAAATGATTATAGTAACATTTCTTGGACGTATGTCAGAAACGATAGAGCTTAGAGACTTAAAGTCCTATTATTCATGGCTCCGTCATTCTCGACGAATGACGCTTGTCAAGAGCAGCAGAAAGCGAAAGTGAGACTTTATACCTATATAATGTAAAGCGAGCGTCCAATCTCAAAAAAGATTGCACGCTTTTTTTGTTAAGCTTGTAAGATTCTACACAAGGTTTGTAGTATAATAAGCACCAGAAGAAAGGATGAATGAATGATGGCGCTTAATTTTCATCAGCTGCACATTTTTTGCACGGTTGCGGAACGTGGCAGTTTTTCTGCTGCGGCGCAATCTTTACATATGACTCAACCAGCAGTTACGATGCAAGTACAGTCATTGGAAGATTATTTCGGGACGAAGCTGCTCCAACGCTCAACGAAACGAATTGAGCTGACGGAAGCCGGAAGGGCGCTTATGCCTTATGCTCAGCGAAGCATTGATCTAATCCGTGATACAGATCAGGCAATGTCTGCTTTCACGAAGCAGTTGAAAGGAAGACTGCAGCTCGGTTCGAGCTTAACGATAGGTGAATATATTTTACCACGCTTGTTAGGTCCATTTGGACAGGAATATCCACATATTTCGATAAGTATGAAAGTAATGAATACATCGCAAATTATGGAAGACATTATAAACCATCAGCTTAATTTTGGATTAATTGAGGCTCCTGTCAATCATCCGGATATGCATATGGAGGCGGTAATGAGTGATGAGCTCAGATTAATTGTTTCCCAGTCGCATCCATTAGCAGATCGAGATTCTGTCACATTAGAAGAAGCTATGGAATACCCTTTCGTCCTGCGCGAGCAGGGATCAGGGACGAGGCTCGTCATGGAGAATCAACTGAGGAAGAAGGATATAGATCCTGCATCAATGAAAATTGTAATGGAGCTTGGAAGTACAGGAGCTGTAAAATCGGCAGTTGAAGCTGGTTTAGGCATTTCCTTTGTCTCATCATCATCTGTAAAACATGAGGTAACACTTGATTTAATTCGAATGATCAAAGTGTCAGACGCTAAGTTTCAACGCCAATTTTATTCAATCTATTTAAAATCGGCTATTTTGCCGATATCCGCTGTTACGTTTCTAAGCTTTTTGAGAGAGAGGGATCTGCAGCAATGGCTCTAATTGATGGACTTGCTGATTTGCATACACATACGACTGCCTCGGATGGCATGCAAAGCCCAACAGAAAACGTAAGGCTCGCCAAGATGGCGGGTCTTGCGGCGATAGCTATTACCGATCACGACACAGTAGCTGGAGTAGCAGAAGCGTTGATTGAAGGCGAGCGTTTAAATATTAAGGTTGTTCCCGGTGTTGAGGTGAGCACAGTAGCAGATGGAACGGATATTCATATTCTCGGATACTACACGAACAATGATGATGAAAAGTGGTTATCACGACTTGCAAGCCTGCGCGGAATAAGAGATCGACGGAATGAGATGATATTAAATAAGCTAAGAGAGCTCGGAATCACTCTAACGATGAATGACGTTATCGCCGCAGCGCACGGAGATAGTACGATGGAGGAGCTGCAGTTGGCCGAAGTGAGCATTGGTCGGCCGCACATTGCTGCTGCGCTCATCCACAAAGGCATTGTTCAAAATATGAAGGAAGCATTTGATCGTTTTCTAGCCTCCGGAGCAGCAGCTTATGTCAATCCTCCAAGACTGACCCCGTTTGAGGCAGTTGATTGGATCCGAGAGGCAGGAGGGACTAGTGTCATTGCGCATCCAGGATTATATAATAATGATTCATTAGTCGAAGAAATCATAAGGTATGGCGTACAGGGTATCGAAGTGTTTCATTCGGATCACGGACGAGAAGAAGAACAACGATATGGGCAGCTTGCAGCGAACTCGCAGTTGATCGTCACAGGCGGATCGGATTTCCACGGATCGCGTCAGGGTGTTGTTTTTCATGGTGAGGTGGGCAGCCGTACTGTAGCTGCGAGTGTTCTGCGTCAACTGCAGCGTCCAGGGTTTAGAGCTTAGCTCACCTCTCGCTTAAGAAAGTATTAATCAACCAAAATTGAAACGGGATGGAGCAGAAATAACTTCTGTTCCATCCCGTTTCAATTTTTTATGCGATTGTTTAGTGATTTGAGGTTAGTTATTACTTTCTTTTGGGACTATTTCAACTGACACGCGAGCGACTTAATGCGTCGCTCGTCCGGTGTAATAAACAATGTTTTCTGGTTGTCATAGATGACAAAACCTGGCTTAGCACCACTTGGCTTGCGTACATGCCGTATCGTTGTATAGTCAACTGGAATCGAGCTGGAGTCACGAGCTTGACTATAATGGGCAGATAGCATGGCAGCTTCTTCTAGTGTTGCATTGCCAAAGTCCCCGCCTTTGATAACGACATGCGAACCAGGGATATCCTTCGTGTGAAGCCAAGTATCAGAAGGCGATGCAAGCCGATTCGTTAAATATTCGTTTTGTGTATTGTTTTTGCCGACATACATCGTTACACCCTCCGAAGAAGTGTAGCAAAGCAAGGTTGGCTTAAGCACTTTTTTCTTCTTTGGTCCACGCCGTCCGCGTTCCTTCATATAGCCCTGCTCCACGAGCTCATCGCGAATTTCGCCAATATCGCCAAGTGAAGCGTTATCCACTTGCTGCAGCAGCGTTTCAAAATATTGAATTTCATTGCGAGCGAGCTCCATTTGCTCTGCGACGATGGATAGACTGTTTTTGTGCTTCGTGTACCGGCGGAAATAACGCTGTGCGTTGTCAGAAGGAGTAAGATGGGGGTCAAGATCAATCTTTACTACTGCCTGCTCCTCATCGTAGAAGTTGACAAGCTCAATTGTCGTATCGCCACGCTTCATTTGATGCATATAGGCTGTTAGAAGCTCGCCCAGCACTCTATATTTTTCAGCATCCTTCGCTTCTACGAGCGTATCTTCAAGCTTTTTGATTTTTGAAATGTTTTTGGCTTTTTCATTTTGAACGAATCGGATGAGGTCGGCAGCACGCTGCTTAACCGTGTCTCTCTCTGCTTTGTTTCCGTAGAATCCTTCAAGGCAAGCGCTAATGTCCGGAAATATCGTTTCTTCACCATCAATATGAGTGAGCTCTGTAAGTGAGAAAAATGATTTTCCGGTTTCCGGATTTGTTTTTATAGTTGGTGTATATTGATCCTTCTTCACTTGCTCCATAAAGCTTGAGAAGCTGCTCCAAATGGCAGCAATGCTTTGTTGTGAACCGTCTTCATCAATCGGAAGCGAATCTGCTTGTGAACGATGAACAAGCTCCTTAGCAAGCAAAGGACTAAAGCCGCTTAGTTTGTCCACCATCCGCTTATAAAGCGGTGCAGTTTCATCGGTATCGCTAAGCGCGTCCAAAAACTGCTGCTCGTTTACGATTGCCAGCGGGTCTATTTTGCCTTGTTCAGGCGGTGAAACGTAGCTGCTGCCAGGCAATACGATACGATGACTGCTTATCGCAGGCGTTACATGGTGAATGCCGTCGTGAATAAGTCCTGTTGAAGGATCCATCAGAATAATGTTGCTGTGACGTCCCATTATTTCCACAACGATAGTTTTATTCGATAAATCGCCGAGCTCGTCCCGATGTTTTACCTCAATATGAATAATCCGTTCCCGTCCGACTTGACGAATGGACTCGATCATTCCGCCTTCACAATGCTTCCGAAGCAGCATGCAAAACATAGGCGCTTCCATAGGGTTGACGTATGTGCCAGTAGTCCAGTGCACACGAGGGTATGTTGGGTTGGCGGACAAGAGCAGCTTGCCCTGCATACCAGCTCCGCGAATGCTAAAAACCAGCTCATGATTGGTAGGTTGATGAATCTTATGTATACGCGCTCCAACACAGCGCTGTAGATCATGCGTTATTGCATAGGTGACGATGCCGTCTAATGCCATGGTCTCGTGTTCCTCGCTTCCTTTGTAAGTCTTTCTCTATCATGCCATAGTTGAGCCAAAAACTTAAGTCTTTTATGGGATATTTTAAAGGCTGTCCGAATACATTTACCCTATAAAGGCTGTCCGAAGGGCCGGTATCTTTGCTGCTTGGCCCGGCATATTACGGGAGGGAGTTATACCATGGAACAAAAGAAGTGGCATCAAATGGGGACAATTGAACTAATTGAAAAATTAGTCAGCTCCCCAGATCAAGGGCTGACAACGTCGACTGCGGCGCAGCGTCTAGAGGAAAATGGTAAAAACGAATTGTCTGAGGGCAAGCGTGTCTCACCGATTTTGTTGTTTCTGAATCAATTTAAAGATTTTATGGTGCTCGTGCTGATGGGCGCAACTTTGATTTCAGGCTTGCTAGGTGAATATTTAGATGCGATTACGATTGTGGCTATCATTGCGCTCAATGCTGTACTTGGATTCGTTCAGGAATTTAGGGCGGAGCGTTCCTTACGTGCGCTTAAGGAATTATCCGCTCCGACGGCAAAAGTTATTCGTGGAGGGGATCTGTTGACGATCCCTGCTAAGGACCTTGTTGCCGGTGACCTTATTTATTTGGAAAGCGGCGACCGCATTCCAGCCGATGTTCGGCTGCTCGAAGCGAACAGCTGTTATGTGGAGGAGTCTGCCTTGACGGGTGAATCTGTGCCTGTCGGCAAGCATGCTGCAGCGATAGCGGAAGAGGATCTGCCACTCGGTGACCAGCGAAACATGGGCTTCATGGGTACGATGCTCACAAGGGGAACTGCTCGGGCGGTTGTTATTCGTACAGGCATGGATACAGAGATGGGCAAAATTGCGGGTCTGATCCAGCAGACCGAATCGATGGAGACACCGCTGCAGCATCGGTTAGAGCAGCTGGGCAAAATTTTGATCGTTGTGGCGATAGCTTTGACGGTCATGGTTGTTATTGCAGGGATTTTACATGGTCAGCCAGCGTACGGCATGTTCCTTGCTGGTGTGAGCTTAGCAGTAGCTGCCATTCCAGAAGGGTTACCAGCTATTGTGACCATTGCACTCGCACTTGGCGTGCAGCGCATGATCAAACGTAAGGCAATCGTTCGCAAGCTTCCATCCGTTGAGACGCTTGGCTGCGCATCGGTAATTTGCTCAGACAAAACAGGGACCCTGACACAAAACAAAATGACCGTTACTCACGTATGGATTGGCGGAAGGCAGCTCGAAGTAAGCGGCGAGGGCTATGATCCTAATGGCGCCATTTACGAAGCTGGAAATGCTCTTGATATTAAACATGATTTGTCGATCAAACGGCTCCTCCAAGTTAGCGCTTTATGTAATAACGCTCAGCTGGCAAAGGCGGAAGTATTAGAAACGGGCAAGCGCAGAAACAAGGAGTTTTTTGAGGAATGGGTGCTTAAAGGTGATCCAACGGAGGGTGCGCTAGCAGTTCTGTCGGCTAAGCTTGGTTCCTCCGCGAAATCTTTGGAACAGCACTATAAACGGGAGAAGGAATTTCCGTTTGATTCGGAGCGCAAGCGTATGTCGGTCGTTGTGGCGCACCAAGGCGGACGTCTTATCTGCACCAAGGGAGCTCCTGATTTGTTGATGGATCATTGTACTTATGTACTGTGGGAAGGCAAGGTAGTCCCGTTCACTGCGACTCTTAAGCGTAAATGCGCGGAAGCGGGCGAGCTTATGGCGCAATCCGCTCTTCGAGTACTCGGTCTTGCTTATCGTGATTTGCGGGCTGCCGATGCTTGCGAAACGGAAGAAGATGTGGAAAATCAGCTCGTTTTCGTTGGTTTGACGGGTATGATCGATCCGCCGCGCCGCGAAGTGAAAGAAGCAATTGCAAGCTGTAGACGTGCAGGAATTAAAACCGTGATGATCACTGGAGATCATCAGTTGACAGCTGAAGCAATTGCTAATCAACTCGGCATTATGCCGCGCGGGGGCATCGCAATGAGCGGCAGACAGCTGGAAGCGATGGACGACGAACAGCTTGATCGCCTCGTTGACAATATTTATGTCTATGCACGGGTATCTCCAGAGCACAAATTGCGTATCGTCAAGGCGCTTCAGCGCCAAGGGCATGTCGTTGCCATGACAGGGGACGGCGTTAATGACGCACCGGCAATTAAAGCGGCTGATATCGGAATTTCCATGGGGATAACCGGGACGGATGTTTCGAAGGAGGCGTCTGCGCTCGTGCTGAGCGATGACAACTTCTCGACCATCGTAGCTGCTATTGAAGAAGGAAGAGGTATTTACGAAAATATCCGAAAATTCATCCGCTACCTATTAGCATCAAACGTAGGTGAAATACTCGTAATGTTTCTCGCGATGATGGCGGGATTACCGCTTCCGCTCGTTCCGATTCAAATTTTGTGGGTCAATCTTGTGACGGACGGGCTGCCGGCAATGGCACTCGGCGTCGATCAGGCGGAAAAGGATTTGATGCAGCAAAAGCCGCGTGCAGCAAAGGAGAGCATCTTCTCCCGCAGGCTTGGATGGAAAATTATTAGTCGAGGCATCTTGATCGGAGTATGTACGCTTGGCGCTTTCTGGATTACTCTTCAGGAAGGTCCCAACAATGCAGCGCATCTCATGAAGGCGCAAACGGTAGCTTTCGCTACCTTGGTCATGGCTCAACTTATACATGTATTCGACTGCAGAAGCTCACGTTCTATTTTTCACCGCAATCCTTTCCAAAATAAATATTTGGTACTTGCAGTATTGTCTTCACTTGTGCTGATGATTGGTGTACTATATATCGATGCCCTGCAGCCAATCTTCAAAACGGTTCCGCTTA
The DNA here is from genome assembly GCF_056269345.1 of Paenibacillus sp. J22P15. Classification (NCBI taxonomy): domain Bacteria; kingdom Bacillati; phylum Bacillota; class Bacilli; order Caryophanales; family Paenibacillaceae; genus Paenibacillus; species Paenibacillus sp. J22P15. The sequence continues at coordinate 215,171 of NZ_JBWDNT010000001.1, forward strand.
ACTTCCGTGAGTGGTGTCTTGTCTTTGTAGCAGCAGGAATTCCGACTTTTTTAATGGGAGTTGGCAGCGTGTTCGGTACTTCCAAGAAAAATAAGGGCAAATCGAAATGGCCATTAGGGCCGCAAACCGCGGCAAGATAACAAAAAAATGCAAATGATGATACAAATTATGAATAGCCTTTCTCCTTGCTTTGCGGTATGCTATTAGGAATTAATTCTAGCTTTATCATACCTAGCGATATGCAAGGAGAGGGCATTCAGATGAATTTTACGAAAATGAACGGATTGGGAAATGATTTTGTGGTCGTTGCTGGCGAGCGGCAGCTTCCTGAGAATGTAGCGGATTTGGCGATCGAGGTTTGCAACCGGTTTTTTGGAATCGGAGCTGATGGTCTTGTCTATATTTTGCCTTCGGAGATCGCTGATTTCCGTATGCGCATTATTAATTCCGACGGATCTGAAGCGGAGCAATGCGGCAATGCTATTCGCTGCGTGGCTAAATATGTGTATGATAATGGTTTAACCGATAAAGAAGAAATTACAATCGAAACGTTGGGCGCAGGTGCTCAGACGGTACAGCTCACTGTTCAGGGTGGAGAAGTGTCATCTGTACGTGTAGATATGGGAGAACCGATTCTTAATGGTCTTCGTGTACCGACAACTATCGATGCTGAACGGGTCATTGAACACCCAATTGAGGTGGATGGTCATGAGTTCCGATTTACCGCTGTATCGATGGGTAATCCTCACTGTGTCATCTATGTTGATGATGCGGTACAATTTGATCTAAGCACTTGGGGTCCGAAACTTGAAACGCATCCATTATTTCCTCGTAAAATCAATGTAGAGTTCGTGACGGTTAATTCCCGTACTCATACTGACATGCGCGTCTGGGAACGCGGTGCAGGCCCTACGCTAGCGTGCGGTACTGGCGCTTGTGCTACAGTGGTAGCATCCGTATTGAATGGCAAAACGGATCGTACGGCAACCGTGTCACTCAAAGGCGGCGATCTCTTGATTGAATGGAACGAATCGGATAATCACGTTTATATGTCAGGTCCCGCTGCAGTTTCATTTTGCGGCACATTTTAAGAGCAAAGTAAGATGGGTGGAATGAATATAATGAAACCGGATTTGAGGGGAGCGCTCAAGCAGCGTATCTTAACCGGGGACGGCGCGATGGGAACCTATCTGTATCAGATGGGGTTCCCTGTCGGTGTTTCTTATGAGGAAATAAATACGACTCGTCCCGATGTAATTGAGAACATTCACCGGCGTTACTATGAAGCGGGCGCACGTGTTATCGAGACGAATACGTTTTCAGCCAATTTGGAGAAGCTCTCCAAATATGGCTTAGATGGCGATATGGATGCGATTAACCGTGCAGGTGTTCGTGCTGCGCGTGCAGCAATTGGCGACGACGCTTATGTAGTAGGTGCTGTCGGCTCCATACGTGACGGCAAGCTGAAAAATTTGCGTACAGCCAAAGTAATTGAAGCTTACCAGCGTCAAATGCATGCCTTGCTGGACGAAGGCGTGGACGGGATTCTGCTTGAAACTTTCTATGATTTGGATGAAATGCTGCTTGCGCTTCGAATTGCCAGATCGGCGACAAACTTGCCCGTTATTTGTCAATTCGCAGTAGAGGATGTTGGCCGTACACAGGATGGAAATGGCATGAAGGGAGCCTTCGATCAACTGCAAGAAGAGGGCGCTGATATCGTAGGATTTAATTGCCGCAGCGGTCCTAACGGTATTATGAGTGCTATCGACTCGATTACTGGACCGATAGGATTACCGTTATCGGTATATCCAAACGCTGGTATACCAGACTATGTTGATGGTAAATATACGTATTCTGCTGGACCGCAATATTTTGCAGAGACAGCGTTACGTTTCGCTGATCGTGGAGCAAGGCTGATTGGCGGCTGCTGTGGTACGACGCCAGAGCATATCAAGGCTATTGCAGAGGCGCTCGATGGTTATATCCCGCAAATCGTACAAGCAGCTGCAGGTGCGGCTACAGTAGAAAAGATCATCATAAAGCCGGTTGATAAACCAACTGAACCATTAGAGACAGCTCCTAAGAAACCGTCGATACAGGAGCCCAATATTGTAGAGCTTGTTAAAGATCGTCATACGGTCATTGTTGAGCTTGATCCACCACGTGATTTGGATATCCGTAAATTTATGGCGGGCGCAGCAGCGCTCAAAGAAGCAAAAGCGGATGCAGTTACAATGGCGGATAATTCTCTTGCTGTTACGCGTATGAGCAACATTGCGCTCGCAGCACTTGTGCAGGAGAAAGTGGGCATTCGTCCACTTGTGCATATCGCTTGCCGGGATCGCAACTTGATCGGTACGCAGTCTCATATGATGGGACTCGATGCACTCGACATTGATCATGTGCTGGCCGTTACAGGAGATCCTGCTAGGTTCGGCGATTTGCCGGATTCCAGCTCGGTGTATGACCTTACTTCATTTGAAATGATTCGCATGATCAAGCAGTTGAATGTTGGAACGGCGTTCTCTGGCAAACCGCTTAAGCAAAAAGCGAAATTTGTTGTTGGCGCCGCATTTAATCCGAACGTGAAGCATTTGGACAAGGCTGTCCAACGACTTGAGCGGAAAATTGCATCGGGCGCAGATTATATTATGACGCAGCCTGTTTATGATCCGAGTTTGATCGAACGAATGGCAGAGGCGACTAAACATCTTTCGGTTCCAGTCTTTATCGGAATTATGCCTCTAGCTAGCGGACGTAACGCAGAATATTTGCATAACGAGGTGCCAGGCATTCAGCTTTCGGATGAGGTTCGCCAGCGTATGTCAGGCCTTGAAGGTGAAGCAGGACGAGCGGAAGGTGTACAAATCGCGAAGGAACTGCTGGATGTGGCATTACCGCATTTTAAAGGCATATATTTAATTACTCCTTTTATGTTTTATGATATGGGTGTTCAGCTTACAGAGTATGTTTGGCAGAAGACAGAACGTATATAGCTAAATATGGTAGAATAGATGCGAAAACAGCCTTTTTTTGCTTGTTTTCGCATTTTGGCTTGTTCGTTCGTGAAAAATCAATTAAAATAAAACATGGACACAGATGCCACACTTGTTTTACGTGGCTAGGACAAACTGCTAGCAGGGCGCTGTCATTGATGTTGCAGCCTGCAATAGAAGTATGTCCGGCACTTTTTTCGTCAACAATAGTGCAGTAGTTCTGTCGGTATTTGACAAGAACGCGAACTTGTCGTATTCACATTTATTAAATATAAAAGAGTATTTGAACATTTGCAGACAGATGCACCTGGGAAGACCGTCGGCGGAGGAGGAACGTGGCTTGGCTATTAAACTTATTAATATCGGATTTGGTAATATTGTATCAGCAAACCGCATTATATCAATCGTAAGCCCTGAATCGGCTCCGATTAAGAGGATCATTCAAGAAGCGCGTGACCGACATATGTTGATTGATGCTACATATGGCCGTCGCACACGTGCGGTTATTATTACAGATAGTGATCATGTGATTTTATCGGCAGTTCAGCCGGAAACAGTGGCGCACCGATTATCTACTAAGGACGACGATAACGACGAATAGTACGGGGAGTAATATGGATAAGGGATTGTTAATTGTATTGTCCGGCCCTTCAGGGGTTGGCAAAGGGACGGTTTGTTCCGTTCTCCGCAACAAGGTGCCTGAGCTGGTGTATTCGGTGTCGGCAACGACTAGAACACCGCGTCAGGGTGAAGAAGATGGCGTGAATTATTTTTTCAAAAGCAGGGAGCAGTTCCAGGATATGATTGCGCGTGACGCACTTCTGGAGCATGCTGAATATGTTGGTAACTACTACGGAACACCGCGTGATTTCGTTGAACGTACTTTAGAGAGCGGTAAGGATGTTATTTTGGAGATCGAAGTACAAGGAGCGCTTAAGGTGAAACAAAAGTTTCCCGAGGGTATCTTCGTATTTTTATTGCCACCATCTTTGGATGAGCTAAAGCAGCGAATTACCGGACGTGGTACGGAAACTGTGGATACGATCAATAATCGCATGTCTGTGGCTGTAGAGGAAATGAATTTGCTCGGTCACTACGACTATGCGGTGTTGAATGATGAGATAGATGCTGCATGCGATCGTATTCGCAGCATAATGATTGCAGAGCATTGCCGCAGGGAAAGATATCAACCTTACGTTTCGGGAATGGTCGCAGCAATTGAGAAAGTATGAGTGAGGAGAATGAACGATGTTATATCCGTCCATTGACGAAATGGTGAAAAAAGTTGACAGTAAATACACGCTTGTCGTAGCAGCTTCGAGGCGCGCTCGCATGCTTCGCAACGGTGACAAGTCAGAGCTTAAAAACCCGCGCTCCCGTAAGTATGTCGGTGTTGCTCTTGAAGAAATTTACGGTGAAATTCTACAAGTAGAAAACCTAGCAACAAAAGAGGATTAAGTACAATTAACATTATAGTAAGTGCTTCAGCGGAGTGTGTACTGGCGACAGTATTACACTCCGTTTTCTTTTCAAAAGTGAAGGACGAAGCAGATGGAGATGCTTAACACGGAGATTCAAATGCTAAGGAAAGAAATCAAAGAGAATAAGCATATTATTGATAAACACGTTTAATTGGAATATTTTAATTTGTGAAGCGGCATTTCCATAAACCAGTGGAGGATATTCGAGGGGATTGAGAAATATGGCAAACGAGCAGGAGCTTCGTGAGATTAAGGAATCTTTGAGCAAGCTGGATGAACGCATCAAGCAGATCAATGATAGACCCAAAAACAGACGTTCTGGACTAGCGAACTTTGTTATCGGTTTTTTAATCACGTTTGTCATTATTCTTATATCTATGGGAGCGCTTGAGTTCTTTAATCTTAAATAAATGATAAGGACGTATATTAAAATGAACATTACTTTGCAATCTTACCCGGTATTATCGAAAGGTATCGTATGGGGCTTCGTTGAGAATTGCTTCTCATTTGAATATGAAGTTCCGGAAGCTTCGATCAGCAACATTAGTATCATCCCTACGGTTGGCGATCGATATGTCGTGATGAAGCTTGACGATGGAAGATGGGAGCTTGCAGGAGGCACATTGGAGCCGCAGGAACATTATATGGATGCCCTTGTGCGCGAAGTGAAGGAAGAGCTAGGTGCAGAGCTGGTGTCGTACACGTTGTTCGGATGCTTCAAATGCCACTCGTCCGCAACTGAACCATACAGACCGCATATCCCGCATCCGCATTTTGTGAGATTGGTTGGTTATGGGGAGGTTAAACTTGTTGGAGCGCCCCTCAATCCGCCTGATGGTGAGCAAGTTGTGGCAGTAGATGTCGTAGAGATAGAGGAAGCTGTAAGCAGGTTTGAGGGAATAGGGAGATCGGATATTGCCGAGCTGTACAAGATAGCCCATCAGTTAAGACAAGAAGCGGTCAGCAAAAGTTAAAATAAAGCATAAATGATCGCCCAAAATGTAAACAGATGAGTTAGATTTTGATGCCGTATATGGTATGATAGAAGGAGTGTTTGTAGGTGTAGGGACGAATGAACAGGAGGGAACGGAATGGACAAATTACGTTATCCAATTGGTAGGTACTCGTTCGACGGAATGACGGTTAAACAGCGAGAACTGTGGATAGTAGAGATGGAGAAGCTCCCGGGACAGCTTAGAGCAGCATTGGCAGATTTGGACGATGACAAGTTGAACACGTCTTATCGCAGTGGCGGCTGGAGCTTGCGTCAGGTTGTACATCATCTTGCGGATGCTTCAATGAACAGCTTCTCGCGCTTCAAACTTGCCCTTACGGAGTCTAATCCGACGATTAAACCTTTTAACCAGGAACGTTGGGCAGAATCCGCAGACAGCCTGCAAGCCTCACCAGACATTAGCTTAGCGATCGTAGAAGGAATCTATGCACGTTGGGTGCTGCTGCTGCGTTCGATGAACGCTTCTGATTTCGAGAAAATGTTCTATCATCCGGAGAAGGGCAGTCAAATAGGATTGGCTTATTTTCTAGGATTTGTTGCTTGGCATGGCAAACACCATGTTGCCCAAATTACAAGTTTAAGGGAACGCAAGGATTGGTAGCAGCGGCTACTGCCGTATACACTTTAAATATTAACAAGATAAATAGAACATAAGAATACGCAGCTTATATTTCATCGTGAAACGAGCTATTGCCGCCAAAGGACGGCGTCAGCCGTTTACGCTTGACGGGAGATACACCATGTTAAAAGGGAAAATGATTATACTCGGTATTACCGGCGGAATAGCAGCCTACAAAGGTGCAGCATTATGCAGCAAGCTGGTGCAGGCAGGCGTGAATGTGCACGTTATTATGACAGAATCAGCTACGAAATTTATTACACCCCTCACGTTACAAACGTTATCTCGTAATCCAGTGTATATCGATACGTTCGATGAGAGAGATCCTGCGGTTGTTTCTCATATTCATTTGGCTGATCAAGCAGATTTGATCGTAATTGCTCCGGCTACTGCTAATGCGTTAGCTAAGCTAGCCGGAGGCCATGCTGACGACATGCTGAGCACTACGCTGCTCGCTGCTACTTGTCCGATACTTATTGCTCCAGCGATGAATGTACATATGTATGAACATCCTGCCGTTGTAAACAATCTAGAGCTGCTCGCTTCGCGCGGCGCGATGTTTGTTGAGCCTGGAACAGGCCAACTAGCCTGTGGCTATGTTGCTAAAGGGCGGCTTGCAGAGCCGGAAGATATCGTAACTGCGATCGAATCGTGGTTTGGCAGAAGCGGTAAGCTAAAAGGAAAACAGCTGCTAGTAACTGCAGGAGGAACGATTGAGCGACTTGATCCCGTGAGGTATTTAACGAATGATTCGTCCGGTAAGATGGGCTTTGCAATTGCTGAGGCGGGTCAGATGATGGGAGCGGATGTAACTTTGGTTGCAGGTCGTACATCGGTTGCTCCGCCAGCAGGTGTTAAAGTCATACGTGTAGAATCTGCTCAGCAAATGCTGGAAGCTGTAACAAGCATTTATGATCAAATGGATATTGTTGTGAAATCGGCAGCGGTAGCTGATTACCGAGCAGCGCATGTGAGCGATCAGAAGATGAAGAAAAACGGCGAGAAGCTTGTGCTTGAGTTAGAGCGGACGACGGATATTTTGGAAACGCTTGGGAAGTGCAAGCAGCAGCAATTTCTTGTTGGTTTCGCTGCAGAAACCGAGCAGATTGAGCATTACGCGATGGACAAGCTGCGCCGAAAGAACTGTGACCTTATCGTGGCTAATGATGTAAGCAAGGACGGAGCCGGCTTTAACGGTGATACAAATATCGTGAAGGTCTTTGGTTCTGATGGACTCGTTCAGGAGATGCCGCTTTTGTCTAAGCGGGAGGTTGCCGGTCGCTTGTTGGAATTGATTGCAGAGCGGCTTGATTCTTCTGGAGGGAACGGCTAATGATTGCTAAAGTAATTGTTGACGTGCCGAGCCGCCAGACGGATCGGCCGTTTGACTATGAGGTGCCTACAGTCTTTGAAGACTGGATTGAGGTAGGAAGCCGCGTTGGCGTTCCCTTCGGGGGACGAGTTTTACAAGGCTTTGTCACACAGTTGGCAGAGACGACAGATGTGGCTATAAACCGTCTAAAGCCCATTTCTGAGCTGTTGGATCATCTCCCGCCGTTGCTGCCAGATCTGATAGAGCTGGCCAAATGGATGAGCGAGAAATATTGCTGCTCGTGGACAACGGCTCTGCAGGCTATGATACCAGCAGCCTTGAAAGGGAAGGCTGAACGGCTTGTCGGGATTCAAGACGAAGAGGCTGCAATGGAGGATCTCCCGCCAGCTATGACGGAATGGCTAGGTTCCAGCGGACAGCTGGTTAAGCTTGAATTGCTGCTGGAGCGTTTTCCTGATTATGCCGAGATCGTTAAGAATGCACTCCGTGAAGGGGTGCTGGTTGAGCATACCTCGATTAAAGACCGACTAGCTGTGCGTAAGGTGCTGACGGTATTCCTGCCAGATGATGTGGAGGCTGTTCGTTCCCAAATGGAAGCTTTACCGTCTCGTGCTGCGAAGCAGCGTGAAGTTCTTGCTTTTATGCTGGAGCATGGCGGCCCCCTCGCACTTCAACAGCTGCTTGCTCTTGCTGGGGGTTCTGCGGCAAGTGTTCGTTCGCTGGCGGAGAAAGGGCTGCTCGTTCTGCAAGAGGTGGAGCAGCAGCGTGATCCTTATGCGGGCAGGGAGTTCGAACGAACAACTCCATTAGAGCTTACAGAGGGTCAAATGGATGTGTATGATCGTATAGTCAGAGCAGTGGATGCGGGCGAACCTCAGACAATGCTTCTGCATGGCGTAACAGGAAGCGGAAAGACCGAAGTCTATTTACAAACGATCCAATTTTGCTTGGAGCAGCAGAAGCAAGCAATCGTGCTCGTCCCCGAGATTTCGCTGACTCCTCAAATGGTGGAACGATTCAAAGGGCGGTTTGGAGACGCGGTTGCAGTGCTGCACAGCAGACTTTCAAATGGAGAACGGTATGATGAATGGCGAAAAATTCGCAGCCGTAAGGTTCAGGTAGCTATTGGAGCACGCTCGGCTATTTTTGCACCTTTTGAAAGAATTGGGCTTATTATAATTGATGAAGAGCATGAATCGTCCTACAAACAGGAAGAGAGTCCAAAATATCACGCTCGTGATGTTGCTGTAAGAAGAGCAAAGCAGCATGGAGCGGCGGTTGTGCTTGGATCTGCAACGCCTTCATTAGAATCCTTTGCTGCTGCGAGCAGACCGCTAACTGCACGAGATGAAGGGCGTGAACCCGCGCTTCTGCCGATGCCAATCCGCGTGGGAGGCAGACCGCTTCCGCCAGTTGCTGTTATCGATATGCGCGAGGAGCTGAAGGAAGGCAATCGTTCGATGTTTAGTCGTCTGCTGCACACCTCGCTGGCAGAGCGGCTTGAGCGCGGCGAACAGTCCGTTTTACTGCTCAATAGACGTGGTTATTCCACGTTTGTTATGTGCCGCTCTTGCGGTTATACAGCCGCATGTCCACACTGCGATATTTCATTGACTTATCATCAGAAGTCAAGGGCGCTGCGCTGTCATTATTGCGGTCATGCCGAGCAAGCGCCAACCACTTGTCCTTCCTGCCAAAGCGAGCATATTCGTTATTTTGGAACGGGCACTCAGCGTGTAGAGGAGGAGTTGTCGAAGCTGTTCCCGGGTATTCGGGTAATTCGGATGGATGTCGATACGACTACAGAAAAAAATTCGCATGAAAAGCTTCTTAAACAGTTTGGAGAGCGGAAAGCGGATGTGCTTCTGGGCACGCAGATGGTGGCGAAAGGTCTTGATTTTCCTTACGTTACTTTAGTTGGAGTTATCGCTGCGGATACATCGCTGAATTTGCCTGATTTTCGCGCTGCGGAACGAACGTTTCAATTGCTTACACAAGTTGCAGGCCGTGCAGGAAGGCATCATTTGCCAGGTGAGGTTGTTATTCAAACGTACGCCCCTGAGCATTATGCGGTAGTTACAGCACAGCAGCATGATTACGCAGCTTTTGTAAGTGAAGAACTGCGACATCGCAGTGCAATGGGGTATCCGCCATATTGCAGACTTATTCTCGTTACGATGTCACACGAACAGTTGCCTTTGTTGTCATCAATTAGCGAACGCTTCGCTTCTGAGCTGCGGGAATTGGCGGAACATGAAGGTGTGCTTATTCCACTGAGCAGTGGATTTGGTAGAGCACTTGAGGTACTTGGGCCTGTTGCATCACCGATTTCGAGAATCAAAGATCGCTACAGATTTCAATGTGTGATAAAATATCGTGGGAGTATCGATGCTTCGGCCATTGTACGCAAGGCGCTCATCCCATTCACAGACGGGCCGCCGCAGCGACAGGTGCAGTTCAGTATTGACGTAGATCCACAAGTTATATTATAAATAGCTATTACTATTTTATTGAACGTAAAGGAAGGGAATACTATGAGTATCCGTATAATTGTGAAAGACCCTGATCCGGTATTGCGGGAAGAGGCTAAGGAAGTAACGAAGTTTAATGCGAATTTGCAAAAGCTTTTAAAGGATATGGCTGATACGATGTACGATGCAGAGGGAGTAGGACTTGCAGCGCCTCAAATCGGCATTTCAAAACGGGTAATCGTTGTTGATGTAGGCGATGAGAATGGTTTGGTTGAGATGGTAAATCCGGTCATCGTAGAGCAAGAAGGGGAGCAGCTTGGTCCTGAAGGCTGCTTGAGCATACCTAACCTAAATGGTGATGTGCTGCGCGCTGAACGTATCGTAGTTACAGGGCAAGACAGCAGTGGAAAGACGTTCACGGTTCAAGCATCGGGCTACTTCGCGCGTGCGTTCCAGCATGAAGTCGACCATTTGAACGGCATATTGTTTACCGATCTGGCGGAGAGTATTTACGACATTTCGGAAAGAGCTAGAAAAGGCGGCGAATAGCTTCATGCGTATCGTATTTATGGGAACGCCGGATTTTGCCGTTCCCTCTTTAAAGCTGCTCTTAGAGCAGCAGTATAATGTTGTAGCAGTTGTAACACAGCCTGATCGGCCCAAGGGCCGCAAAAAAACGCTGACGCCGCCGCCTGTAAAGGAAGCGGCGTTGTCGCTTGGTCTGCCGGTGCTGCAGCCTGAGCGCATGCGGAATGCAGATGCGGTTGCAGCCGTTGCAGAGCTGAAGCCTGATCTTATTGTAACTGCCGCTTACGGCCAAATATTGCCGAAGTCGCTTCTTGAAATTCCGCGTCTTGGATGCATTAACGTGCATGGCTCCCTGCTGCCGAAATATCGCGGCGGCGCTCCGATTCAGCGTTCTATTATGAATGGAGAGAGCTCTACCGGTGTTACTATTATGTATATGGCAGAAGGTTTGGACACTGGTGATATGATTAGTGTTGTTGAGCTTCCGATAACGGATGAGGATACATCGGGTACGATGTTTGAGAAGCTAAGCATCGCGGGTGCGGATCTTTTGGGTAAGACTTTACCCGCTATCATTGCTGGAGATGTAAAAGCTGAGCCGCAGCAGAATGAGGAAGCAACGTATGCGCCTAATCTGTCCCGAGACGATGAGCGAATCGATTGGACGAGACCTGCTCGTGCTATTTTTAATCAGGTGAGAGGTTTGTCCCCGATGGCTGGAGCTTTTACCTACTTAAATGGTGAAGTGTTCAAAGTGTGGAAATGCGGAGTCCCGTCGCTAAATACGACTTCTGTTTCAGCTGTTGAGCCTGGGACTGTGATAGCAGCAGACAGCGACGGCATTCACGTACAGACAGGTGAAGGCGTTTTGGTGCTGAAAGAAATCCAGCCGGCTGGCAAACGCACGATGAATGCAGCAGAATGGCTTAAGGGTGCTCGTCTTGAAGCGGGCACACGACTAGGGGATGGTGGAGCAGCATGACGGAAAGTACACAAAAACCAAGCCCAAATCGCAATAATGTTAATAGTGCAAAGGGGAAAACGAGAGCAAAATCAGGTCATAAGCGACCTGCAAACGGCGGGAAGCATGCTCAAAATGGTCAGCAGTCGGAGCAGCAGGGAGCAAGAAAGATAAAATCTCCGCGCGAGCTGGCGATGGATACATTAGTTAAGGTTGCGCAAACCGGAGCATACAGCAATTTGCAGCTTAATCGGACACTGCAGGATGCAGGATTGCAGCGAGCAGATGCGGGACTTGTTACTGAACTCGTGTATGGAACAATTCAGCGGCAAGTGACCCTAGATTATTGGCTTGGCCGGTTCGTTACCAAAGGGTTACATAAGCTTGAGCCTTGGGTGCATCAATTGCTTCGCATGAGTGCTTATCAGTTATTGTATTTAGATCGCATCCCGTCACATGCAGCTGTGAATGAAGCGGTCACTATTGCTAAGAAACGCGGTCATGCCGGCATTTCTGGTATGGTGAATGGCGTGCTGCGCAGCATCGACCGCGGTCGTGCGGAGCTGCAGCCCTCAGAAATTAAGCACAAAGATCCAATCGTGCAAATTGCATTGCGTCACTCTTATCCAGAATGGCTTGTCAGCCGCTGGGTTTCAGCTTATGGTCCGGAGAAAGCTGAAGCGATCTGTGCTGCAGGCAATGATCACCCGCATAGCAGTGTCCGTGCAAATACGCTAAGGGGCGATCGCGAAGCTGTAATCGAGCTTCTCAAAACAGCAGGCTATGAGGCTGAGCCTTCTAGAATTGCCCCTGCTGGTATAACCATCAATCGCGGAGGGAATCTTGCAGATTCAGACGGATTCCGTGAAGGTGTATGGTCGGTACAGGATGAAAGTTCCATGTTGGTGGCTGAAGTGGTTGCTCCGAAAGCTGGCATGCAGGTGTTGGATTGCTGCGCGGCACCAGGTGGGAAAAGCGCGCATATGGCAGAATTGATGGGTGGCAAGGGCAAGGTATGGGCCAACGATTTGCACGCGCATAAACGTGACTTAATCGTAATGCAGACCGAACGCTTGAAGCTTCGCAATGTTGAAGCGATTACCGAGGATGCTCTTAAATTAGGCGAGCGCTTCAAACCGCAATCTATGGATGCTGTTTTACTGGATGCACCATGCTCTGGATTCGGTGTCATTAGACGTAAGCCAGAAATTAAATGGACCAAAACTGCAGGTGATGTATCAGATATCGCTGCGGTGCAACATCGTTTATTAAATGCTGTATGTGATTTAGTTAAACCTGGCGGTGTGCTCGTATACAGCACATGCACGATAGAGAAGGACGAGAACGAGCAGCAAGTCGCTCGGTTTCTGCAGGAGCATCCTGAATTTGAATTGGATCGCAATTGGCCGAAGACTATTGTTGAGCAGCTGATGAAGGCAGGCGCTATTGATGAGCATTTTGATGGTCAAGCGCAGCTGCTTCCACAGCATTTTGACAGTGACGGTTTTTTCATAGCAAGGATGATCAAGCGCCCATAATCGCTGCTTATGGCTGAACATAAGCGTTTGTGGTAAAATAAATCGATGGCGGCATTCAGCTAGTTTGAGCCGCTCTACTTTAAGGTACAGGTGTGATGAAATGAAACCATGCATATATGACTACACGCTCGAACAGCTTCAGCAATGGATGAAAGATAACGGTGAACCTGCATTTCGCGGCGGACAACTGTTTGATTGGCTTTATGTGAAGCGGGTAAAGAGCTTTGAAGATATGTCCAACCTATCAAAGACGCTTCGTGATAAGCTGGAAGAAAACTTCCAGATTACAACGTTAAACGAGATTACAAGGTTTGAATCGAAGGACGGCACCGTTAAGTTTTTGTTCGGTCTTCATGACGACCATGCGATAGAGACGGTTATTATGCGCCATAGCTATGGTAATAGTATTTGTGTAACAACACAGGTCGGCTGCCGTATCGGTTGTACTTTTTGTGCTTCAACGCTTGGCGGTTTGAAGCGTAACTTAACTGCAGGCGAGATTGTTGCTCAAGTCGTAACTGCACAGATGATGCTTGATGCAACCAATGAGCGTGTTTCCAGTATCGTTATTATGGGATCTGGCGAGCCCTTCGAGAACTATGACGCTACGATGACCTTCTTACGCATTATGATCCACGAGAAAGGTCTAAATATCGGACAACGTCATATTACTGTATCTACTAGCGGAATTGTGCCAAGCATGTATAAATTCGCTGAGGAGAATACGCAAATCAATTTGGCTTTATCGATCCATGCGCCGAATGATGCGCTGCGCTCTAAGCTAATGCCGGTTAACCGTCGTTTTCCTTTCGATGACGTAATGGCTGCTTGTCATAACTATATTGCGAAGACGGGTCGGAGAATCACGTTTGAGTACGCCTTGATTGGTGGAGTTAATGACCAAGCTGAGCACGCACAAGAACTGGCAGAAGTGCTGAAGGGCATGTTGTGCCACGTTAACTTGATTCCTGTAAACCATGTTCCAGAACGGAAATATGTTCGGACTCCGCGTGAAGACATCTTTGAATTCCAACGCATTTTGGAGAAAAATAAAGTAAGCGTAACGATTCGCAGGGAACAAGGGCATGATATTGCAGCTGCCTGCGGTCAATTAAGAGCGAAACATATGGAGTCTCAGGCGAGGTGATGATTGATTGTTATCGGCAAACCGCAGTGATATTGGACGGGTTCGTCAAGTCAATGAAGACCAATCATGGGTTAGTCAACTGAATAATGGGGTAACCCTTGCCATCGTAGCTGATGGCATGGGAGGTCATCAGGCTGGAGATGTTGCAAGCCAGAAGGCTGTTGATGCGTTCCGCAGCATGTTAGAGAAAAGCGCTGCTAAAGCGGACTTATCCCTTCAAGAAGGGAAAATGCTCATTCGACAAGCGATTTCGTATGCGAATGATGCTGTATTTGAGCTGGCTTCCCATAACGAGCAGTATCGAAACATGGGTACTACGATTGTAGCCGCAATAGTGAAGCAGGAGAATGCCATTATTGGTCATGTTGGCGACAGTCGTGCTTATAAGATTACCGAGGGCGTTCTTACACAAATAACGAATGATCACACGCTTGTTAATGAATTGGTCAAATCTGGCCAACTTAGCGCGGAGGAGGCAGCTCACCACCCTCGTCGCAACGTACTAACTCGTGCAGTAGGTACGGATTCTCAAGTTGAAATCGATGTTCAAGCTGTCGAGTGGTCCCCTCACGACGTACTGCTGCTGTGCAGCGACGGCTTAACGAATATGGTGAGCGAGCAGGAACTATTGCAAACAGTCACGAATGATCAACTCGACCTGGATGCAAAGGCTGATCATCTCATTCAGCTTGCGCTTCAAGCTGGCGGAGACGACAATATTACTGTCGTCCTTCTCCATGAAGCAGCTGGTACGAATCGAGAGGAGTGACAATGATGATTGGACAGGATTTGGGCGGACGTTATGAGATATTGACTCGCATAGGCGGCGGCGGCATGGCGCTTGTATATAAAGCGCATGATGTGTTGCTTAATAGAAAAGTCGCAGTGAAAGTGCTGAGACAGCAATTTGTGCATGACGAAGAATTTATTCGACGTTTCCGTCGTGAAGCACAGTCAGCAGCTGCGTTATCTCATCCGAATGTCGTCAGCATTTATGATGTAGGACAAGAAGAAGATACGCATTATATCGTTATGGAATATATCGAAGGCCATAATTTGAATGAAATCATACAAGAGCGTGCGCCGTTGCAGACAGATGAAGCGGTGCGCATTGCTATGCAAATCGCAGATGCTCTAGATCACGCGCATCAGAATCATATTATACATCGTGATATTAAGCCGCATAATATATTAATTGGTAAAAATGGACGAGTTAAGGTTACGGACTTCGGTATCGCAAGGGCCGTTACTTCATCGACCATTACACAGACAGGATCAGTTATCGGATCCGTTCATTATTTCTCCCCTGAGCATGCCAAAGGTATCAATACTGGAGAAAAATCGGACTTGTATTCACTTGGCATCGTGCTCTATCAAATGCTGACAGCGAAGCTGCCGTTTCTTGGCGAAAGTCCAATCAGCGTAGCTTTGAAGCATTTGCAGGAGCATTTCGAAGAGCCGCGGATCGTTAATCCGCATATTCCGCAAAGCGTTGAGAATGTCATTCTCAAGGCGATGCGTAAAAACCCAAGTGAACGCTATAATTCGGCTCATGAAATGCAGCATGATTTGGATACATGCCTGCGGCCAGAACGATTGAAGGAACCAAAAATTACGTTTACACATGTTAACGATCTGGAAGAGACGCGCGTTATGCCGGCAATCCGGGGAGATATTCGGCCAATCGATACAGAAGATAGAGAGCGGCCCAAAAACGTAGGCGCAGGTGCAGATGAGCCGCGGAAAGAGACTGAAACGCAATCAAAGCCGAAGAGCTGGAAAAAACCATTTGCAGTTGTTGGCGGTACGCTGGCCGTACTGGCACTTATCATATGGGGGTTTATCTGGCTCCTAGGCTTTCTGGATGTGGCTGAAGTAGACGTGCCTTATGTCGTAGGCAAAACAGAAACCGAAGCGCGGCAAATGATTGAGGCTAAGGGGCTGAAAGTAGAAGACCCGGTCATTTACGAGCATAATAAGGAAATTCCGAAGGATCAGGTACTCAGTCAGTCGAAGATGAATATGCGAGTTAAGGAAGGCTCCTTTATTCAAATAACAGTAAGTCAAGGCCCTGAACTTGAAGAACTTGGAAATTATGTTGGGAAAGCGCTGCAGACTGCCATCGATGAATTAGGGGCTTTAGGCATTACTGAGGATCAAATTATTATTGATCCTGTATACAGCGAGGAAGAACCGGATACGATCCTTCAGCAGTCGCCAAAGGCGGGAGAGGAATACAATCCTGAATCGGTAGAATTTACATTCATGATCAGCAAAGGTCGTGAGACTGTACCGATGCCTAATTTAATTGGGACACGTCTGGACGAAGCGAAGGATTTAATTAAAGCAAATGAGCTTACGCTCGATGACGCTGATATTCTGTACGAGGCGAGCTATTTGCATCAAAAGGATTTTGTAATTAGCCAAGATCCATACAAACCTAAGGATCGGGTATCCAAAGGAGCCAAAATTTCTATACGAGTAAGCTCAGGGCCGCCGGCTGATGCGAAGGAACATCAATTTAACATTACCATTTCACCTGCGGAGGCAGGCAAGACAAGTGAAGTTCGAATTGTCTATTCCGATGCACGCGGTGAAGATATTGAGTGGGATAAACGTCAAATTACAGGCACACAAACATTCCCTGTGACCGTTGTTGTCGCACCGGATACAGAAGCTACTGTCATGGTTTTCCGCGACAATCAGTTTATCGAGGCCAAATCCATTACGTACAAAGAAATAGTCGATGGTATGAAAACATCCAACTTGACCATTCCGGGTGTAATAGTGCCGGAAACAGAAGAGCCGGCACAAACGGAGGTTACCGAAAACAATGATGAGCCAGTCGAAGAAGAACAGCAACAAGAGCAGCAACAGCCACAATAGCAAAGCAGGCCATCTCAAAGGCACAATAGTAAAAGCGCTCAGCGGATACTACTACGTGCGAGCGGAGAATGCGGCGTCGGACTCAGTAACGGTCCAATGCCGCGCTAGGGGCGTCTTTAAGAATAAGGGCTTATCGCCGCTTGTAGGCGATGTCGTGATGTACAGCTTAACGGAGAACGGGGAAGGAACTGTCGAGGAGCTATTGCCTCGTTCATCTGAGCTTATTCGCCCGCCAGTTGCTAATATCGATCTTGCAATTCTCGTGTTTTCCGTTACGGAGCCAGCACTGAACTTGCAGCTGCTGGATAAGTTCCTTGTGCATATTGAGCATGCCGGAATACAAGCCGTATTATGCTTAAGCAAACAGGATTTAGAAAATGACGGTATGGAGACGGAGGAGGCGCAGGCTGCGGCCTCCTCCGTTAATCGTATTTACAGAGCGCTTGGATATGAAGTGTTCGGGACAAGCTCTCGCCTTGGCGAAGGTATCGCTCCTTTTCAAGAAAGGCTAAAAGGCCATCTGGCTGTATTTGCCGGTCAATCAGGGGTAGGCAAGTCATCTTTGCTTAATGCGATCGTTCCAGGACTAAAGCTAGAAACGAATGAAATCAGCAATAGGCTTGGGCGCGGCAAGCATACGACTAGACATGTGGAGCTCATTGAAATTGGCGGCGGTTTAGTAGCGGATACACCAGGGTTTAGCCAGCTGGACTTTCAGGAGCTGGGGATTGAGGATTTAGGCTATTGTTTTGTAGAAATGCGCGAGTTGTCTCCCGAATGTAAATTTCGCGGCTGCACACATGTAAGTGAGCCGGGCTGCGCCGTGCTAGCTGCGGTTGAGCGAGGAGAAATTGCAAAGAGCAGGCATGATCACTACTTACTGTTTCTGACGGAGATGAGAGAGAAAAAACGGAGGTACTAACAACGATGACTATTATCGCCCCTTCCATATTATCCGCTAATTTTGCACGGCTTGGCGAAGAAGTTCAAGCTGTGGAAGCAGCCGGAGCAGATTGGATTCATATTGATGTGATGGATGGACATTTTGTTCCGAATTTAACCTTTGGTCCGCCAGTTATTTCTGCTATACGCTCGGTTACTAAATTGCCTTTCGATGTGCACTTGATGATTGAGCGCCCAGAGCTTTCCCTTGAGGACTATATCGCGGCGGGAGCTGACCGCATTACGATCCATGCTGAAGCTTGCGTCCATTTGCATAGAACGGTTCATTACATAAAGGAAAAGGGTCTCCCGGTCGGCGTAGCGATAAATCCAGCAACGCCTGTTGCCGTGTTGGAGCCTATTTTGCATGATCTTGATCTTGTGCTTATTATGACGGTTAATCCCGGCTTCGGGGGCCAGAAATTCATCCCTTACTCGCTTGTGAAACTGCGTCAGCTTCGTGCCATGCTGCAGGAGAAGGCACTTGACGATGTACATGTTCAGGTGGATGGCGGCGTTAACCAGACAACAGCAGCAGTCATTCGTGAGGCTGGAGCTAATGTGCTTGTAGCCGGGAATGCAGTGTTCTCAGAATTAGACCGTGCCGCTGCAATTGCGGTATTGCGTTAGGGGGAACATCGATGAATGAACGGTTTAAAACAGCTTTATGGATTTTGATGTATAGCTTTCTAGCAGGGCTCATGCTTGCGTTTTTTTCGATGATTACAGATGTCTATCGATATCTCTTCTCATTGTTAGCATTGTATATAGGCATACGTTTCTTCAGAAGATTTGAAACGCTTGGGCTGCGCATTACTTTTTTCGCCGTGTCGATTGTATTTTATTTGTTTATTGCAATCGTTTCAGCAGCAATTGCTTTTATAAGAGATAATCCAATGCCAATACCAGGCGCGTAATGCGCCTTCCACTCAGACCCGCAATGGAATAGGACAAACTGATGACGCATAGGATGTTTACATGAGCGTAGCAATGTTGTCACGGATAAATTCGATGAGCGTGTCTGAGGAGGGATGAGGCATGAAATTTTATACAATCAAACTGCCTAAATTTTTGGGCGGGTTCGTAAAGGCGATTTTGAATACCTTCCAAAAAAATTAGGTCTAGATGCTGTAGGACACCCTTCGGCCGTGATCGTACAAAAGTAAAAAGAAAAGCACCTGAGAGCTCAGGTGCTTTTGTCTATGGCTAATGCCATCATTATACGCGAGTAACTTTGCCAGACTTCAGTGCGCGAGTGCTAACATAAACACGTTTCGGTTTACCGTCAACCAAAATGCGAACCTTTTGCACGTTTACGCCCCAAGAACGACGTGTTTTGTTGTTTGCGTGGGAAACGTTGTTACCTTTACCAGGTGCTTTACCTGTAAGAAAACATTTGCGGGACATGACTACACCTCCTTTAAATCTTGCTTGAACAAAACGGATTCCATATACTATGGCTTCGTTATGCGTGAGGAAAATTTCATTTTTAAGTGAAATAACATTTAAACACACTTGAATATCGTATCACAAACATCGGTTCTGTTCAACCTAAATATAAGGACAAGGTTGTACTTTATCGCATTTGAAGCAAGCAAACACGCAGAATAACTGGATTTATTGAACGGACTTCTATAAAGGAGCTGTTTATAGTACAATAATACTTAGTC
Organism: Paenibacillus sp. J22P15; assembly: GCF_056269345.1. Classification (NCBI taxonomy): domain Bacteria; kingdom Bacillati; phylum Bacillota; class Bacilli; order Caryophanales; family Paenibacillaceae; genus Paenibacillus; species Paenibacillus sp. J22P15. Next base: position 234,761 of record NZ_JBWDNT010000001.1, read on the forward strand.
CATAATACATACAGTAAGGGAGTGTATTTCCATGCCACTGCAGCTAAGCACAGAATTAGGTTCCATACATGTCTCAGACCATTGCATAGCCATTATTGCCGGCTCTGCAGCCATGGATTGTTATGGACTTGTCGGGATGGCTTCTCGCAAACAATTGAAGGACGGGTTAGCCGAGCTGCTCGGACGAGATAATTTGACACGTGGTGTTGAAATTAGACGTATAAATGAAGAGCTGCATATTGATCTCTACATCATCGTAAGCTATGGAACAAAAATTTCCGAAGTAGCGCATAACATTCAATCCAAGGTAAAATATGTGCTGAACGACGTAATCGGTCTACAAGTGGAAGAAGTCCATATAATTGTGCAGGATGTCAGGGTACTTAAGTAACAGGGAGGGAAATTTCGTTGGGTAAGCGCTTTATAAACGGATCTGATTTTACCGCAATGGCACTGCTCGGCGCGGATTATTTACAGCGAAACGCGGAGCACGTTAACGCATTAAATGTATTCCCAGTGCCAGATGGCGACACGGGAACAAATATGAACTTAACGATGTCCTCTGGTGTTCGTGAGCTGCGCAGCAAGCCGTCAAGCAGCATTGGGAAAACGACAGAAGCCTTATCGAAGGGGCTGCTGATGGGAGCGCGGGGAAACTCTGGCGTTATCTTGTCACAGCTGTTCAGAGGTTTCTCCAGGTCGCTTGCCGGTCTTGAAGAAGCGGGCACGGTGCAAGTAGCCGCTGCTTTGCAATACGGTGTTGACCTCGCTTATAAAGCTGTCGTAAAGCCAGTAGAAGGAACAATTCTTACGGTCGCTAAGGAAGCTGCCAAGCATGCCGTTCAATATGCCCGCAGAACGAATGACGTGGCGGAATTGATGCATGAGGTACATCAGAAGGCATATGAAGCTTTGCAGCGTACGCCAGATTTATTGCCTGTGCTGAAGCAGGTTGGCGTAGTTGATTCAGGCGGACAAGGTCTCGTATTTATATACGAGGGCTTCGTACGAAGCCTGACTGAAGTAGAAGGGCAACTAGACAATTATTCGATGCCGTCAGAGGCTGCTCCGCCCGAAGAAGTGGCCGTTCCAATCCTTACGCCGCCTACTCGTAAGCAGGAGCCGATCTCAGCTCAAGCAAGATTAGCAACGGAAGCTATCGAATTTTTATATGATATGGAATTTTTTATCAATCGCAAGCTGAACGGTCAAGCGGGAGTGTATTTCGATGAATCCGCTTACAAGCGTGCGCTTGGGAAAGATGGAGACTCCATACTTGTCATCACAGAAGACGATGTTATTAAAGTACATGTACATTCTCGCAAGCCGGGAGACGTACTGAGCTTGTCGCTTCCTTATGGTGAACTTACGGATATTCATATTCTTAATATGCGTGAGCAGCATCGAGAGCTCCTTGAGCATGAGCAGGAACAGGGAGATGCCATCGGTGCAGATTATTCTGCGGCTGAACTGCTCGCTGGGCAGGCGGTACAAGGCGTTCCGCCAGGTCAAGTTTTTGAATGGGCGCCATTTGGAATTATCGCTGTCGCATTAGGCGAGGGTATTACTGATATTTTCCTGGAAAATGAAGTAGATACAGTGTTGTCTGGCGGCCAAACGATGAATCCGAGCACAGAGGATTTTGTAAAGGCGATCGAGGCTTTGTCAGCAGAGCATATATATATTTTACCGAATAACGGAAATATAATATTGGCGGCGGAGCAAGCGGCTGAGCTTAGTGAGCGAAATGTTACTGTTATTCCGACACGCACGATTCCACAGGGATTGGCAGCTGTACTTGCTTTTAAGGAAGACGAAACAGCTGAGCGCAATAGCACATGGATGAAGACCGCTGCTGAACAAGTTATATCTGGACAAGTAACGAAAGCAGTGCGAGATACAACGATTGAAGGTGTGGACATCCGTGAGGGTGAATATATCGGCATCAAAGAAAAAACGATTGTAGTATCCAAAGCAAGTCTTGAGGAAGCCTGCCAATCGCTTATTGCGAACATGCTTGATTCAGGCGGAGATTTGCTGACGATTCTATCCGGCGAAGATGCAGAAGCGACAGAAACTGCGTCGTTATGCGAGTGGATTGGAGAGCAGTATCCTGAGTTGGAGCTTGAATTGCAACAAGGCGGACAACCGCTTTATCCATATGTTTTTGCCTTGGAGTAAAAGCTAATTGTTCTAAACATTGGGAGGAAATGACCATGGGAAAGGTCCGAATAGTAACGGATAGCACTTCTGACATTCCGGAAGATGTCAGAAAGCGTTTAGGGATATCCATAGTTCCCCTGAAGGTGCTTTTTGGAGAAGAGACATTTCTAGATGCTGTGACGATTACGTCCGATCATTTCTACGAGAAGCTTGCACAATCTTCTTCTCTTCCTACGACATCACAGCCATCGCCGAATGAATTCTCAGAGGTATACGAACGTTTGCTTGCTGAAGACGCTGATTCACCGATTATATCTCTTCATTTGTCAGCGGCGCTCAGCGGCACTTATCAATCGGCTGTCATTGCACATTCCATGCTTGAAGAAGATTCTGATATTACGATCATAGATTCAAAGTCTGCTTCATATGGGTTCGGATTACGCGTGGTGAAGGCGGCAGAAATGGCGCAAGCAGGTGAATCAAAGGAACGGATTATTGAAGAAATCGAACGGCTTGAGCGTAATACTACATTATACTTTCTAGTTGGTACGTTGGAATATTTGCAGAAGGGCGGACGGATTGGCAAAGCCTCCGCGTTGATCGGTTCGATACTTAATATTAAGCCTATCTTGTCTTTGGATGAGGAGGGGTCAGTACTAGCGGTTGATAAGGTGCGTGGATCCAAGAAGGCGATGATGCGTATCGTTGAACTATTGAAACAAACATATAACGATGAGCCGGTAGGAGTGGCAATGGCCTATTCTTTCCAGAAGGATGTAGCTGAAGATTTATGCGAGCTTCTGAAGAGCCAGTTCAATGTAAAAGAAGTGAACTGGACGACGCTAGGTGCAGTAATTGGAACGCATACCGGACCTGGCACATCGGGCGTGTTTATGTACAGGATGTGATCTTAAAATGACACTGGATCAAATTTCTGTTCGGCAAATCAAAGGCGTGAGTGCTCCAAAGGAATTGGAGCTTCACGCCTTTGGCGTTCGAACAGTTGCGGATATTCTTGATTATTTTCCGTTTCGCTATGAAGATTATCGCATTCGAGAGCTGACCGATGTAAAGGAAGGCGAGAAGGTGACGGTGCTGGGGCATGTTCGAGGTATCCCGATGCTTCAGCGTTACGGGAAAAGCAAATCAAGATTGACGTGTAAGGTTGAGGTTGGTCAATGGCTCGTGACGGCAGTATGGTTTAATCGTCATTTTCTCCAAGATCAGCTGACCATCGGTCGTGAGATCATGCTTACGGGAAAATGGGAGCAGCAGCGTCTGCAAATGACGATATCTGATTCTGAATTTCCTGGCAGCGGCGGGCCTGCAAAGTCAGGAACACTGCAGCCGGTGTATTCCGTAGGCGGCAGCATTACACAGCCTTGGATGCGGAAGACGGTTCGTCAAGCGTTGACGCAGTATGGGACGATGATTGAAGAAATATTGCCTTATGAGCTTGTTCAGCAGCATAATCTAATGGCAAGACGAGATGCGGTACAGCGTATTCATCTGCCTGATGATACGAAGGAAGGTCAGCTAGCTCGAGAACGGCTGGTGTATGAGGAGCTGTTTCTGTTTCAGTTAAAGCTGCAAGCTTATCGCGCGCTGAATCGCAAGCGAAATGATGGTATCGCACATCGGATCGAAAGTGAGACGATTCGTCAATTTGCTGCGACGCTTCCTTTTGAACTGACAGACGCCCAGAAGAAGGTCGTTAATGAAATTTGTGTAGATATGCGAAGGCCATCCTGCATGAATCGGTTGCTGCAGGGAGACGTTGGCTCAGGCAAAACAGTAGTTGCGGCAATTGCTTTATACGTTGCGGTAAAGTCTGGCCACCAAGGGGCGTTAATGGTGCCGACTGAAATATTGGCCGATCAGCATATGCGCTCGCTAACAAAATTGTTTGCAGATTTGGGCATTCAGGTTGCTTTGCTGACGGGCAGTCTTACAGAACGCAAACGAAGAGACGTGCTTGCCGGACTTCAGATGGGCATCATTGATATCGTAGTCGGAACACATGCACTTATTCAGGATGATGTTTTTTTCAGGAGCCTTGGGCTCGTTGTTGTTGATGAACAGCATCGTTTCGGGGTCAATCAGCGCAGCGTATTGCGTCGAAAAGGAATGAATCCAGATGTGCTTACGATGACGGCAACACCGATCCCGAGAACGATGGCGATTACTGCCTTTGGAGATATGGATGTGTCGACGATTCGCGAGCGTCCGCATGGACGCAAGCCGATTAAGACGTATTGGGTGAAGCACAGCATGATGGAACGAGTGCTTGGCTTTATTCGCAAAGAAGTGGACAAGGGGCGGCAAGCTTATATCATTTGTCCGTTGATCGAGGAGTCCGAGAAGCTCGATGTGCAAAATGCGATTGACCTGTACGTGCAAACGCAGCAGTCGTTTCCTGATTTACGAGTAGGCTTGCTGCACGGACGTCTTTCTGCTGCGGAGAAGGAAACCGTAATGGGAGCTTTCGGCGCAAATGAAACACATGTACTCGTCGCGACAACGGTCGTTGAGGTAGGCGTCGATGTACCGAATGCGACACTCATGATCATTATGGATTCGGAGCGATTCGGATTGTCGCAGCTGCATCAGCTGCGTGGCCGGGTAGGCCGGGGGGAACATCAATCACATTGTATTCTTGTGGCTGATCCGAAATCAGAAACAGGAAAAGAGCGAATGAAGGTAATGACGGATACCGACGACGGCTTTGAGGTGTCTCGGCGTGATCTAGAGATTCGCGGACCTGGTGATTTCTTTGGTACGAAGCAAAGCGGATTGCCTGAGTTTCGATTGGCTGATATGGTAGCTGACTATGAGGTGCTGGAGCTTGCTAGGGACGATGCCGCTGAATTAACGGATCGCGACGATTTCTGGACAAATGAGTCGTACGTCAGAGTGCGCGGCGTACTGCAAAAAGATCAATTTTTTCAAGGGGAACAGCTGGACTAGGCAATATTCACCTCCATGCGGCATATAGTTTAACGATGTGATTGGATTGCCGGATGGAGGTGTCAGGGATTGAGCTACCAAAACTATGGGATTAAACCTCAGCTAGTCGAGCGTGTTAAATACAAAATGAAAAACCCTGCTGTGAAGGAACGTATCAAGCTGCTGCTTGGAAATGTGACAAAGTATGATTTGCAGGATCGGCCAAAGGTAAGAAGGCTTGTGAAAGCAGCTGCCGTGATCTTGCAGGAGCAGCTTACAGATACGCAGGAAGACCAGGTCGTTGCCTTCGTAATGGGGCAAAAAATCGACCCGAACAACACGTTTCATTTGTTGAAGCTGTGGGGAATGTTTCGCTGACCGCTTGAGGTCAGCGATTTTTTTTTTGTTTACAGCGGATGCTGGGTCTTTCTCGCATTGCTGCTACCATAGCTCGAGCTGCTCGTCCACATGTATAGGATTAATTAAAGAGGGCTCGTCGTTGCGAACGCTTCCGACTGCCAGGCTGACGGGATAGGCTTCGAGCTCATGCGACGCGTACGGCTTAAGGAGCGGAGTAATCGCATGAACATCTGTGACGGCACGATTTAGCCATAGCTGCTCAGCCTCGGGGCGCAAAATGACTGGCATCCGATCATGAATGGGTGCGACAAGCTCGTTTGGCGTCGTTGTCAAAATGGTGCAGCTATTTACTTTGGTTCCTTCTGGTGAAATCCATGTCTCATACAGACCGGCCATGCTGAATAAAGCACGGTTTTTAAGGACAAACCGCATCGGCTGCTTGCCATGTGCAGTTGCTTTCCACTCATAGAAACCATCGGCGGGGATGAGGCAGCGTTTGCGCTGCAGCGGCGCCTTGAAGGCAGGCTTGCTCGCTGCTGTCTCTGAGCGTGCATTCAGCATCTGAAAGCCAATTTTCGGATCATCTGCCCATGGCGGCACGAGTCCCCATTTCAGCTCTCCTAATCGGTTGACATGCCCATCGTTAATGATCGTCAGCACCTGCTGGCTCGGAGCTATATTATATTTCGGGCGGTGAAATGGCACCGTCGTTTCTTCAATCATATACCTAACCATCAACTCTTCCAACGTAACGGTAAGCGTATACCTTCCACACATGACTCTCGTCTCCTTATCTTTTGTTTGCTCTTATTATACATCGTGAACAACATAACAGCATATGTTGCATACACGGTATGACGAACTGCGCAGTGGCTGATACTGAATCTTATAGAGGCAGTGTTAAAGCAGCATGTTCTACATAGTCAATGACGTTATATGAGGAGCACTGACAATGGACAAAAAGTATGAGGAAAGAACATATCGCCGTTCATTTGTCTACTGGCTGAGGCAGCTGCTCGCGCTTCCTAGCGCGGCGCTTGACTACGCTGTGGGCAAATGGGGGGCAATGAGTGCAGCGAATTCGATGATTGCAGAGGCGGTCCCGCTGCAGCTCTCCTCTTCCTCCGTTGGTAGATTGAAATATGCATGGTCGAAACATTTCGAATTTCCTGATACTGGAAGCGAAGTGCCTTGGAATGAGGAGGAACTGGCACTCATTGAACGGATTCGTACAGAGACTGCTGCTGCCAATCGGAATAATGTGACGCGGACGGAGGCATATCGTATCCTGTACTTCCGCACACCTGAGCTGCATTGGGCGCTGCTTGCTCATATGGTGTCTCGAAATGGCGGTTGGAATATGACTGATTTGCAAGGAGAGTGGCTCCCTTGGCTGCTGAACGCTGACCAGCGAAAGGCGGTGTTCCGGTTTCTAGAGCAGGCGAATGCACTGATTTTTCAAGATGCTTATCCTCAGCTGTTATTGTACGAATGGAGTCGGCGCGAGGGTAGAAGCTTATTCCATCTGCTGCCTGCATTTGAGGTTTCGGCATTTATGACACCGGTATGGAAGCAGTTTTGGCGTGATCGCGATGCGGTGCCGTTGACGATAGCGTTAATCGTTAATGAGCAGCACTATATAGAGCGGCGTGTTGTGCAGCACCCGTTTTTCCGGGAGAAAGTGCTTCATACTTTATTTTTCGGACTGCAGTCGCTGCTTCAGCTGAATGGTGTTATTTTCCCATATGGGAATGGCGAAGGCAAAGGGGAGGGCGGATTTACGCTGCGGCTCTCTGGTCTTATTTTGGAGCGTTTCGAAAATGTGCAGGAGAGAATAGAGTTCGGGAAACGTCTATATGCGATGTTATTTGGCGTACCACGTGTTTTTGAAGGAGCTAGATCCTTCGCCGGGGCAGTCAAGCATACAGGCTCGCGTGCAGATTATGCGCCGCATATGTTCACACGCGTTCGTCAACAGCAGCCGCAGAGCGTATACAAGGAGCGACTGCTAGGCGGGCGTCTAAAGCCCGGGGCCGAGCCGTTGTACAGCCCGGAGCTTAGTACTGCGTGGAACGATCAGCCCATTGAATCCCCGGAAGCGGGCGATTGGTTTAAAGCTGTTGCGGACATTGCACCTTATTTTCAGAAGCTGCCGTTGCCGCAGTTTTTTGAAATCACGAACGAATACGGGCTGATGCTAAACAAGATTGAACTAGCAGTACTTGCAGTACAGCGCGGTCAATAAATGTAGTCGCTATACCTGTTTCGATTCGGGAAACGGGTTGATTCATGAAATAAAATCAATTTATAACAAAATTAAAGTTGACAACTATTTTATGTAAATGGGGCTGTCCCAAAAGTCATTAAAGATGACGATGGGATAGCCCCTTTCTATTCAGAACAAAACTAGATCTATATGCTGCCTATTCCGCCAATCGCCTCTAGAGCGCCGGATTATCAGAAATAAGTCTAGAAACTAGACTTATTTCCCTGAAAACGACCATTCTACACAAATAGATCTAGAAATTAGATCTATTATGCTGCCTATTTCGCCAATGTGCCTCTAAAGCGCCGGATTATCAGAAATAAGTCTAGAAACTAGACTTATTTCCCTGAAAACGACCAATTCTACACAAATAGATCTAGAAACTAGATCTATCATGCTGCCTATTCCGCCAATGTGCCTTTAAAGCACGGAATCATCAGTTACCACTACTTTAGGGACATCCTCATTTTTGTTTGTAAAGGGAAGAGACTTGATTCAGGCTTAACAAAAGATCAAGCAATTTGAATCGGAAGGACAAAGAAACACGGTGCTTCATGGGATAGATAATAGATACGCAAATCTAAGCGTCTCCTTATTCCTCGGTCGCAGCACCCTCAATATCTCGGATAAAGAACCATTCCCCATCGACCATAAAGCGGCCCTTCAGCTGGTCTATCCGGTCTACAATCCCGATGACGGTCAATTTCTCAAGGGGATGGAATAGACGCAGCGTGATGGACTGCCGCTGGTGCAGTGAGTCCGTCACGGAGCGGGCAACATGTTCCCATTCCTGCTCGTCAAGCTCCACGCGTTCTCGCTTCCTGAGCGCCTTCTCATGCTCATTGATCGCGACCTTATGCTCAGGCAGCATCATACGGCTCGACTCCCAAAGCCCGTTACCTTCAAGTTTCTTTCTCATTTGTAATGTCCTCCAATCTTCTCAGAGCGGTGCTGCGCTTGCCCAGCGTCCGTAATGGATACCGCTCTGAGAATAGCGGCATCCCCATATTTCCGTTTCAAGGCGTCCGTCGCCCGCTCAAGTGCCATCGTCTTCTCGCGGTGAGGGTCAAACAGCGAGAGCTGGTACTCGTCATCCTGCGAAAATTGCGAAAGGCTGACCCCGACCTTCCTCACTGGATATCCGTCCCAATGCCTCAGCATCAGCTGGACCGCGGCGCGATAAACCTGATTGGTGACGTTCGTTGGATCGTCCATTTTCATTTGGCGGCTAAAACCGGTTGGCCGGTCGTAGTCGGCTCCCATTAACCCGACCGAAACGACATGCCCCATATACCCTTTGCCTCGGCAGCGCTGGCAAACGAGCTCTGTTAACTCAAGCAGCACCACCTTAATCTCCTCCAGCTTCCAATAATCGCGAGGCAGCGTCATCATATGTCCCACAGCCTTTGGAGCGACCTGATGCGTGCCCGGCGTAACGGGACTGTTGTCAATTCCGCTAGCAATGTTCCAGTACAGCTCCGCATTAATATCAGAATTTTTGCCGAATTTGCGGCGCATCATCAGCTTTAGCTTCTCAAGCGGCGTTGCCGCTATTTGGCCGATGGTCTCAAGTCCCATCGATTGGAAATGTCTCGTCATTCGACTGCCGACCATGAACATTTTGGAGACGGGCAAGGTCCAAAGCGTATCTTGAAGATTATCTTTGGAGAGGGTAAACATGCCCGTAGCGTTTTTCTTGGCATAATTATCACAGGCTGTCTTCGCCAAAATTTTATTTTCCGCAATGCCAAAGCGGGTGTACACTCCAAGCTCCGCTTCAATGCGAGTTTGGATATGGCTAGCCAGCTCATCGGGTGATCCGTACAGATGCAGCGAGCCTGTCACATCAAGAAACTGCTCATCGATCGAATAAGGCTCGACAAGATCGGTATACGACTGATAAATGTTCGTAATCATCATGGAAACATTGATATACAGCTGCATTCGCGGTTTCAGAATGACTAAATTCGGGCATTTCGCAAGCGAGTCGCCAAGACGCTCCGCCGTCGTTACGCCGAAGCCTTTGGCGATAGGGCAGGCGGCAAGAATAATGCCTGAGCGACGTTCGGGATCGCCGGCAACAACGACAGGCAAATCGCGATATTCGGGTCGCTCCGCCTTCTCCACTGACGCATAAAACGATTGGCAATCCGCAAGCATGATTACTTTATTAAGAGACATGTTGGCTCACCAGCTCTGCGGCTAATACATTGGCTGCGAGAAAGACGCGTTGTGCGCCAGAGTCTGTGCAAAAGGCTCTGATGTAACCATCTCTTACCGATATGACGCGAATTCTTCGTTTCGTAAATTTCCCCTTCTTACTCATATAAATCACATCAACGACACAACCGATTGCGCTGAACCATTTTTCCAATGTCATGATGCATTCCTCCATAACAAGAACGTTTGTTCTTATTATATACAGAACAAACGTTCTTATGCTATAGGTTTTTTGTGGTTATTATTTACAAGGTTTGGTTAACGATAAGAACGTACATATTTACATCCATAATGCGCCAAAATAGAAGCAACATGGAAATGAAGGGTGCCGTTATGAACAAACAAAACGCAGGTAGGCTAACACCGTTCAGTTCGTCGCTGCATGCAAATGTCAAAACGATTGGCGATTGTTTTGGAGGCAGCACAGATATCGTAATCCGAATGTTTCGCAGCGACGCGGCTCCAGAGCGTGAGATTGCCATTCTTTATGTGGATGGAATCGTAAACTCGGAGACCATTAACAAGAGTGTTATGGAGCCATTAATGTCGATGAAGCTGCCGCAGCATGTGCAGGTGAAGGGAGGCAAGCTGCTGGAGGCGCTGCGCAACTGCGTCGTTTCAATCGGATCGGTGAAGAGCGTAGTCACTTTGGAAGAAGCTCTCCAATATATGACGGACGGGTTATGCGTAATTATAGCGGACGGCAGCACGGAGGTGTTGACTGCGGATGTGAACGGCGGGGAGCAGCGCAGCGTCACAATTCCGCAGACCCAGACTGTCATTCGGGGCCCGCAGCATGCCTTTGTGGAAAATATTCAAACGAATATCAGTTTGGTTCGTCGCATTATTCGTTCTTCTGACCTTCATGTGCAGGTGCACAAGATCGGTGAGCAAACGCATACTAATGTGGCTGTCATGTTTTTGCACGGAGTAGCGGATGAAGGAATCATTAAAGAGGTTTACCGAAGACTGGCGGCTATCGAAATAGACGGTGTGCTTGAGAGCGGATACGTAGAAGAGTTTATTCAAGATGAGACATTCACACTATTTCCAACGCTCTCGAATTCTGAGAGGCCGGATTCGGTCGCAGCAGCACTGCTCGACGGAAGAGTGGCGGTGCTGGTCGACGGATCGCCAATGGCGTTGCTCGCTCCAACTACGTTTTTTACCTTTTTCAAATCACCGGAGGATTATTATCAGAGGTTCGATATTGCCTCGTTCGTCCGGATGATTCGATATGGTGCCTACGTGGTTTCGATTCTCCTTCCTGCCTTATATATCGCAGTAACTACCTTTCATCAGGAGATGCTGCCGACTACGCTGCTTATCAGTCTGGCAGCTCAGCGCGAGGGCATTCCGTTTCCAGGTCTAGTCGAGGCACTTCTCATGGAAATCACGTTCGAGGTGCTTCGTGAGGCGGGCCTGCGAATGCCGCGGGCGATTGGGCCTGCTATATCCATCGTCGGTGCTCTCGTATTAGGACAGAGCGCGGTACAGGCAGGCATTGTATCCGCCGGGATGGTTATCGTTGTCTCTTTCACAGCGATATCTAATTTTGTTATGCCGGAATTCAATATGGCCGCAACTTCTCGCATTATTCGGTTCTTCTTTATGATTATGGCTGGTATTTTTGGGTTTTTCGGTATTTTCATATCGGCGCTGTTTATGCTGATCCATTTAGTGTCGCTGCGCTCCTTCGGAGTGCCGTACATGTCGCCGGTTGCACCAACTCCATCAAAGCAAGGGTTTTGGAAAGACGTGTTCGTAAGGCTGCCATGGTGGGCAATTGTGCTTCGGCCTCTTGATTTGAATCTGCGCAACCCCAAGCGGCGGCCAAACGGAAAAAAACCGATGGCACAGCGTCATTCCGATAAGCCGTAACGAAAGGGAGGAACGGCCATGAACAAATGGAGGCTTCTGCTCCCGCTGCTCGTATGCCTGCTGACTGCTGGCTGCTGGAATCGGGTAGAGCTAAACGATATTGCCATTATTTCCGCAACCGGGCTAGATTGGAAGGACGGAAATTGGGTGATATCGTATCAGGTGGTCATTCCACAAGCAATTTCCAGCCAAAGTGCTGCAAGCAATACGGCGGCGGTGAATGTCTTCTCAACAAAAGGCGAGAGTACCCGGAGCGCGGTCAACAAGGCGAGTCAGGAGATGTCGCGGCGCCTTTACTTCTCACACAATCAAATTGTCATTATCGGTCAGGAGGCAGCACGTAAAGGGCTAAGTTCATTTCTCGACGTATATTTGCGAAATCATGATTCCCGCGAGACGGTGAGCGTCTATTTGACGAGAGGCAACGCGCGCCGAATGCTGGAACAGTTGATCCCGCTTGAGAAAATTCCTGGCGCAGCCATTCATCGTATGATCATCAATGAAGAGAAGAACAGTTCTATTTTTCGGCAAATGACGATCCATGATGTGATGCTGGATTTGCTCGGCACAACACATGCCACCAGCATACCGGGTCTTACCATGGCGGGAACGAGCGAGAGCATGGATCGAGCTGAGAAGCTGACCCGCACCAATACGCCCTCCAAATTAAGACTATTTGATTTGGGGCTGATTGTAGGCGATAAGCTGGTAGGTTGGGTTAATGATGAGGAGAGCCGAGGCATCATGTGGCTCACGAACCATGTGAAGAGAACGACGATCCCTTTTGCATGCTCAGAGGATGGGAATGGACTGAAGAACTCGTCGATTCGAATTACGCAGGCGAAGACCAAGCTGCGACCTGAATCGGCAAGCGGCAATTGGATTATGCATGTGAATGCGAGCGCTGCGGGCACGCTGCTCGAGTATAGCTGCCAAGATGATCTCACCAATCCGAAGCAGGTGGAGAAGGTTGAGCGGCTTATTGAAGGCGAGCTTGCTTCCATTATGGAGAAAGGGTGGAAGGCTGCTCGTAAACATAAGGCAGATGTAATGGGCTTTGGAACATTGATCCACCAAAGATATCCCAAGCAGTGGTCGGAGGTGGCAGATCAGTGGACGGAGCTATTTCCAAGCATAGAAGTAAAGCTGTCGGTAAAGGTGAAGCTCAGTTCAACAGGTTCGAGCGAAAGCGGCTTTAAAAAGGTACAGGAGAAAGGCCGCTCATAAGCAGAAAGGAGACCGTATGCAGCAGATCGGAAAAAAACAGATTTCTATATTGATTATCGTTTTTTTGATCGGAAGTACGCCGTTGTTCGAGCTTGGCACTAAAGCGAAGCAGGACGCATGGCTATCAATGGCGATCGCTGCGGTTGCCGGCCTGCTGCTTACAAGCATGTATGTCCGTATACAAAAGCGCGCTCCTGATTCGGAACTGGCTGAGCTTTACAAGATACATTTTGGACGGTGGATCGGCGGCTGTGTCGGGCTTCTCCATGCTTTGTGGTTCGCTTACGAATCGATGCGAAATGTGAGGGATGTAGGTGAGATTACGACAAAGGGCTTGCTTATCTTAACCCCGAAGTGGATTATTATGCTGCTTATCCTCATCGTTGCAGCTTACACCGTAAACAAGGGTCTAGAGGTATTTGTCCGTGTAGTGCAGCTGTTATTTCCGATTACAGTTATTGGATATTGTTTAATAATATTGCTTGTATTCATAACTGGATTACCGAAAATAACACATTTGCTGCCGATTTTGGAGAATGGGATCGGTCCTGTCGTGAAGGCGGCATTTCCGGACTTGCTCGGTTTTCCTTTCGGGCAAATGGTTGTTTTTCTCGTTTTCTGGAAGCATGTCAGCGAGAAAAAAATGATCGGACGAGTCTCGTATCGGGCTTTTATTCTAGTATCGGTTTTTCTTATCCTCATGAATGCGATCACGATATGTGTATTAGGGCCAGATTTAGCGGGTCTTACAGCACTGCCATTGTTGGAGGTGGTGCAGCTGATTCGGTTGGCAAACTTTCTGGAGCGGCTAGATGTGATTGTAACACTGCTTCTATTTATCGGTCTCTACGTGAAATTGACCGCGCTGTACATGGCATCGGTATTCACATTGAGTGCGGTAAGTGGTTTCGCTTATCGTTACTGTGTGGTACCGGTAGGTATCTTCATCTATGCAGCTTCGTTTTTGGAAACGAACAATACGTATCACATTTGGGTCGGATTTGAGATTTCGCTGAAGATTGTTCCATTTTTCCAAATCGTACTGCCGCTGCTTATGCTTATCGTCGGAATACGAAAGAAATATAAAAAGGCAGCATGATAAAGTTGGAACACATTTCTCACCGAAGCGGCTGTATCGACATATTTTATGGGTACAGATTTTTACGCTTGCTTGAGGGGGATATGCGTGAGCGATTCCAATAGGGGTATGACAAGCATTATTCTCGTTACCTACAATAAGATCGAGTTCACAAAACAATGTGTGGAGAGCATTCGGCGTCATACGCAGCGAGGCAGCTATGAGCTGATTATTGTAGATAATGGTTCGACGGATGATACGGTGGCGTGGGCAAAAAACGAAGGCGGCATCCTAGTCATTGACAATGGCTGCAACAACGGGTTTCCTAAAGGCTGCAACCAAGGTCTGGCTGCGGCTTCAGGTGATCTTCTTCTGCTGCTAAATAACGATACAATTGTAACGCCAGGCTGGCTTGACGGACTTACACGCTGCATATTCAGTGATGAACGAATCGGAGCGGTCAGTCCTGTAACGAATTCGGCATCCTACTGGACGACAATTCCGGTCACATATAAGACGATAGAGGAAATGGAGCTGTTCGCTTCCGCGCTGCACGCGATTCCTGACAGAACGAAGTGGGAAGAACGTGTGAAGCTCGTGGGCTACTGCTTGCTGCTGCGGAGAGAGGCATGGGAGCAGGTCGGACCGCTTGATGAGTGCTTTGGCATCGGCAGCTTTGAAGATGATGACTATGGACTGCGGCTGAGGCTGGCAGGATACAAGCTGATGTTATGCGGGGATACGTTTATTCACCACTATGGCAGCGTCTCCTTTAACTCTGAGCCGGAGTTATATCTGCAAACTTTCAATAACAATACGAACGTTTTTATGGTTAAATGGGGTTTTCACCCCGGCGAAGCGACATATATACGCATGGATTTCAGTACGGTTATTGAGCGGGAATCTCATGAATACAAGCGCGAGGAATGCTCAATTCTGGAAATTGGCTGCGGCTGCGGAGCGACGATTCTACATGTGAAGAAGCAATTTCCAACTGCAAAATGGTACGGTGTCGAGGGCAACGAGATGGCGGCAAGAGTTGCAGAGGCCTCGGGAATTACGGTGTTCCGCTCGAGAGAGCCGGAGGATTGGATATTGCCTGCAGAAGGTTTGGACGGAATCATGATCGGGGATGCCCACGCTTATGGAACGCCGCAAACGATGAAGCGGCTTGTTAGTCTTTTAAAGCCGGGCGGCTGGCTCATCGGGTGTTTTGCCAATCGATTTTATTTCGAGAATATTCGGCAGTACTTAGATCCTTCGAATGTGAAGGCGCAGCGTCAAGCGGCGATTCAGTACACAGCACAGCAGGTGGGTCAGTTGTATGTACAGGCAGGTTTTTCTTATGTGAAGGTTACGCGCGCAGAGAATAAGCCGCAGGAGCAGCTCGATTATATTCACTTGCTTGAGCAAGTAACATCAAGTGATATTGTGAATGAACTGACAGCCGCTTATTTGCTTGTCTATGGACGCGTTGCTCCTGCTGCGGTTCAGGAGGATGATAAGGAAACTCGTGGTACGGGCGAGGCGGGCTTCATGAGCTGAAAAGTGTAGAGCCGATGTATGTGGTAGCCGTATGCCGAAAGACGAGAGGGATTATGGCTTGATGATAATCATTTTCAAAAAAAGCTGGCATTAAATGCGGGTTTTGCTATACAATGAATGGTATTGACGAAACCGAATATGTTCCGGGGAGCTGGTTAGGCCGGCTGAGAGGGGATTATCTACACAATTCCGACCCGTTAAACCTGATCTGGATAATGCCAGCGTAGGGACAGAAGCTCTGTTTATTAGGCAGGCACGGTCGCAGAGACCAAGCATGTGCTGGGATAAATAGCTGCAAAGCCGATGATATGGCGTCCTCCGGATTAGGGGGACGCTTTTTTTGTTGCAATTGGAATGATGCAGCCAGGGGACCGGATACTACGAGGAGACGTCTTAATTGAATCGAAGCATGGAGAGGGGAACAAAAACATCATGAATCAGAAAAAAGCAGGGCAAATGTCGTGGAGATTGGTGGCAGCGATGCTTGTGTTCGTATTGGCGCTGGCAGGTTGTGGTGCCAATAACAACGGCGAGAAGCCGAAAGAGCAAGAGGGATCAGCGGACAAGCCGCTTGAGAAGGTGCAGGTAGTACTAGACTGGACACCGAATACAAATCATACCGGACTATATGTGGCTAGAGATAAAGGTTTTTTTAAGGAGCAAGGTCTTGACGTTGAAATTATTCAACCGGGTCAAAGCGGAGCTGATCAAATGGTAGCCTCGGGCAATGTACAGTTTGGCGTGAGCTATCAGGAATCGATTACGATGGCTAGAATTGCGGGCGTGCCGCTCGTATCGATCGCCGCTGTCATTCAGCACAATACTTCAGGCTTCGCATCTCCGCTCGCAAAGGGAATCGATTCACCTGAGAAATTCGAAGGCAAAACCTACGGCGGCTGGGGCGCTCCTGTCGAGGAGGCGGTTATTCAATCGCTAATGCAGGAGAAGGGTGCGGATGTAAGCAAAGTAAACATCATGAGCATCGGCGAAAGCGACTTTTTTACAGCGGTTAAGCGGGATATCGATTTTGCATGGATCTATTATGCGTGGACAGGTGTGGAAGCAGAGCTGCGCGGTGAAAAGATTAATATGGTTTATTTGACTGATTATAGCGACAAACTGGATTACTATACGCCCGTGATTGTAACAAATGAAACGATGATCAAGGATAAACCGGATGTGGTCAAAGCGTTTACTGCTGCCGTGTCAAAAGGCTACCAGTATGCGATCAGTAATCCAGAGGATGCGGCAGAAATTTTAATCAAAGCAGAGCCCGACTTGAATGCAGAGCTTGTGCGTGCCAGCCAAAAATGGTTAAGCTCGAAATATCAAGATGACGCGCCGCGCTGGGGTGAACAGAAGCTAAGCGTATGGGAAAACTACGCGGAGTGGATGTTTGAGCACAAGCTGCTCGAGAAGGAGCTTGAAGCGGAGAAGGCGTTTACGAATGAGTTTCTGCCTGAATAAGATAATGGTCAACGACAGGAAAGCGGACATAGTCCGCTTTCACTTACAACGATGAGAGAGAAGGAAATCAGATGGCAAACGCATTAGTAAGCATTCAAATTTTACCGACAACGCCAGGCGGCGAAAGCGTCCTTCCTTACGTAGATCGTGCAATTGAAATTATTAAAGCAGCGGGAGTGCCTTACCGAGTAGCGCCGCTTGAAACGACAATGGAGGGTGAGCTTAGCCACCTGCTTAGCGTAGTGCAATCGATGAGCGAGGAAATGGCAGAGATGGGCTGCCCGTCCGTTATTTCACAGGTTAAAATTTATTACAATCCAGCAAAGGGTGCTTCGATGGGCAGGCTGCTGGAGAAATATCCAGATGGGCAATAAAAAGTCGATTTGGTCAAAAATATGGCCCCCAGCAGCGCTGATGATCACGCTGCTCGCCGGCTGGCAGGCAGCTGCATCACTTGGATTGTTTGAAGAATGGATGTTTCCATCACCTATATCAATCGTGCAGGAGGCCATCGCTATTTGGCCAAGGTTAATGATGCATACGGGAGCTACGATGAAAATCATGCTGCTCGGCTTTGTGGGAGGATCGGCGGTGGGCTTTGTGCTCGCCGCTTTGCTGCATTTAATCCCCGGCGTTCGATCGGCAGTATACCCGTTGCTCGTGCTGTCGCAAAACGTACCCATCATTGCGATCGCTCCTATCTTGACGATGCTGCTGGGCTATGGAATGCTGCCCAAAGTGCTGCTTGTTATGATGGTGTGTTTCTTCCCGATTACGGTTGCCATGCTGAGCGGACTTATGAACACCGATGCACAGCTTCGTAATTATTTACAAATGATCGGCATTAACAAATGGCAGCTTTTTTGGCGATTAGAGCTTCCACACGCGATTGTTCATTTATTTTCTGGTTTAAAAATTGCGGCGTCCTACAGCGTGCTCAGTGCAGTTGTAGCCGAATGGATAGGTACGAACAAAGGGCTTGGAGCATTTATGATCATCTCGTTCAAAGGGTTTATGCCTGATCGTGTGTTTGCAGCAGTTATTATTATCGTTGCGATCAGCTTGACGTTATTCGGGCTAATCACCTTAGCGGAGCGCCTCGTCATTCGTTGGCGCCCTGAGAAAGAGGTGAACTAGAGGATGAGCAAGCAAAGTGAATATGAGCTTGCCACGCTGCATGCGAAAAATATTCGGAAGCAGTTTGGCAAAGGACTCACGAGCAAAGAGGTGCTTGGAGGCTTATCCTTCTCGATAGCGGATGGAGAATTTGTATCGATCGTAGGACCCTCTGGGAGCGGGAAGACAACTTTGTTTCAAATTATCGGCGGCTTGGAGCGTCCGTCGGAAGGCGAGATTTGGATTAATGGCAAGCAAACGACGGGCGAACGCGGGCATATTTCATATATGCCGCAGCAATCATCGCTGCTCCCATGGCAAACCGTCGCAGGCAATATTGAGTTATCGCTTACCATCTCAGGTGTGGATCGAAAGCTCGCGAAGGAGAAAACGAGCGAATGGCTGGAGAGAATCGGACTGCAGGAGTATGCGGATTGTTATCCACATGTGCTGTCAGGAGGGATGCAGCAGCGGGTTTCTTTCCTTCGTGCGCTGCTTGCACCGCAGCGGCTCATGCTGCTCGATGAACCGTTTGGCGCACTGGATGCTTTGACGCGGCAGCAAATGCAGCAGTGGCTTATGTCGATTTGGGAGCAAAATCGCAGATCCGTTCTGCTCGTTACGCACAGCATTGAGGAAGCCTTGTTTTTATCAGACCGGATTATCGTACTGTCTGCATCGCCAGCTGTAGTGCTGGAGGAATTTCAGGTGCCTTTCGAGCGTCCGCGTCATGAATCGTTGTGGACGGACCCGCGGTTCTATGCCATGAAGCAGAACATTTATGACCTGCTTAAGACAGGTGCCAACGAAGGGGATAAATAGATGACGAGGGAAATAGGCAGTGAACAGCGTGAGCGGCAGCTTTCTAATGTGTCACCCCTCCAAGCTGAAGCTTGTATAGATGCACATCTTCATATTGACCTGTATGCGTCAGAATTGCGGGAAGAGCTGCTGGAGCACGCCTTTGCAGAAGGAGTTGCAGCTGTGGTTGCAGTTTCCATGCATTTGGAGTCATCAATTGTGAATCGTGAAATTGCGCTTCAGTATGCGGGAAAAGTGTATCCTGCTTACGGCTTTCATCCAGAGCAGCCTATACCGGCTGATGCGGAGATCGACAAGCTGTTTGAATGGATTCGCGCGCGTCATGAAGCGGGTGAGTCGTTTGCTATAGGGGAAGTAGGGCTTCCTTATTACACGCGGACAGAAGCGATGGAAGCTGAGGAGGGCGTGGTTTTCGATGAAAAACCATACTTGGAGCTGCTGGAACGCTTCGCTGCGCTAGCCGTAGAGCTGGATCGTCCGCTTGTGCTGCATGCGGTGTATGAAGACGCCGACAAAGCATGCGACATTTTGGAGCGGTATGGCGTTCGCAGAGCGCACTTTCATTGGTTCAAAGGCAGTTCCGAGGTCATACGCCGCATGGCTGCCGGCGGCTATATGGTATCAGTTACGCCTGACGTTGCCTATGAAGCTGAGATTCAGCAGCTTGTAGAGCAGTATCCGATGGAGCTGCTCATGGTCGAGACGGATGGTCCGTGGCCGTTCGAGGGGACGTATGCGGGTCAACCGACGCGGCCGGCAATGGCTGCTGATGTAGCAGTACATATTGCGGCTATCAAGAAGCTAAAGGCCGAGCAGGCCGCGGAAATATTGCTTGCGAATACACGCCGTTTTTACGGAATTAAATAGAATAGGATGTATAGTATAAAACTAAAGCTAAGAGCCGCTCTATCAGAAAAATTTTTCTGACAGGGCGGCTCTTGTTAGTAGAGACAACCTTTCATGCCATATTGTCCATTGCCATTGGCGCTCTCGCTGCATACAAAGATAAGGACAGGGTTAGACATTGCAGCTCACATAGGACGGCAGGAAGGAGTCAGACAATGGCGCAGCTTACAAGGCGACAATTTATTGAGCAATTAGCACCAACGGTCATAAGAGTTAAGCGTGAAGGATCTAAAATGTTTCCTTCCGTTCGATTAGCGCAAAATGTACTCGAAACTGGTGGCGTCATTCACCCATGGTACAACTTAGGTGGAATTAAGGTTGGGAGCGGGCAGACGAATGCTTTTTGGCACGGAGAAGCTGTCGTCAAAGGGACATGGGAGGTCATCGATGGGCGAAGTGAAAACAGACGCGCTGCTTTCCGAGCCTATGAGAGCGTGTATCATTTTTATAAAGATTTGGATTTACTGCTGGCGACCGCTCGTTATGAACGAGTTCGGAGCGCGCCAACGCCAGAACGACAAGCAGATATGCTGTTAGCTTGCGGCTATGCGACAGATCCGGCTTATCCAGCCAAATTAAAAACCATTATTCAGCAGTATGGGTTGAAGAAATATGACGCATTAGCCAGTTTACCGCTGCCGAAGCCGGAGAAGCTGAAGGATGCGGAGCTCATCGTTGTTTTGTACAAGGGATTGGTTATTTCAGACGGTTACTTATTTAAAGGAGTCACTTGGGTGCCGGCAAGACTGCTTGGCGAAGCGCTGGGAGCGAAGATTGATTGGACGGGCACGAAGGTTACCGTAAACGGTAAAGAGCTCGAATCCATTTTGTCCGAAGCAAAAGGCTATGTTCAAATTAGAGCTCTGGCAGCAGAGTTCGGATTAACTGCCACATGGGAACCGGCTGCAAGAGTCATATTGCTGGCGTAGCAGAGAATAGCTTGAAAGGTGAACGGAGCGACGATCATCACTCACAGAAAAAGCGAAAGCCAGCGGATAATCGCTGGCTTTCTTAGTGGCGCATTTCAAAAGTATATTGTAGGGTGAACGGGTCATTTGCCTTTTTTGGATGCAGCCCAAAAGGCAAGTATGATAAGGGGAATAAGAATGTACCAAGGAATTGTAATTGTACCACCAACAATAAAAGCCAGCGCCATCACGATCATGACACCAATAATAATGTAAAGACAGCCTCTGCCGAATGTTTCCATCGTTAATCGCCTCCTAAGCTTCGGTTTTGCACGAGACAAAACCTTCTTCGTAAGCAGCCACTTCTTGAGAGTATATTCGGTTCTAACGTTTTTATGGGTGGTATGGTTTCAAAAAAAAAATGGCCCGCATCTCTGCGGGCCGGCGTCCTAGAACTATATATCAACAGTGGGGTTGATGTCTCTAAGTATAGAAAATGAACCTTAACGCAATATTAAAAAACTTTGTCGGATTGTTTACAAAAAGGGGTTGGTAATGTCTGACAAGCTAGGCGTTAATGTCTAGTTCGTGAGGAAACGTCCATGCTTCGGTACTGCGATCTCTTTGAATTTGTTCGTTAGTAGCGTGAGATTATCCTTCAGCGTTTCTCCGAACATAGGCTCCCCATGGCCTGTAATTGCCAAAGTAGGATCTAGGCCTTCAAGCTTCTTTACGGATTTCTCAGCAGCTTTCCAATCCGTCGTGAAATATTGTGGCGGGCCGCTGATTTCCTGCTCCTGTGTTATGACTTTGTATAGAGATTCCTGCTTGACGGTAGTAAAAGCATCACCGGCAATCAAAGTACCGTCCTCTGGGCGGAAATAGGAGGTATGTCCTGGTGTATGTCCCGGTGTGTGAACATATTTCCAACCCGGCAATCCTGGCACACTTCCGTCAGGTGGAAGCGGATGCACCCGATCGTCGAGATTAATACCGTCATGGGGAAAGAACGGAGACATCTCTGATATGAGACCGCCATGTACGGTTGGATCTGCTGGGGGGTAATCGGACTCGCCTGTTAAATAGGGCAGCTCCAGCTTATGCGCATAAACAGGAACATTCCAATGCTCTATTAATTCAATAATGGCACCAACGTGATCAAAGTGACCGTGTGTTAAAAGAATAGCTGTGGGACCAGATTCAAAGCGCTCTTCAGCTTCTTTAATGATTTTTTTCGCTGATCTAGGCATGCCTGCATCGATGAGAACCCAGCCGTCTTGCGGCTTCTTTGGGTCACCAATAAAGCATACATTTGATATTTGAACAGTGTAACAATAAACATCAGGCCGATAAGCTAGTCCATTCCCACTAGCAGAAGTCGTTATCGGCACATGTGAAAGTTCGAATGAGCTTTCCAATGCTAAGCGCCTCCTTTATCATCATTCTCCTGTATACACTGTCCAATTGTTAGGTGCTTATGCTAATTATCATAAGTGTAAGGACTTCAATATGTGGAATTTCAAGCAAATCGGTTAGTTTAGGCTTTCCGTATGCTGAGAATGAAAGAAGTTGTAATGGTACAAATTAAGGTGCATTAATTCGAGGAGGTGAGAGTAATGACAGAAGGACATGACATGCCTAAATTTCCTGAGTCCTATTGGTCAAAATCAACGAATGAGCATCAAGTCTACGCCAAACTTGAGCAGAGCATTGAAACCGATGTTGTCGTTGTAGGTGGAGGTATTTCTGGTATCACAGCTGCGTATTTACTTGCACAGGAGGGATTGAAAGTTGTCCTCGTTGAAGCAGGTCAGCTCCTTAATGGGACAACTGCGAATACGACTGCAAAAATAACCGCCCAGCACGATTTAATCTATGACGAGCTTATACGAGATGCTGGAATAGAGAAGGCCTCATTATATTACAAGGCGAACGTTGATGCTCTTCAATTTATTAAGGAAACGATTAAGCAGTATAAAATCGATTGTGGATTTTCGATGCAGGACGCATATGTGTACACAGACTCGGATACATACATAAAAAAGCTTGAGAAGGAGATGTCCGCTTACTCTACACTAGGTATATCCGGTGCGTACTCTGATCATATTCCACTTCAAATACCTGTTAAAGCAGTGGTCATTATGCAAAATCAGGCACAATTTCATCCATTGCAATATTTATATGAGCTTGTGCGGAGGTTCGTTGAAGCAGGTGGAACGATTTATGAGAATACAACAGCAATTGATGTAGAGACGGGTCCTTTGCCGGAAGTGATAACAAGCGGTGGACACCGAATCAAATGCAAGCATGTCGTTTCCTGTACTCACTTTCCGTTTTTTGACGGGCATGGCTTTTATTTCGCAAGAATGCATGCAGATCGATCCTATGTGCTTGGCCTTCATGTTGAGGATGAAATGGAAGGCGGCATGTATATAAGTGCAGAGGACCCAAAGCGGTCTATACGATTTGCAGAGACAGGAGATGGTACCCGATTATTACTTATTGGCGGCCAAAGCCATAAGACTGGTCAGGGGATCTGCACGATTAATCACTATGAGGAGCTGAAGAGGTACTCCGAACAGCATTTTCGAGTGAGCAAGATTGCTTATCGTTGGTCTGCACAAGATCTGGTTACAGGTGATAAAATTCCGTATATCGGTCGTATAACGGAGTCCTCTACGAATGTTTATATCGCAACAGGCTATCGGAAATGGGGAATGACCAATGGCACCGCAGCCGCTATGCTCATTAGAGATTTAATCTTAAAGAGGGATAACGAGTATGAGCGACTATATGCTCCGTCACGTTCGATGTCGTTTGGGACGATCAAAAATCTTGTCGTTGATAATGCGGATGTGGCGAAGCATCTCATTGCTGGCAAACTCGAAATGTTTCGAAAACGTCTCGAGGATTTGGCACCGGACGAAGGCAGTGTCGTTCAGCTTCATGGTAAAAGAGCCGGTGCCTACAAGGACTCAGATGGAAAGCTATTTCTTGTAGATACTACCTGCACGCATATGGGCTGCGAAGTGGAATGGAACAACGGTGATCGGACATGGGATTGTCCTTGCCACGGGTCTAGATTTGCGATTAACGGTGATGTCGTCGAAGGTCCTGCAGAGGAGCCCTTAAAAACTTTGTATAGATAGGTTGATGAATGAATGTCAGAATGGTCGTCAGGCGTCTTATCATAAAAAAGGAGTGCATTTGTGGAAAAAAAGTGGGATTTAGCAGCGTTAGCATCTATACCATTAATTATGACCCTGGCTAACTCGATGTTGATTCCTGTACTGCCATTAATGCAGAAAAAAATAAATATCTCTTCTGTACAGTCAAGCTTGATCATTACGGTATATGCAGCGGTCTCGATTATCTGTATTCCTATTGCGGGCTATTTGTCAGATCGATTTGGTCGGAAAATAGTTATTATTATCGGATTGTCGATCGCGGCTATCGGAGGTTTGATATCAGGTTTAGCTGCTTGGTTAATGGATTCCCATGTGTATGCAGTCATCTTAGCAGGTCGATTGATTCAAGGTATTGGCGCAGCGGGGGCATTTCCAATCGTCCTGCCTTTAGTAGGCGATATGTTCGAGAGCGAGGAGGAGGTCAGCAGAGGTCTCGGAATGATCGAAACCTCAAATACATTTGGCAAAGTGCTCAGTCCTATATTAGGCTCGGCACTTGCACTTGTTGTATGGTTTCTTCCGCTTGCCGTTATTCCATTTATATCCTTGATTTCGATCCTTGGGGTTATATTCCTTGTTAAAGTTCCTAAACAGAAAAAAATATCAAAAGAGGAGAACAATCTTAAAACGTTTGTTCACTCTATCAAATTGATACTTGCAGAGGAGGGGCATTGGCTTTATGCAACGTTTGCAATAGGCGGTATCGGCATGTTCATTATGTTCGGATTTTTGTATTACTTGTCGTCGGTGTTAGAGGATCACTACCATATAGATGGGATTTGGAAGGGATTACTGCTTGCCATTCCTTTAAGTGCCATTTGCCTGGCATCATTTATTACTGGGAAAGTCGTTGGCGAAAATAAAGCGAGAATGAAGTGGCTTATTGTCATAGGTACAGCGGTGTTAGCCGGGATGATGCTCGTATGTGGAATTATGAATACGAAGGGGCTCTTTTTTCTGATTACCTTTATGTTTATTAGCGGTGCTGGAATCGGGTTAGCTTTGCCAAGCTTAGACGCATTAATTACAGAAGGCATCGAGAAGAAACAGCGAGGAACGATTACCTCGCTGTATAGCAGTACTCGATTTATAGGTGTAGCTGCGGGTCCGCTGATCGCGTCGCTGCTTCTAAAAAATGAAGCTTTCATGTTCTATATGTTTGCTGGATTTGCCTTGCTTTGTTCCATATTAGCCTTGCTGACGGTTAAACCGAACAAGCAGAAATCCATCTCTTGAACAGACATCTGGAAAATGCTTTACAACGCTAAGTAAATTGGAGATGGGCTAGCTGCAGGCTATCCCATCTTTATCTCGGTCAAGTTTTAGCTGATAGCCAGGGTCGCCTTTATGTAATGGAGCTGCTCCTGCCTCTCTAACGGCTGCACAGTTGGCATAATACACTGGTTCTTCTTTTGCTGGAGGCTGTTCCGCTGTTTCATCAATAACGAATAATACCTTTGTGCCGTCCTTTAAATCCGTCAGAAGATTTCCAATCCACGAACCTGCTCCGCGATTATCCTTAGGCGAGACGTAAGCAATATCCGCGCCTTCACCGCCTTCTTTACACATAGCCATAGGCCATTCATCTCGATCAAACCCTTTTTTTGTCGGAACACCGCTCAAGGAAGCTTGTCGGTTAGCATCAGCGCCATCTCGATCAATCGTACAAACAGCAGATGCTCCTGCACGAATAGCAGCTGTAATATGCGCCATCGTCTCCGGATAACGATCATTCGGCAATTGGATGGTCATCCCGTAATCTGAAGATGAGGCGTTAAGATTTGAGTCCGATTGAACGAGTAAGTTTCCGCAGCCAGTAAGCAAAAGCAAAAGAGTGAGTAATGCGGCTAACAATGATCTCATGATGTATTTGTGTCTCCATTTCTAGTCATTTGCAACTATCATACTATACGGTTTTCAATAGATAAAGGTTGGTAAAAAGAGAGAAGACCCATAGAATGGGCCTTCTGTAGAAGTGTATGAAGGAAGTATAGAAATTTTAATGTTCAAGCGTTATTTTATTGCAGGGGCTATTAATAACCCTTGCCGAAAACACCGCAAGTACAAGCGATAATGACCAACAAAATGAAAAGGACCAGGATCGTACCAGTGTTTGTGAAAGCACCGCCAACGTGACCGGACATTTTTCATAGCACCTCCTTCTGTATTGAGTACTCTGTAGGTTATGCGTCAAAACGCCTTGATGATTGGGTGTTTGTCATAGAGACATTATATAAATATCATTCGCGTAAGCGGTGCTCCGATTGCAACGGAAATGAGGAGATTATTCAAAGATAGCAGCGAACGCGTTATTTTAAAATAGATGCGGACGGATCAGACATATCCTTGTTTTCAATAAGAAGCAATAAGAGGTCAAAAAACTGCTGGCGCTGTTCATTTGAAAAGTTACCCAATAAATTTTCTGCAATTTCAGCTTGGAAAGCTAACACTTCGCTTATATGCGTTTGAGCAAGTTCTGTAAGCTGGATAAGTGTTGCCCGTCGATCGGTTGGATCGGGGATTCGGATCAGCAAACCTTCTCGTTCCAGCGCATCGACAAAATCGGTAACAGTACGTGCTTTTATTCCTAATTCAGATGCCAGCTCATTCATGCGAATTTGTCCTGCTTTGGAAACGACAGATAGAAGACGCAGCCTGGGACCAGTAATTTGATAAGGCATATGAAGAGCGGATAGCTGAGATTCAAATTCTCTTTGGATATAATGTGTTGCCCTCATTAATACGTGAAAGATATCTATGGCTGCTGGATTTTCCGAATGTGTAAACATAATGCCCTCCTTGATCGATTCAAACGATAGTATCTAGCGGTTATTCCCTATTCTAGCTGATTGTATTCAAGTTGCAAATGATCTCGATCCATTCCTATCTTGACACTCTAAATAATAGTGTGTATCCTCAGTATTATAATATAGTGAGTAAGCTCACTAAATTATTATAGGATGGATTATTAGTTCACCTAATGGAGGGATAGGCATGAATAGTTCAGAATTCAAAAATGGAGATAAGCTGCTGCGAGTGCTTGTTGTAACATTAATATTTTCAGTAATGAACGGTACGATGTTTAACGTTGCTCTTCCGGCAATCGGTCAAGAGTTCGATCTTGTACCTTCACAAGTCAGTTGGATTATGACGGGGTATATGGTCGTCTACGCTATTGGTGCGGTTGTATTTGGGAAGCTGGCAGACAAATATCGTTTGAAGGACTTGCTCACGTATGGACTTATCGTCTTCGCTCTCGGGTCAGTCCTCGGCTTGCTAGCCTCTGAGTACTGGATGATCATTCTCGGCCGAGTGCTGCAGGCGGCGGGTGCGGCGGTACTTCCTGCTACGGCAATGATTATACCGATCCGATATTTCTCACCTGAAAAGAGGGGACGGGCGCTCGGGACGTCAGCAATTGGACTTGCGCTGGGAAGTGCTTTGGGGCCGGTTGTTGCAGGGTTAATTACTAGTGTTGGAAGCTGGAGGCTTTTGTTTGTCATTTCCTTACTGCCGCTGCTAACGCTTCCTTTCTTCCGCAAATATTTAGATAACACGAAGGGAACGGCGGGGAGTATCGATTTTATTGGCGGTGGCTTGTTAGCGGCTGCAGTTGCACTCTTCTTGCTAGCGATTACGCAAGGGAGCGGGCTGCTCTTCATCGTTGGGGTTGTGCTGCTCGTTCTCTTTATAGTAAGAATTAGGACCACGGCAATACCATTTATTCAACCAGGCCTATTTCGTAATAAAAACTTCTCAATTGGTTTAGTTTTAGCTTTTATAACGACATCCATGAGCTTCAGCATGACGTTTATGACGCCGCAATTTTTAACGGCTGTAAACAACTTGTCCTCAGGAAACATTGGTTTCGTACTGTTTCCGGCTGCGATTGCTTCCGCTATCTTCGGACGCAAAGGCGGCAAGTTAGCGGATGAATGCGGCAACTATGTTCTTGTTTCTATTGCAACGATATTGATTTTTGCGTGTTTTGTACTGTTATCAACCTTTATCGGAGTATCACCTTACGTGATAGCAATTATCCTCATTGCGGGTAATGTAGGACAGACCTTCATGCAGATTGCGATGTCAAATACGGTATCACGGACGCTGTCGAAAGAAGAGACGGGAGTCGGGATGGGGTTATTATCTATGATCAATTTTATTTCAGGTGCGATTGCGATGAGTGTCATTGGAAAATTGCTCGATAAGGGTTCAGCTTCTTTTCATTTAAATCCAGTTGTAACGAATGAGTCTGCGAATGTGTACAGTAACATCTTTGTAGTTTTGAGTTTGTTGATCGTTGCTGTAGTCGTCATTTATCGTCTCCAGTTCGGAGTGGCTAAATCAGCAGCTAGGGTGTTTAAAGTTAGCGGAGGGAAGGAATAGTAGAAACTGGCTTAATCGATTATATAGAACCTTATCAATTGAAAACAAATAAAACCTGCTGCACCAAAGAGTAAAAGCCGTCCCGTATATTTAGTTAGTTTTATTGTGGCTTGCTCTGCTTCTTCCATGTTTGGAGTTTCTTCTCCAAATGAACGCTTTTTAAGGGAAATCAATACAAGGACCAATAGCACGAGGGCGTAGAAAAGATATTTTGCAATAGTAGTATCGAACACTGAAATGAAGAGGTTAATCAAGGCCATCCAAGGGTTGAATTCACTGGAGAAATACATGGGCACCACCATCTTTTCTAAATAATAACAATTGTAACACTTGTTGAGTGATTTGTTGTTGAAATTTTGGTGAACGTACTCCAAGAATAACATGGGCAAGACCAAAGCCAAGGACACCGATCCCAATAAGTTTATACTTGCTATTAAGCATTGTAGCACCAGAAGCAGAAACTACAGTTCCAAGAACGGTAGGGATCAAACCTTCGCGCATAAACACTGCGGCACAATGAAAAGGAACCTTTTTGGCTTAACCAAATCGTTTGATGTTGTAGCATAAATAAGCTAATTAAGAGCACTATAATTATGGATCAATAATGGACTAAACAATAATTAGGGGAGGCTCGCTTTATGATAAATCGAAATGAACAAAAGCAAGCTGCTGTTCAGGAAAATCAACAATTGCAACAAGCACAACAGGAAGTTCAAGCGGCGCATCAACTGCTGCAAGTAGAAAGCCAAGAATTGCTGCAAGCGGAACAGCTGTTGCAGACGGGGGTTCAACAAGTGCTGCAAGCTCAGCAACAAGTCAATCAGGAGCAACAAGATGTCCAAGAAGCCCAGCAAATGCTTCAACAAGCACAAGCTGCTGCAATGGCTTCTCAAAACAATCCTCTTCAATAGGATATTTAGATTAGCACCGGGATGAAAATGAGTTGGATGTAGTTGAATAGAAGAGCCTTCGGAGTAATCCGTTGGTTCTTTTTTTTGAGCGATGAACAAAATCCAGATGATGATATCTAATCGTCTTAAATCTTCTACCTCTAGAAATGGCACATACTCTACCGAAGCGACATCAAGCGAAACGATGAAAAAAGTACTAGACGCATCTGTACCGACTACAGTAGCTAGTACAAAATATTGGAAAGGCGATTTTACAGCACAAATCTATTCCGGAACGGTTTTAGTAAGTGTTCATAATGGTGGTACCGGTGTAGCACAGCTATACAATAAAAATGGAGTCGTATATCCACCATATACTGATCAACATTCTGGTATAGCGATGATAGAGCCAGCTACTTCCCATACTGGAACTGTAATCCGTGGTGTTTGCTGCCTATTAAGGAGGAATTATTTGTGAGCCAATATGAGACAATAACCAAAGCTTTAATGTCTAGATTTAATGATAATGTATTAACAATTCAGACTGCAGGTGGAGAAACGTATCAAACAATTTGTACTTTTAATCCGCCAGCTTCGCTGCATGAAATTGAAAGCATGTGTAAATTAAAGAATTGGTCATTACCGATAGATTATAAACATTTTTTATTATATTCAAATGGTGCGCGATTGTTCGATGTTGTAAGAACCTATGGTGGATTTGAATTATTTAGTATTGATGAAAATATACAGAATCATTATGATTACATGCTTGACAACTGGATACCCATAGCAAGTCACCAAGGTGATCTTTTATTAATCGATTCTTCACGATCTGATGGTGATAATTATTTATTTTGGCGAGGGAGAGCTTATTGACCAACAAACCTTTACTTTTAAAATCAATTTTAGAACGTGGTTTGAAAGGATTATTCTTTGCCAGGGAGAAAGGTTCTGGTTATGGCAGAATTAATAGAGTATAAAAAAATTTATAATGGGCTCAACGTTTAGAAGACTCTTGCAATTTATGCAGGAGTCTTACTTTTTAGGAAACAGAATAATAATGAGTATTTTCGATCTTAATCGATTTTTTTTATTAATCTAATAGAAAGAGTACATTGACACAATTAATATTATTATTAGAATCGTTGATAATTGCCTAGCACATTCAGTCGTTTACCTTAATAGAATGTTGTGAGTCACATAATCAGTTATGGGTCACGTAATCATTAGGAGGTATGCAACGAATGAAGATGAAAAAAGCTAGGATAGTAAAGAAAGCTAGATCTTGTAAAAAGGTACAGCGGCACGTGCATGAATTTGAAGGAAGTACTAAACTAGCTGAAGAGGGCAATGATCGACATAATCATCGCTTTGCAGGAGTTACCGGGCAAGCGATTCGAGTCGGAAAAAGTCATGTCCATGAAATTGATCTTACGAACACAGATTTCTTAAACCATTTTCATAAACTGAAAAAGATTGTAACTGGACCGGCAATTCCAGTCGGAAATGGCAAACACGTTCATTTTGTAACAGGCCAAACGACATTAAATGATGGTCATGTTCACCAATTTAAATTCGCAACATTGATTCAAGCACCTCTTGTTTAACTAATAAATTATGCAGAAAGAAATGAATGGTCATGAAGAAACTATTTTAAGTACAACATTCAAATATCAGAATACGATAGCTCAGATTTGACCACCTATTTGTTAGGTGGTCTTTCTTTTGGAAGCGTTTATATGTAGCGCAATATTTTTTCATCCTGTCCGTGTATATTTATCAGTAATCAGGACAAAATACATTTATCGGCGTCGCAAGATGCCGTAGACAACCGCGGAGAAGACTTACGTTTCCCCATAAGCTCTTCGTCCGGTTTCTCCTCTCCCATGAAAAGGGCGCTCCGAAAGGGGCGCCCGATTTTTTGTTATTTCAAAGTTCATTTTCTCCCTCCATTTTCAAATTTTACGGTTTGTATGAAATTTGTGTCCCCGTCGGTTACGTCCTCATTTTTCGACAGGATCCCGCTTTATTATGAAAGGGATTCTATGGTACGATAAGCGGGAATGAGATAGAAGGGGGCAATTGCAGTGAGAGTCATTGCGGGCGAGGCCAAGGGCCGCACGCTGAAAGCTGTGCCTGGTATGAATACGAGGCCGACTACGGATAAGGTGAAGGAAGCTATTTTTAGCATGATCGGGCCTTACTTCGACGGAGGATTTGCACTGGACCTGTTTGCAGGTACAGGCGGATTAGGTATTGAAGCTTGGAGCAGAGGGATAGAGCATACCGTTTTTGTTGATCGGGAAAGAATCAGCATCGATACAATTCGTCATAATGTGACAACGGCAAAGATGGGAAGCGCTGCTGAAATTTATAAAAATGATGCGGAGCGCGCATTGAAAGCGCTGGCGAAGCGGGAACAAAAGTTCCGGCTTGTTTTTCTTGATCCGCCATACAAAATGATAACGATGGATAGTATAATGACGCAGCTTGTTGAGAATCAGATGCTTGAGCAGGATGCCATTATCGTAGTCGAGCATGATGCGGCTCATCGGTACCCGGAGAAGCTGGAGTGTTTTGACCAATTGAAACATGCTAAATACGGGGATATTGCCGTTTCCATATATCAGTATTACAGCGAAGAAAGTCATCACGACGGGAGTGAATCCGATGTTAACGAATAAACAAGAGCGCGTAGCCGTATATCCGGGTACGTTTGACCCTGTTACATATGGTCATTTGGATATCATACGCAGATCTGCTAAGCAATTTGATCGGCTAATTGTAGCGGTATTGAATAACTCGAACAAAAATCCATTGTTTAGTGTAGCGGAGCGCAAGGCGCTGCTTACCGAAGTAACTCGCGACATTCCGAATGTGGAAATCGACGATTTCCGTGATTTGCTCGTGCGTTTTATGAAAACGCGGCAGGCTAATGTCATTATTAGGGGCATTCGTTCGGTAACTGATTTTGAATATGAGCTGCAGCTCGCTTCAACGAATCATCTGCTTGATAATGAAATTGATACGATGTTTATGATGACGAACCCGAAGTATTCGTATTTGAGCTCAAGCATCGTAAAGGAAATCGCACAATTCCACGGTGCAGTGCATGAGTTAGTACCGCCTGTTGTAGAGAAACAATTGAGGGAGAAATATAACTCAAAAATTTAAATAATCGTTTTATAAATCGATCATTTTAATGCCATTATTTATAGTGTTTTACCCGCACGGCGGAATGGCAAAAGCACAATGGAAACAAGCAGTCCGAGAAGTGCGAGCAGGATGCAAGCTGTTATGGAAAACTGCCATAATAAAGGAAAATCTCCGACTTTTACTACAATAGCGATAGCTTGGCCTTGAGTCGGTTCTGCTAGGGCTAATGTTGGTGCGGTTCCTGAAGCAAGCAGTGAACTCAGCAGAGAAGTGATCGGCTTCCAGAGGAATGCAATAAATAAGCAGGCGTGCAAGGCGTGAGCTGCTCTCCATAGGACGAATGGAAGCAGCTTTAAGTCCGTTCCCGTAATAGAGTACCCCGCTTGCAAAATACCGCTGAGTCCGCTCCATGCAAGTACAGCGGCAATAGCAGCTGCGTTGCCGAGCATACTAGCTGCAGGAGCCTCCCAAATAGCAGCAGCATAAGAGCCTAAGTGACTTTCAAAAAAAGCTTGGCTAATGAAGCCTAATCCGGCTTCTGCTAATAGGGGAGAGAGCAGCGGCTCTGATAATTTCGCGAGTACCGCTGCGAAGATCATAAATCCGCCGATCATCATTAGTTTCTGGACGCTGGCAGCAACAGAATCGCCAAGCGCTTTGCCGAAGCTGCGGCCATCCTGCTCCCTGCCGAGGCGAAAGGCTTCCGCTGCGCGATGAAAGATGCTGCCGCTTCTCTCTGGGCCAGTGCGAGGATCTGAGGGGAGCTTGGCAGGCTCATCTCTGCGGCTGAACAATGTTATGATCACCATGACCCATAGCGCTGACAACCATACGGCAATTGCAATAACTACACCTACAACGGGCTGATGTAGGAAGCCAGCACCGATAACAACGAGCATAAATAAAGGATTCGGCATATGGGAGAGGGCTAGCAGCCGCTGGCCCTGTTGTTTTGAGACGAGGTTTCTTTTGCGTAGGGAAGCTGTCGCTTCTGCTCCTGAGGGATAACCTCCCATCCAACCAAGAACAATCGTGAGCGCAGCTTCTCCCGGAAGCTTGAACAACCGGCTCATCAAAGGTTGAAGCAGCGATCCTATAGCATTCGCGAGGCCAAAGGCCGCAATTAATTCGAACAATACGAGAAACGGCAGTAAGCCGGGAAATACAATATTCCACCAAACAGTTAGTCCTTGAAGCGAAGATTGAAAAGCAGCATTAGGCTGAAGAATGATGGCCACGACAAGTAATATGGACAGGAACGCTAACAGAACTGTTTTCGCCAAAGCTACTCCACTCCTTTAATCTGCTAGGAATATATAGAAAATGAAGCGCGCCAGAAAGCACGCTTATGACATCATGAGATGGACAATCATATACGTTAAATAGTACGCGTAGGAGTACTTGGTTAGACCAATAGAACTTTTATCAGTCACATAATAGTTTATACTCGATTTGGAATGGGAAATGGGAATTTGAACGGGGTGTAGTGAATGCAAAAACAACGATCAGATTTTCGTAGAATAGCAATGATTGTCTTATCGACGGCAGTTTTTATGTGGGTATTGTTATATGCTCCGACGCCGTATGTTATATATGAACCGGGCATTGCTGTGCCTGTTAAGCCGATGGTAACGATTGAAAATGGGGATTCTTTGGGCAAAGGCGACTTTTTGCTTACCGCTGTGAAATTAACAGAGCGTAATTTTCTACAGACGATACAATCGATGTGGAATTCGAATATGGACGTGCATCTTAAACGAGATGTGATGCGAGGCAGTACGATAGAGGAATACGCGAAGAGACTAAGCATCGTTATGCAGGGTTCGCAAAATAATGCGATCGAAGCGGTGTATCATTACGCTGACTTGCCTTATGTGAGTAAGGTTAATGGTTTTGTAGTTTCCGCTGTTGGTACGAGTAATGATGGCAAACCCAGTCAATTTCAAGCAGGAGATAAGCTCGCTGGGATTCATGGTGAAAAGGCGCCGAGCAGTATCTCAGCTATGCTTGAGTCGTTAAAGGTGTATAATAAGGGGAATAATATCCTATTTGATGTTGAGCGTAAGGGTCAAAATATTCAAGTGGAGTATCCATTAAACTTTTTCGAAGCAGTCAAGACGAATGAGCAATTGTTGGACGTGCTTGGTATAATAAGCTTGAATGAACAGCGAAGCTTGGAACCAGCGGATCGCAATAACCGCATCAACATAACTGCTGGTGATATCGGAGGTCCATCGGCCGGTCTCGTCTTTGCACTGCAGTCTTTGGATCTGCTGACGAAAGGCGATTTATCAGGTGGTCATCGTATTGCAGCGACAGGCACCATTACGGTAGACGGGGCAGTTGGTGCGATTGGCGGTATAAAACAAAAAGTTGTGATCGCAAGCGAGCAAGGTGCCGAGCTGTTTCTAGTCCCTAAGGACAACTTAAGGGTTGCCGAGGCGAAAGCAAAATCGCTTGGCGCCTCGATGAAAGTGGTCGGTGTTGGTACGCTTGCGGAAGCTGTTGATCAAATCAAAGCTTTTCTCGCTGGGAATGACAGGTAAAGGCAGTTTGCTTATTTCGTGAAAGAATCGATCGTTATTGGTCTTTCGGTAAAATCACGGAATAACGATTGTTCAGCATGATTGCCAGGCACGCCTAGTGAGTAGACGCTGCTCGCTTGCGTATCAAGCTCCAAATAACGGAAGGGCTTAGGTGCGCGTGCCGCACTCAGAAGAACGGGCAGTTTGGCAGTTTTTCGCATTCGCCGTAATAAATGCTTGCCTTTTTCCGTAAAACCAAGCACTCTTATATATTCAACACCAGATGCAAGCTTGTCCGGTGTGAAATCAGATTTATGATGTCCAAGCAGAATAGCAAGAAGTGAACGCTGCAGCTTCGTTCTCGTATAGCGCTTCGTTTTTAGAGCTTCTAGCAAGTCATCGAATTGTCGTGAAGGCAGTTTAGGGAGGGCGTTGTGAATTCTGTGCTCCAAGCCCTCTGTAATCTCGTGCAAGTTCGCCAGTTCGTTCGGTGAACGGGTTACAATCGCATGCAGCAAAGCATTCGTGAATGGCTCCCAGCTGATCGGGCAACGACCTGCTACCCATTCCTGCTGCAAGATACGCATCGTGGATTCCGGTACATAAGCTTGAGCTTCCTCAAGTGAACGCTGCTCAAGGAGCAACTTGCGGATTGCGGTCGCACTTGCGATTTGGCTGTCGGTCGCAACTTCCTGGTTATACTGCGCTTTCTCACGGGTGATGGTAAAAGGTTTCATTTGGCCGTTAAGCCGGTTCAGAGCAAGCAAATAATGCAGAGCTAGTGTATGATTAGGAAGCGCGAACGGAAAACTCGCGGCACTGGAATAGCCCTGATTCGCTAAATAAGCGGTAATCGCGCTGCTGTATGCGCTTGGATAACTTATTCCTGTTTGAAGCAGCTGCTTCAGCAGAGCTTTAAAGGCTGGAGGCTCGTGTGCAACGATCTCGGCGGCCTTGAGCAGCGGTTCAAGCTCGCCGTTCTCCGTTCCGAAGCAGAAGCTGTCAACGACTCCAGTTGCCTCCAGCAGGGATACAGCGCCATATGCGAACCATTCGGCCGCCTGTGTAGCGTAAGCGACTGGGAGTTCTATAACGAGATCACAGCCGCCCTCGAGCGCCGTACGCGTTCTAGCCCATTTGTCCAGCAAGGCTGGCTCGCCGCGTTGCAGGAAATGTCCGCTCATAACGGCAACGACTGCGTCAGCCTGCGTTATTTTACGCGATTGTTGCAAATGATACAAATGTCCGTTGTGAAACGGATTGTACTCGACAATGAGTCCGACGGTGCGCATTCGCTTGTTCCTCTCTCTGTTAAATGTTGGTTGTTTCACTATAGCATAGAGAGGGAGCACAATCACGGTCCGCTTTCAGTCTTATTGAAATACCGTGTGAAAATGTTGACAAAACAGTAGTCTGATAGATATAATAATCTTTGTTTGTTTGGGGTGATCTGATGCAGTTTCATATTCAAGAAACAATGTCCAAAGGGTTAAAAACGACAATCGACGAAATGCTCGATGTCAGTGACCTTTTTAAAGGACGCCAAGATGTTTATCGTACGGGACCGCTCCACGTATCGCTTCAGGTAACTGGGCATGAAGAGTTCATTGAAGTTGAGGGCAAACTTGCCATTGACCTCGAGCTTGCTTGCTCACGCTGCCTTGATTCGGTAAAGGATCATACGGTCATTCGATTCTCGGAAGTATTCAAGCGGGCTGCGTCTGACGAAGACCGTGAAGAGGGTATGGAAGAGGAAGAGAGTGATTTCATTGAAGTAGATGCGGACAAACTGGACTTGAAGCCTTATGTGGAAGAAGCACTTCAACTGTTCATGCCTTTTGCCCCGCTTTGCAGCAATGATTGTAAAGGTCTCTGTCAGACTTGCGGACAGAACTTAAATGAGCACAAATGCGACTGTTCTACGGAGAAGATTGATGTCCGTTTTGCAGCGCTAAAGGATCTATTTAAGGAATAAAAGTAGCAGTGATTGAATTTTTGAAGGAGGTGTTAAATATGGCAGTACCACAGCGTAGAACTTCCAAGACTCGCCGTGATAAACGTCGTACGCATTTCAAACTTGCAGTACCGGGCATGGTGAAATGTGAGCAATGCGGCGAGCTGAAATTGGCTCACCACGTATGCAAAGTTTGCGGTTATTACAAAACTAAAGAGATCATTTCCCAATAAGAAATGATGTCGGAGATAGCACCCCATCCATGGATGAGGTGCTGTTTTTTTTGTTCTATACGATGAGAGATAAGATTAAAATTTAGTGATAAATACGCTTACATTTTAATGCTGCATTGCACTCGAGCGTATTTTTTTATATACTTAATTAGTACCAGGTGATAATATCAAGCAACATACATATACTAATCGTGCTGATGCCTCATGAGGCTGCGGAGCGAATAAAAATTGTCTATCCTTCACTATAGGGTAAAAGGTGGTGCCGAACATCGAACGAATGCCCAAACGGCAGCGGCATCAGCAGCTTGCCCGACATATTGATGAGAATCCTTTTATAACGGATCGGGAACTGACTAGATTGCTCAAGGTAAGCATCCAAACAATACGCCTTGATCGAATGGAGCTTGGCATACCAGAGCTTAGAGAACGTCTGAAGCTTATGGCTGAACGTTCCTATGACTCCGTTCGATCATTAGCCTTACACGAGGTGATTGGTGATATTGTTGATTTGGAATTGGACAAGAGCGGCATCTCGGTATTTGAGATACGCGAAGAACATGTTTTCTCCAGAACAGGTATTGCACGCGGTCATCACGTATTTGCTCAAGCGAATTCACTTGCCGTTGCTATTATAGATGATGAAATTGCACTTACCGTAACAGCAGACATCAGATTCATTCGACCTGTTAAGCTTGGGGAGAAATGTATTGCCAAAGCTTATGTTCGTTCTATTTCGGGTGAGCGAAGCAAGGCCAAGGTTGAGCTGTTTACTTATGTCGGAGATGAAATGGTATTCCAGGGTAACTTTGTTATTTATCGGTCCGCGGGAGACACAGATACTGAAGGAGGAGACATACGTGCGGATCGCTATTGATGCTATGGGTGGAGATAATGCACCCGGCTTAATTGTGCAAGGAGCGCTTGATGCAGCGGCAGAGTGGCCAGATACGGAGCTGCTGCTCGTCGGTGAGACGTCTGCTATTGAACCGTTATTGAAAGGGCAGAAGCCCGCTAATATAACCATTTGCCATGCAGAAGAGGTAATCGGCCCAGATGATGAGCCTGTTAAAGCGGTGCGCCGCAAAAAAGGGGCATCGATGGTCGTTGCCGGGCAGCTCGTTCGCGAGAAACAGGCAGACGCTATGCTGTCGGCAGGAAATACTGGCGCGTTAATGGCGACAGGACTTCTCGTAGTTGGACGAATGGATGGAATTGAAAGACCCGCACTTGCGCCTATGATGCCTACGATGGATGATGTCGGTATTCTAACGCTTGATTTGGGAGCAAACATGGATGCTAAACCGGAGCATTTGCTGCAATATGCGATAATGGGCAGCATTTATCGGGCGAAGGTGCACGGTCTTCACAACCCAAGAGTTGGTCTTCTGAACGTAGGGACTGAGGCTATGAAGGGGAATGAAATGGCCAAAGCGGCATACACTTTGCTCGAACAAGCACCTGTTAATTTTATCGGCAATGTTGAAGCAAGGGATGTTCTGAACCGAAATTGCGACGTGCTCGTTTGCGACGGCTTTGCCGGCAATATTATGCTTAAAGCGATGGAAGGAGCAGCGGGTACAATATTTTCATCGCTTAAGGACGCATTTGGTCAAACATTATTGACAAAGTTAGCAGCTGCGATTATGCTTCCAAAGCTGCGTACGCTTAAGAAAAGAATGGATTATAAAGAACATGGCGGTGCACCTCTGCTTGGTTTAAATGGTCTTGTAGTGAAATGTCATGGATCCTCGGATGCTCTAGCTGTTAAAAATGCAGTTAGGCAAGCGCGCAGCGCAATTCAAGGACAATTGATTGAAACAATAGCAACAGAAATAAACGGGAAGTGAGTGTGCGAAATGAGTTTACATCCTGTGGGTATTATCGGTACCGGCAAATATGTTCCTGAACGTATTTTATCAAACAAAGAGCTAGAAGCAATGGTAGAAACAAATGATGAATGGATCGTTACACGTACAGGGATCAAGGAACGCCGCCTTGCATCAGCAGAGGAAGCAACATCTGATCTGGCACTGCATGCATCGCGCGATGCGATTGCAGCAGCGGGTCTAACGGTGGAAGATATCGATCTCATCATCGTAGCGACAATTACACCTGATATGTATTTTCCTTCGACCGCTTGCTTGCTTCAAGATAAGCTCGGCGCGAAGAAAGCAGCTGCATTTGATTTGTCAGCAGCTTGCTCTGGCTTTATATATGGATTAGCGACGGGTACCAGCATGATCGCAAGCGGGTTGTACAAGCATGTACTCGTTGTAGGTGCAGAGACGTTATCACGCATTACTGACTACACTGACCGCAATACATGCATACTGTTCGGAGACGGTGCAGGTGCTGTTGTCCTTGGAGAAGTTGAAGAGGGTCGAGGCTTTCAATCGTTCGTGCTTGGGGCAGATGGAAGCGGCGGCGAGTTGCTCAAAGTAAGTGGAGGCGGATCACGTGTCCCAGCTACGGAAGAGAGCGTCCAGTCTAGACAGCATTATATTCATATGGCCGGCAATGATGTATTTAAGTTCGCTGTGCGTATTATGGGTAGTGTAGCTGAGGAAGCTTTGCAGAAGGCGGGCTTAGTCAAGGAAGATATTGATCTTCTTATTCCGCATCAAGCGAATATTCGTATTATCCAGTCCGCATTAAACAGACTTAGCCTCTCAGAAGATAAGGCAATGATTAACTTGGACAAATACGGTAATATGTCATCAGCATCTATTCCCGTTGCTCTTGCAGAAGCAGTTGAGCAAGGCCGCGTGAATGAAGGAGACCGACTTGTGCTTGTTGGTTTCGGCGGCGGTTTGACATGGGGAGCTTCGGTCCTTGTATGGTAATAGGCGCGCACTTTTGCGAAATAAGACGTTATAAGTTTTCCTCTTATGACGAGCTTACATATCACCGCGGAACGAGCTTTGCTGCAAATGCAGATGAGCCGTATACGTGTGTAAGGGGGAAACATTTTGAGTAAAACGGCATTTGTATTTCCAGGACAAGGCGCTCAAGCTGTCGGGATGGGAAAGGACGCATTTGATGCGTTTGATCGTTCCCGTGCGATTTTTGAAAAAGCAGATGAGGCGCTTGGCTTCCCTTTAAGCCAAATTATTTTTGAAGGACCGGAAGAGACGCTCAAGCAAACGGCGAACACGCAGCCAGCGCTGCTTACCGTTAGCGTCGCGATGTTGGAAGCATTAGCTGGATATGGGTTGAAGCCTGATTATGTTGCAGGACATAGTTTAGGGGAATACAGCGCGCTTGTTGCTGCCGGAGTGCTTTCCTTTGAGGATGCTGTTCGCACAGTCCGCGCCCGCGGCCAGTTCATGGAGCAAGCCGTTCCAAGCGGCCAAGGTGCAATGGCGGCAGTGCTTGGTGCAGAGCGTGAGACGCTTGCTGCACTTTGCGCAGCGATCACCGCTGAAGGCACAGCTGTTGAACTTGCAAATGTGAACTGTCCAGGTCAAATTGTTGTGTCAGGCACAGCTGCAGGGGTTCAAGCTGTTGTTGAGCGCGGTAAGGAAGAAGCTGGCGCAAAACGGGTTATTCCTCTTGAAGTCAGCGGTCCTTTCCATTCTTCTCTCATGAAGCCTGCTGCGACTAATCTTCAAGCAACGTTAGCGAGCATTGCAATGCAAGATGCGAATGTTCCTGTTGTGGCGAATGTCACTGCAAATGTGGTATCGTCAGCTGATGAGATTCGCGGTTTGCTCGTGGAACAGGTATATTCACCTGTTTTGTGGGAAGATAGTGTTCGCTATTTAATCGAGCAAGGCGTCGATACGTTTGTGGAAATCGGGTCGGGAACGGTGCTTGCCGGCCTGATCAAAAAAATCGACAAAAGTATACGCGTCATATCGATAAACAGCATCTCTGCGCTTGATGCGCTGCAGGTGAATGAACAATAGGATGGAGGGGATTCGATGTTTGCAAGCTTGGAAGGGAAGAAAGCACTTGTAACAGGTGCGTCGCGAGGCATAGGCAGATCGATTGCTATTGCGCTCGCTGAGGCTGGCGCGGATGTTGCCATTAATTATTCTGGCAGCGAAGCGGCTGCAGCTGAGACAGCGCAAGCTGTTGAGGCGCTTGGTAGACGCGCAATTGTCATTAAAGCTAATGTCGGCAAATCAGATGAATTTGATACGATGGTCAAGGAAGTCATCGAGCAATTCGGAGCTGTTGACATTTTAGTGAATAATGCAGGAATAACAAGAGATAATTTAATCATGCGTATGAAGGAAGATGAGTTTGACCAAGTCATTGAAACAAACTTAAAAGGCGTTTTCAATGGCATTAAAGCGGTCACTCGTTCGATGATGAAACAGCGTTCTGGCCGAATCATCAATATTTCTTCTGTTGTTGGTGTGCTCGGAAATCCTGGGCAGGCTAACTATGTCGCAGCGAAAGCTGGCGTGATCGGCCTTACTAAAGCTAGCGCTCGCGAGCTTGCGTCACGCGGCATTACCGTTAACTGTGTTGCCCCAGGGTTTATTCAAACCGAAATGACGGACAAGCTTCCGGAAGAAATGCGCCAATCTTTGGCTGGCCAGATTCCGCTTGCCCGTCTCGGTGACCCGAGTGACATCGCAAACGCAGTCCGTTTTCTTGCTTCGGATGCCTCAGCCTATATGACTGGACAGACGATTCATGTGGACGGCGGCATGTATATGTAACACCAAATAATTCATCATTAAGGAATTAACACGGTTACGTATGGCATTTTATCTTTAATTCTCGTATAATACCATGGAGGAGGTGAACCGGATGTCCGAAGTAGTAGATCGCGTAAAACGTATCGTCATCGACCGACTAGGCGTAGACGAAGCGGAAGTTACACTAGAAGCTTCATTTAAAGATGACCTCGGCGCTGACTCTCTTGATGTCGTTGAATTGGTCATGGAGCTAGAAGACGAGTTTGATATGGAAATTTCTGATGAAGATGCTGAGACAATCACCACTGTGGGAGAAGTAGTTAAATACATACAATCTCATACGTAAGAAGGACAAGTCCCGTTTTTAATAAACGGGACTTCTCTCCATCTAGAAGGCTTCCAGTAATGGAATTATGAAAGCATAATAGCTTTGACATAAACAAGCGTGAATGGCTTTATTTGCATCTCATTTATACCTCCTTATATTTCAAGCGTAAAGGCTCTCGCCGTTTGTGAACGGCTATGCTTTGATTTACCGAGAAATATAAGCAGGGTATACGCATTATAGCAACGTTGACCGAATAACAAGATGACGCTGCTAGCGCATCAAAATTGCTGGACTAAGAGGTGAATCGAATGAAACAAAGAGTTGTTGTTACGGGTATGGGGGTTATTACCTCGCTCGGTTCCGATTTAGAGGAATTTTGGGGCAATTTGCTCGAAGGTAAGTCAGGTATCTCGGTTGTTGAGGCTTTCGATTTCTCTGAGTATCCGACGCGCATTGCCGCTGAAGTGAAAAACTTCAATCCTGAGGATTACGGTTTAGATAAGAAAGAAGCACGCAGAATGGATCGTTTCGTACAATTTGCTGCAGTAGCTAGTCAATTGGCGGTTAAAGACGCAGATTTGCAAATCGGTACAAATGCGGACCCTGAACGAGTAGGGGTTATGGTCGGTTCTGGTATCGGAGGACTTGGCACGTGGGAAGATCAGCACAATATTTTGCTGGAGAAAGGTCCTAAACGTGTCAGCCCATTCTTTATTCCGATGATGATCGCAAACATGGCTTCTGGACAAGTATCAATGCTTACCGGCGCGAAGGGTCCGAACAGTACGGCGGTTACCGCTTGCGCTACAGGCACGCATTCCATCGGTGATTCATTCAAATTGATTCAACGCGGCGACGCTGACGTTATGATTGCTGGCGGAGCAGAAGCGACAATTAGACCTACTGGTATGGCGGGCTTCTGCTCAATGCGTGCGATGTCTGTACGCAATGAAGAGCCTGAAAAAGCTAGTCGTCCGTTTGACGTAGATCGTGATGGTTTCGTAATGGGCGAGGGCGCTGGCGTACTGGTACTTGAATCGCTGGAGCACGCACAAGCACGCGGAGCAAAAATTTATGCAGAGGTTATTGGTTATGGTATGAGCGGTGACGCACATCACATGACTGAGCCAGATCCAGACGGTGCTGCTCGCTGTATGGTGAAAGCATTCAAGGATGCAGGCATAGAGCCATCTGAAATCGACTATATCAATGCGCACGGTACTTCGACACCTGTAGGTGATCGATCGGAGACGAAAGCTATTAAAAAAGCTCTCGGCGACCACGCATACAAAGTAGCGGTCAGCTCGACGAAATCAATGACGGGTCATTTGCTTGGTGCAGCTGGCGGCGTTGAAGCTGTAATTCTTGGCTTGACGCTCAAAAGCGGAATCATCGCTCCGACCATTAATTTAGAAAATCAAGATCCAGAATGCGATCTTGATTATGTGCCAAATAAACCGCGTGAAGCAAATGTACGTGTTGCATTGTCCAACTCATTTGGCTTTGGTGGTCACAATGCATCGATCGTGATGAAAGTTTATGAAGCGTGATTCCTTCTATGAGCTGCAGCAGCGGCTGCAGCTCAGTTTTAAGCGGACAAAGCTGCTGAGGCAGGCTTTCACTCATACTTCATACGTCAATGAACATAAGCGCGGGTCGGCACAGGATAATGAACGATTGGAATTTTTGGGAGATGCGGTGCTGCAATTGCTTGTTTCTGAGTATTTGTTTGCAACGTATCCTCAGCGTCCAGAGGGCGAGCTCACGAGAATGCGAGCCTCGATCGTCTGCGAGCCATCCTTAGCCCAATTTGCAGAACGTTTAGAGCTAGGCTCTCATGTGCTACTCGGACGCGGCGAAGAGCAGCTCGGCGGTCGGCTGCGGC
Organism: Paenibacillus sp. J22P15; assembly: GCF_056269345.1. Classification (NCBI taxonomy): domain Bacteria; kingdom Bacillati; phylum Bacillota; class Bacilli; order Caryophanales; family Paenibacillaceae; genus Paenibacillus; species Paenibacillus sp. J22P15. The sequence goes on from NZ_JBWDNT010000001.1 coordinate 278,863, forward strand.
AAGCGTTGCTAGCTGATTTGTTCGAGTCGTTTATCGGAGCAATCTTTCTTGATGCAGGCATCGAGGAAACGAGAGCTTTCCTCAATGAGCATATGTTTCCTTTTGTCGAGTCAAACGACTATGGACTTCTCGTTAAAGATTCCAAGTCGAAGCTGCAGGAACGTTCACAGCATCATGGACTTGGTGCGGTAGAATATCGTATCATCGAAGAACGTGGACCTGCGCATGACCGTGAATTTGTCGTAGAGGTATATCTCGGTGAAGAGCGCTTTGGCGTGGGCAGCGGGAGAACGAAGAAGGAAGCGGAGCAGCGTGCTGCAGCTGAAGCATGGCGTACGCTATCGCAGGAACAAGTCTAATCAGCCAAGAGAGTATTCAGAAGGTCATTCGGCCTGATGGATGCTCTCTTTTTTATAATCTTTTCAATTCATAACATTCCGGGTTTAAGCGAAGTGCAAATATGAGATGTCGAAATAGGTTGAAAAACGTAAACGGTTTGGTCGCTTTTAGTAGCTGGAATGGTTATCAATGCCCATAAGATGTGGTACAATGAGGGGTGAGGTGAAAACCAAGATATGTTTCTGAAACGGATAGAATTAACAGGCTTTAAATCTTTTGCTGATCGGACTGAAATGGAATTTGTGACCGGCATTACAGCGGTAGTAGGTCCGAACGGCAGTGGAAAAAGCAACATCTCAGACGGCATACGTTGGGTGCTGGGTGAGCAAAGCGCGAAGAGCCTCCGCGGCGGCAAGATGGAGGATATTATTTTTGCTGGGAGCGACGCCCGCAAAGCTGTCAATTACAGCGAGGTATCGCTTACTCTTGATAACTCTGATGGCGCCTTGCCACTGGAGTATAACGAGGTAACCGTGACGCGGCGTGTACATCGAAGCGGCGATAGCGAATATTTAATAAACAAGCAGCCATGCAGGCTAAAAGATATTACCGAGCTGTTTATGGATACCGGTATCGGTAAAGAAGCTTATTCGATTATTGGACAGGGTCGAATTGAAGAAATTTTAAGTACGCGCTCAGAAGATCGACGCGGGATATTTGAAGAAGCTTCTGGCATTGTCAAATATAAATCCCGTAAACGCGAGGCGCAGAGGAAGCTTGATGAAACTGAGCAGAATTTGCTTCGCATACACGATCTGGTAACGGAGCTTGAGGATCAAGTCGGACCGCTGCGCAAGCAGTCTGAGAAAGCAATTCACTTCAAAGCGCTGAAAGAACAGCTGAAAACGAAGGAAATCTCCATGTACGTACATAACATAGAGCAGATTCATGTTTCATGGACGGAGGCAAACGGCAAGCTGGAGCGTTTGCAGCAGGAGCAGCTTCAGTTATCTACGGTGGTAAGCAAACATGATGCGCATTTGGAGAAGGATCGTCAGCAGCTGAGGGAGTTGGAGCTGGAACTTGACCAGCTTCATGAATCGATGCTGCAGATTAGCGAAGATTTCGAGAAATGTGAAGGTTACGGTGAGGTTCTGAAGGAACGCAAGCGTAATCTGGAGCAAAATAAGCGACAGCTTGAAGAGTCGATCGCTGCGCAGGATGCTCGCATAATTACAATGACGCAGGAGGAAGCGGAATTTCGCAGCCGTGCAGCGTCGCTGCAATTGCAGCTGGCGGACCTTCGTTCGAAAATATCTGATGAGGAAACGCGTCTCTTAGGCGTTGCAGGCAGCGCCGTTGCCGATGCGGAAGAAACGCTCAAAAGCGAGCTGCTCGAAGTGCTGAGCTCAATGGCGCAGCATCGCAATGAGATTCGCTATGCAGCACAGCAGCAAGAAACGCTGCAGCGGCGCATGGAACGTATTAGCGAGGATGAGACCAAATGGTTGGAGCAGCAGGCTAAATTAGATGGAAGACGCTCGGAGCTTGCGACGACGCTGGAGTCTACTCTAGCTCGGCTGGAGCAGGCAAGAAACAAAACTCTCACCGAATCCGAGCAAACAAAATCTATCTCCCAAAGCTTGGAGGAGGTTACACTCGCGATCCGCAAGTGGGAGCAGAAGCTTGACAGCCATGTTTCTAGACGCGATACGATGAAAGAAATGCAGGATGCATTAGACGGCTTTATGCAGGGCGTTAAAGAAGTTCTCAAAGCTTCGAGACGCGGTAACGGCGGGATTAGCGGTGTGCATGGTGCGGTAGCGGAGCTTGTTCGTGTTCCGGAACGTATTGAGACAGCTGTTGAGACCGCGCTGGGCGGTGCGCTGCAGCATATCGTCATGGAGGATGAGAAAACAGCGCGTACAGCTATCGCCTTTCTGAAACAGCGACAGCTGGGACGGGCTACCTTTCTACCGCTCGATGTCATTCGCGGCAGACAAGTTCCAGAGCATGACAAGCGAACTTTCGAATCCATCGAAGGATTCGTCGGTGTTGCTGCAGATTTGGTGAGCTCGGATGATCGCTACTCGGCGATCGTCAACAATTTGCTCGGCAATGTGATGCTTGCCGAAACGCTTGAGCAAGCGAATCGAATTGCTTCGAGATGCCAATATCGTTATCGGGTCGTTACGCTTGAAGGCGATATTGTCAATGCTGGCGGATCGATGACGGGCGGCAGCTTGCAGAAGAAGGGCGCAAGCCTGCTTGGTCGTCAACGCCAGATTGACTCACTCGATCAAGAGATTGCGGATGCTCGCAGGATGGTTGAGCAGCTGCGCAACAAGCTCAGCGATTTGCGCAAGGAGCATTCTATACGCACTCACAATATTGAGGAGCTGCGCGCAGAAGGTGAGAAAAGCCGTATTGAAGAGCAGCAAATCAGGGCTGAATTGCAGCAGCTTCACAACGAAGCGAAGCATTTGGACGAGCAGCGTCAGCTTTATTCCGCAGATCGCAATACGCATTTATCTGAGCAGAAGGATGTTCAGGCAACAGCCGCGGCTGCAGAGCTCCGACTAGAGCAGCTGGTTGTGGATGAAGCAAGGCTTCAGGAGGCTATCCGCCTTGCGGAGGAGAGACGCAAAGCAAGTGAGTTTGCGAAGGAAGAGCTGCAGGGTCAGCTTACCGATATAAAAATCGCTGCAGCGAAGACCGATCAAGAAAAGCTCTCATTCGAGGATCAATCAGCACGTGTGCGTGCAGATATTGGCCGGTCTAAACAGGAACTTGCAGGTTTGCGTTCCGTGTTCATTCAGCAAGAGGAAGAGCTGGCGAGACATGCCGATGAAACGGTTCAGCAAATTGAGCAGCTTAATCATCTCCGCTTGAAGAAGCAAGCATGTGTAGAGCAAACGGATTTGAAACGATCAGCCCGTGCGCAGCGTATTGCTGAGCTAGATCTGGGAGAGAGTGAAACGAAGGATCAACGCGGTCAGCTCAGACAAGTCGAAGAGCAAATGAGACAGACGGAAATTGCAGCTAACCGCCTTGATGTGGAGCTGGATAATCTGCTTCGTAAGCTTAGCGAGGAATATGAGCTTAGCTACGAGCTTGCTAAGGAGCAGTACCCAATACCGGAGGACGTTCTCGGTACACAGAATGAGGTTAGAGATGTTAAGCGTCAAATTACAGCGCTCGGCGATGTGAATTTAGGCGCAATCGAGGAGTATGAACGGGTTAGCGAGCGTTTTGAGTTTCTGTCAGAGCAGAAGAATGATTTGATCGAAGCCAAAACGACGCTGTATCAGGTTATCCGTGAAATGGATGACGAGATGTCGAAACGGTTCAAATCTACGTTTGAAGCGATTCGTAGTCACTTTGTCATTGTTTTCGCGAAGCTATTCGGCGGAGGCAGAGCTGATCTTGTACTCGTAGATCCGGATCGCGTGCTGGATACAGGGATCGATATTGTTGCACAGCCACCAGGCAAAAAGCTGCAAAATCTTCAGCTGCTTTCTGGCGGTGAGCGAGCTTTGACAGCTATCGCTTTATTATTTGCGATTTTGCAAGTAAAGCCCGTTCCATTCTGCGTGCTTGATGAAGTTGAGGCAGCGCTCGATGAGGCGAACGTATCGCGTTTTGCACAATATTTGCGTGAGTTTTCTGAGCTAACACAATTTATCGTGGTCACGCACCGCAAAGGTACGATGGAAGAAGCGGATGTGCTGTATGGTGTTACAATGGAGGAAGGCGGCGTATCGAAGCTAGTTTCAGTGCGCTTAGAGGATGAAGAGCCGGTATCCGCATAAATAATAGAAAAAACCGGTAATGAGAGGATGGGGAGTTGAAACGATGAGTTTTTTTAAGAAGCTGAAGGAAAGCATCGCGACAAAAACAGAAGCAGTGACTAATATTTTCAAAGAGGGCTTGTCGAAGACTCGTACTGCGTTCGTTGAGAAGGTTGAAGAGCTCATTACGCGCCGCAAAAAAATCGACGAGCAGTTTTATGAGGAGCTCGAGGAGATATTAATCGGCGCGGATGTCGGTGTGAATACCGTTATGCAGCTCATTGACGATCTTCGCGTCGAAGTGAAAAAACGGAAAATCGAGGATGCAGCTGATTTGCAGCCCGTTCTGTCTGAGAAGCTGATCCAGCTAATGAAGGGCGACGATCATTCAGGTTTGCGCATGGCACCAAGCGGAATTACTGTTATTTTGTTCGTTGGCGTTAACGGCGTTGGCAAGACGACGACTATTGGCAAGCTTGCACATAAGTTTAAGAACGAAGGTAAAAGTGTGCTCATGGCTGCTGGCGATACGTTCCGTGCTGGTGCGATCGAGCAGCTTGAAGTATGGGGTCAGCGCGTAGGTGTTGATGTCATCAAGCAGCAATCCGGATCAGACCCGGCAGCAGTTATGTACGATGCGGTACAGGCTGCTAAACAACGTGGAGTAGACGTTCTTTTGTGCGATACGGCTGGCAGGCTCCAAAACAAAACGAATTTGATGGAGGAGCTCAACAAGATTTTCCGTGTCATTCAGCGTGAGCTGCCGGATGCTCCTCATGAGGTTTTGCTGGTGCTTGATGCAACGACTGGTCAAAATGCGCTTAGTCAAGCAAAGTTGTTCGGAGAGAAGAGCGGTGTTACTGGCCTTGTCCTGACTAAACTAGATGGAACGGCTAAGGGTGGAATCGTAATCGCGATTCGCAATGAGCTCAGTCTTCCCGTTAAGCTCGTAGGTCTAGGAGAGAAAATGGGCGACCTGCAGCAATTTGATTCGGAACAATTCATTCACGCACTGTTTGCTGGTTTAATCCAACGTGAGGATACGCAGGACGCAGACAAAACGGCGGAATAGTCAGCAAAAGAGAGATGTTCATATGCAGACAAAACAACTCGTAAAAGTGACAAGGTAAAACACTTGACAGCAGCCTATAGCGTCATGTATTATAAAAGACGTTGCTGGTGTAAAGGTATTTACCTTGTCGGCAGCATAGGCTTAATAACTGGAGGGGCTGAGGGGATGAAAGCAAATGAACCAGATGCCTTATCCAAAACAACCCGAATAAACTTGTTATTCGACTTTTACGAGCCGCTCTTGACCGAGAAGCAGCGGACGTTTCTCAAATATTATTTTCACGACGATTTCTCCCTTGGGGAGATTGCCAGCGAGTTCGGTATTAGCAGACAAGCGGTATACGAACACATCAAGCGAGCCGAACAGGTGCTTGAGAGTTATGAAAGCAAGTTAGGCTTGCTTATCAGACATGAATCACTTCTACAAATAACCGTGCAACTTGTGGACAGCGTTAATGGACTTTCCATTGCCGAGCAGGACAGGCAGGCGCTCATGAGTGTTATAGCACAGCTTAATTTAGCCGAATAATACATGAAGAGTGGAGGTGACGGTACATGGCAGCATTTGAGAGCTTATCGAGTCGGCTTCAGAATGTGTTCAGCAAGCTGAGGGGCAAAGGCAAGGTTTCCGAGGATGATGTTAGCGAAGCAATGCGTGAGGTGCGTTTGGCGCTTCTAGAGGCAGACGTTAACTTTAAAGTCGTGAAGGACTTTATTGCGAAAGTGAAGGAACGGGCTATCGGTTTGGATGTATCCAAGAGCTTCACGCCCGGCATGGTCGTCATCGATATCGTAAATAAAGAGCTGACCGAGCTGATGGGCGGCACACAGAGCAAGCTGGTAAAAGCTAATAAGCCTCCGACAGTCATTATGATGGCGGGCTTGCAGGGTGCAGGTAAGACGACAACCACTGGCAAGCTGGCAAAGCTGCTTCAGAAGAGCAACAATAAGCCGCTTCTAATCGCTTGCGATATTTATCGTCCAGCTGCAATTAAGCAGCTTCAAGTGCTTGGTGAACAAATCAATGCGCCGGTCTTCTCACTTGGTGATAAAACTTCACCTGTAGAAATTGCGCGTGCTGGACTACAGCATGCCAAAGAGAACGGCAATGACTATGTCATCATTGACACCGCCGGTCGTTTACATATCGACGAAGAACTGATGGAAGAGCTTAAGCAAATTCATCAGGTTACGAAGCCGGATGAAGTCCTTCTCGTTGTAGATGCAATGACAGGACAAGATGCTGTAAACGTTGCGAAGAGCTTCCATGAGCAGCTCGCTTTAACGGGTGTTGTACTGACTAAGCTGGATGGCGATACTCGCGGTGGCGCGGCGCTTTCGGTTAAAGCAGTTACAGGATGTCCGATTAAATTCGCAGCAATGGGTGAGAAGATCGACTCCTTAGAGCCGTTCCATCCTGAGCGTATGGCTTCACGGATTCTCGGCATGGGCGACATGCTATCTCTGATCGAGAAAGCACAGTCGAATATCGATGCGGATAAAGCGAAGGAAATGGAACGTAAAATGCGCACTGCAGAGTTTACGTTCGACGATTTCCTTGAGCAGATGGAGCAGGTTCGCAATCTCGGACCGCTTGATCAAATTATGGATATGCTGCCCGGCATGAACAAGATGAAGGGCATGAAGGATATGAAGGTCGATGAGAAGCAAATCGGCCGCGTCGAAGCTATTGTCCGCTCCATGACGAAAGAGGAGAAGCAAAAGCCCGAGCTGCTTAATCACAGTCGTCGCAAGCGTGTAGCTGCTGGTAGCGGCACGACGATCGTGGAGGTTAACCGCCTCATAAAGCAGTTTGACGACATGAAAAAAATGATGAAACAATTCTCATCGATGATGGGGCCGAAAGGGCCAAAAGGCGGCAAAAAAGGCCTTAAAGGTATGCTCGGCAAAAATATGAAGTTCCCGTTTTAATCGTTGTTTACTCTTTGAAGGAGGTGAATTTTCATGGCAGTACGTATTCGTTTGAAAAGAATTGGTGCTCACAAAGCTCCTTTCTACCGCGTAGTAGTATCGGATTCCCGTTCGCCGCGTGATGGTCGTTTTATCGAAGAAATCGGTACTTATAACCCGGTTGCACAACCGGCTCAAGTTAAGATTGATGAAGAGAAAGCGCTAAAATGGTTGCAAACTGGAGCGCAAGCTTCTGATACAGTTCGTGACTTGCTTTCCAAAGCTGGTGTTCTTAAAAAGTTCCATGAGCTTAAGCAACAGAAATAACTGTTGAACAGCGGAGGGCCTTGAGATGAAAGAATTGATTCTTGTCATAGCGAAGGCATTGGTTGATCATCCTGATCAGGTGCAAATCAATGTGAAGGATGATGACCGTGGCACGATATACGAGCTTTCGGTTCACCCCGAGGATATCGGTAAAATCATCGGTAAACAGGGACGCATAGCGAAAGCGATTCGCACGGTAGTGACTTCTGCTTCCGTGAAATCGCAAAAGCGTGTCATCGTCGACATTATGTCATGATGTTCGTTTGTGAAGAAGGTTAGGATGAATTTCCTAGCCTTCTTTTCAATGTGTGCATTTCGAGGTATTTCACTTAATCAAACGGCTTCGTTCTTCAACATGGAACGAAGCCGTTTTTGCATGTATAATAAGGGTATACACAAATGAAGGGCTGGTTGTAATGAACGATAAATGGTTTACTGTCGGAAAGATAGTTAATACACACGGTATTCGAGGAGAATTGAAAATCCTTTCGCAAACGGATTTTGCTGATGTTAGATTTGCACCCGGAAACAAGCTGCTTATGGTGAATGAAGAAAGCGGCGCTTCGTTGGATGTAAAGGTTATCAGCTCCCGCGCGAACAAAAACGTATACATACTGAAGCTGGAAGGCTTCACTGACATTAACGTGGTTGAGAAATATAAAGGCTGGGTGCTTAAGATTTCTTCTGATCAGCAGCTTGAGCTTGAAGAAGGCGAATACTATTACCATGAAATTATCGGCTGCCGCGTTGTTTCAGAGGAAGGCGAGGAGCTGGGCACTATTTCAGAAATATTGAGTCCAGGGGCGAATGATGTGTGGGTTGTAGATCGTCCGAAAGGCTCAGGGAAACAGCTGCTTTTGCCTGTTATCGATGATGTCTTAATAAACGTCGACACAAAAGAGAAAATCGTGACGGTCCATTTGATGGAAGGATTGATTTAACCGATGAAAATAGATGTGCTGACGCTGTTTCCAGAAATGTTCGACGGTGTGTTTAATTCGAGTATTCTAGGAAAAGCGAAAGAAAAGGGGATCGTATCTCCGCAGGCAATCAACTTTCGTGCTTATTCTGGCAATAAGCATAATACGGTTGATGATTATCCCTATGGCGGCGGGGGCGGTATGGTTTTAAAGCCTGATCCGGTATTTGCTGCGGTTGAGGATCTAAAGCTGGATGAAAATATAAAGCCGCGTGTAATCCTTTTATGCCCGCAGGGCGCACAGTTTACGCAGAAGAAGGCGGAAGAGCTTGCCAAGGAACAGCATCTTGTTCTTATTTGCGGACACTATGAGGGGTATGACGAGCGTATACGCGAGCATCTAGTAACGGACGAGCTATCGATCGGCGACTATGTTCTTACTGGCGGAGAGATACCTGCGATGGTGCTCATAGATAGCGTCGTTAGACTGCTTCCTGGCGTATTAGGCAATGAAACGTCGGCTGTTACGGATTCATATAGCACTGGTTTGCTTGAGCATCCACATTATACACGTCCGGCTTCATTTCGCGGCTGGGACGTTCCGGATGTTCTTATATCTGGACATCATGCAAACATAGAAGTATGGCGCCGCGAGCAATCGCTTCTGCGGACGCTGCAGCGCCGTCCTGACCTGCTAAGGAGTGCTCCGCTTACGGACAAGGAACGCAAGTGGATAGCTGCTCAGCTGAAGCAGGAGCCTCAGAAGACGGGTAAATAGCTTGAACCTATATAATAAAGCCGCAACGAAATTCGTTGCGGCTTTTATTATATAGAAGAGATCGATTATGGCGTGTAAAAATTTTGGGTATAATAAATGTTATAGTTCCCGCCAAAAGCAACACCTGTACCAAGACGTTCAAGCTTGCTGTTGAGCAGCGCTTCCCGATGTCCTGTTTTGGAATTGACCCAGCCATAGTGAGCATAAATGCTGTTTGTGTATCCGGCTGCTATGTTTTCCGCTGCATTATGGTATTTGACGCCTATTGCTTTCATGCGATCGAATGGAGAAGAGCCGTCAGGATTGGTATGATCAAAAAACTGACGAGTACTCATATCATTGCTGTGACCGTGCGCTGAGGCAGCTGCGAGCTTGTCCCATTGCAAGATTGGAATTCCCCGGATAGCGCGTTCGGCATTCGTAAGTTCAAACAACTGCTGCTCAAAGGCAGCTTCCAGCTTAGAAGTATCAGTTGAATTAATAGTCTTGGGCTTGGACACCGTGTTATCCATTTGCATAACACCAGTAATATTATTTCCGTCCAGTCTGTCTATGAAGAGAACCGTATGTACGTTTTTTGAAAGGTATGCATAGTAGTCGTCTTTGGCTTCAGCATTAATAGCATTGCCAATCAGCTTCTTGGCAGTTGCAATCGGTTGGCCGACTTTTACGCCTGACTTGATGTGCCAGCTCTTACCAGCATTAGAGAATAGTGCGACGACACGTTCATTTTGGATGCCAAACATCATGTAATTGTTATAACTGCTATTATAAATATGCCACGTGAAGCCATACTCACTTGGATCGATACGAGAAGGTTTGCCTAATGATTGTTGAAGCTTCTGGAGCGTATCATTAAGAGCGATGTTACTAAGCGTATCAACTTTTTTTATAATTTTTGCTTCTGATAGAGTTGTGGAGTGAAGCTTGAGGTTATATAAGAAGGTAAGTGCCTCCGCTCGTGTTAGCTTTCCATCAGGAATGAAGCCGCTAACAGTTGCAGATGTTCGTCCATTTGATATCTTCTCATCAAGCAGCCACTGAATTGCTCCTTGTTCCGTGAATGCTTTGCCATTAGCGGCTGAAGCGAGTAGAATAGCAGCTTGTCCACGTCGGAATTCGATATTGTGCGGCAATGAGCTAATTGGCCAGCCAAGACTATTTGCATAATTATAATAGGGCTTGGTCCAATCATTCGTGCTCGATGGTGATTCTGTTACTAACTGGTATGCTCTAAGGAGCATAGCAATAAATTCTGATTCATTAACTAGCTTATTTGGCTTAAAGGAGCCATCCCCATAACCTTTAGTTAAATTGTGTTCTATAGCCCAAGAAATATAGGAGCTAGCCCAGTGACCCTTCGTATCTTTAAAAGATAAGGATTCAGCAGAGGTTTGTAAAGGTGATGAAATAGTTAAAACAATGAGCAGTACAGCAGTGATTCCCCCTTTGATTTTAGTAGATAAACATTTTTTTTGAGTGAGCAATATTGTCACCTCTTCATGTCGGTGTTTGTCATCATTTAGTATACATGATTTATGAATAAAAAATCATGTTGTATTATTGGGCTGTATGTGGTAAAATTTCTAGTGTTGTTCGTAAAGTCGGACGGTCCGCTATCAGCGATGAGCCGGTTCAGAGGAATTCGGTGAGCTTATAAGAACGTCTATGGTGGAAGGAGTGAATCAAATGAATCTTTTGCAAACAATTGCGCAAGAAAACCTGCGCCAAGGTCTACCGAACTTTCGTCCTGGTGACACGCTAAAAGTTCATGTAAAAGTTATCGAGGGAACTCGTGAGCGTATCCAATTGTTCGAAGGCGTTGTAATTAAACGTCGCGGCGGTGGTATCAGCGAAACTTTTACAGTGCGTAAAATTTCCTACGGTGTTGGTGTGGAAAGAACTTTCCCGCTTAACTCGCCTAAAATCGAAAAAATCGAAGTGGCTCGCCGTGGTAAAGTACGTCGCGCGAAATTGTACTACCTACGTAGTCTTCGCGGAAAAGCTGCTCGTATTAAAGAAATTCGTTAAGAACAAACGACAAGAGGGGCTTGCGCAAACAAGCTCCTTTTCGTTTTTTCTCAAAGGTCATTTACATATCACAGCATATGGAAAGAAGGCGGATTGAGTGGACTCACAGCAGCGAAATGACGGGCTGGACAATGGCAATGATCAAGAATTGAACAATACGCAGAGTGATGCGGATATTCAGCAAACTATACCAAACCGTGCAACAGCCCATGCATCCGGCTCAGGAAAACAGGGCGGAACCTATAAGGAAATCGTAGAATGGATCAAAGCGCTAGTTATAGCGGTCGTTCTCGTATTTCTCATTCGTCAATTTTTGTTTTCACCATTCATCGTCGACGGACCTTCCATGCAGCCTAATTTCGAGACAGGCGAACGTCTAATAGTAAATAAGATTTTATATACAATACGCGAGCCGAAATTTGGTGAGGTCGTCGTGTTTGATGTCCCTGAGCAAGGCCGGAAATTTATAAAACGAGTGATTGGCGTACCGGGTGATAAAATTAGACTCGAAGGCGATGACCTCTATATTAATGATAAGAAGATTGATGAGCCTTATTTAAAAGAAGCTATTGAGGCGGCTCATGCTGAAGGCAGACTGTATAATGAAAAAGGTGTAAATTCCGATGTGTCTGAAATAACAGTTCCAGAGGACACGATTTTTGCGCTAGGCGATAATCGCAGTGATAGCACAGATAGCCGCGTTATCGGATTCGTATCGGATAAAGAGGTTGTTGGCCGCGCTGATATTATTTTTTGGCCGCTGGACAAACTAGAGTTTATTAAGCACTGGACTAAATGAGGTGAGTAAATGACCATTCAATGGTTTCCAGGTCATATGACCCGGGCGAAACGGCAAATACAAGACAAGCTTAAATTAATCGATCTTGCCATCGAACTATTGGATGCAAGGGTTCCGCTTTCGAGTCGTAATCCGATGATTGAGGAAATTTTGAACGGGAAGCCACGGCTGATCGTATTAAACAAATCCGATTTAGCCGACCCAAAGACGACAGAGCAATGGATGGCTTATTTCCGCAATGAGGGCCATGAATCGATCGCAATTGATTCATCAACAGGAACCAAAGTAAATGAGGTTCCTCTTAAGGCGAAACAAATTTTGCATGAGAAAATCGCTCGCCAAATTTCCAAAGGCATAAATCCGCGTGCAATTCGCGGACTAATTGTAGGTATACCGAATGTCGGCAAATCCACGCTTATCAATAAGCTGGCCGGACGCGCTATTGCGTTAACCGGGGATCGCCCTGGCGTCACAAAGGGACAGCAATGGATTAAGGTTGGAACAGAGATGGAATTACTCGATACGCCAGGGATATTGTGGCCAAAATTTGAGGATGAGCTTGTCGGTTATAGACTTGCAATGACAGGTGCAATCAGAGAGCAAATTTTGAACGTGGACGATATTGCGTTTTTTGCGATGCGTGAGCTAGTGGATCGCTACTGGCCCAATATGAAAGAACGTTATGAACTGGATACGCCTCCAAAGGACACTTCTGATTCGGATGAGATCGTACGCGTGATGGAAGATATCGGACGGAAAAGAGGCTGCTTAGTAAGCGGTGGACGCGTCGATTTAGAGAAGACATCGGGTATTATTTTACGTGATTTACGCTCAGGTAAGCTGGGAAGAATCACGCTTGAGGCTCCGCCTTATTGATGTGAAACGGGGGAACGTAACGTGCTGCAATATGAACAGTCGTTATGGCAAGAGGGATACAAAGCAATTGCTGGTGTGGATGAGGTAGGCCGAGGCTGTATGTTCGGTGACGTCGTTGCAGCAGCTGTTATTTTACCGCCTGGGCTAGTGATCGAGGGAGTGAACGACTCCAAGAAGCTTTCCGAGAAAAAACGTGACCAACTGTATGATGTTATTTTGCAGGAATGTGTGGCGTGGTCAGCTGCTCGTGTTGATGCGGAAACCATTGATCGGATCAATATTAAGCAGGCATCTAGGCTTGCAATGAAAATTGCAGTGGAATCCTTGCAAGTACCATCCGATTATTTGCTTATCGATGCAGAGAAGGTGGATGTCTCTCTGCCGCAATTATCGATCATAAAAGGGGATGCTACGAGTCAATCCATAGCAGCAGCTTCTATCGTTGCTAAGGTGACGCGTGATCGGCTCTGCATGACGGAGTGGGAGCAGGAGTATCCTGCTTATGGGATTGCAATACACAAAGGTTACGCGACGAAGCTGCATCGCGAGCGATTGCTTGAGAATGGGCCAAGCCCAATGCATCGCAAGTCGTTTCTTGGCAACTTATTTACAGAGGAGCAATTGCTTCTCTTCTAAACTACTCCTTTCAGCAAGAGCTATATAACGCTCGATTGATTGTACTAGGCATAGAATGCCTTGTGTGATGATCGGGCGTTATTTTTGCTTTAAGCCTGTTATTTGGAATGAATCGCTTCAAGCTTCGGTCTTGATGACCGATATAAGGTTATAGGTTCATGAAATCGTACGAGCATGGGTATAAAGCAAAACGTTTAGAATGGCGCTGGAGCGGTGGAGGCGGATAAATAAATGAATATTAGTCAAATGATGCGGAGCTTCTTGGGGGAAGCCTCCAGTGCGGATACGCGGGCATTGGAGCTTAAGGTTGGACAAACCGTTCGAGGCATCGTTATGCAGGTTATGGAAAATAACGAAGCACTCATTCAAATTAATGGTGTACAGGTGCGGGCGAAGCTGGAGATTCCTCTTCAGGCGGGGCAAACGGCTATGCTGAAGGTAAAGCCAGAATCTAACGGTGCTCTAGTCCTGTTTAAACAAGTCGAGTCGGGGCAAACGGGACTGCCTGAGAACACGCTCGAGGATTGGGCTAAGCAGCTTGCACTGCCGGATAAGAAGTGGGCGGCCCAGCAAGTAATGGATTTGAGGAAAGAAGGCATTAGTTTAAACAAAGAGGTCGCACAAGCTTTTCAACAGGCTGCATCTGCAATGCCGCCAGGTGGAGACGCAGAGCAGTGGATGCAAGCGGCGTCTGCAACGTTTAAAAGAGGCTTGCCTATGACAGCTGCAACCATTGGCGCGATGCAGCAGCTTATGTCCGGACGCAGCACGCATGAGCTGCTTGAAACGCTGCAGCAGCAGCTTACTTCGTTTTTAAACGATTCGGTTGAAGGTGCTGGAGTCGAATCGAAGGCTGCAGCGCAAGCGGCTGCACGTGTACAATCTCTTCTTTCCGAAGGCATGGAGCTGCTTCGAAATGCGACAGCATTGCTCGAGACACCTCGCGATGGGGAAGCCGCGGCTAAAGAATGGTCCACAGCTATGAAGCAGAATGCACAAATAGCGAATACGAATTTGCAGCAAGATCATGCAGTTATAGTGCCCGCTGCGGAGGAGGACACGGCTGATCCAGTCAATCCTCAAGCGGGAAAAGCATCAGCAAGTCAGCCCAATTGGCTTGGTCAAATGTTGAAATGGATGGGTGTGGATCATGAGCTCCAACTAGCTAAAGCATTGGCAGCTGATACACTAACGAGTCAACATGCTCCGGCGTCTCAGTCTGTCTCAGCGGATTCTGGGGCGACGGCACCGGGAACCATTCCAACAGGCCAATCACAGCAGCTTCCGGATAATAAGCTGATCGTTGAAAGAGCAGTATTAGCTGCTCTGGCAACAGTCGGTGATAACCTTCCGTTGCCGGACTCTTCTCCTCCAGCTCAGCAGGAATCATTGAAAAGCGCGCTACTCGCGCTTGTTTCCTCCGAAAATACACCGCCAGGCATTAAAGAGACTGCACAGCAGCTCGTTCAGCAAATAACAGGACAGCAGCTTTTACTTTCGCCTGAACGAAATAACTCGATGCTGACACATGTTACGATGTTTATACCTTTAAACAGTGAAGAAGGAAAACAAACCGCATCGGTTCATATTCAAACGAGACGCAGCCGCAAAGGAGAACTTGACTCTTCCAACTGCAGACTTCTGTTTAATCTGTCTATGAATACGCTTGGTGACACCATGGTTGATGTTAATGTCGTGGACAAAATCGTCAGCTTAAATTTGTGGAATGACCATCCTGCCATGTCGGCTTTAGCGGAGTCATCTCGTTCTGAAATTGTAAGCAGCATTCAGCAAGCGGGGTATCAATTGCTCTCACTACGTACAACTCCATTGCCTAAAGCTGGAGAAGTAAAGCAAGAAGAGGGGGCGAAGGCAGTTAAAAGCCAACAGCCTGCTGATTTAAACGCCTTTTCTTCGAATCGCTATAAAGGAGTCGATTATCGCATATGAGCAATGGTGAACAGGAAAACAAATCACCGCAAACGAAGGTCAGGAAGGCAGTTGCTTTAAAATACGAGCCAGGCGAGCGATCAGCTCCGGTAATGATTGCTAAAGGTAAAGGCGATTTGGCGGATCTTATACTCGAGAAAGCAAAGGAGAACGGTATTCCTGTTCAAGAGGATTCCTCGCTAGTGGAAGTGCTCTCCAAGCTTGATATCGATCAAGCAATTCCGAATGAACTGTATAAGCTGGTCGCAGAAATTTTAAGTTTCGTCTATCGTTCTGACCGAAAAGCGAGGGATTTGGTAGATGAGTGAGGCCGAGGGCACTGGGAATGGACAAAAGAAACGAGATAATAGGAAGCTAACTGGTGAACTTGGTGAAGAAGCGGCTTGCGAGTATCTAGTGAAGTCGAATTATTCCATCGTTGCACGAAATTGGCGCTGCCGATATGGTGAAATTGATATTATAGCTGAGAAGTCAGGGAGGCTTGTTTTTGTAGAGGTGCGTACGCGAAAAGCAGGAGGCAGATTCGGCACAGCTGCTGAATCCGTCGATTATCGAAAGCAGCAAAAGGTAAGAGGTATCGCTCAGGTTTATTTGCGCAGTATCGGGAAATCAGATGCATCTATTCGTTTTGATGTTGTTGCTGTAACGATGAATCGAGCAGACGACAAAGTCACGGAATACAAGCATTATGAGGGAGCATTTTAGAATTAATTCATATGATTGGCTTTCTCTTGGACTATGAATCCATAGAGAAAGCCTTTTTTCGATTAAGGAAGCTGTTTGTCCAGTCCTCGGAATTGAATAGCTTCAGCAATATGAACAGCTTCGACTGTATCGCTCGCTTCAAGATCGGCAATGGTACGAGCAAGCTTCAGCATACGATCGTATGCTCGCAAGCTGATTCCAAGCGCTTCAAACGCATTTTCCAGCAGGCTGATAGCGTCTGGCATAATATTCACTGCTCTCCGAAGGGCTGAGCCGGATTGTCCAGTATGATGTTTATATCCTTGTTGGCTGGTGCGCTCTAACTGAAAAGCTTGTGCACCTAGCACCATTTCTCTCATTTGAGCCGTATTAAGTGTAGGGCCTGATAAAGCGTGATCGAGAGAAATCGGACGAGGCACTTCAAGCTGCAAATCAATTCGATCAAGCAAAGGACCAGAAATTTTCGATCGATACCTACTTATAATGGTAGCACTGCATGCGCAGCGTTTATCGCCGTATTCATGTCCATAGTAACCGCAAGGACACGGATTGAAAGATGCTGCCAGCATAATATTTGCAGGAAACTGGAATACGGCCTTGGAGCGGGATATCGTAACAATACGGTCCTCAAGCGGCTGCCGCATTACTTCGAGCACTTGCCTTGGAAATTCGGGCAGTTCATCTAGAAAGAGAATACCGCGATGGGCTAGGGTCACCTCTCCAGGCTTCGGAATCGAGCCGCCTCCGATCAGTCCGCCGGTTGAAATCGTATGGTGCGGAGAACGGAAGGGCGGATGTGTAATAAGACCGTGCGAGCTATCAAGCAGCTTGCCGGCCACACTGTATATTTTCGTAACCTCGAGTGCTTCCTGTTCATTCAATAAGGGCAATATCCCCGGTAGTCGACGAATCATCATGGTTTTACCAGTGCCAGGAGGCCCGCTAAGCAAAATATTATGTTTGCCGGCTGCTGCAATTAGCATAGCGCGTTTAGCTTGATGCTGTCCGATGACATCACCGTAATCGCCTATTTCATCCTGCTTATCCATGTAAGCTTTGTATTGGCTTTCGCAAAAAGAAGGGTTCTTAACTGGATCGACGCGGATATGTTCCCAATTGGTTTGCTTTTTTTTGAGCAAATCCAGCTCGTTTAAGTGACTTAATGCAAATAACTCCATATCAGAGATCCAAATAGCTTCCTTCACACTGTCAATCGGAAGCAGGACACGCTTAAAACCGAGTCGCTTCGCTTGTTCAATCATCGCTAATACACCTGCAACTGGTCGGACATTGCCGTTCAGAGATAGTTCCCCGAGTAGCAGTGTGTCCTCGAAGGGGACCGCGCTAATTTGGCCGCTTGCTGTCAAGATGCCCGCTGCTATGGCCAGATCAAAGGAAGTGCCTTCTTTTCGCAAGTCGGCGGGAGCCAGATTAACAGTAATTCTGTCCATTGGAAAAGTAAATCCACTGTTTTTTAGAGCTGCTCTCACTCGCTCGACTGATTCACGGACAGCCGGATCAGGGAGGCCGACGATGCTGATTTGAGGTAGTCCACTTGAAATATCGACCTCAACCGAGATGCCCTTTCCATCAACTCCGTACACGCTTGCACTCTGAATTAAACTAAACATGACAAAAAGCACCCCCATATGTGTGAATGAAGGTGCTTCCTTTCGATTCCGTTCCATCGTTATGAATTTGCAAATATCATAATTTAGTTATGTTCAACTTGTCAATATTTAAAAATCTGCGGGTATGGATTTCGAGATTGGGTCATACTAGATGGCGTGGTTCTTATGCTCAAGAAACGAGCATTCAAGCAGGTTCTCACCCTTTAATCTCAAATTGAGATTAAACCCATATCAAAAAGGACGTATTAATTATGTGTGAAAGTAAGGTAACTGTTGGGGAAAGGTGCTACAATAATAGAGGTTTGTGTACATATGACTGATTTCAGTCTGTGAAATGGAGGATTTCAACAATGAATATCCATGAATATCAAGGGAAAGCGGTCCTTAAACAGTATGGTGTCGTCGTACCTGAAGGTAAAGTAGCCTTCACTGTAGACGAAGCTGTTGAAGCGGCTAAATCGCTCGGAACAAAGGTTGTTGTCGTGAAGGCACAAATTCACGCTGGCGGCCGCGGTAAAGCGGGCGGAGTTAAAGTAGCAAAAAATCTTGATGAGGTGCGCGCTTATGCTAGTGAGATTTTAGGCAAAGTGCTCGTAACACATCAAACAGGTCCAGAAGGCAAGGAAGTTAAACGTCTTCTGATCGAAGAAGGCTGTGACATTAAAAAAGAATATTATATCGGCGTAGTATTGGACCGTGGTACAGGTCGAGTCGTTATGATGGCTTCGGAAGAGGGCGGCACTGAGATCGAAGAAGTTGCTGAGCACTCCCCGGAGAAAATTATCAAAGAGATCGTTGATCCAGCTGTTGGCTTGCAAGCTTTCCAAGCACGCAAACTAGCTTATGCAATCAACATTCCTAATGAGCTCGTTAACAAAGCAGTTAAATTCATGATCTCGCTCTACACAGCTTTTGTAGAGAAAGACGCATCTATTGCAGAAATTAACCCGTTAGTCATTACTGGCGACGGACAAGTTATTGCTCTTGATGCTAAGCTGAACTTTGACTCAAACGCTCTTTATCGTCACAAAGATATCGTTGAGCTGCGCGACTTGGAAGAAGAAGACGCAAAGGAAATCGAAGCGTCCAAATACGACCTTAGCTACATCGCTCTAGACGGCAACATCGGTTGTTTGGTTAACGGTGCAGGCCTAGCGATGGCGACAATGGATATTATCAAATATTACGGCGGAGACCCTGCCAACTTCCTAGACGTAGGGGGCGGTGCTACAGCTGAGAAGGTTACTGAAGCGTTCAAAATCATTTTGTCTGATGAAAAGGTTAAAGGTATTTTCGTTAACATTTTCGGAGGCATTATGCGTTGTGACGTAATTGCAAATGGCGTTGTCGAAGCAGCGAAGCAAGTCGGTCTTGACCGTCCGCTCGTTGTTCGTCTAGAAGGTACAAACGTAGACCTCGGCAAAACTATTTTGAAAGAATCGGGATTGAACATCGTGGCTGCGGATTCCATGGCGGACGGCGCGCAGAAGATTGTCGCTCTCGTGAAATAAGATAACTTGCTGTGTGGCATAGGCCGCATACGAATTCATTCAGGGGATGTGAGTTAAGAGTGAGCATTTTGGTTAATAAAGATACAAAAGTCATTACCCAAGGTATTACTGGCGCAACTGGCTTGTTCCATACCAAAGGCGGATTGGAATACGGTACGCAAATGGTTGGCGGCGTAACACCTGGCAAGGGCGGCACGAACGTTGATATTACACTTGATAACGGCACGCTCGTATCATTGCCTGTTTTCAACACAGTAGCTCAAGCTAAAGCTGCTACTGGCGCTAACGCTTCAGTTATCTATGTTCCACCTGCATTTGCTGCAGATGCAATTATGGAAGCTGTCGACGCTGAGCTTGATCTTGTTATCTGTATTACAGAAGGCATTCCCGTGCTTGACATGGTAAAAGTAAAACGTTACATGGACGGCAGCAAAACCGTTCTAATCGGACCAAACTGTCCTGGCGTTATTACACCAGATGAGTGCAAAATCGGTATTATGCCTGGTTACATTCATACAGCTGGACATGTTGGCGTTATTTCTCGCTCAGGAACTTTGACTTATGAAGCGGTTCATCAATTGACGACTCGCGGCATTGGTCAATCATCTGCAGTTGGAATCGGCGGAGACCCAGTTAAAGGTTCCGAGTTTATTGATATCTTGAATCTTTTCAATGAAGATCCAGATACCTATGCGGTAATCATGATTGGTGAAATCGGCGGTACGGCAGAAGAAGAAGCTGCTGAGTGGATTAAAGCGAACATGAAAAAACCAGTTGTCGGCTTTATCGGCGGCGCAACGGCGCCTCCGGGCAAACGGATGGGACATGCAGGCGCAATCATTTCTGGCGGTAAAGGAACAGCTGCTGAAAAAATCGCAACACTTGAAGCTTGCGGCATTAAAGTAGCTCCAACACCATCAGAAATGGGTTCGACACTTGTAACTGTTCTTGAAGAGCAAGGCCTGCTTGAAAAATGTATCACACGCAAATAAATAGTTTGATCTAAGGTAAGCAACCTTTCAACGACCCGAAAACGGGAGTTGAAAGGTTGCTTTTTTTTTACCGATTGCCATTATTTTATCGGCTGACTTGCAATCTTATGCTATGTACCGCACAATAGATAAGTATGTAGGCCAGCCCTAAACAAGAAGGGGCTTGGATAAAATGACGAAAAATCAAGATATTCGTAGACAAATGGTAATTGCTTTTCACGAAATTCCTGGTATTGGATGGCATGCTATTCAGAAGGCCGTTCAACATCAATTTTGGAATAAACGATCATGGAGTATAGAAGATTTACTTGCTATAGGACTTCATCGAGGTCAAGCGAAGGCGGCGGCAGAGCGTTATGCTGAGCGGCCGTGGATTTTGACAGATGATCCATCTGAAGCGATAGCAGCGGTTAATGCAATTGCACTAACGCCCTATGACTCCGAATATCCGAAAATTTTAAGAGAAATTGCACAGCCGCCTTGGGTCTTGTATGCTAGAGGTCGATTAGAATTGCTGCAGCGGCCCGCAATTGCGGTGGTAGGCACTAGAGTGCCGACAGCATATGGCAGACAGTCTGCGACTACACTAGCTCAGGAACTATCCTCTGCTGGCTTAACAGTAGTCAGCGGTTTGGCAAGAGGTGTCGATAGTAAAGCTCATGAAGCAGCTCTATACGGAGCGGGAGGGACGATTGCAGTTCTGCCCACGCCAATTGATAAATGTTATCCGTCAGAAAATTTATCCTTATTTCACAAAATTGCTGAACATGGCTTGCTCGTCTCTGAGACACCAATCGGTACGCCGCTGCACCCAGGGCAATTTCCACAGCGCAATCGTATTATAGCTGCTTTATCTGTTGGTACGGTAGTTGTAGAGGGGGCTTCAAAAAGCGGTTCTCTCATTACGGCGCAGCATGCAATGGACATGTCTAGGGAGTTATTTGCAATCCCTGGTCCAAACTCATCGCCTAAGAGCGAAGGGCCAAATGAACTCATCAAGCGCTGTGAAGCAAAGCTCATTAGCAGCGTTAAGGATATTATCGATGAGCTGAATTGGCTGCCGGCAGCACTTAAAGCTTATAAGGATGCAGATCACACGAACAAATTAAAACCGGAAACAAGCAGTGTTGAGCTAACGTCTGAAGAGAGTAAGTTAATTGCTTTCTTGAGAGATCAGCCATTGTCAATCAATGAGCTGCACGAGCTCTCAGCCATTCCGTTTGGACATTTGAACGCACTTCTGCTAAATTTATGTATAAAACGCAAAATTGAATTGCAGCCCGGATCAATATATATTGCTTTATAGTTGCAATAGAGAGAGGAGGCGCCTTACATGGCAGATTCTTTAGTTATCGTCGAATCACCCGCAAAAGCCAAAACGATTGGTAAATATCTTGGCAGTAAATATATCGTTAAAGCTTCAATGGGACATATTCGCGATTTGCCCAAAAGCCAGATCGGCGTCGAAGTGGAAAATGATTTTAATCCTAAATACATAACCATACGCGGTAAAGGCAGCATCCTCAAGGAATTAAAGGATGCCAGCAAAAAAGTGAAACATGTCTTTCTAGCAGCCGATCCGGATCGCGAAGGTGAAGCGATTGCATGGCATTTGGCGCACTATTTGGAGCTCGATGAGACCGATACTTGCCGTGTTGTATTTAATGAGATAACGAAACAGGCCGTTAAGGATGCGTTTAAGACACCGCGCAAAATTAATATGGATCTAGTGAATGCACAGCAGGCGAGACGGATTTTGGATCGATTGGTTGGTTACAAGATTAGTCCGCTTCTGTGGAAAAAAGTGAAAAAAGGCTTATCTGCCGGCAGGGTTCAATCGGTTGCTGTTAAGCTTATTATCGATCGTGAGAATGAAATTGACGCATTCAATCCTGAGGAATACTGGTCCATTACCGCGAAACTTACGCATGCAGGCATTCCATTCGATGCGAAATACCATTCCATTAATGGGGAAAAACGCGAGCTAGGTAAGGAAGCGGAAGTGCAGGAAGTACTTCAAGCAATGAATGGTAGTAAGCTTACCGTCTCTGACGTGAGAGAGAAGGAGCGCCTGCGCAATCCAGCGCCGCCCTTCATAACAAGCTCACTGCAGCAGGAAGCGGCAAGGAAGCTAGGTTTCCGCGCTTCTAAGACGATGTCAGTCGCACAGCAGCTGTATGAGGGTGTTGAGCTTGGAAAAGAAGGAACCGTCGGTTTGATTACTTATATGAGAACGGATTCCACACGGATATCCCCTGTGGCACAAGAAGAAGCGAAGGAATTCATTACGGAAAAGTATGGCGCTGCTTTCGTGCCTGAACAACCGCGTATCTATTCTAAGAAAAATAGCAACGCTCAAGATGCGCATGAAGCGATTCGTCCAACGTCCACTTTAAGGGACCCCGAATCGATGAAACCGTTTTGCAGTCGTGATCAATTGCGATTGTATAAGCTCATATGGGAACGCTTCGTATCCAGTCAGATGCAGTCAGCGGTGCTTGATACGATGACGGTAGACTTGCAGGCAGGCGAAACGATTTTTAGAGCTACGGGTTCTAAAATAAAATTTGCAGGCTTTATGAAGGTATATGTGGAAGGCAATGATGATGGTACGGTAGAAGAGCATAAGTTTTTGCCGCCGCTGGCTGCAGGAGATGTGATTCAATCCGAATCTATTGATCCAAAACAGCATTTCACTCAGCCGCCGCCGCGTTTCACGGAGGCACGTTTGGTAAAGACGCTTGAAGAGCTCGGTATAGGACGTCCAAGTACATATGCACCTACACTAGAGACCATTCAAAAGCGCGGCTACATTGCTATGGAAGAGAAAAAGTTTATGCCGACTGAGCTGGGCGATCTTGTTATTCAGCTTATGGAGGAATTTTTCCCTGAAATTCTTGACGCTGAGTTTACGGCCAACATGGAAGGCAACCTTGACCATGTGGAAGAGGGAACTGAGGATTGGGTAAAGGTACTTGCGAATTTTTACGAATCCTTTGAGAAAAGATTAGAAGTTGCCGAAGATGAAATGAAAGAAATTGAAATACAAGATGAAGTGTCTGATGAGCTTTGTGAGAAGTGTGGACGCCACTTAGTGTACAAGATGGGACGTTTCGGTAAATTTCTAGCGTGCTCCGGCTTCCCGGATTGCCGCAATACGAAACCGATTGTCAAAGATATTGGAGTGACTTGTCCGAAATGCGCAGAAGGTAAAATCATCGAGCGTCGGAGTAAAAAAGGACGTATATTTTATGGCTGCGATCAATATCCCGGCTGTGATTATGTTTCTTGGGACAAACCGACGAATAAACCATGTCCGCAGTGTGAGGATTCCAAGCTAGTGGAGAAGCGTAATCGCAGCGGAGCAAAGCTGCTCTGCCCAACTTGCGACTATTCCGAAGAAGTTTTGGACGAAGACGAGCAAGGCACTGATCTAGATTAAGCATGCTTGTTCTCACTAATCATAGATAGCTACACAGTTAAAGAACCGAATGACAACCGCATTACCCGTCCTCCCTTCACAAAGGGAGGACACCGTTGTTAATCGGGCTATTAAGCTGTTGTAGTAACATACAATTTTATCAATGGTTCTATAGGGCTTGATGGTCTTAAAGGTACTACAGGTACTAATGTATAAACGAGTGCACAAACTGAAAGCGTGTCCCCCCGGGACGAAAGCGATCCTAAGCTAAAATAAGCTCACAACCGTCTGAGGGTAGCCTACGTTAGTCCAGTTGCAGGAGTCCAGAGGACGCAGTCCTTGGGGCCCTCCCTTGGAAGGGAGGGTTTGGGTGGGTTCGAAAAGTTTGAAGGGAAGAAGTTATAAAGTTAAATTGTTAAAGGCATCATTTGCCTCAAAAGGTTTGGAATTTTTTGAAGTTTCAAAATTGTTAATTTACAATAAAAACCTTTGAAGGCAAGGTAGAAACCCTCGAGGGCAACCTGGGTGAACTATATTTGAAAGGATTGAATTTATTTTGTCACAACCACAAAAAGTAACCGTCATTGGAGCAGGTCTAGCAGGCAGCGAGGCTGCATGGCAAATCGCATCACAAGGAGTACCTGTCGTTCTATACGAAATGCGTCCGGTCACCAAAACACCGGCTCACCATACGAATCAATTTGCAGAGCTTGTCTGCAGCAACAGTCTACGTGCTAACGGTCTTGCTAATGCCGTAGGCGTTCTAAAGGAAGAAATGCGTCAGTTTGATTCACTAATTTTGAGCTGCGCGGATCAGCATGCTGTACCGGCAGGCGGAGCACTAGCGGTTGACCGTGATGGTTTCTCAGGAGAAGTCACTCGTAGACTACATGAGCATCCGCTTGTAGAAGTTCGCAATGAAGAAGTAACTGAAATCCCTAAAGACGGAATTGTTGTTATTGCAACAGGTCCGCTGACGGCACCAAGCCTATCTTCTCAAATTCAAGAACTGCTTGGTGAAGAATATTTTTATTTCTTTGATGCTGCAGCTCCAATCGTCGAAAAAGATTCCATCGATATGAGCAAGGTTTATTTAGCATCCCGATATGATAAAGGAGAAGCTGCCTACTTGAACTGTCCGATGACAGAGGAAGAGTTTGAAGTTTTCCATGAAGCGTTAACGACGGCTGAGAAAGCAGAAGTAAAGGATTTTGAGAAAGAAGTATACTTTGAAGGCTGTATGCCGATTGAGGTCATGGCGAGCAGAGGCAAACAAACGGTATTGTTTGGACCGATGAAGCCTGTTGGACTTATTAATCCGCATACAGGCAAGCTGCCGCATGCTGTAATCCAGCTTCGTCAAGATAATGCTGCAGGTACGTTATATAATTTGGTTGGCTTCCAAACTCACCTGAAGTGGGGAGAGCAAAAACGCGTGTTTTCATTAATACCTGGTCTGGAAAATGCTGAGTTTGTACGTTTCGGTGTTATGCATCGCAATACGTTCATCAATTCACCGCGTCTGCTTAAACCAACCTACCAGCTAAATAACCGTGAGACATTGTTCTTTGCGGGTCAAATGACTGGTGTTGAAGGTTACGTGGAATCCGCTGCATCTGGTCTAATAGCTGGTATTAACGCAGCTAGGCTCGCTCGTGGTCTTGAGCCGGTGACATTGCCGGTGGATACTACGCTTGGCAGTATGGCGAACTATATTACTACTGCGGATTTCAAGCATTTCCAGCCGATGAATGCAAATTTTGGATTATTCCCGCCGCTTGAGAAGAGAATGAAAAGCAAAAAAGAGAAGAATGAAATGATTGCTAATCGTGCTCTCGAAGGTATTGAGCAATTTAAAAAGGAACATATGCAATAATGTTTCGTATTGAAAGCATGGCACTTAATTTATTATTTTGAACCTTGAGGAGGCAAAGCAATGGAAATGCAATTTCACGCAACTACGATTTGCGCAGTTCGTCATGAAGGAAAAGGTGCAATTGCCGGAGATGGTCAGGTCACTTTTGGGAATAGCATGGTCATGAAAAACTCTGCGAAAAAAGTAAGAAGACTATACCGCGGTCAAGTTGTCGCAGGTTTTGCAGGATCGGTTGCAGATGCCATTACTTTGTTCGAGAAGTTCGAGGCTAAGCTGGAGGAGCATCACGGCAACTTGCAGCGCTCTGCTGTTGAGCTTGCTAAGGAATGGCGCTCAGACCGAGTACTGCGCAGATTGGAAGCGATGATGCTCGTAATGGACAAAACAGGCTTGCTGCTTATTTCAGGTAATGGAGAGATTATAGAGCCGGATGACGGGATTCTAGCGATAGGTTCAGGCGGCAGCTTCGCCTTATCAGCTGCAAGAGCGCTTCAACGTCATGCACCTCAGATGGAAGCGAAAGATATGGCACGTGCTTCGTTAGAAATAGCTGCAGAAATTTGCGTGTTCACAAATCATAATATTATTGTTGAAGAGATCGTATAAATCGAATAACACGGTTTTGGATAGAGGGCCAAACTTCGGAAAGTCAAAGCGAAGAATAGAATTCGGAGGGATTTTATAATGGGAAATGATGCACTGACGCCACGTCAGATCGTAGCGGAGCTTGATAAGTATATCGTTGGACAAAAGCCTGCAAAGCGCTCAGTAGCAATTGCGCTTCGCAATCGTTACCGGAGAAGTTTGCTCGATGAAACGCTGCGCGATGAAATCGTTCCGAAAAATATTTTGATGATCGGACCTACCGGAGTAGGTAAAACGGAAATTGCACGGCGTCTTGCGAAGCTCGTCAAAGCGCCATTCGTAAAGCTGGAAGCGACGAAGTTTACTGAGGTTGGTTACGTAGGCCGTGATGTAGAATCCATGGTCCGTGATCTAGTGGAAACGGCTATTCGAATGGTTAAAACAGAGAAAACTGAAAAAGTTAAAGACAGAGCGGAGAAGCTTGCCAACGATCGAATTGTATCTTTGCTTGCGCCGTCCGCAGCAAAACCAAAATCGCAAAAAAACCCTTTTGAAATGTTATTTGGCAATCAACAACCGTCAGAGGAGCAGAAGGAAGAGCCGGAAGTAGAGAATGCACTCTATCAAAAACGGTCACAAATTAAAGAGCAGCTGGCTGCTGGCAAGCTCGAGAATGAAATCATCGAGATAGAAGTTGAGGATTCCTCACCTAACATGATGGATATGCTGTCAGGTCAAGGACCAGAAGGCATGGGTATGAATATGCAGGAGTTGTTCGGGCAATTGATGCCGAAGAAGCCGAAGAAGCGCAAGCTTCCTGTGAAGGAAGCACGCAAGGTTCTGACCCAAGAGGAAGCTAATAAAATAATAGACATGGATGATGTTATCACAGAATCGATTACAAGGGCGGAGCAATCCGGCATTATTTTCATAGATGAGATTGATAAGATTGCCAGCCCTTCACGAGGTTCAGGCCCGGATGTATCCAGAGAAGGCGTTCAACGTGATATTCTACCTATCGTAGAAGGCTCTACAGTAATGACAAAATATGGTCCAGTGAAAACGGACTACGTCTTGTTTATTGCCGCAGGCGCGTTTCATGTTGCCAAACCTTCGGATTTGATCCCAGAGCTTCAAGGACGTTTTCCGATTCGGGTAGAGCTGACTAGTCTTAGTCTGGAGGATTTCGTCAGCATTTTGAAAGAACCGAAAAATGCTTTGACGAAGCAGTATTCTGCGCTGCTTGAGACCGAAGGAATTCAGATCGAATTTTCGGATGAAGCTATTCGTGAGCTGGCGTCCATAGCAGCTGACGTAAATCGTAATACTGAAAATATTGGTGCACGCCGCTTGCATACGATTTTGGAAAAGCTGCTTGAGGATCTATCCTTTGAAGCACCTGAGCTATCGCTCGAAAAAATGACAATCACACCGGAATACGTGCGAGAAAAGTTAGGAAGCATTGCGCAAAATCGTGATTTGAGTCAATATATATTGTAGTTGTTATGAGTTTTGGGAGGCATTAGAATGACTTTACTAACAAAGACTAGAACGCTGAACCGATTGCTGCAGCGTGCAGCAGGTAAAGCACTTAGCTTTAGGGAAATGGCAGAGGTGCTGTGCACAACGATTCAAACCAATGTGTTTGTCGTCAGCCGCAAAGGAAAAATATTAGGCTGCTCGGCTGTAGATGCGTTTGATCATGATTTTATGCGAACATTATCAGTTGAAGAGCTCCGCTTCCCGCAAGATAGCAACGTTCGCTTTCTTGATATGCAGGAATCCATGACAAATGTGAAACCTGATACGGGAATCTATGAAACTTTTCCTCGGTTAGGTGATCAGGAAATTATGACTGTTGTACCGATTATTGGAGGAGGAGATCGTCTTGGGACGTTAGTGTTGACCCGTTTGTCGGGCGCTTTCGATGATGATGATCTCATTTTGGCTGAATATGGTTCAACGATTGTAGGAATGGAAATATTGCGTGAGCGTGCGGATGAAATTGAGCAGGAAGTTCGCAGCCGTGCTGTCGTTGCAGTTGCGATCGGTTCTTTGTCTTTTAGTGAATTAGAGGCAGTAGAGCATATTTTCGAGGAGCTTGATGGCAAGGAAGGACTGCTTGTCGCATCAAAAATCGCAGATCGAGTAGGCATTACCAGATCTGTAATTGTGAACGCCTTAAGAAAATTAGAGAGCGCTGGTGTTATTGAAACAAGGTCTTTAGGGATGAAAGGCACATACATTAAAATATTAAATCACCAATTACTGCAGGAATTGGATAAGATCAAGAACTAAATATAGGACATTTTGACCATTTAGGCCCTATCTGATTTTAAAGATAGGGCTTTTTTCTTATTGTAATAAATTAGGGAATTGTTGAATATTATCATGTCGGCAAAATTCGACACATCTATCTCATTTTTTTAATTTTGCTGTCGAATGAAGAAGGAATGAGCATTTTTCTGTTGAATACGTAAAAGATGATCTCCTATGTGAAAGTGGTGAAAATTACGTGAATCTGTTGAATGGATCTTCATTTGGAAGAATGGAAGGTGCGCTTCAAGCAGCTGAAATGCGTCAACGCGTCATTGCTAATAATGTGGCAAACGTTGATACTCCGCACTTTAAACGGTCTGAGGTTTTGTTTGAGGCTTTATTAGAGGAAGCTATGGGAAATAAGCAAGTACAAATGATCGGCAAGCAAATGGATCAATTGAATTATGCTACTGGAACATCTGCTTCTAATATACCAATACCCAAACTTGTTACCGATGAATCAACTTCGATGAACAACAATGAAAATAATGTTGATATCGATCTTGAAATGTCTTTACTAGCCAAGAACCAACTGAACTACAATTTTTATGTTCAGCAGGTTAATCATGAAGTAAGAATGATGCGCACAGCGATTGAAGGGAGAGCTTGATGATGAAAATGTCCACGGGGTTTAATATTAGTGCTTCGGCTCTAACAGCACAACGGCTGCGGATGGATGTTATTTCTTCTAATATAGCAAATGCAGAAACGACGCGGGGCAGTTTTGTAAATGGACAATTTCAGCCCTACAAAAGAAAGATGGTTGTAATTGAACCATTGCAGCAGTCTCAGTCTTTCTCAAGCATGCTCTCTAAGCAAATGAATGGGAATTCAGTTGCTCAAGGCGTTAAAGTTACGGGAATAAAAGAGGATGATTCTCCAAACAAGCTCATTTACAATCCAACGCATCCTGATGCTGACGCAAATGGCTATGTAAATATGCCAAATGTTGATGTCACGAAGGAAATGGTGGATATGATTGCAGCATCGCGTTCTTATGAAGCTAACGTAACCGCATTAAATGCTACCAAGTCCATGTTCGTTAAGGCCCTAGAAATAGGTAAGTAATCGCAAGTCAACATCAAGTGAAGCATTGGGGGAATATTGATGATACAATCGCTGGCGCTAAATGCAGTACAGCCGCCTAAACTGGTTGAAACTAAATCGGTTCAAGAAGCGACTCCGGCACAATTGACACAAACGTTTGGTCAATTTCTGCAAACGGCAATTGATAATGTTAGTAATCAAGAACAGAACGTTCATAAGCTTAACGACAAATACTTATTGGGACAGGTTGATGTTACCAAGGTTCTAATTGCTTCTGAGCAAGCGCAACTGAGTTTGCAGCTTACCTCACAAGTCCGCAACAAAATGGTCGAGGCATATCAAGAAATGATGCGGATGCAAATTTAACCGTGATCATGACTGAGCATAGTATTTGGGTGAGGTGAAAATGTGAAAGAGAGATTCGCCCAGTTTCGTAGCAGGCTAACACAATTATGGAGCCAAACGGGCAGAAAACAAAAAATTTGGTTGGGGGCGTCAATTAGCGGGCTGTTGTTAGCAATTATTTTATTAACGATTGTATTTACAAGAACGGAATATGAATTAGCATTTCAAGGGTTGGATACAACTGACGCGGCTGCTATTATGACTTACTTAGATGGAAGCGGAATTCCATATAAGCTCAGTAACAATGGAAAAAGCATTTCCGTACCTAGTACTGACGCAGCGCGAATAAAAGTGGATGTTGGTTCTCAAGGCTTAGTTCAAAACGGATCGATCGGATTTGAAGCTTTTAATGCAAGCTCCAGTCTATTTGGAACAACTGAGAATGAGTTCAATGTAAAGTATTTAAATGCTTTGAATGGTGAAATTCAGCAGTTGTTTAATGCGATGCAAGGCGTGGACAACTCGAAGGTTTTGGTTAATTTGCCAAAAGAGAGTGTATTTCTTTCACCTGAGGACGCTGAACAAGCATCAGCATCTATCATGTTGAAGTTTGTATCAGGGTATCGTCCAAGTCAGAAAGAAATTGACGGCTATTACAACCTTGTGAAAACTGCAGTACCTAATTTAGCGATTAAAGATATTACGATCTCTAGTCCTCAAGGCGAACTGGCCTATACAGAAGTTAATGGAGAAGTAGCTAATTCGACTGCTGTAGATTCCCAATTCGACATTCAACGGAAATATGAGGCAGAGCTTAAGAAAAATATTCAGCAGTTTCTAGGAACGATCGTAGGGCCTGATAATTTAGTCGTTCAAGTTTCGAGCAGTATGAACTTCGACAAGAAGACATCTCAAGAATCTGTTGTGAAGCCGTTAGACAATAACAATAATAATGGCATTATTATTAGTGAGCAGATTAATAGCAGTACTTCTACTGGTAACTCAAATGAGACTGGCGGAGTTGCAGGAACTGGAGAAACGGATGTTCCGGGGTATAATGCAACGGCAGACAGCAATTCTTCAGAATCGAACTCGCAAATTCGAAACTATGATGTTACTCGGATAAACAATAATATCGTATCTGGACCTTTTGTTTTAAAAGACCTTGCTATTAGTGTCGGCATTGAACAGTCACAAATGAATGATGAAGCAAGTAGAAGCGCCATTATGACATATTTGACTGCATTAGTGCGTGCACAACTAGCAGATTCTGGTCAAGATGTAACCAATGACGAATTAATAGAGAAAAAAGTTGCTCTTATTGCTAGAACATTCTCAGGAAGCAGTTCGGATAATCAAGCTAACGGCTTATCGATGCCTTGGATCATTGGAATTGGTGTAGCTGCACTTGCTATTATTGGCGGTTTGGTGTTTATGCTTGCACGTAAACGCAAGAAGGTTGAACAGGAAGAAATAGAATTGGCTGCTCCAGCTAAAGTGGAATATCCAACTCTTGATTTGGAAAGTGTCAACAACGAAAGTCAGGCTCGGAAAAATCTTGAAACACTTGCCAAACGAAAACCAGATGAATTTGTTAATCTTCTTCGCACATGGCTTGTGGATGAATAGAGGTGGTTCATGTGTCAAAATCAATGCAAGGATTATCAGGTCGTCAGAAAGCTGCCATTTTGCTCATTACGCTTGGACCTGATGTATCATCACAAATATTCAAGCATTTACGGGATGAAGAAATTGAACAGCTAACGCTTGAAATTGCTAATGTCCGTAAAGTGGATAGTGTTGACCGTGAAACGATTCTAAGTGAGTTTCATCAAATATGTATGGCTCAAGAGTATATCACGCAAGGCGGTATTTCTTACGCCAAAGATATTTTGGAGAAAGCGCTTGGTGAACAAAAGGCTCTAGAAGTTATTAATCGATTAACAGCTACGCTTCAAGTAAGACCGTTTGATTTCGCTAGAAAGGCCGAGCCTAATCAAATTTTGAACTTTATTCAAAATGAGAATGCTCAAACGATTGCTTTGGTATTGTCTTATTTACAATCCGAACAATCATCACATATCCTTTCATCGCTGCCTCAAGAGAAACAAGCTGAGGTTGCAAGGCGAATTGCTTTGATGGATAGCACATCGCCAGAAGTGATTTCACAGGTTGAACGTGTCCTTGAACAAAAACTATCGGCAACCGTAACACAAGATTATACGAATGCAGGCGGTATAGATTCGATCGTTCAAATTTTGAACGGTGTCGATCGCGGAACAGAACGTACCATACTCGACGCACTCGAAATTCAAGATCCTGAACTTGCAGAAGAGATCAAGAAACGTATGTTCGTATTCGAGGATATTGTCAATATTGACAATCGTTCAATTCAACGGATCATACGTGATATTGAGAACTCAGATCTTCAGCTTGCGCTTAAGGTGGCAAGTGAAGAGGTTAGAGAAGCTATTTTCCGCAATATGTCGAAACGTATGGCTGAAACCTTTAAAGAAGAAATGGAATTCATGGGTCCTGTACGGCTTCGTGATGTTGAAGAAGCACAGACGCGTATCGTTGCTACCATTCGCAGGCTAGAAGAGTCTGGTGAAATCATCATCGCTCGTGGTGGAGGAGACGATATCATTGTCTAATTTGATCAAATCTTCGAGTGTGATTACTCTTGACCAATTGAAACAGCTGGAATGGTTGCATCAACGAAATCTTGAAATCAATGAAGCTCATGATCAGGAAGCGGCTATTGATCCTGTTCCGGATGAAGAAACCATAACTTTGCGCGATCAAATTTTAAACGATGCTCAGCTTTATGCAGAAGAACGACTGCGAGATGCTGCACAAGAAAGTGAAAGGCTGCTATCTGAAACGCAGCAGCAAATCGATGTGTGGTGGCTGCAAAAACGTTCAGAAGACGAAGCGGAATCTGAAAGCTCAAAGCTAGCAGGTTATGAGCTTGGTTATGCCGAAGGAGCTGCCCAATCGCAAAGAGAGATGCGTGAGATCTGGGAGCAAAAGCTAACCGAAGCAACAGATGTGCTGAAAACTGCATTTCAAATGAGAGAACAAATCATTCAGGAAGCTGAGCCTTTTCTTGTAGAACTAAGCTGTGCAATCGCAGAAAAAATCATCGGACAGCAGTTAACGATGGCTCCTGAGATGGCTATCGAGTTAATTCGCAAATCGTTGTCAAGGCGCAGAGAACAAGGTGTCATTACACTTTGTGTCGCACCTGGTCAGCTTGCATTCGTACAGGCTGCTAGGGAAGAGCTTCACTTCGCTATTGATTCACAAGCAGAATTGCAAATTTTGCCCGATTCAACTGTGAAGGACAATGGCTGTGTCATTCGTTCTTCATTTGGCAGTATAGACTCTCGGATTGACACACAGCTTGCTGAAATTAAACGTGAATTAATTCATCTTGCTCATCACAGCGGCGAAGAGCGAGGTCATCACGATGATATTGAATAATTTAGATGTGCTCAAGTACATAGAACACTTACAGCCTCTTGATCCCGTTCGGGTGAACGGTAAAGTTACTCAGGTCATCGGTCTCACGGTTGAATCTGAGGGACCGGATGCAAGTATAGGCGACGTTTGCTTTATTTATCCATCCAAGGGAGCAAAGCCAATCAAGGCAGAAGTCGTTGGATTTCGTGATAATAAGGTTATTCTCATGCCCTTAGGAGATCTACAGTCGATTAATCCTGGCTGTGATGTCGTAGGTACTGGCAAACCGTTGACGGTTCAGATCGGCTCTGAGCTGCTAGGTAAAGTATTAGATGGCCTAGGAAACCCGCTCGATGGATCCTTTTTACCAAGACGCATGCCTCATTATTCAACTTATAATGAACCAAGTAATCCGCTTAAACGTCCACGCGTCATTGAGCCGCTTGGTATCGGAGTAAGAGCGATTGACGGTCTTCTTACTGTAGGACGTGGTCAGCGTGTTGGGATATTCGCTGGATCTGGCGTTGGTAAAAGTACGCTGCTCGGTATGATTGCACGCAATACATCTGCTGATGTCAACGTAATCGCCTTAATAGGCGAGCGCGGACGTGAAGTGCTCGAATTTATCGAGAAGGATCTTGGCCCTGAAGGGTTAGCCCGCTCGGTCGTTATCGTAGCAACTTCCGACCAACCTGCACTAATCCGTATGAAAGGCGCATTGATCGCGACTTCCATTGCAGAATATTTTCGCGATCGCGGCCTAAACGTGATGTTGATGATGGACTCGGTTACGCGATACGCGATGGCGCTGCGTGAAGTAGGCTTAGCCATCGGTGAACCTCCGGCTACAAGAGGTTATACGCCTTCTGTTTTTGCGGCACTGCCAAAGCTGCTAGAACGTGCAGGCACAGGCCCTACCGGATCTATAACGGCATTCTATACCGTGCTTGTTGATGGTGACGATATGAATGAACCCATTGCGGACGCTGTCCGCGGAATATTGGACGGTCACATCGTTCTTAGTCGCCAGTTAGCTCATAAGGGTCATTTTCCTGCAATCGATGTGTTAGCTTCTGTTAGCCGCGTTATGAAGGAAATCGTAACGGAAGAACAGCAGGATGCCGCGAATGAATTAAAGAAATTACTAGCTACATATAAAGATTCGGAAGACTTGATCAATATAGGGGCGTACCAACGAGGATCAAATGTAGAAATTGATATGGCGCTTCAATTTATTGAACCGATTCAGAGCTACACGAAGCAAAAGACCAATGAAAAGGTGAGCTTAGAGGAAGCGCAAAATCGCTTGATTACTGACTTCTACAGGAGTTGAATCGTTAGATGGCATCATTTCGTTATACGTTTCAAAAGGTTGTTGATTTGAAATCCAGTGAGAAAACACAGGCAGAGTGGATTCTCTCGTCAGCTATTGGTGCTCTTGCAGCGGAGGAGCTTTCGCTAGAGCAATTGAGAGCAAAGCAACAAGAATGGGAATATAAGCTGCTTGAAGCTTCTCAGACTGCCGTTCCTTTATCTGAGCTTCAAGTCATTCAGCAATATTTGGACTATTTAGTAACTTGTATAACAAGCAAATTGAAAGATGTGTTGCATGCACAGAAGGCGGTTGAGCAAAGCAGACTTAAACTTTCAGACAAGATGAAAGATGAGAAAGTGTGGCTTAAGGCAAAAGATCATGCGCGTGATCGGTTCCAGTATGCTATGCAAATTAAAGAGCAGAACGAATTGGATGAGCTGGCTAGCGTCCGTTTCATGATACCAACCCCATAAAGTGATGCGTGACACCGGCTAGAGGGAGTGAGTGGAATTGGCGGGTACGAATAACGAAAAGCAAGGCTATAGTACGCTGGAACGAATTATGTTTTTGATGACACCCATTTTATTTGCAATCGTATTACTCGGCGTTTTGTATACCTTATTTAATATTGATTTTCGCAATAAAATGCTGGAAGCCGGAAACTCAGTTCCATTCTTAAAAGACGTACTGCCTGAGCCAATGATTGCAGGCGGTACGACAAATGATGAAGATTTGAAGTCGGCGAACATGTCTGCCAAAATTGCAGATCTGCAAGCTCAGCTTACAGCAATTGAAAGTGAACTGGCAGCAGCGAACCAAACGAAGGCAACGCTTGAGCAAGAGGTTAAGGACTTAGAGAGTGATAATACTCAGCTTAAGGGCGTTAACGATGAACAATTGCTTGAAGATGAACAATATCAAGCGAAAATTCAAGAACTGGCAAGCATGTTTTCGAAAATCACGCCAAGTAAAGCTGCTCCGATCTTGCAAAGTATGACCTTAGACGAGATGGTACTCGTGTTCGCCAATATGCGGCCCGATGATAGAGTTCGAATTATGGAAAAGATGAATCCTCAGACGGCGGCTGATGCAGCTATGCAGCTAAAGGATAATGTGAAGGTAAAGGATCTACAAATTGCAGCCCTTCAATCCAGACTTGAATCTCAGAAGTCATCAGAGTCGAAGCCAGCATCTTCTGTTCTTGATCAGGAGCAATTAGGTGCAACCTTCACTGCTATGAATGCGAAGAGCGCTGGGGAATTATTAATTAAAATGGTAGATGTGAGCCCAAGCAAGGTTCTTCGGATTTTGAATGCGGTGGACAATAAGACGCGGTCGTCGATTTTGGCTGAAATGTCGGGAATAGACGAAACAACGACTGCTAAGATTGTAGCCAAACTAATGACAGGAAGCTAATAGCCGACTGAAATTTGAAATATCGATTTGAAAGGAGGTGGAAAAAATGGAAATGATGATTCCACAAGCTTCTTCTTCACAGCCAGCGGCACAAGCGACTTCAAATGGACAAGTAAGCAAAAGCACGGATGGAGCTGCGTTCCAGAAAACACTAGTACAGCAGCTTAATAGTGATGGGGCTAACAAAAGTAATCAGACACAGGAAGTGCAACTTGTTGCGAATGCAGCTAAGGAAGCGCCTAGCGTTGAGGAGGGCATTGCTCCAACCTTATCTGATCTCATGTCGATCATTGATGGATTGCTTGATAACCTGATGGCAGCTGGTGAAGAAGAGAGTGAGGCACCACTTGACGAAGAGCAGCTTCAGCAGTTAGAGGCAGTTTTGGATCAAATGAATGCATTACTCGCACTACTTGGCATTCCAGTACCTGTTATTCAGCAATCGATTAGTAAATTGACGAGTGAAGAGGCAACCATAGCCGCTCCTGAAGAGGTACAAAACGCAGTCAATATTAAGGCAAGCTTGCAGGATACTTTGCTACAATTACAAGTCATGCTTCAGCAGGGAACGACAAAGCAGATTGGTCAGCAAGAGCCGTCCGTTTTGATAGCTCAGCAGCTTCAAGTGTTAACAGCGATTTTGGAAGGCGAGCCGGTGGATACAACGAAAACGAATACGAATACGAAATCGACCGTCCTTACACAACAACTGTTTACAGCTCAAAACTTGCAACAAACTGATGTGAGTACGTTTCTGCAACGACTATCGCAGCAATCGGTTCATCCTGCAATATTGTCAACGGCAGTTCAAGGCATGGAGCAGGCAATCGAATCAGAAGCAGCTGTTACAACAGTAGAAACAAACCCGCAAATACAGCTTGGATCAAATAATCCGGAAACGATTCGGACATTTACTCCCCTGGTTGCGAATGCGGCGGCAGCAACCTCATTTGTTGCAGCAGATGAATTCGCACAATCGATGACGGGAATGATCGTGCAAAAATTCGATATGACAACACTGAACGGCGTATCGGAAGCGAAACTCATGCTTTTCCCTGAACATTTAGGTCAAGTAGACGTTCGAATAACGATGCAAAATGGACTTTTGACTGCTGTCTTCCAAACAGATACAGCAATGGCCAAAGATATGCTGGACAATCAAATGGCTCAACTGCGATCTGCACTTCAGGCGCAAGGATTGATGGTTGACAAGCTAGAGGTTTCGCAGGGACAATCAGCTGCTCAGCTATTTCAGCAGCAGCACGGACAAGGGAGCAATCAACAGCAATCATCAAACCGACATGCTCTGAACGGTGATGATAGCGCAAACGAAGCTCAATTTGAAACTGAATTGATTGAACAAGCAACCATTCAAGGTCTTGGGTTTGGTCGCGGTATAAACGTCAGAGCGTAGCGGAGCATCTATTCCGCTAGAGAGATTGGGGGTGAACGGAAATGGCAGATAGCATTTCAACTCGTGTCGTTTGGCCGAATTATAGTAAAGAAAATGTACAAGCAGCAGCAAACAAGAAGACAGATACCCTTGGGAAGGATCAGTTCCTTAGTATTCTTGTCACGCAGCTTCGTAATCAGGATCCGATGCAGCCGCTTCAGGATAAAGATTTCATTGCACAGATGGCACAATTTACTTCTGTTGAGCAGCTCATGAACATGGCCACAGAACTTTCGTTAATGCGTCAAAACATTGGCTCAGCTTCTAGCTTAATTGGCAAAACGATAGAATGGAACGAATATAATGAGGCTGGAGAAATTTCTACCGTCAAAGGTGTTGTTGATTCCATTATTTCGAAGGATGGCCTTCTGTATGCAAGAGTAGGCGGAGCTGAAATTGCTCTAGATTACGTCACTTCTATCTCAGAAACAAATGGAGACTCAGAGGACGCAGACGAAGAAACCGATACAGAACCTTCTGATTCAGGTAATGCTGAGGAAGGGGCGGGTGCCTAATGAGTGAAGGCGTAAAAATCGGTCATATATTTCCGGTTAAGTCAACACATCTGCAGCCTAATAAAGCGTCAGCCATTCGTACAACGCAACCAACCGAGTTTCAAGAAATACTGAATGCCAAGGTTTTGAAGTTTAGTCATCATGCTGAGGTTAGAATGCAGCAGCGAGGTATTAAGCTACAGCCAGAATCTTTGACGAAAATAATGAATGCGGTTGAAGAGGCTGCTTCTAAAGGGGCTCAGGATTCTTTAATCGTTTATCGCGATATTGCTATGATTGTGAACGTGCCCAGCCGTACAGTAGTAACTGCTATGGATGGCGGACAAATGCGAAACAACGTATTTACACAAATAGACAGCGCTATTATCTTATCGTAAGGCTGGACCTATCAGGAAGCCTTAAGCTGTGGACCGATTGAAGCAGTTTGTGATAGTGCCTACATACTAATGAAGTAAAAAAATGAATTCAAATTATACTCCAGGAGGAATTACGAACATGCTAAGATCGATGTATTCGGGCGTTTCAGGTATGCGTGGCTTTCAAACAAAGCTTGACGTTATAGGTAACAATATTGCGAACGTGAACACGGTTGGTTTCAAGTCAGGTCGCGTTATGTTTAAAGATATATTGAGCCAGACCGTTGCAGGCGTTACCGCACCTGAAGAGGGTGTACGGGGCGGCGTAAACGCTAAGCAAATAGGGCTCGGCGTATCTATCGGCTCTATTGATACGGTACATACAGCAGGCAGCGCTATGACAACGAATGGACCGACAGACCTTCGTATTGACGGAGATGGCTTCTTCGTAGTGAGAGCTAACGAGGATTCCGAAATGCTATTGACACGCGCTGGTAACTTCACACTTGATGCGAATAGACAGCTTGTAACAGGCGATGGCTACTTCGTATTAAGCGTTGATCAAGAGCCAATCGTCCTTGATGAAGCTGTTACTGCCATCTCTATTGGCCAAGACGGAACTATCATGGGTGTCACACCTGATGGTACGGAGCCCATTGCGCAGATTGGCGTTGCTAAGGTTGTAAACCCTAGCGGTCTTGAGAAACTTGGTGGAAATATGTACAGAGTGACAGCAAATGCAAATCCTGAAGGTTCTATTGAAGATTTCATGACGTTTGCGACGGACCCGGAGTTCGGTACTGGCGCAATTATTTCTGGTCAGCTTGAAATGTCCAACGTGGATTTGACAGCTGAATTTACGGAAATGATCGTTTCGCAGCGCGGCTTCCAAGCGAACTCACGTATCATCACGACTTCCGATGAAATATTGCAAGAGGTCGTTAATTTAAAACGATAGGTAAGTCATAACGAGCGGGGGGCTTAGTGCCTCCCCTAGGTGTGAGGGGGTAACTGATGATTACAGTAACACGATTAAACGGAACAAAAGTAACAATAAACGCATTATTAATTGAAACGATTGAAGAATCAGCGGATGTGGTTATTACGCTTACGACAGGAAAAAAGTTAGTGGTTAAAGAAAAAACAAAAGAACTGTTGCAGCTTAATAACCAGTATCTTCGTACTATCGGCCTCATCGCGGCGGCCCAAATGAGTGAGCAAACGGAGGGTCCCTCGTCATGAAGAAAATGTTGCCTTGGTTAATTACTATTCTATTGTCTATCACATTAATCGCTATTGTTTCAATAATCCTGTTCAAATCATTTTTTACTGATCCTAATGAGCAGGCGACAGAGACAAAAACCATCGAGGTTAAGGCTCTATCGGCCGATGAGCGTGTGGCAGTAACATCTGAGTTGAAAGATTTCAAAAGAAATCTAAAAGATCCTGAATATGTTGTCGTGCTGAGCTTTGCTTTCCAGCTTGACAAAAAGAAAACAAAAGAAGATTTTGATAAGCTGCTCGAAATTGAAGTTAGACCTATTATTAACCGTGTTGTAGCTGATATGACAGCTGAAGAGCTGAGCGGCTCAATTGGTGAAGACGCGCTTGAGTCGAAGCTGCTCAACCTAATTGCACCTATCATTCCAAAAGGGAAATTGATTAAGGTAGAAATTACAAACTTTGCGCTTGCTGAAATTTAACTGACTACGCAGACATTCCTCGAAGGAGGTGAGATATTTGGTTGATGTTTTATCGCAAAATGAAATTGATGCGCTACTGGCTGCTTTGGATTCCGGTGAAATGGATGCAGAGGATTTAAAAAAGGAAGAAACGACACGAAAAGTTAGTGTCTACAATTTCAAACGCGCCGTTCGTTTTTCGAAGGACCACATTAGAAGCTTAACCCGGATTCATGAAAACTTCGCGCGATATTTGACAACCTATTTCTCAGCGCAACTTCGCACATTTGTTCAAATTAATGTCGTGCAGGTCGAACAATTGCCTTACGATGAATTTATTCGTTCGATACCTAAGATGACGATTTTGAACATATTTGAAGCGGAGCCACTGGAAGGTCGAATGGTGCTTGAGGTTCATCCAAACGTGGCTTATGCTATGCTGGATCGAATGTTAGGCGGACAAGGCATTGCGCCTTCCAAAATTAATAACTTAACTGAAATTGAAACCATTATTATGGAGAAAATTTTCAGTCGTACGTTTGAGGGCCTGCAAGAAGCATGGAAAACGGTAATCGATATATCTCCTAGGCTTGAAGCTTTGGAAACGAATCCGCAGTTCATGCAGATTGTATCACCAAACGAAACGATAGCGCTCATTTCATTCAGCACCAAAATTGGTGATACGACAGGGATGATTAACCTTTGTATCCCGCATGTCGTTATTGAACCGATCATGTCCAGGCTATCCGTTCATCATTGGTTTGTATCACAGAAGAAGGCTCGTGCACCAGAAGAGGTAGAAATATTGGAGCAGCGTGTAAATAAAGCGAAGCTTCCAATCGTAGCTGAGCTTGGTGAATCATCGCTGACGATCCAAGAATTTCTAGGACTGAATATAGGCGATGTTATTTCATTAAATAAGTCAGTCAATGATGGTCTGAACATTAAAGTGGGAGACAAGCTTAAATTCATTGGCAGTGCAGGCTCCGTTAAGGATCGGCTAGCTGTTCAAGTAGATGAGATTGTCACTGAAGGAGTGGAAGAAGATTATGACGAGTAAGGACTATTTGTCACAAGAGGAAATTGATGCATTGCTACGTCAATCCTCCAGTGAGCCGGAAGCGGAGCAGCACTCTGAGGTCGGAACACAACTCTCAGACTTTTTATCCGAAATGGAACAGTCTGCCTTGGGTGAAATCGGTAATATCACATTTGGTAGTGCCGCTACCGCTTTGTCAACATTGCTTGGCAAGAAGGTAGACATTACGACTCCGCTGGTCACTATCGTAAGAAAAGACGAGCTAGCAGACATTTTCCCTAAGCCGCATGTAGCAGTTAGCGTTCAATATGTTGACGGCTTTCAAGGTATTAATTCCCTTGTCATCAAGACAAAGGATGCTCAAATCATCGCGGATTTGATGCTTGGCGGTGATGGTACTGACATTACAGTAGAAGAGCTAAATGAAATTCATATTAGTGCTGTTCAAGAAGCGATGAATCAAATGATGGGATCTTCAGCTACATCGATGTCTACCATCTTTAATCGATTTGTCAACATTTCGCCGCCAGGCATTGATATTTTGGATGTGAATAATGGCGATGGAATGGATCATTTGCCGCCAGTTGATATGTTTATAAAAATATCATTCCGCTTAACGATTGGCGATCTCATTGATTCCACAATCATGCAGCTGGTTCCAATTCCGTTTGCCAAACAAATGGTTGATATATTAATGGGTGTAGTTGACGATCAATCATCGCAGCCAGCAGTTACAGCGCCGCCAGCGGCTCAAGCAGTTCCAGCAGCACAACAGGCAATGGCTATGCAGGAAACTGCCGCAGCAGCTCACATGCACGCTGTGCCGCCGCAAATGAATACAGCACCGCCGATGCAGCAGATGCCTTCGATGCCGTATCAAACACCAGCAGCTGGCTACGACATGTCGATGCAGCCGCCGGGGCCTCATACATATGGTCATGCAGCTAATCGAAATGTTAATGTACAGCCTGTGCAATTCGCTAACTTTGGAAATGCACCATTGATTCAACCAGACGAGACAAACCTCAATTTACTTCTCGACATACCGCTTAAGGTCACTGTAGAATTAGGAAGGACCCAAAAGCAAATAAAGGATATTTTGGAGCTGTCTCAAGGTTCTATCATTGAGCTGGACAAGCTAGCTGGCGAACCAGTGGACATCCTTGTTAATAACAAACTGATCGCAAAAGGCGAGGTTGTTGTTATCGATGAAAACTTTGGTGTTCGCGTAACGGATATCGTAAGCCAATGGGACCGCATACAAAAATTACAATAGCATCCTAGGAGGATAAAAAGATGGCAAACCGCATTCTTATCGTAGACGACGCAGCATTCATGCGCATGATGATTCGTGATATTTTATCAAAGAACGGCTACGAGGTCGTCGGTGAAGCCCAAGACGGCGCTCAAGCAGTTGAGAAATACAAGGAATTAAAACCTGATTTGACAACAATGGATATTACGATGCCTGAGATGGATGGAATTACTGCATTGAAAGAAATCAAAAAACTTGATAGCAACGCCAAAGTAATTATGTGTTCAGCAATGGGTCAGCAAGCAATGGTAATTGATGCGATTCAAGCAGGCGCAAAGGACTTCATCGTCAAACCGTTCCAAGCTGATCGTGTAATTGAAGCGATCAAGAAAACTCTCGGATAACGGTTAGATATTATGTTTAACATAGCTTCGCGCATTTCAATGGTGTCTGCACTTGGGATGGCGATTGGGCCACAATTTGCGGCTGCTGCCGCTTTAAACGGCAGCAGCGCAAACGATAATGAACAAATGATGTTTACCGGAACGAATGATCTGGCAGCAAACATGGTTTGGGTTATCGTGGCGCTGGCCATCGTTATCGTTTTGATTATTTTAGTTATTAAATTTTTGTCTCAGCGCAACCGAATGTGGGGAGCGAATCGATCGCTTCGTTCACTCGGCGGTATCGCGCTCGGGCAAAATAATTCGCTTCAAGTTGTTGAGATTGCAGGACGGATATACATAGTTGGCGTAGGGGAGAACATAACTCTTATTGACAAGTTAGACGATCCCGAACAAGCTAGTGCTGTAATTTCCGCGCTGGAACGTCGACAGGAACCAGCATTGTCAAAGGATATTA
Source organism: Paenibacillus sp. J22P15 (assembly GCF_056269345.1). Taxonomy (NCBI): domain Bacteria; kingdom Bacillati; phylum Bacillota; class Bacilli; order Caryophanales; family Paenibacillaceae; genus Paenibacillus; species Paenibacillus sp. J22P15. The sequence goes on from NZ_JBWDNT010000001.1 coordinate 322,080, forward strand.
TCTCTCAAATCATGAAGAAGCTGAAAGATCGCAACAACAAGAATGTCCCTGAACCTGCAAATGAGCAGTGGAATAAGACTACCTCCTTTGAGGATTTGTTGCAAAATAAGCTTAGTCAACAAGCTAACCACAAGCAGCAATTGGAATCGTTACTGCATGACTCTAAATCAAATGAACGGTTGATGGATGATGAAAAATAAGTGGTGGATATCAATCGTTGCTGTACAATTGCTTGCGATGTTATTTCATAATCAAGCATTTGCGGAGCCCTTACCCGACGTATCCATCAATATTGGCGACGGAAGTGGTGACACGCCCGGTACTAGCGCTTTATCCATTCTTCTATTAATAACTGTCTTAAGTGTGGCACCAGGAATTATGGTGCTTATGACAAGCTTTACTAGAATCGTAATTGTTCTAGGCTTTGTAAGAACATCACTAGGAACGCAGCAAATGCCACCCAATCAAGTGTTGATTGGACTGGCAATGTTTCTAACCTTTTTCATTATGGCTCCCACCTTCTCACAGGTGAATGAAGTTGCGCTTCAGCCGTATTTAAAAGGTGAAATCTCACAAACTGATGCCTTTAAGGAAGCCTCTGTTCCGATGAAGAAGTTTATGTTCTCTCATACGAGGGAAAAGGATTTAATGCTCTTTATGGATTATACAAAAACAGAGAAACCAGCTTCATTTGAAGGGATTCCACTTACTGTTTTAATACCGGCATACGCAATAAGCGAACTGAAAACAGCCTTTATTATGGGGTTTATGATTTTCATTCCATTTCTAGTCATCGATATGATCGTTGCAAGTACGCTGATGGCCATGGGGATGATGATGCTTCCTCCAGTAATGATATCCTTACCGTTTAAAATTCTTCTATTTGTATTAGTAGATGGATGGTATTTAATTGTGAAATCTTTGTTATTAAGCTTCAACACGTGATACTAGCAGGGAGGGACGTTAGATGAGTACTGATTTCATAATCGGGTTGGCCAGTCAGGCTGTATTCATCGTTCTGAAAGCCAGTGCACCAATGCTCGTTCTTGCTTTGGTCGTAGGGTTACTAGTCAGCATATTTCAAGCCACAACTCAGATTCAGGAGCAGACGCTGGCATTTGTTCCGAAAATTGTAGCGGTTTTCGTGTCCATCATTATTTTTGGCCCATGGATTCTTAATACGGTTATCGACTTCACTTACAATCTGCTGAACAATCTTCATAATTACATCGGTTAGGTTGTGAATGGATGAACGCGATCGTACAGGGTTTCCCTATTTTTTTGTTGATTTTTTGTCGAATAACAGCGTTTTTCGTCGTCGCGCCTGTGTTTTCCTCAAGAGGTGTACCTAATACATTCAAAATCGGGTTAGGTTTTTTTATCTCTCTTATCGTCTTTTTTACTTACGGAATGAAGCAAACGATTGTACCGGATGCTGAATATATTCTTGTGCTGTTTCGAGAAATATTGGTCGGCGTACTGCTTGGGTATGTAGTCTATCTGTTTTTTACGGTCGTGCAAACCGCTGGAGCCTTAATGGATTTACAGGTTGGTTTTGCAATGGCGAATATCGTAGATCCCCATACAGGTACGTCAGCCCCGTTGCTTGGCAATTTTAAATACATGATGATCCTAGTTATCTTTCTAATGATGAACGGTCATCATTTTTTATTGACAGGTTTAATGGACAGCTATCAATGGATGCCGCTTTCCAACGAGTTATTCAGCCGATTAATGAGCGGCAGCGTAACTGACTTTTTAGTTAGGACGTTTGCGAGCACCTTTTTGCTAGCGTTACAAGTATCAGCGCCGTTAGTTGTAGCTATGTTTTTAACGGATGTTGGTTTAGGCTTCCTGACCAAATCCGCGCCTCAATTCAATGTATTTGTAATTGGAATTCCACTAAAGCTTATCATCGGCATGATTTTGCTTATCTTGTTAATGCCAAGTCTTGCTGGCATATTCGAAAGATTGTTTTCCATCATGTTTGATGCTTTGGAGCAGTTATTCGGTATCGTGCAAGGACCGCCGCCTGAAGGGAAATAGGAGGATGCAGCCATGCGAAATTACCGTCTAGAGCTAGATTTGCAGCTTTTCAGTCAGGAGAAGACTGAGGATGCGACTCCGAAGAAAAAGGATGAAGCAAGGAAGAAAGGGCAAATTGCACGATCAGGTGACTTGCCCGGTTCTTTAATATTAATTTTTGTTTTCATGAGCTTCATCATGCTGGGTGATTATTATAAAAAACATATTTTGATGCTTTTTGGAAATCTATTTGAAGATTGGCTCTTAATGGATTTGACAGTAGCGAATGTAATGTCTCTCTTCAATGCTATCGCGATTGAAATGCTGCTCATTTTGCTTCCAATATTTGCGATCACTGTATTGGTTGGTGTCCTTGGTAATATTGTTCAGTTTGGTTTTTTGCTAACGGGTGATCCTCTGAAAATGAAAATAAGCAAGCTGAACCCGATCAGCGGTTTTAAACAAATTTTTTCTGCAAAAACACTGGTTGAATTTCTGAAAAGTATTTTAAAGCTGACTATTGTATCTGTACTCGTATATATGACCATTGCAAAAGAGTGGAACCGTATATTAGTACTTGCCAGCTTGCCAATCCAACAAATATTTAGCTTCACCGCAGGCTTAACTGTAAAACTTGGTATTGAAATCGGCGTAGTCCTCGCGGTCCTCGCAATAGCTGATTTTTTCTATCAACGATATGAGCATAACAAAAATTTGAAGATGTCAAAGCAGGATATTAAAGACGAATACAAAAAATCTGAGGGTGACCCGATTATTAAGGGACGTATTCGAGAGCGTCAGCGCAAAATGGCAATGCAGCGAATGATGCAGGAAGTTCCAAAAGCGGATGTCATCATCACAAACCCTACCCACTTTGCTATTGCATTGAAATATGATGCTTCGAAGATGGAAGCGCCAAGGATCATCGCCAAAGGGATGGATCATGTTGCGCTTCGTATAAGAGAGATAGCCAAAGAAAACGGGGTTGTTACAATGGAAAATAAACCGCTTGCCAGAGCGCTATATGAACGAGCGGAGATTGGGGATGTCATTCCCCCAGACCTGTTTCAAGCTGTGGCTGAGGTGCTCGCATATGTGTATAAGCTAAAGGGTCGAATTAAATCATAACACTACGGGAGGTGGCGGCGTCATGAAAGCAAAGGACTTTGTAATACTATTTGGCGTAATTGGAATTGTACTCATGATGATAATCCCGATCCCAGTCCTATTACTAGATGTACTCATTATTTTAAACATTTCGATAGCATTAATGATTTTGCTGATTGCAATGAACACTAGAGAAGCGCTTGATTTCTCCATATTTCCGGCCATTCTATTGATAACTACCCTATTCCGACTTGCACTGAACGTATCTACTACTAGAAATATTTTGTCACATGCGGAAGCAGGGGAAGTTGTTGCTACTTTTGGCAGCTGGGTTGGCGGAGGAGAAATTGCAATCGGCTTTATCGTCTTCCTCATACTCGTAGTTGTACAGTTCATCGTTATTACGAAAGGTTCTGAACGTGTTGCCGAGGTCGCAGCAAGATTTACGCTAGACGCGATGCCAGGTAAACAAATGAGTATTGATGCTGATTTGAATGCTGGTTTAATTAATGAACACCAAGCGAAAGATCGTCGTTCTAAGATTGAACGTGAAGCGGATTTTTACGGGGCAATGGACGGAGCCAGTAAGTTTGTAAAAGGTGACGCGATTGCATCAATCATCATTCTAATTATCAATCTAGTAGGCGGCTTTATTATTGGTATGGCGATTCATGGTTTAAGCTTTGGGGAATCACTATCGACGTTCTCGATCCTTACGATTGGTGACGGACTGGTCAGTCAAATACCTGCGCTGCTAATTTCCACAGCTGCCGGACTTATTGTAACAAGAGCAGCATCTGAAGGTAACCTGGCAGAAGATGTTACAGAACAGCTATTCAAATATCCTAAACTATTGTTTATTGCTGCTGGAACTATCGGTTTGTTAGGCCTAACCCCAATCGGTCCAATGAGAACCTGGCCATTTGCCATTTTGCTTGCCTTTGGCGGCTGGTTCATGCAGAAAGCAGTACATAAGAAACAAGCGCAAAACGATATGCTTGTTGAAGAGCAGCAAATCGAAGAGGTTCGCAGTCCTGAGAGTGTTATTAGCCTCTTGCAGGTCGATCCCATCGAATTCGAGTTTGGATATGGCCTTATCCCGCTAGCGGATACACAACAGGGTGGGGATTTACTAGATCGGATTATAATGATACGCAGGCAGTGTGCTCTGGAACTCGGGCTCGTTGTACCGGTTATTCGAATTCGAGATAATATTCAACTCAAACCGAATGAGTATGTCATTAAAATTAAAGGAAACACAGTTGCACGCGGAGATCTGCTGCTTAATCATTATTTGGCAATGAGCCCAGGCTTCGAAGATGACTCTGTCGTAGGGATTGAAACAACAGAACCGGCCTTTGGATTACCTGCGATTTGGATTGACGAGCAGATGAAGGAACGTGCGGAGCTCTCTGGTTACACCGTGGTAGATCCGCCTTCGGTAGTTGCCACACATTTAACAGAGATAATAAAACGTCATGCACATGAATTGATTGGACGTCAAGAGACGAAGCAACTCGTAGAAAATGTGAAAGAATCTTATCCTGCACTTATGGATGAACTTATTCCTTCGATACTTGCGATTGGCGATGTGCAAAAAGTACTATCAAAGCTGTTAAGAGAAAAGGTATCCATCCGAGACCTTGTTACCATATTTGAAGCATTAGCGGATCATGGAAACTATACGAAAGACCCTGATATATTGACAGAATATGTACGTCAGTCACTATCGAGGCAGATTACGCAGCAGTTCACATCCGGTGGGGATACTATGCGAGTGATTACAGTTGGACCGCAGCTGGAGAAAAAAATTGCAGAGTCCGTTCAGCAGACGGATCAAGGCAGCTATATCGCTCTAGATCCTGTTTCTACTCAGCAAATCTATCAGAAGCTTAATGAACATGTGAATCGTCAAATACAAGCTGGTCAACAGCCTGTGGTACTCGCATCACCAACCATTCGGATGTATTTGAGACAAATTGTAGAGAGAACGATGCAAGATGTTCCGGTACTCTCTTACAGTGAGCTTGAACCGAATATTGAAGTTCAAAGCGTCGGGGTGGTGAACTTATGAGAGTAAAACGATATGTAGTGAGCGCATTGCCAGAAGCTGTTTCACAGATTCGAAGCGAGCTTGGGAAAGATGCTGTTATTTTGAATACGAAAGAAATTAAAGTTGGCGGTTTTATGGGGATGTTTCGCAAGAAAAAGATGGAGGTTATCGCCGCTATCGAAACGAATCAGACGAATGCCCCTGAACAGCCTCAGCGCAAAACCGATCTTCAAGTGAATGCGGTAGTAGAACAAATATTGCAAACGGCTCAACGGTCAACGACTGCTGTTATGGAGCCGCCTGCTGTACATGCTGTACCTGTTATAGATGTTCAGAAGGATAGGATGGAACGCGAACAATTTATCGTTAATGAAATTCGCGATTTAAGAGAGTACATGCTCAAATTATCTAAGCAACAAAACAATATAACAACGATGTCGGAGCACTTGATCGTGCTCCGGGAGCATTTGACAGAACAAGAATTAGAGTCAGAGTGGATCGAGCGTTTGATCCAAGAGATATCAGATAGGCAGGCAGAAGAAAAAGTTGATTTCTCTAGGGAGCAAGTGTGGAATTGTGCAGCTGTATTGTTGGAAGGATGGCTGCAGCCTTATAGCGGCAGCAGTATAAGCAATCAAGCAAGGGTAATCCATTTTGTAGGTCCAACTGGTGTTGGCAAGACGACGACGATAGCGAAGCTAGCTGCGGAGCAAACGATCAAGCAGGGAAGAAAAGTAGGGTTCATTACTTCTGATACCTACCGGATTGCTGCGGTAGATCAACTGCGAACCTATGCCAATATATTGAACGTGCCGCTTGAGGTCGTTTTTTCGCAAATGGACTTGCCGCGAGCTTTCAAGCAGCTTGAAGAGCGCGAGCTCATCTATATGGACACAGCTGGGCGGAATTTTCGCAGTGAGCTTCATGTTTCAGAGGTCAATAGCTTGCTGCAAACTTCTGAGCCAAATGAAACGGTACTAGTACTTAGCATGACGGGCAAGACAAAGGACATGGCTGCAGTTGCAAATCATTTTTGTAAATACGGCGTTCGAAAAGTGCTCTTTACGAAATTAGATGAAACATCAATCTACGGCGCTATCTTTAACTTGATTATGAATTATGAATTGCTTCCTACCTATATGGCGAGTGGACAAACTGTCCCAGACGATATAGAGAAGTTTCAAGTGGATGTATATGTTCGTCAACTGCTTGGGAGCAATAGCCTATGATGGATCAAGCTGAAGCATTACGTAATTTAGTCAAGCAGCAAGAGCTTCAAGACGAAGGCCGAACGACACATGTTGTGACAGTTACCAGCGGGAAAGGCGGAGTAGGTAAGTCGAACTTCAGCTTGAATTTCGCATTAGCTCTTCAACGTTTAGGTAAAAAGGTGCTCGTATTTGATGCGGATATTGGAATGGCCAATATAGATGTACTTATGGGCGTGTCATCCACTTACAATTTATATCATTTATTAAAGCAGGAAAAAACAATTTGGGAAATCGTTCAAGAGGGACCGGAAGGGCTTAACTTTATTGCAGGAGGTTCCGGCTTTAGAGACTTAATCGATTTGACCGCCGAGCAGCTCGATCGCTTTGCGGATGAAATAAGCAAGCTGCATGGAAAATATGATCTTATCTTATTTGATACCGGCGCAGGCCTTTCGAAGGAAACCGTTAAATTTATTACTGCGGCGCAGGAGACGATCGTGGTGACAACGCCTGAACCAACATCGATTACAGATGCATATGCACTAATTAAGATGGTTAAAGCGATGGAAGTGGACGTTAACTTCAAACTAATTGTCAATCGAGCCTCCGACTTTCGAGAAGGAAAACAAACCGCAGACAAAATCAGTATGGTTTCTCAGCGGTTCCTACAATCCGATTTGCCTCATTTAGGTATTTTGCCGGATGACCCTAACGTTTCGAAGGCCGTGAAGCGGCAAATCCCATTTACTGTTGCCTATCCAGGAACTGAAGCATCGATTGCAATGGATCGGATTGCCAAAAACTTTCTGGACATTCCCCAAAGATCTGCAACTAACGGCGGTGTCAAAGGATTCTTGCATAAGATGTTCAGACTTTCAAGATAATCCTTTAAAAGTAAGGAGGGAAAAAGATGATTCCTTATCGCGTACTTGTAGTTGATGATTCCGCATTTATGCGAAAAATCATAAGTGATTTAATCCTTCAAGATTCGATGTTTACTATTGTAGCTACTGCTAAGAATGGTCAAGAAGCAATCGAAGCCGTTCATGAATGGAAACCGGATGTCGTTACTTTAGATCTTGAAATGCCTTTAATGAACGGAATAGAAGCGCTGCAAATCATTATGAAGGATAATCCAACTCCTGTTATTATGCTCTCAGGTATTAGTGAAGACAATACGAGAGAAACGATAAAAGCGCTGCAATTCGGTGCCTTCGATTTTATTAGAAAGCCTTCAGGTGCCATCTCTAACGATATTCGTCAGGTCGGTGAGATCCTGCTAGAAAAATTACATATTGCTGTTCTGACAAAGCGTTATCAGCCTATTATTGCTATTAGCGAGAAGCAAGAGACGAGAGCTGATGATAAAGGTTTCTCCAAAGGAAGTAATGAAGCAGTGTTGAATGCTGCTTTACAACAAAAGGAGCCGCCGTTTGAACCATTGCCAACTCCCATTCAAGTTCGAAAACAACCGATTCTACCGAGTGTGGATAATAAACTTGGGCAACAGCGAGCGGCACTCCCTTTACATACAAAACTTAAAAGTACGATTCATGAGGAAGCAGCGCTGAGCAAAGCCAAATCAATAATTACTCCTCGCAAATCAGTCGATAAGGGACCAGAGGTTAAAACTAAAACTAATCTTGTTGATCCACCTTCAATAAAAAAAGAAAGAATGATTGGCGGAGCTTCTACTTTCAAACATATTGTTGCTATTGGGACTTCGACTGGCGGTCCAAGGGCGCTGCATGAGGTCATAACTTCATTACCTGCGGATTTTCCAGCTCCCGTGCTTGTCGTACAGCATATGCCGCCGAAATTCACCAAGTCTTTGGCTCAACGTCTTGATAGCTTTAGTGAGATGCACGTTGTTGAGGCAGAGCACGGGGAGAAAGTGGTCGCTGGTGTTGTCTATATTGCCCCAGGCGGATACCATATGGAGCTTGTCAAGGATGCTTCGTTTTATTCGATTTCTCTTTCAGAACAGCCTCAGCGCAACGGACATCGTCCTTCGGTTGACGTTTTGTTCGAGTCTTTGGCAGAATATCGCGAACTGAAACGCCATGCTGTGATTATGACTGGCATGGGCAGTGATGGTGCGAAGGGGATGAAAATTCTTGCCGAATGTGGAATTGAAACAACGATTGCAGAGGCAGAAGAAACCTGCGTTGTCTATGGTATGCCGAGATCGGCAGTTGAAGCAGGGTGTGTCAGCAAAGTATTGCCGCTTCAGCATATAGCATTACAACTTAGACAGGCAGTGGTTAAATAAATGGGCTAGAGTGGCTTCACCATACTAACAGGAGGTGCTAGGAAATGGATATGAATGCCTATTTATCGATGTTTATCGATGAATCTAATGATCACCTGCAATCCTTGAATGAAAACTTACTTCGTCTGGAAAGCGAGCCTGAGGAACTTAGTATCGTTCAAAATATTTTCCGTTCAGCTCACACACTTAAAGGTATGTCAGCAACCATGGGTTTTGAAGATTTGGCGGCTCTGACGCATGAAATGGAAAATGTTCTAGATCTCGTTCGCAACAGTAAGCTCAAAATGGACAGCTTTATTTTTGACACCTTGTTCAAGGGGTTAGACGCACTTGAAGCGATGGTTCAGGACATCGTTGGAGGAGGTACTGGGAAAGCAAATGTCACCTCAATTGTTGACTCTTTACAGGTCATATTGAAAAACGATTATAGCGCTAGTAAAGCGAGCACAGCTCCTACGGTAGCAGCTAATGTACCTGCAGAATCGACTACAAGTATTTCAGCTTCGGTGCTGCTAGATGAGTTTCAATCTTCAATCTTGCTGCAATCGATAGAAACCGGCCACAACGTTTTTCATGTTCAAATCGCGATTCGCGATAATTGCTTATTGAAAGCAGTTCGCGCTTATATGGTATTTGAATTGCTTGAGCGCAATGGCGAAGTTATCAAATCCGATCCATCGGTTCAGGATATTGAACAAGATAAATTCGATTTCACCTTTTCTGTGTTTGCTATTTCCCGCTTACAACAGGAGGATCTGCAAACACAACTTCTTAACATTTCCGAGATTGAATCGGCTGTGGTAACGTCTTTGGACGAAGAGTCTTTGGCTGTGTTAAGTCAATCTAATGCCGCTGCAGCAGTAGAAGTTGTCGAGGAAGTGCAGGCTGCAGAACCGCTTCCTACAAAGCAAGAAGCACCGGATCAAGCTGCAAAAGGACAAGCTCCTGCTTCGCCGAGCGCGCCTGCTAACGTATCCAGAACCATTCGTGTTGATATCGAGAGACTTGATACATTAATGAACTTATTCAGTGAGTTACTCATTGATCGAGTGAGACTGGAACAGCTTTCCAGTGAGATTAAACGGACTGATTTAACTGAAACCGTTGAGCATATGACACGTGTTAGCTCAGATTTGCAAAGCATAGTGCTTAAGCTTCGCATGGTGCCTGTTGATTCAGTATTCAATCGTTTCCCTCGTATGATTCGAGATTTGGCTAAATCGCTGGACAAGAAGATTGATCTTGTTATTACGGGAGCAGAAACAGAACTTGATCGTACCGTTATTGATGAAATCGGAGATCCACTTGTCCATTTATTACGTAATTCTGTAGACCATGGAATCGAAACGGTAGATGAGCGAATAGCTGCAGGCAAGTCAGAAACTGGCACAATTAACTTACGCGCCTATCATAGCGGAAATCACGTCTTCATTGAAGTTGAAGAAGATGGCCGCGGTATTAACCACGAGCGTGTACTAAAAACTGCAATTAAAAATAATGTCGTCACTGCAGAGCAAGCTAAACTGATGACGCCACAAGAAATCAATATGCTTATCTTTGCAGCTGGATTCAGTACGGCAGACAAAATTTCGGATATTTCAGGCCGAGGCGTTGGGCTTGACGTTGTTCGATCCAAAATTACTTCTTTGGGTGGAAACGTTACGATAGATTCTGCATTCGGTAAAGGGACGAAGTTCTCCGTTCAATTGCCGCTTACCCTTTCTATTATTTCCGCGATGCTTATAAAGCTAGGTTCTGAGAAATATGCAATACCATTATCTTCAATCGTAGAAACCGGCATAATCCGCAAGGAACAAATTCTTCATGTTCATGGTAACAAAATGATAGATTTTAGAAATACCATTATTCCTCTAGTTTCGTTAAGCAAAGTGCTTGATTCGCCTGATTTTAATGAAAATGACGAGCAGGAAACCGAAATTGTAGTCGTTCGCAAAGGTGAGAAGTGGGCTGCTGTGATGGTCGATGAATTTATTGGTCAAAGTGAAATCGTTCTAAAAACGCTGGGCAAATATTTAACTAATATTAGTGCGATTTCCGGCGCAACGATTCTTGGCGATGGTTATGTTGCATTGATTATCGATCCGAATGCACTTATCAAATAGGGAGGTTTTTATGATGGGAGAAGAATTAAAAGTTATCGTGTTTGCGCTTGGCAACGAAGAGTATGGAATCGAAGTAGATAAGGTCCGCACGATTGAAAGATTGTCTCCAATTACACGCGTCCCAAAAACAGCTATTTTTATTAAAGGGGTCATTAATCTTCGGGGTATTGTCGTTCCTGTTATTGACTTAAGGGGCAGATTTAATCTTCCCGAAACAACAACTACGGAGAATTCGAGAATTATCGTTGTTTCTGTAGCAGACATTGAAGTTGGATTCATAGTGGACGCTGCAAATGATGTTATCGATATTGATACAGATACAATCGATTTACCTCCTGAAATTGTTGGAGGCATTAAAGCTAAATACCTAAGGGGCATTGCTAAGCTTGGTGAAGGTCGACTTCTCATCATGCTGAATTTGTCCGAGGTTTTGAACAAGAGCGAAATTATGCAAATTGAGCAGCTTGAGGTATAACAAGTGACCCTTTTTAGCCGCTTTGAAGCATTCGAGCTTGATATATTGAAAGAAGTCGGCAATATCGGAGCAGGCAATGCTGCTACTGCATTATCGTGTTTGCTTGATAAACCTGTTGATATGGCAGTGCCAAAAGTAAGCTTACTTCCATTTGAAGAAGTTGCAGAACGAGTAGGCGGTTCAGAGAAAATCGTCATAGCTGTGTTTCTTCGAGTGGAAGGAGAAGCTCCTGGCAATATGTTTTTCATCATGGAGGAAGATTCAGCGAGGCGATTATTGCGTCAACTGCTAAGCATAAATATCGAAGAGCAAGACGGTTATTCTGAAATGGAGCTGTCAGCGCTTTGCGAGATAGGCAATATTTTGGCAGGCTCTTACTTATCTTCATTAGCTGATTTTACCCATTTAGCAATGGCCCCAACCGTTCCTGCTATAGCAGTAGACATGGCAGGAGCCGTACTTAGTTACGGTTTAATGCAATACGGAGAGATGGGGGATTCTGCCCTATTAATCGAAACGACCTTTTTAGAGGATTGTCAGTCGCTTGAAGGACATTTTTTCCTCATACCAGACCCAGAGTCGTTTGAGAAGATCTTCAGGGCTTTGGGAGTCGTTAGCGAATGATACAACAAAACTTGGTCAAAGTAGGCATGGCAGATTTAAATATTGCAACAGATGGAGCGATACTCAAAACGACCGGTTTAGGATCTTGTGTTGGACTTACCTTGTATGATCCAACTCGAAAAATTGCAGGTATGGCACATGTCATGCTGCCTTCTTCAGATATTGCCCGAGAGACAAAAATTAATTTGGCTAAATATGCGGATACCGCGATTCCGGAGCTGCTTGATCAGATGATAGCAGCTGGTGCACAGATCGAGCGTATGAAAGCAAAGATGGCTGGCGGAGCTCAAATGTTTGCTATGACTGGTCATAGTGATTCTCTTAGAATAGGTCCACGTAACGTAGAATCTTGTACTGAAATGCTTCGTAGATTTAAAATTCCGATTATTTCTCAAGATACGGGCGGAAGCTATGGCAGAACGATTGAGTTTGATAGTGTTAGCGGAATTCTATCAATAAGAAGTGTGCAATTTGGAACAAAGGAGATTTAAAATGTTAGGAACATGGCGATGGAATGTCGTATTTGGATTTTTCGGCACCGTGCTTACGGTAGCTTTCTCGATCGGTAATAATCCGATTACTGTTATGCTGCTAAGAGGTATGTATGCTTTCATCGCTTTCTTTGTTCTTGCGTATGGAGTACGGGTAATATTAGCATACATCCTTCAGCCTCCTTCACTTATAGGCAATGAAATTGAAGATGAGGAAGGTAAAGGAACTCAACTAGACTTACAGACACCTGACGAGTCAGTGGATATTAATGAACTGCTGAAATCACAGCTTCAGGATGGTGCGATAAATCCATCTAATGAAAAAAGTAAAAATGATGCCGACGGATTTCGTCCATTAAGTCCTCCACAATTATTAAACACAAAAAATACACAGCCTGAAGAATTGGTTAAAGCCATTCGTCACCTGACAGGAGAGTGAGTCGATGATTGAGCAGAAAACCCCTCATTTGACAAACTTGCAGATGTGGCAAGCCTGGAGAGAACAAGGCGATTTGGAAGCAAAAAAGAAGCTCATTGAACAATATTTGCCGCTTGTTGATTATGTAACAAATCGAATGGCAATCGGTCTTCCGAAAAACGTCATAAGAGATGATCTCGCAAGCAATGGTGTGATGGGGCTAATTGATGCTATCGAGAAATTTGATTACGGCCGCGGATTGCAATTTGAAACGTATGCTTCTTGGCGCATTCGCGGTGCTATTATAGATGGCTTAAGACAAGGGGACTGGGTCCCTAGATCCGTTCGAGAGAAAGCGAAAAGAGTGGAAGAAGCATACCAACATTTAGAGCAGCAATATTTACGATCGGTAAGCGATGCAGAAATTAGCAGTTATCTTGAAATATCTGAGAAAGAATTTATTAATATGCTGCAAGATATATCGGTAACAACGGTATGCTCTTTGGAGGATCCGATTCGAGAAGAGGAATCGGAAACTAGAATGTCATTATTAGTTGATGATAAAGCAAAAAATCCGGATCATAAGGTTCACGAGTTTTATTTGAAGGAATCATTGGTTAAAGGGATTGAAAAGCTTACAGAAAAGGAACGGACAGTCGTTTCGCTTTTCTATTATGAGGAATTATCATTAAGTGAGATTGCTGAAGTAATGTCACTATCACCGTCGAGAATATCCCAGCTCCACTCAAAAGCGATTTTGCGGCTGCGAGGAGCTTTGGCTAAGAATAAAGATCAACTTATGCAGCATTAAACTTCAAAGGAGGGAGTTACGTGGAAAATCTTCAATTGGAATCATACCTACGCATACAGACATCTGCGGACAAGTTGTCAGCCTTCTTGACATTTAGCAGAATTTCGGACGAATTCGAATGTAACGGCGATGAGCTTGAGCGATTCTTGCATAGCAAGGGGATCGTTTTTGGCCTTCGTAAAGAAGTTCTGAGTCAGATTGGCACTAATCCTCTCGCATATTATAAAGAGCAAACTCTAGTGGCACAAGGACAGTCACCTGCTCAAGGTAAAGATGGGTATGTAAAGCTTGTTTATGATATGAACAAAAATAATAATGCGCCAATAGAGCTGAAGGATGGGAAGGTTGACTTCAAGGAAGTCGTTCAGTTAAAGAACGTCAAGCGCGGTCAATTGATTGCTGAGCGTATTGATCCTGAATTAGGACCGAGTGGGAGAGCAGTGACGGGAGAAGAGATTTCTCCTAAGCTTGGCAAAAGTGTTAGATTTAAAGTTGGCAAAAATGTGGTATTGAATAATGAACAAACAGCGATGTACTCGGCCATAGATGGCTTGATTTCGCTTACGGATAAAGAAAAGATTAATGTGTTCCCAGTCTATGAGGTTAACGGTGATGTAGATTACAGTGTTGGAAATATTGATTTTGTCGGAACCGTAGTCATTAGAGGAAATGTTCTTAGCGGTTTCAGAGTCAAAGCATCAGGTGATATTCGAGTCATTGGCGGAGTCGAAGGGGCTGAGATCGAATCAGAAGGCTCCGTAGAAATAACAGGTGGAATTCTGGGCGGAAATAAAGGGTTCGTCAAAGCTGAGCGTAACGTTCGCAGCTCATTCATTCAAGAAGCTAATGTAATGGCTGGCGAAGAGGTGCTTGTCTCTCAAAGCATTATGCATTCACATGTTAGAGCGGGGAAGAATGTCATTTGCTCGGGAGCTAGAGGATTGATCGTTGGCGGAACTATTCAAGCGGGTGATTTGGTGAGTGCTCGTACAATTGGAAATTCCATGTCAACAGCGACGATTGTTGAAGTAGGCGTGAATCCAGAATATCGTTCGGAACTGCTAGCGTTAAGAACAAATCTCAAGCAGAATATGGATAATATAGACAAAACAGATAAGGCACTCGTTATTTTGAATCAACTTGCAGTGACTGGAAAATTATCTCCAGAAAAGCTGGCATTGCGAATAAAGCTAACCACGACAAAGCGTCAAACGCTGCTTGAGAATGAAGTGATGAAGAGCCGCATTCTTGAGATCGAAAAAACGCTGGAAAACAATGAACGTTCGAAAATCGATGTTTCGAATATTGTATTTGGCGGCACTAAAATTGTAATTGGTAGGTACACCAAGTTTGTGAAGGATTCTTCACAGCGTGTTTCCTTCCGCTATTCCGAAGGGGACATCGTCTTAGTCCCATACACTATTTAATAGAAGAATAGCGCAAAGGGGGAGCAGCTATGACGTTCAAATCCATTGATTTGCAAATGTCTGTACCACGCACGCAAGAATTCAGCGGAAAGCATGGACAAGCTATGCATAAGCCTGCAGCAGACCAGAATATGCTGGCTGACCAAACTTCTAAACTAACAGAGAATCTGCGTAGTAAAAATACAGCTGTTGAGCAATCAAACGGAGCACATATTCGAAGCGATCAAGAAGGCAGTCAAGGGAACGCCTATCAAAAGGCAAGACGAAAGCGTTCAGAATCACCTTCTGAGATTGATGAACAAGAGCAAGCTCCTCCTCACCCCTATAAAGGGCTTAGATTCGATATGAAATTATAAATAGAAGGCATGAAGAGAAAGGCAGGCTATGAACGATGCAGCCATATTTGCAATATATCGTATTACTAGGAGCGGTTGTTATTGTTGGTGCCTCTGTAATGCCTCGCAAGAAGCAGCATACACCACTGCCTCCGGAAACGATGCAAAACATGGAATCCGCGCTGGAGCAGTTTATGGAAAATATGGAGAAGGACAATGAGGAGCTCGTGCTTCTTGTTCGAAATGCTCAGCAAGAATCCAAACTGGATGCTGAGCGTAAGGAACAACGTATAGCAGAGCTGGAGAAGAAATGCGAACAGCTAACAGAGCAGCTGGAAAAGACACTTTCCACATCCTCACTTGTGCGGCCAATAAACACTCCATCCCAAGCTGAGATTATAGAGACAAAGAAACCGGAAATAATAGATGTTGAAATTGTAGCACCTATTATTGAACCTGCAGTTCCAATGAATACGATCCAGGCTAGGTATAAGGATTTATTTATGCTCTATGAGCAAGGAAAGTCGATTGAAGCGATCTCCAAAAAACTAGGCATGAATAAAGGTGAGGTTCAGTTAATTATTCAACTCGCTAAGCAGGAGGAAGCCGCCCATGCTTAAAAATCGAGTGTTTCTAATCGGTCTAGGCGCAGGTATTATACTAGGAGCCTTGTTGTTCCAACTCATGTTATCTGGCGAACAGAGCAGACAAAGGCTTAGTAATATGGGGAAAAATACGGATGAAAAGCTTTACACGCAACTAGAAGTAGATGCTTTTATTAAGGCAGAGCGAGACTCCTTGCAACTTGATCAGGCGACCAAAACCGGAAGTGGGGAACAGCAAGCTCAGAAGACCGATAGAACGGAACCTGTGAAGAAGCAGCCGAGCGAGGTGCTGCCTGATCAGTCCGCGCCTACAGCCGCCCCAGATGAGGAGCAGCACGCGTTAAAGCATGTCATTAGAATCGAGGCTGGCTCTAATTTGACACAAACAGCAAATTTATTAGCTTCTAATAATATTATTGAAGATAAGTCAGCATTTATATCAAAAATGAAGAAATCGAAGAAGCTGGTTCGCGCCGGTTATTTTTTGTTTCAAGAAGAAATAACGGTTGATGAGGCGATTGTAGTCGTTACGAGTCAGCCGCTGTCGAAAGAAGAAGTAAGGAGTTTAACAAACAAATAGCAAAAATAGTAACTAACCTATCTTTTCTGAAACGATTGTTGCACAAAAAATGTATTTGTGGTATATTAATTCACGGTGTTAAAAACGCACGCAGGTCAATTTTGTCAAACGGTGCTTCCGCCCGGCGGGAGTTTTGACGAAAGATGCGACTAGCGGAGGAGCACTAAAAAAACCATTATAGGAGGTGTTGGAGTAATGGCGGTTATTTCCATGAAACAGCTACTAGAAGCTGGGGTACACTTCGGTCATCAGACTCGTCGTTGGAACCCGAAGATGGATCGTTATATCTTCACAGAAAGAAACGGGATTTACATTATCGATTTGCAAAAAACGGTTAAGAAAGTTGACGAAGCGTACAACTTTGTTAAATCGATCGCTGCAGACGGCGGCACTATGCTGTTCGTAGGTACGAAAAAACAAGCTCAAGATTCAGTTAAAGAAGAAGCAGAACGTTGCGGCAACTTCTACATCAACCAACGTTGGTTGGGTGGAACTTTGACTAACTTCCAAACGATTCAAAAACGTATTGATCGTTTGAAACAACTTGAAAAATGGGCTGAGGATGGTACTTTCGAGGTTCTTCCTAAGAAAGAAGTTATCATTCTTAACAAAGAAAAAGATCGTTTGGAAAAATTCCTAGGCGGTATCAAAGGAATGAAAGGTTTGCCAAGCGCGTTGTTCATTATTGACCCACGCAAAGAGCGTATTGCTGTTGCAGAAGCTCGCAAACTTGGAATCCCAATCGTTGGTATCGTTGATACGAACTGTGATCCAGACGAAATTGACTACGTAATCCCAGGTAACGATGATGCAATTCGTGCCGTTAAGTTGTTGACGTCGAAAATGGCTGATGCAATTGTTGAAGCTAACCAAGGCGAACAAACAACGGCTTAATTTAAAGGCTTTAGTTAGTCAACAAAGGGTGGTCAGATGGTGATAAGCCTCTCACTGCCCTTTTTTCGAATGTAAATCACTAAAATCAATACTTAATTTACGAAGCTACAATGACTTCGTGAAACCAATAGGAGGGCTTACAATGGCAGTTAGTGCTAGCGCGGTAAAAGAGCTACGGGAAAGAACTGGAGCTGGAATGCTCGATTGTAAAAAAGCTTTGGACGAAACAAACAATGACGTTGAAAAAGCAATTGCTGTTCTTCGTGAAAAAGGTTTGGCGGCTGCAGCTAACAAAGCTGGTCGTATCGCAACTGAGGGCGTAGTTGAATCATACATTCACGCTGGCGGCCGTATCGGCGTAATCGTTGAAGTGAACTGTGAGACGGATTTCGTTGCGAAAACGGATCAATTCCGTGAATTTGCAAGAGACGTTGCTATGCAAATCGCAGCAGCTAACCCGAAATTTGTTAGCCGTGATGAAGTTTCAAACGAAGAGCTAGAAAAAGAACGTGAAATTTTGAAAGCTCAAGCACTTAACGAAGGCAAGCCTGAAAAAATCGTTGAAAAAATGGTTGAAGGACGTATCTCGAAGTACTACGAAGAGTTCTGTCTTCTTGAGCAATCTTTCATTAAAGACCCAGACAAAACAATCTCTGTTTTGCTTAACGAGAAAATTAGCAAAATCGGTGAAAACATTACCATCCGTCGCTTTGTTCGTTATGAACTTGGTGAAGGCCTAGAGAAAAAAGTAGACAACTTCGTTGAAGAAGTTATGGCTCAAGTAAAACATTAATCCGAACTCACAGGCGGGGCGGGGCGTCCGCCCCGCCTGCTTGTATAATTAGAACATATTTGAAGGACCTCATTTATTGAGGTGCATGATGGAGGTATTAACGTTGGAGCATCCTGTGTACAAACGTATCGTTTTGAAAGTAAGCGGTGAATCATTGTCTGGTCAGGAAGGTTATGGTATTGAATCAACAATCATAACTTCGATTGCTGATCAGGTGAAGGAAGTCGTAGCACTAGGCATAGAAGTTGCTATCGTTGTCGGAGGCGGCAATATTTGGCGTGGAATTGCAGGTTCTGCAAAGGGTATGGACCGTGCAACAGCTGATTACATGGGAATGCTTGCTACTCTTATGAATTCACTTGCGCTTCAAGATGCACTTGAACAAATCGATGTACCAACTCGTGTACAGACATCGATCGCAATGCAACAAATCGCTGAACCGTACATCAGACGTCGTGCCATTCGTCATTTGGAAAAAGGACGCGTCGTTATCTTTGCTGCCGGCACTGGAAATCCGTTTTTCTCTACAGATACGACAGCAGCGCTTCGCGCGGCTGAGATCGAAGCAGAAGTAATACTAATGGCGAAAAATAAAGTGGATGGCGTTTACTCCGCTGATCCATTTAAAGATAATACAGCAGAGAAATTTGAGGAACTTACATACATGGATATGCTAAACCTCAATTTGGGAGTTATGGATTCAACCGCAGCATCACTTTGCATGGACAACAATATTCCGCTCATCGTATTTGCAATTACGGAGAAAGGGAATATTAAACGCGTCGTGCTGGGTGAAAAAATCGGAACGATTGTGAGAGGAAGTGCGAAATAATGCCACAAGAATTGAAAAAAAACGCTGAAGAACGTATGGATAAAGCGATTTCCGCGCTTAAACGTGATTTGTCTTCATTGCGCGCAGGTAAAGCAAGTTCAGCATTGCTGGACCGTATTCAAGTTGAATACTACGGGTCAATGACTCCTGTTAATCAGCTTGCGAATATTAGTTCTCCTGATTCCCGCACATTGTTCATCCAACCATGGGATAAAACTTCAATGTCAGCGATCGAGAAAGCAATTATGAAATCGGATCTTGGGTTGACGCCTTCCAATGATGGTACGGCGATTCGTCTCTCAATTCCGCCGCTAACAGAGGAACGTCGTGCAGAACTTGTGAAAACTTCGAAAAAGCTTGGTGAAGAAGCTAAAGTAGCTATTCGCAATATTCGCCGCGATGCGAATGACAGTGTGAAGAAACTTGAGAAAACAACCATTTCTGAAGATGAGTCCCGCGGTCACCAAGAGGATATCCAGAAAGCTACGGATAAATTCATTGCTGAAGTGGATAAAGTGCTTGTTGTCAAAGAAAAGGAAATTATGGAAGTATAATGATCTCTGGGCCCCTCCGATAGGTGGGGTTTGGTTTTGATTTCGGTTGGGAGGAAGTAAGATGATCGAGCGACTTTGGGCCAAATTAGGCAAATCGTCCTTACAGCCGACTGATTCTGTGGACTCAGAAAATGTGCCTGAGCATGTTGCAATTATAATGGATGGGAATGGCCGCTGGGCTAAAGATCGTGGCTTGCCACGTATGGCAGGCCATCATTCCGGCATGAAAGCGGTCAAACGTATTACGATTGCAGCGGATCGGTTAGGCGTCAAATATTTGACGTTATATGCGTTTTCAACGGAAAACTGGAAGAGACCTAAAGCTGAAGTGGATTTTCTTATGAAGCTTCCACAACAATTTCTTGAAATTGAATTAGAAGAACTAATTGCCAACAACGTGCAGGTGCGTATGATGGGACATAAAGAGGATTTGCCCTCTTTTACGATCAGCGCAGTTGAAGAAGCCATTATTAAGACCGCTAACAATACAGGGCTTGTTCTGAATTTTGCTTTAAACTATGGAAGTCGTAAGGAAATGCTTGAAGCTGTCAAAAATATCGCCTCAGAAGTTCAGCAAGGGCATCTTGCTATTGATGATATCGATGATAAAGTAATGGCGGATCGTTTGCTTACGAGTGGATTGCCCGACCCGGATTTACTAATTCGTACGAGCGGGGAATTACGTTTAAGCAATTTTATGATGTGGCAGCTTGCTTACAGTGAATTGTGGTTTACGGATGTGTATTGGCCTGAATTTACGGAAGCGCATTTTCAAGAAGCGATTTTGGAATATCAGCGTCGCGCGCGTCGATATGGTGGATTGTAGCTTCAAGCAACGGAGTGTGACTTTTCATTGAGACAACGAATAATAACTGGAATTGTAGCAGGTGCAGGCTTCATAGGCATAACAGTAATCGGCGGATGGTTATTTACAACTCTTCTCGTATTATTGGCAATTATTGGATTTACTGAATATGCGCGCATGAATGGTGTAGCATGGTCGCATCCGTCAGCTTTGCTCGGATATGCGGGTGTGCTACTGTTTGTGCTTCCGTGGTCGGAATGGGGAATTGTGATTCCATCCGCACTAACCATTATTTGGATACTGACATTTTTGCTGCTGGCCTTAACCGTGATTACAAAAAATAAAACGACAATTGATGGCGCCGCACTTATGTTGCTAGGCGCTTTATATGTAGGTTATGGCTTTTCGGCGATGGGTGAGGCTCGCAACATTGAGCTGCATGGTTTATTGTGGACGTTTTTGTCCTTTGGGTGCATCTGGGCATCAGATATCGGTGCTTATTTTACAGGACGAGCTATTGGAAAAACAAAGCTATGGCCTTCCATCAGCCCCAACAAAACAATAGAAGGCGCTCTTGGCGGTGTTTTGCTTTCATTACTCGTATCGGCGGTATTCGCATGGACGATGCCAGATTTTATTGAATTACCGAAAGCTCTGCTAATCGGATTAATTGCCGCTGTAGCTGGTCAATTCGGGGATTTGATTCAATCTGCGTACAAACGTGTGAGAGATATTAAGGATACAGGTACGTTGCTGCCAGGACATGGCGGTGTGCTGGATCGATGTGATAGCTGGCTTATTGTATTCCCGCTGTTAGTTCTTACCGAGCTTCTGCCCGTATAAGTCAGGAGGATTAGATGTGAAAAAAATAAGTATATTAGGATCGACAGGTTCCATCGGAACGCAGACGTTGGACATTATTGCCCATGATCCTGAACGTTATCAGGTTGTCGGGTTATCCGCAGGTGCGAATGTCGATTTGATTATAGAACAGGCGAAACAATTCAAACCCGCAATCGTGAGTTTGGCTTCAAAAGCTGACGCTGACACCGCACGTCCCCATTTACCGCTTGGCACAAAGGTAGTTTATGGGGAAGCGGGGCTCATTGAAGTGGCTGCTGCAACGGACGCTGATATCGTTGTAACAGCAATTGTGGGCAGCAGAGGTCTGCCTGCAACATTAGCCGCTATTGATGCAGGCAAAACGATAGGTTTGGCTAATAAAGAGACGCTTGTGACTGCTGGTCACATCGTGATGGAGCGTGCGAGACAACGCGGTGTATCAATCTTACCGATTGACAGCGAACATTCTGCAATATTTCAATGCTTAAATGGAGAAGATCGCAAGTCTATCAATCAAATTACTTTAACAGCTTCTGGCGGTTCTTTCCGTGATCGCTCGCGTGAGCAGCTTGAAGGAGTAACGGTCGCTGAGGCGCTTAATCATCCTAATTGGTCAATGGGTGCAAAAATTACGATTGATTCAGCAACTATGGTTAATAAGGGTCTGGAAGTTATTGAAGCAAGATGGCTGTTCGATGTTACATACGACCAAATAGATGTCATTATTCATCCGGAGAGCATCATTCATTCTTATGTGGAGTTTACCGATTACAGCATCATTGCACAACTTGGTATGCCTGACATGCGTGTACCCATTCAATATGCTCTTTCCTATCCGCAGCGAAACGTAACGCCAACTAGCAGGTTGAACCTTGCACAGATTGGCAAGCTGAATTTTCGTGAGATGGATTTTGAAAGATATCCTTGTTTAAGGTTGGCTTTCGAATGCGGTCGGCTAGGTCAATCTGCACCTGCTGTATACAATGCTGCAAACGAAGTTGCTGTGGCGCGTTTTTTAAAAGGCGAAATTACGTTTCTCGACATTGAACGGGTATTGGAAACGGTCGTTAGCAAGCATGAAGCATCTGATATTAATGATTTACAAATGATTTCAGAAGTGGATACTTGGGCAAGGCGGCTGGCAGAATCCGTATAATATCGATGAAATTCCGGTTCTCTTGTATCGGACGGGAGAATAATGATAATCTATGTACAGGCCGTAACGAACAGGAGGCTTCAGCTTAATGCACATGATTCAGGTTGTTTTCTTGACCGTACTCGTTTTTTTCGTTATCGTAACGATTCATGAATGGGGTCATTACTATTTCGCAAAACGCGCAGGCATATTGGTGCGAGAATTTGCAATTGGCTTCGGGCCGAAGCTGATTTCGGTAAAGCGTGGCGAGACGAGATACACATTAAGGTTAATACCAGCCGGCGGGTTTGTACGAATGGCAGGAGAAGATCCGGAAATCGTGGATGTCCAGCCGGGCCAAACGATCGCGGTTCGTCTGAAGGATAATAAAGTTACAAGGCTTTATTTGGATCGCCTTGACGAGCGGAGCGGAGTTATTCGCGGCGAGATCGTTACGATTGACCTTGAACACAAGCTATCTGTTACATTAGATGTGGAAGGGGAAAATGAGAGTTTTTCAGTACATCCTACAGCTTTAATGATAACAAAAGGCAAGGAGACACAGATCGCGCCAATTGACAGACAGTTTGGCAGCAAAACGGTAGCACAGCGTGCTCTTGCAATTTTTGCGGGACCTCTGATGAATTTTGTGCTGGCCTTTGTTTTGTTCGCCACTTACATTCAAATGGTTGGGCTTCCTGTTGAGTCCCCTGATAAGCTGCTTGTCAATGAAATAACAGAAGGCATGCCTGCTGATAAAGTAGATTTGAAAAAAGGCGATGTCATCGACTCGGTCAATGGAATCAAAATCGGTGCTGATTTTGATAAAATGATTGCGATTATAGGTAAATCACCGAATGTCCCTGTGAAAATGGATATTATCCGTGATGGCAAAGCACAGCAGGTTGTCATTACACCAGAGCCTAACAAAGAAGGCGTGGGCAAGGTAGGGATCAGTGCCGCATTGCCAACACGTCCAGCTACTTTTTCGGAAACATTTACAGGTGCAGGCAAGCTCATGAAAAACATGACGATAAGTATTTTTGAAGGCTTCAAGAAACTTATTTTCGGAGAGTTCAAGCTTGATGACCTTGGAGGACCTGTTCGAACTGCTGAGGTTACGAGTCAGATCGCACAGCAGGGCATCGCTCAGCTTACTTCATGGACAGCATTGCTCAGCTTATATTTAGGTATATTTAATCTACTCCCAATTCCGGCACTGGATGGCAGTCGTCTTATATTCCTTGGAATTGAAGCGATTCGACGGAAGCCAATTGATCCAAACCGTGAGAGTATGGTACATTTTGTCGGTTTCGCATTAATCATGTTATTAATGCTCGTAGTAACTTATAATGATATTTTACGATTGGTAAAAGGGGAGTAAGTAGTCGCATATGTCAAAGGATAAACAGTTCGTTACAGAAATCACGCCTCAAAGCGAAGATTTCTCCAGATGGTATATTGATGTTATTAAAAAAGCAGAGCTTATGGATTACTCACCGGTAAGGGGCTGCATCGTGTTTCGCCCTGAGGGTTATGAACTTTGGGAAAATATTCAACGAGATCTCGATCGCCGCTTCAAAGAAACGGGACATCGCAATGCTTATTTCCCGCTATTTATTCCAGAAAGCTTCTTCCAAAAGGAAAAGGAGCACGTTGAAGGTTTTAATCCTGAGCTGCCTTGGGTAACCGAAGCTGCAGGTGAGAAGCTGGAAGAACGCCTTGCTATTCGTCCTACATCTGAAACGATGTTTGGTCATATGTATTCGAAGTGGATTCAATCGTACCGCGATTTGCCTTTGCTAATTAATCAATGGGCGAATGTTGTCCGTTGGGAGAAGCGTACGATGCCTTTCTTGCGTACAAGCGAGTTTTTGTGGCAAGAAGGTCATACTGCTCATGAGACAGAAGAGGAAGCTCGTCAAGAGACGATGCAGATGCTTGATGTTTATACGCAATTCGTCGAAGAGTTCCTTGCAATTCCAGTAATCAAAGGTGAAAAAACTCCTTCTGAGCGTTTTGCAGGCGCAGTTGATACGTATTCTATCGAAGCGATGATGAAAGACGGTAAGGCTGTACAAGCTGGAACATCCCATTATCTGGGCACGAAGTTTGCGGTCGCTTTTGACATTAAATTCCTTGATCGTGAAAATACATTGCAATTCGCGCATACGACCTCATGGGGAGTAAGCACAAGATTGATCGGCGCACTTATTATGGTGCATGGTGATGATCGTGGTCTTGTTCTTCCGCCAAAGGTTGCACCAACGCAAGTCATTATGATTCCTATCGGTCCAGCTAAAATGCGCGAGCAGGTCATTGGCCGTGTGGATGAGCTTTATGCAGAATTGAAGAAAGCCGGAATTCGCACACGCGTGGACGATCGCGCTGATGTAAGTCCAGGCTGGAAATTTAACGAGTATGAGATGCGCGGTGTTCCACTTCGCCTTGAACTTGGACCTCGCGATATGGAAAATGGACAGGTTGTTCTTGTTTCCAGAGTTACTGGAGAGAAACGTGTAGTACAGCAAGCTAATCTTGTTGCTGAAATTGAGGCTATGCTTGAAGAAACGCATCAAGAGATGTTTAATAAAGCAAAGCAGTTCCGTATCGATAATTCACGTTCCGTTGAAACGCTTGATGAAATGAAGAGTTTTCTGGAAGAACAGCGCGGCTTCGTAGAAGCTGGCTGGTGCGGCTCTGCCGCTTGTGAGAAGCAGGTTAAGGAAGAAACAGGAGCAACAAGCCGTAATATTCCTTTCGAACCGTCTACACACAAAGACAATTGTCTCGTATGCGGTGATCCTTCGAAGCATACTGTCGTATTTGCACGGGCTTATTAAGGACTGAAGCTAGTTCGGTTCGGATCTTAAGGAGTGGAGTTTTATGAGCCAAACCGCAGAAAAGCGGCAGCGTTTTGAGATGCTTTTACAGCATACCGAGCTGCCGCAAGAACTTATACAAACCTATTTTCAAGATGGATATATTGATCAAGTTATTGTCAGCAACAGCAATCAAGAATGGACGTTTTGCATCTGCAAAACGTCCATGGTTCCTTTAATGGCCTATAATGGACTTTTACAAGCAGCTCGAATGAAGTTTGAGTATATTGCAGCGGTTAAGTTTGTGTTCATTTATGATGATGTTGTGGAGACGGAATCCATCGTTCTGCAATACTGGCCCTTATTCATGGAGTGGGCTCAACGTGAGATCGCTTCGGTAAATGGATGGCTGCAGAAAGCATCGATTGAGGCAGAGGGTGACGTATTAACGTTGTCGTTGCTCGATAATACTGGATTAGAGCTTGCTCGCAAGAAACGTTTAGATGATGAAATTATTCGATTTTTTAAAGAAAATTTCCACCGTTCTTGTAAAGTGAAAATGATCGTTAGTGAATCGAGACAAGAGATTTTTGACGAATTCTCACTTCGAATGGTTCAAGAAGAGCGTGAATACGTGCAGGAACTGATGGCGAGTGCGCAATCCGAGTCTGAGCTCGTAGATGAGGGTGAAATCAAACTTGCTGTTGGTTATGATATCCGCGAAGAGCCAGTTCCTTTGATGAACATAGTGGAAGAAGAGAAAAAAATAACGGTTCAAGGCGCAGTATTTGGTCTTGATATGAAGGAGCTTCGTAACGGAAGCACATTGTTCACGTTCAACGTGACCGATTTCTCGGATTCCATAGCTATGAAGATGTTCGCGAAGACGAAGGACGATGTGAAAATTTTAAGTCAACTTGCCAATGGCAAATGGATAAAAGCACGCGGCAGAATTGAATATGACCGCTTTATGCAGGAGCCTGAGCTTGTTATGATGCCGAATGATTTGCATGAGGTTAGAACGCCTGCTGATCGAATGGATAAAGCGGAAGAAAAACGGGTTGAATTTCATTTGCATACTACAATGAGCGCTATGGATGCAGTAACGTCAGTTGATACTTATATCAAAACTGCTGCTAAATGGGGACATAAGGCGATAGCTGTAACTGACCATAGTAATGTTCAATGTTATCCTGATGCGAATAAGTCAGCCAAAAAACATGGCATTAAAGTACTTTTTGGAGTTGAGGCCAATGTTGTAAACGATGCGATACCGATGGTATTGGAATCAAGGCCCGAGCTTCTTGCTTCAGCAACGTATATTGTATTTGATATAGAGACTACCGGTTTATCGGTAACCAACAACAAAATTATTGAGCTTGCTGGCGTTAAAATGCGTGATGGCAAAGAAATCGATCGGTTCTCGACACTTATTGATCCACATGAAAAAATTCCTTACCATATTACACAATTGACTAATATTAATGATGATATGGTTAGAGGACAGCCGGATCTTGAGCCTATGCTTCGAGAATTCATTACCTTTATCGGTGATGATGTTCTTGTAGCCCATAATGCAAGGTTCGATATCGGTTTTATCCAAGCGAACTGTAAAGCTTTCGGTATGCCGGAAGTGAAAAATCCAGTGCTCGATACACTGGAATTAGCTCGATTTATTTTCCCAACACTCAAAAATCATCGTTTGAATACGTTAGCAGATAAATACAAGGTTAGTCTCGATAACCATCACCGCGCTGTAGATGACTCTCTTGCTCTCGGCGGTGTGCTGTATGGCTTGATTGCTGATGCAGCTGAACGGAATATAACGAATCTACATCAGTTAAATGATTATGTGGGCATTGATTTATCCAATTCACGGCCTTTCCACTGTAATATTTATGCACTTAACGCAGTAGGGAAGAAAAACCTATTCAAGCTTATCTCCATCTCCCACACCGAGCATTTCAAACGGGTAGCCACGATTCCAAAAACGAAACTGGTTGCGCATCGTGAAGGCTTGCTCGTTATATCGGGCTGTGAGAAAGGTGAGTTTTTTGAAACCGTTCTGAATAAATCGTATGAAGAAGCGTTGGAGGTTGCACGTTTTTATGATGTGTTAGAAATCCAGCCGATTGATTTCTACATGCATTTAGTCGAGAAGGGATTGGTCGGAAGCAGAGCTGAGATCGAGCAGGCTCATCGCCGAATCTGTCAAATTGGGGATGAGCTGGGCAAGCCGGTTATTGCAACGGGGAACGTTCATTATTTAAATCCTCGCGATAAGATGTATCGTGACATTACGATTCACGGGATTACTGGCTTTAGTCCGCTGAAAAGCATACGCAAACCTGATGCTCATTTCCGCACGACGGAAGAAATGTTGGAGGAATTTGCGTTCTTGGGAGAAGCTAGAGCCCGCGAAGTCGTCATTACGAACACGGTAGAGCTCGCTGATCGATTTGAGCCATATGATATGTTCCCAACGGGACTGTTTGCTCCGATCATTGAAGGCGCCGATGAGGAGATTCGCAACACTTGCTACGATACAGCGAAATCCATGTATGGGGAAGATCTTCCTCAGGTAGTCATCGACAGACTGGAGAAAGAACTTATTCCTATTATCAAATTTAAGTTCTCTGCCAACTACCTGATTTCTGAGAAACTTGTAAAGAAATCGAACGCGGACGGATATTTGGTCGGCTCTAGGGGATCAGTTGGATCCTCTGTCGTCGCAACGTTCTTAGGTATTTCTGAAGTTAATCCGCTGCCTGCTCATTATTTATGCATTAACTCGGATTGTAGGCACAGCGAATGGTTTTTGGACGGAAGCATTCCGAGCGGATTTGACTTACCCGATAAATTATGTCCGAAATGCGAGAAGCCAATGAAGGGTGAAGGACAGGATATACCATTTGAAACGTTCCTTGGATTCAAAGGCGATAAGGTTCCCGATATCGATTTGAACTTCTCGGGGGACTATCAGCCGATTGCCCATAACTATACAAAAGTATTGTTTAGTGAGAAGTGCGTGTTCCGTGCGGGTACGATCGGTACGGTTGCTGAGAAAACGGCTTATGGCTTCACCAAAAAGTACGAGGAAGAGCATAACAAAAAATGGCGCGGTGCTGAACTGGCCAGACTTGCGAGTGGCTGTACCGGCGTAAAGCGAAGCACAGGGCAGCATCCAGGTGGTATCGTGGTTGTGCCTGATTATATTGATGTTGAGGATATTACACCTGTACAATTTCCAGCGGACGATGTGAATGCAGAATGGAAAACAACCCACTTTGATTATCACGCGTTTGATGAAAATCTGCTTAAGCTTGATATTCTTGGACATGATGATCCGACAATGATGCGGATGCTTCAGGATTTGACCGGAGTTGATCCAACTACGATTCCAATGAATGATCCTAAGGTAATGAGTATGTTCAACTCAACGAAGGCACTTAACGTTCCTGGAGAACAAATCAGATCATCAGTAGCCACATACGGCGTACCTGAGATGGGAACGAAGTTTGTAAGGCAAATGCTTCAAGAGACGCAGCCTTCTTCGTTTGCGGATTTGCTGCAAATTTCTGGACTGTCTCATGGTACGGGAGTTTGGCTTGGAAATGCACAAGAGTTGATTAAAAACGGTACGTGCAATATTAAGACGGTAATTGGATGTCGTGATGACATCATGTTGTTCTTGATTTATAAAGCAGGAATGGATGCTGGACTTGCTTTCAAAATCACGGAAAGCGTACGTAAAGGTAAAGGTTTGACGCCGGAGTGGATTGAAGAGATGAAGCGCTGCAAGGTGCCGCAATGGTACATTGATTCTTGCCTCCGTATCGAGTATATGTTCCCGAAAGCCCACGCTGCCGCTTATGTTATTTCAGCGGTTCGCACCGCCTTTTTTAAGCTGTATTATCCAATAGAGTATTATGCAACTTACTTTACGGTAAGAGCAGATGATTTTGACTTAGAATTGCTTTGCCAAGGATATGATGCGATTTTGCGGAAGCTGATCGAGATCGAGGCGAAAGGATTTAATGCGCTCCCTAAAGAGAAAAACATGGTGTCACAGCTTGAAATGTCACTAGAAATGACAGCACGGGGTTTTGCCTTTAAGCCTATTGATCTGTATCGATCACATGCGACGAAGTTTCTCGTAGAAGGCGATTCACTTATACCGCCTTTTGCTGCGGTTGCAGGAATTGGGGATAATGCGGCACGCAATATTGCAGCATCAAGAGACGATGGAGAATACTTGTCAATCGAGGATTTCCAAATGAAATCCAAGGCTACAAAAACGATTGTAGAGGTTCTTACCAACATGGGCTGCTTCCGTGGATTGCCTGAATCTAACCAGCTTTCGCTGTTCTAGTAAAGGCTTGAGTAGAAAAGATTTCTTGTCACTATAGTGCGGTTATGTTATAATTTTTCTGGCAATGATGATTATAAAGACTTTGATGCAGAAGAGTGGGGAAACCCACTCTTTACGTTTTGTAAACGGCAAAATGGCATAGTGCGTATAAACAGGGGGTCAACTGAATTTGAGTACATCCAAAATCAAAGCCGCTGTCCAGGAAATAGCTTTACCATACCTCAGCAGCAATGGATTTGAACTGGTTGATATTGAGTATGTTAAAGAAGGAAGCAATTTCTTTCTTCGCCTATTCGTCGATAAAGAAGGCGGCATCGACATCGATGATTGCGGCCGTATCAGCGAATTCATGAGTGAGCAGCTGGACAAAAACGATCCAATAACAGATGCTTATTTCTTAGAAGTTTCTTCTCCGGGAGCAGAAAGACCGCTGCGGAATGAAGACGAAGTACGTAAAGCAATCGGTAAGCACGTTTACATAACGACATATGAACCGATTAGCGGCGCTAAAGAATTTGAGGGGCTGCTACTTTCATTTGATGGAGAAAATGCAGTCATTCGAACAGCCAAAAAGGAGTATTCCATTCCTTATGCTAAGGTGGCTAACGCTAGGCTCGCTATCGTGTTCTAAATATTCGTTTCTTATATTGAAGGGGGGACATCCAGTCCAATGAGTATGGATTTTATTGAGGCACTGCAAGAAATAGAAAGAGATAAAGGGATTACCAAGGATGTGCTCCTTGAAGCCATTGAGGCGGCGCTTATCTCCAGCTACAAGAGAAATTTTAATACAGCTCAAAATGTCCGCGTAGATATTAATCGTCATACTGGCGTTATTAAAGTATATGCCCGTAAGACGGTTGTTGATGAAGTTCTGGATCCGCGTCTGGAAATTACAGTTGAGGCATCTAGAGAAATTAATCCGCATTATCAGCTTGACGATATTGCGGATATTGAAGTAACACCACGTGATTTCGGACGTATCGCTGCGCAAACAGCGAAGCAGGTCGTTACTCAACGTATTCGTGAAGCAGAGCGCGGACTGATTTATAACGCATTTATCGATAAAGAGGAAGATATCGTTAACGGTATCGTACAACGTCAAGATGTTCGCAACTTGTTTGTGGATCTAGGCAAGGTTGAGGCAGTATTGCCTTTGACTGAGCTTATGCCTACCGATAAGTTTAAACATGGTGACCGCGTGAAGTCTTATATCACGAAAGTTGAAAATACGACTAAGGGTCCACAAATCATTTTATCCCGTACGCATCCTGGTCTTTTAAAACGTTTGTTCGAGCTTGAAGTGCCTGAGATCTATGACGGAGTGGTAGAAATTCGTTCGGTAGCTCGCGAAGCTGGCTTCCGTTCCAAAATTGCGGTTCATTCCCGCAACTCCGAGGTTGATCCAGTTGGTTCATGTGTTGGACAAAAAGGACTGCGCGTTCAGACGATCGTAAACGAGCTTAAAGGTGAGAAAATCGATATCGTTCGTTGGTCTGAAAGCGTGGATGAATATGTTGCGAATGCGCTAAGCCCTTCTAAGGTGCTTGAAGTAATTGTATTCGAACAGGAAAAAATGGCTCGGGTAATCGTTCCAGATTATCAACTATCGCTTGCAATCGGAATTAAAGGACAGAATGCAAGGCTTGCTGCTAAGCTGACTGGCTGGAAAATCGATATTAAGAGCGAGACGCAAGCAGAGCAAGAGTACGGTCGTCCGAAATCGATGACAGCAGTCATGCATCAGGATTCAGTTTCCATCGACTAATCTAACTTTATACGGGTAAGCGTCAATTCAGCTGGCAGAGGAGGGGTGTACAATGAGACCGAGAAAAGTACCGCTTCGCAAATGCGTCGCTTGTCAGGACATGATGCCGAAGAAGGAACTCATTCGGATTGTGCGGACACCGGCCGAAGAGGTGCAGATTGACCTGAAGGGCAAACAAGCAGGCCGTGGTGCATATTTGTGCGGCAAAGTTAGTTGCTTCAAACTAGCGAAAAAATCCAAGGCGCTTGATCGAGCGCTGAAGCAGCATGTTGGCGAGCATATTTACGATCAACTTGAGCAGGATTTTGTAGCAGTAGAGGAAGAGTTTATCGCAAGTAAGGAGCTGGTAAGCGATGAATCAGAATAAAAGCTTATCACAGCTCGGCATGGCAATGCGTGCCGGAAAGCTGATTACTGGCGATGAAATCGTACTCAAAGCTGTAAGAAATAAGAAAGTGCATCTCGTTATTATTGCAGGAGATGCTTCAGAAAATACAAAAAAAAAGTTTCGTGACAAATGCAACACCTACGGAATACAACTCGCCGAAGCATTCGACCGTGAGCAACTAGGAAAGGCGATTGGTAAGCCAGAACGGGTTGTACTAGCGGTGACCGATGCGCAATTCGGAAAAATGATTGCGAGTCATCTGAGCCATAATACGGAGGTGGATCATATTGGACAATAAACAAGACAGCAAGGACAATAAGGATAAGCTGCGCGTTTACGAGTATGCCAAGTCACTGAATATGAGCAGCAAAGAAATCATTACGATCCTAAAACGACTAGATTTGCCTGTAAATAACCATATGAGCGTCATGGAAAATGAAATGGTAAACAAGGTCGAAGGTTTTTTTCGCAATATTAAACAAAATGCAGCCGTTAAACGGGCGCAAGAATCTACAAATGTATCTGTTTCTTCTGCACAACCTACTGCTAACAGGCCGCAATCGCAGCAGCCTCAGCAACAGGAACAGAAGCCGCAACCAGCAACAGAAAATAAAAATACTAATCAAGACAGACAGGGGCCTATGAATTCTATTAATACGAAACCACAAACAACCCAACAGCAGTCGGAACAAAGACCAGCAGGACAATCAACTAATCGTCCTGCATCACAATCAAGCAGCAATCGTCCAGCACAAGGAAGCTCTAACTCAAGCCGTCCAAGCCAAGGTCAAGGCGGACAAGGCAATCGCCCTACAGGGTCAAATGCAGGTTCAAGCCGTCCAGGGCAAGGTCAAGGCGGTCAAAGCAGTCGTCCAGCATCATCTGGTCAAAGTCGTCCATCACAAGGCGGACAAGGGAACACAGGCAGCCGTCCAAGCGCACCGCGTCAAGACGCTACTAGCCGTCCATCATCTGGTCAAAGTCGTTTTGACTCTAAGCCTGCACAAGGCCAGTCACGTGGCAATGACAACAGAAATGCAAGACCGGGTCAAAAGAGATTTGAAGACGGCAAACCAGGCGGCTTCAGAGGAAACAACGGTCGTGGCGGACAAAAAGGACGCGGCGGCAAGTTCCAACAGCAACCGCCTCGTGAGAAAATCGACAACACGCCTAAAAAGATTATCGTACGCGGTACGATGACTGTTGGCGAATTGGCGAAATTGCTCCACAAGGATGCATCAGAAGTAATCAAAAAACTGATTTTCCTAGGCGTAATGGCTACAATCAACCAAGAAATCGACATGGATGCGATTCATTTGATCGCAACGGACTACGGTGTAGAGGTTGAAGTTAAAATTCCTGTTGAGGAAGATTCTTTCGAAACTGTAGAAGAGTCAGACGAAGACGAAGATTTGGTAACACGTCCACCAGTTGTAACAATTATGGGTCACGTTGACCATGGTAAAACAACATTGCTTGATGCCATTCGCCAAACGAATGTAACTGGCGGAGAAGCAGGCGGAATTACACAGCATATCGGTGCATACCAAGTTGAAATTAACAATAAAAAAATTACGTTCCTAGATACACCTGGTCACGAAGCGTTTACGCTTATGCGTGCTCGCGGTGCGCAAGTAACGGATATTACAATTATCGTGGTAGCAGCTGATGACGGCATTATGCCGCAAACAGTTGAAGCAATCAACCATGCTAAAGCAGCTGGCGTTCCTATTATCGTAGCGGTAAACAAAATCGATAAGCCTGAAGCGAATACAGAGAAAATCAAGCAAGAAATGACTGAATATGAACTAGTTCCGGAAGAGTGGGGCGGCGATACAATTTTCGTCGAAGTTTCTGCTAAGCAAAGAATTGGTCTTGAAGGTCTTCTTGAAATGATTCTGCTCGTTGCTGAAATGAACGATTACAAAGCTAACCCTGATAAACGTGCTCGCGCTACAGTAATTGAAGCAGAGCTTGATAAAGGTAAAGGTCCTGTTGCACGTATTCTCGTTCAACATGGTACTTTGAAAATCGGAGATGCTTTCGTAGCAGGTAACTGTTTCGGCCGGATCAGAGCAATGGTTAATGATAAAGGTCGTCGTTTAAAAGAAGCAGGACCTTCAACTCCAGTAGAAATTACTGGTCTAACAGAAGTTCCATTAGCTGGAGATCCGTTCATGGTGTTTGAAGATGAGCGTAAAGCCCGTGCTATTGCTGACCGTCGTTCCATTAAACAGCGTCAAACGGATATGGGTGCAAATACACGCGTAACGCTTGATGATCTGTATAACCATATCAAAGATGGTGAAATTAAAGACCTGAACGTTATTATCAAATCCGATGTTCAAGGCTCTTCCGAAGCACTTAAAGGCTCGCTTGCAAAAATTGAAATCGAAGGTGTTCGCGTAAAAATCATCCACAGCGGTGTTGGCGCGATTACTGAATCGGATATCATTTTGGCATCGGCTTCCAATGCTATCGTAATCGGATTTAACGTTCGTCCTGATCCGCAAGCTGAAGCAACGATTGCACAAGAAAAAGTTGACGTACGTATGCACCGCGTCATTTACAACGTAATCGATGAAATTGAGCAAGCGATGAAAGGTATGCTTGATCCAATCTTTAAAGAAGTTGTTATCGGTCATGCTGAAGTTCGTAACGTATTCAAAGTTACTAAGGTTGGCGCGATTGCAGGCTGCATGATTACAGATGGTAAAATTTCTCGTAACGCTGAGGCACGTCTGGTTCGCGGCGGTATCGTAGTCTTCACTGGTAAGATCGAGTCCCTTAAACGATTCAAAGATGATGCTAAAGAGGTCTCAGCGGGTTATGAGTGTGGTATTACGCTTGATCGCTTTAACGATGTTCGTGAAGGCGATACGATTGAAGCATTTGTCATGGAATCAGTAGAGAGGTGAGTAAAGCATGGCAAAAATCCGAGTAGGACGGGTCGGCGAACAGATTAAAAAAGAGCTGAGCCAAATTATACAGACAGAGCTTAAAGATCCAAGAATCGGGTTCATTACCGTAACTGGTGTAGAAACTTCGAGTGATTTATCACAAGCTAAAGTATATTTAAGTGTACTTGGCAGCGAAGAGCAGAAGGAAGCTACACTTAAAGCGCTCGCGAGCGGAACTGGATTTATTCGCACAGAGCTTGGCAAGCGCATGCGCCTTCGTCATACTCCAGTATTGCTGTTTAAGTTTGACAGCAGTATTGAATACGGCAGCCGAATCGAAGCTTTGCTTGAAAATATTAACAACGGGAATTCAGCACGATGATGGAGCAAAACAGCTATTCGAGACAGCTAGATGAAGCGCTGGCGTTCATGAAGCGTTACGAACATTATTTAGTCGTATCACATGTTCAACCTGACGGTGACGCTATAAGTTCTACTGTTGTCGTTGGCTGGTTACTTCAGAAGCTAGGGAAAACGGCAGTTTTGATTAATGAAAGCGAACTGCCGTCTAGACTTAGCTTCTTGCATCAATTTGATTCGATCGTCAATTATAAGAAAGCAGTACCTCAGCAAAAATTCGATGCCATTATATCAGTCGATTGTGCGGATTTCAAACGTATTGGAGAGGTGGCAAGCAGCTTTGCATTAGATGCAAAGCTGCTTAACATCGATCATCATCCGACAAACAATGGGTTTGGTGCTGTAAATGTTATTCGAGCAGAAGCTGCTGCTACAGTGGAAATATTATATGATTTAATCGAGAGAACAGAAATTTCACTCGATTTGAATTGCGCGACAGCCATCTATACCGGTTTACTAACCGATACTGGCGGTTTTCGTTATTCTAATACGAGTCCGCGTGTAATGGAGATTGCGTCACATCTTCTTGCTTTAGGCGTTTCTGGAAATGAGCTCGCTGATCATCTGCTTGAGAAGATGACAATGGCAAAGCTCAAGATCCTTCAAATTGCCCTCAACCGCCTTACTTTTACGGATAACTTGGAGATCGGCTGGGTCCATATTGGCAAAGATGATTTGCGCGATACGGGAGCTGTACCTGAAGATCTTGAAGGAATCGTAAATTATGCACTCAATGTTGATGGTGTTGAAGTAGGGATTTTGTTTAAAGAAACGGATGACGGAGCTGTTAAGGCAAGTCTTCGTTCAGCAGGAAGGGCCAATGTAGCCGAAATTGCGCAAGCATTTGGCGGTGGCGGTCATGTGCGCGCAGCGGGTTGCCGTATCGAAGGTACTTTAACAACTTCGATTAATGAGCTAGTGGAAGCAGTCAGAAAGGCGTTGGTTTAAACGATGGACGGCATTTTGGCAGTTTGGAAGCCGGAAGGCTGGACTTCTCATGATGTAGTTGCAAAGGTTCGCCGATTGCTGAAGATGAAGCGAATTGGACATGCAGGTACGCTTGACCCCATGGTGACAGGTGTATTGCCATTATGTCTTGGGCGTGCAACAAGAGTAGTCGAATATGTTCAAGAGCGGCCTAAGTCTTATGAAGCGGTATTGCAGCTTGGTATCGCTACGGATACGGAAGACTTAACCGGAACGGTAATTGAGCAGCAATCGTCAATATCTGTTACTGAAGAAGAAGTTCGCCAAGCACTTGCTCAGTTTCTGGGCGAAATCGAACAAGTTCCACCAATGTATTCTGCAGTCAAAGTTGACGGCAAACGGCTATACGAGTTAGCTAGAGAAGGTAAAACAGTTGAGCGGAAATCAAGAAAAGTAACTATTCATCAAATTGATCTCATTGACGTTCAGCTTGAACTCGATCAGCCCAAAATTTCGTTTTCTGTCGTTTGTTCAAAAGGTACATATATTCGCACCTTGTGTGTAGACATTGGTAAAGCGCTGGGCGTTCCTGCAACAATGGCTCACTTGACTAGAACGATGTCAGGCGGCATTACGAAGGAAAGTTGCTTGACGCTAGAGCAGATTGAACAATTGCAGCAAGCTGGTGAATTAAGCGAGCATTTAATTGCCGCTGATGAAGCCATCACTCATTTGGAACGTGTAACTATTCCACAATCATTTGGCAAGCTAGCATTGCAAGGGCAGAAGGTTAGCCTCAGCCATGCAGTTGATCTTACTCCTTTGATTGTTGATGGACAGCTTATTCGTCTCTATAATGACCAAAGCTCGTTCTTAGGTATTTATCAGATCGACCAAAAAACATCCGTTTTCAAGCCGATCAAAGTATTTTCAGCTTAGCTTATCGTTGTAGAAAGTTAATAGGAAATGCAGGTGCTTCAGCGTTGGAAATTATTCCATTAAGTTTTCCATTAAACGGTTTGTCCACGTTGTCGCTGGACAAACCGCTTTCCATAGCAATCGGTCATTTTGATGGTGTTCATCGTGGGCATCAAAACGTGATTCGTCAAGCTGTAAATGCGGCGAAGGAATCCGACATGCTATCAGCGGTTTTGACATTTGATCCTCATCCGAAGGAAGTTCTTGGACAAGGTGATCAATATTATCGTTGCCTTACACCGTTTGACGCAAAGACAGCTTTGTTCGCGGAGCTTGGCGTGGATCTTGTTTTCATCATGAAGTTTGACCTCGAGTTCGCTTCTGTGTCTCCTGAGCGCTTCGTGGATGAGGTTTTGCGTACACTTCGTGCCAAACAAGTTGTTGTCGGCTTTGATTTCAATTTCGGTCATCGAGGTTTAGGGAATACAGCAGCCTTGAAACAATTGGCGGAGCCTGACATTTCTGTTCATGTCATTGAACCTTTGTACGAAAATGGGATTAAAGTAAGCAGTACATACATCCGTGAAGCGCTAGAAACGGGTGATCTTGAACTAGCTGAACGGTTGCTAGGACGACCATACGAAGTAGAAGGCATTGTCGTTCATGGGGACAAAAGAGGTCGGACGATTGGATTTCCGACAGCTAACCTGCAATTCAATGCTCCGTATATCGCGCCAAGACTTGGCGTTTATGCGGTAATAGCTTGGATTGGAGAAACCGCATATCCTGGCGTATTGAATTATGGTTTAAAACCAACCTTTAATAAACAAGATTTGCAGCCAGTAATGGAAGCACATTTGTTTGATTTCAATAGTGATATATATGGTGAGCAGATGCGATTGCAACTACTGTCGTTTATCCGCTCAGAGAAAAAATTCAATTCTATAGATGAGCTTGTCGCACAAATTGCATCAGACTCAGAACAAGCAAAAGTAATTCACGGTTACAACAACTAGTTGTATAATATAGTGGGACAAGCGAGACTGTTCTTTCATTAGATATGTTTCTCGACAAACGCCCACCTTATGTGTTATACTATACAACGTTGTAAGTAGTCATACATTTTGTATGGTTTACTCACAAACTTAACCTTAGCTTGGATGTCCGATCTCACCGACGGCTTCGAGGCTAATGGCGATTATCAAGAAGGAGGTGAATTAGGATGGCAATTACACAAGTACGTAAAAACGAACTGATTGAGACGCATAAGACACATGCAACTGATACCGGTTCTCCGGAGGTTCAAGTGGCTATCCTGACTGAAAACATCGTTAACTTGACTCAACATTTGCGGGAGCACAAGAAAGATCATCATTCCCGTCGTGGTTTGCTCAAGATGGTAGGTCAGCGCCGTAAGCTGCTTGCATACCTTAAAAACAATGATGTTAGACGTTACAGCGCATTGATCGAAAAACTCGGCCTACGCCGCTAAAACATGCGTAAAAAAAAGCAACCTGGTTGTCCAGCCGTCCGGGAATAACGGATGAGCGGATTCGGGTTGCTTTTTGTAATAGGCAACACTTAGGAAAAACTGCCAGTATGCAGTGAAATAGACTATTCGAATAACTATTAGGAGGGATATAATGGTACAACGAATTGAGATGATGGTAGGCGGAAGACCGCTATCCATTGAAACCGGCCGTCTTGCGAAGCAGGCGAATGCAGCAGTAACTGTGCAATATGGCGATACTGTCGTATTATGTACGGTAACAGCTTCAGCAGGTCCGAAGGATCTGGATTTCTTCCCTTTGACAGTTAACTATGAAGAACGTTTGTATGCAGTTGGTAAAATTCCAGGTGGATTCATTAAACGTGAAGGCCGTCCAAGCGAGAAGGCGATTTTGTCCAGCCGACTTACGGACAGGCCTATTCGTCCGTTATTCCCAGAAGGCTTCCGGAATGACGTTCAAGTAATGAACATCGTAATGAGCGTGGATCAAGATTGTTCTCCTGAGATCGCAGCAATGATCGGTACTTCCGCAGCATTGTCCATCTCTGATGTTCCATTTGACGGTCCAATTGGCGGAGTGAACGTTGGTCGTATTAATGGTCAATTTATTATTAATCCGACAGTGGAGCAAAGCCAAGAAACCGACATTTTCGTTGTCGTAGCTGGAACAAAAGACGCGATTATGATGGTAGAAGCTGAAGCAAACGAAGTTACTGAAGCTGTAATGCTCGAAGCGATTATGTTTGGTCACGATGAAATCAAAAAAATCGTAGCGAAAATTGAAGAGCTTCAAGCTATAGTAGGCAAGCCGAAAATGGAAGTTAAGCTACATACCGTTAATGAACAGGTTAATGCAGATGTTCGTGCTTATGCTTCCGCTGGTTTGGTTGAAGCCATTAAGGTAGAAGAGAAGCACGCTCGTCAAGAAGCGATTGATGCCGTTAACAGTGCTGCAGTTGCACACTTTGAAGAGCAATATATCGATACACCTGAACTTTTATCCGATGTTAAAGAAGTACTTTATGACATCGTGAAGGAAGAAGTACGTCGTCTTATTTCTCATGACAAAGTTCGTCCTGATGGACGTTCGCTGGATGAGATTCGTCCAATTGATTGTGATGTTGCGATTCTTCCTCGCACACACGGAACTGGATTGTTTACACGTGGACAAACACAGGCGCTTAGCATTTGTACGCTTGGTGCGATGGGTGACGTTCAAATTTTGGATGGTATTTCTCCAGAAGAAACAAAACGTTTCATGCATCACTACAACTTCCCGCCGTTTAGCGTAGGTGAGGCTCGTCCGCTTCGTCCGCCAGGCCGTCGTGAAATTGGGCATGGAGCTCTAGGTGAGCGCGCGCTCTCCAAAGTCATTCCTTCTGAAGCAGAATTTCCATATACAATCCGTCTTGTTTCTGAAGTATTGGAATCGAACGGTTCATCCTCACAAGCGAGTATTTGCGCAAGCACACTAGCTATGATGGATGCAGGAGTACCGATTAAAGCACCAGTTGCTGGTATTGCTATGGGTCTTATTAAAGACGGTGACCACTTCGCGATCCTTTCAGATATTCAAGGAATGGAAGATCACCTTGGAGATATGGATTTCAAGGTTGCTGGTACAGCTGAAGGTGTAACAGCTATTCAAATGGACATCAAAATTGCTGGTATTAACCGTGCTATTTTGGAGCAAGCGCTTGAACAAGCCCGTCAAGGACGTATCTTCATTCTAGGCAAAATGCTTGAAAGCTTGCCGACTACTCGTCCAAACTTATCGAAATATGCACCTAAAATTTTGACGCTTCGTATTAACCCGGACAAAATCCGTGATGTTATTGGCGCAGGCGGCAAAATCATCAACAAAATCATTGAAGAAACTGGCGTGAAAATCGATATCGAGCAAGACGGCATGGTATTTATCGCTTCGTCTAACGAAGAGATGAACCAAAAAGCTAAATCGATTATTGAAGGTATCGTTAAAGAAGTGGTTGTTGGTGAAATTTATATGGGTACAGTTAAGCGCGTTGAGAAATTCGGTGCGTTTGTTGAAATCCTGCCGAATAAGGACGGACTAGTCCACATTTCACAATTGTCGAACGAGCGTGTTGCGAAAACTGAGGATGTCGTTAACATTGGCGACCAAATCAAAGTTAAAGTAACTGAAATCGATCAACAAGGCCGGATTAACTTATCTGCAAAAATTTTGATGACGCCAGAAGTACCGTCACAATAAGTATTCAATGCTTAGACGGTAATTTGAATAAATTAGAAAAGAGGCAGATTACATCTGGCTCTTTTTGTTTTTTTCAGAGAGGGATCACTGATCTTCGATGCCGCCACTTGCATATTCTCGTCCTACTTTTCATACATATGAATTAACATGCCGAAATAAGGTCAAGCTTAGGAAGCATGTGAGGACTTATATGGGAGTGGGAATTATGATGGTAAGAAAAGCAGCTATTATTGCGGCAAGTATGCTCATGGTTCTTGTTTTTGTCAGTATGAACGATGGCATGTCGCAATTTCTCACCTCTATAAAATATGGAAAAGATAAAACAGTATCAGCGGGAGTAACTTATACGGAAGCAGATCGACAGAAGCTATTGACCATCATTACTGCCGAGGCGGAAAAGAAGAAAATTGCTCCTATCGATGCTCGTATTGACCGCATATGGAAAGCCATCCCTGGTTATAACGGCTTAGAGGTCGATATAGAGAAAACTCTCGATGCAGCATTGCTTGCACCATCATCCCAAACCATTTCTTATATATATAAAGAAATAGAACCAAAAATTATGCTTCATGATCTAGGGCCACATCCCATCTATCGTGGAAATCCGAATAAGAAGATGATTTCTCTCATGATAAATGTGGCGTGGGGCAATGAGTTCATAGAATCGATCTTAACAACACTTAAACGAGAAAATGTGAAAGCTACCTTTTTCCTAGATGGCAGTTGGTTGAGCAAAAACGCTGATGTCGCTAAGCAAATCCAAGCGGAAGGACATGAAATGTCAAATCATGCCTATTCTCATCCGAATATGAGTACGTTGAGCAGGGAAGCCCAATACAATCAAATATCGAAAACAGAAGAGTTATTAAAATCGAGCTTGAACGTGAACAACAAATGGTTTGCGCCGCCATCAGGTGATTTCAATCAAGCAACGGTACAAATTGCAGAGCAACAGGGTTTAAAAACGGTATTGTGGACCATTGATACGATTGATTGGATGAAGCCGGCAGCAGATACGATTGTACGTAAAATATCGACAAAGCTAGAGCCGGGTGCTTTAATATTAATGCATCCAACGGCCTCAACGCGCGATGCGCTTTCTGGGATGATCGCTGCAGCGAAATCGAAGGGGTATGCAATTGGTACGGTTAGTGAAACGCTTTCTTCTTCGCGAATTCCTGGTGAAGTTGAGGGAGTCGACTGATTCTGCTATAGTAAAAACATTCATGTTTAGAGACACATGTATATGATGTCAGTTTTGTGAGGCAAATATTGGAACGAATGATCACATGGACTGTTTTGCCGTACAAAACATGAGGAGGACTACGGATGAACAAATACACACTTAGCAATGGATTACGTGTTGTCGTTGAATACATACCGACAGTAAGATCTGTATCGTTTGGGATATGGGTTAAAACGGGTTCCCGTAATGAGACGCCAGAGAACAACGGGATCTCTCATTTCATTGAACACATGTTGTTCAAAGGCACAGAAACACGTACAGCAAAGGACATAGCGGATTTGTTTGATGGTATTGGCGGAAATGTTAATGCGTTTACCTCAAAGGAATATACCTGTTATTTTGCCAAGGTGCTTGATGAGCATTTACCGATAGCGGTAGACGCTCTCTCGGATATGTTCTTCAATTCCCAGCTCGACCCGGTTGAACTGGCGAAGGAGAAAAACGTAATTCTCGAGGAGATCGCGATGTATGAGGATACTCCCGACGATAAGGTGCATGACGAGGCTTCCCGCGCTGCATTTGGTGATCACTCATTAGCCTATTCGATTTTAGGACTTGAGGATCGTTTGACAGCTATGACCTCAGACACGTTGCGCGGGTATATGAATGATACTTATACACTTGAGAATGTAGTTATTAGTGTTGCAGGTAACGTTGAAGAGCAAAGCTTGCTTGCATTAATGGAAAAATATTTTGGGAACTTTAAGAATAGCAAACCAGAGTCTTCAATTATAACTCCACCGGCATTTCACGGAGATTATTTGTTTTACAAGAAGAAAACGGAGCAAAACCATTTGTGCGTCTCTTTTCCAGGCTGCTCAATCACCGATTCACATTTGTATGCCATGATTCTTTTAAACAATGCGTTAGGGGGCGGAATGAGCTCCAGACTATTCCAAGAAATTAGAGAGAAACGTGGACTTGCGTATTCCGTATACTCCTATCACACTTCTTACGCAGACACGGGCTTGTTTACGCTTTATGCAGGAACGGCGCCAAAGCAGACGAAGGAAGTACTAGATTTAACGATGGAGCAGATGTACGAGCTTTCTATAAAAGGACTTGGCGAGGATGAATTGCACCGTGGTAAGGAGCAGTTGAAGGGAAGCTTGATTTTGAGCTTGGAGAGCACGAGCAGCAGAATGAATCGTTTAGGCAAAAACGAGCTGATGCTCGGGCAACACTACACGCTCGATGAGCTGTTGAAGCGAATTGATTCCGTGGATATGTCAGATGTAATCGAAGTTACGAAACGCATGTTAGCCGTTCCTTTCTCTGTTGCGATGGTTGGAACAAATGATAAGGCAGCAGCACAACTCAGGAGGGATCAATTTGTATCAAGTACAGTTTAAACGATTAGAAGGTAATGAGGATATTGCAATTCCAAAAAAAATGTCCGAATGGGCAGCCGGCTTTGATCTACAGGCTTCTGTAGCAGAGCCTGTCGTGTTGCAGCCAGGCGAGCGCAAGCTTATTCCCACTGGCTTTGCAATGGCAATGCCTGGGGAGCTGGAAGCACAAATCAGACCTCGCAGCGGACTTGCATACAAACATGGCATAACTTGTTTGAATACACCGGGGACAATTGATGCGGACTACCGCGGTGAGGTTAAGGTGCTGCTTGTTAATTTGGGTGATCAGCCATTTACGATTACACGTGGGGAGAGAATCGCCCAAATGGTATTCCAACTGGTGCCATCTGTTACGATCATAGAAGCTGAAGAACTGTCAGACACGGTACGCGGTACCGGCGGGTTTGGACATACTGGGGTATAAGTGAGCTTTAAACATTACTATCTTTATCAAGAAGATCGGGCAATTGCCCGATCTTTTTTTTTTCTTTTTCACCCCGCTCTGGGCGCAAGCATAAGATGATCTTGAGCTATTAGCAAGAAAGGAGTGAAGCTTAATGCTAA
Organism: Paenibacillus sp. J22P15; assembly: GCF_056269345.1. Taxonomy (NCBI): domain Bacteria; kingdom Bacillati; phylum Bacillota; class Bacilli; order Caryophanales; family Paenibacillaceae; genus Paenibacillus; species Paenibacillus sp. J22P15. The sequence continues at coordinate 365,913 of NZ_JBWDNT010000001.1, forward strand.
CAGGCGTCCAAGTGCTGCTGCTTGGTGGTGATGCTAGGCAGCTTGAAGTTATTCGCAAGCTGACAGAGCTTGATGCTGCCGTTACTGTGTCAGGTTTTGACGGCTTGCATTCATCACTAGATGGAGCGGTGCAAGCGGAGTTCGAGGAGCAGATTTTTGAATCCGTCGATGCATTGCTATTGCCAGCAGTCGGCACTGATGACCAAGGCATCATCCAGACTGTTTTCAGTGATCGACAATTGAAGCTGACAGACAGTCACTTTGCAAAGCTACCTAAACATTGCACTGTATATACAGGAATGGCAAAACCTTATTTGCGCCAGCTATGCGAGCAGCATTCACTATCGCTCGTCGAGTTGTTTGAACGTGATGATGTTGCGATTTACAACTCAATTCCGACAGCAGAAGGCGCACTAATGATGGCTATTCAAAATACGGATATTACCATTCATGGTTCTTCCTCTATGGTGCTTGGGTTCGGTAGAACGGGTTTTACAATGGCACGGACACTTTCGGGTTTGGGGTCAAAAGTGAAGGTTGGAGTACGTCGTTCAGAGCACTTTGCAAGAGCGGCAGAGATGGGTTTTGAGCCTTTCTACATCAGTGGTTTATTGCATCATGTGAGCAATATTGACTTGCTTTTTAATACAATTCCGACTATGATAGTCACAGCACAAATTATCGCAAATTTACCTTCGCGAGCCGTAATTATTGACCTTGCATCGAAGCCTGGCGGCACAGATTTCCGCTTCGCAGAGAAGCGTGGAATTAAAGCGTTGCTCGCACCCGGACTACCCGGTATCGTCGCACCGAAAACAGCTGGACGTATCATAGCGGATTGCTTATCTCAGTTGATTTTGGACGATACGATTAAGCGGGGGAATGGGATATGAATTGGTCTGGAATTACGGTGGGTTATGCTTTGTCAGGCTCACATTGTACATTTGCTGAGGTTATGCCAGAAATTAAGCGGTTCGTCGATGCAGGTGCCAATGTCGTGCCGATCGTTTCGAATACTCTTATGACTACGGACACGAGGTTCGGAAAGTCCGAGGATTGGCAATCACAGTTAAAGGCGATTACTGGAAATGAACTTATTTCTACCATAGTGCAGGCGGAGCCACTAGGGCCTTCTAAGCTGCTGGACGTACTCGTCATAGCACCTTGCACCGGCAATACAACAAGCAGATTAGCAAATGCGATAACAGACAGTGCAGTTCTAATGGCTGCTAAGGCGCAAATGCGTAATGGTCGTCCGCTTGTTTTAGCGATATCAACTAATGATGGACTCGGTTTAAATGCTGCTAACATAGCGAAGCTACTAGTAGCTAAACATATTTATTTTGTACCGTTCGGCCAAGATAACCCTGTGCAGAAGCCTAATTCGCTTGTTGCGAGAATGGATTTGGTCTTGGAAGCATGCGAAGCAGCCCTCTCTGGCAAACAGCTGCAGCCTCTGCTTGTCGAACGTCATTAAAGTCACATGGCAGGGGGGAGGCGACAACAGATGTCGAATCAGAATTTTTATAACGTTGCTGTAGTTGGAGCAACAGGCGCAGTAGGCGAACAAATACTAAAATTACTCGAGTCTAGAAACTTCCCGATTAATGAGCTTAAGCTATTATCGTCTGCTCGTTCAGCAGGTACAAAAATTACATTCAAAGGTCAGGAGTTGACGGTTGAAGAAGCAACTCCGGACAGCTTTAAAGGTATTAACATCGCATTGTTTAGTGCAGGCGGCGACGTGACGAAGGCGTTGGCACCGCATGCAGTTAAACATGGTGCAGTTTGTATTGATAATACGAATGCATACCGCATGGACGAGAACACACCTCTTGTCGTTCCGGAGGTTAATATCGAGAAGATTAGCGAGCATAAGGGCATAATCGCTAATCCGAATTGTTCGACTATCCAAATGGTAGTAGCGCTAAAACCGCTGCAAGAACGTTTTGGTATTTCACGTATTATTGTTTCCACATATCAAGCCGTATCTGGTGCTGGAAGTCTTGCTATTGATGAGATGCTGCGTCAAACACAGGCTTCACTAAATGGTGAAGATGTAAACCCAGCTATTCTTCCAGTAGGAGCATTGCCAGTCAAACACCAAATCGCCTTCAATGCGATTCCACAAATTGATAAGTTTCAAGAGAATGGTTATACACTCGAAGAAATGAAGATGGTTAACGAAACAAAAAAAATTATGGGTGACGAGTCAATTCAGGTTACGGCTACTTGCGTTCGTATTCCTGTCGTATACGGCCACTCGGAATCCTTATTTGTTGAACTCAAAAACGACTACGATTTGGAAGAGGTTAAGCAGCTGTTGGCAGATGCTCCGGGCGTAACGCTCGTTGATGATCCTGCTAATCAGCAATACCCTCTTGCGACAGATGCAGCCGGTAAGCCGGATGTATTCGTTGGTCGCTTGAGACGCGATCTTGGGTCTGATCGCGGACTTAATATGTGGATCGTCTCCGATAATCTACTCAAAGGGGCAGCATGGAATGCTGTTCAGATCGCTGAACATATCGCAAGAGGTTAATGTATTAAGTAGAGGGTAACAGCTTGCTTCTTCTCTGGATCGATCATGGAGGATCATAATATGCGCATCCTGATTCAAAAATTCGGGGGCACCTCTCTTTCTACCGATCATGCCAGAGAACACGTAATCCATCATATTACCAGAGAACGCAGTAATGGCTTTGCTGTTGTCATAGTCGTATCTGCCATGGGCCGTAAGGGTGACCCTTATGCAACGGATACCTTGCTTCAGGTTATACGTGATAACGGCGACAGTCTGCCTGCGCGTGAGCGAGATATGCTGTTAGGCTGCGGAGAAATTATTTCCGCAGCCGCTTTATGCAGCTTACTCATTGCAAGCGGCATTTCTTCCGTTGTCCTCACCGGCGGACAGGCGGGTATGATTACGGATGAACAGTATGGGCAAGCCCGAATCAAAGAGATTCGGCCTGATAAGGTGCTTCATCATTTACGTGCAGGAACAGTTGTAATCGTTACGGGATTTCAAGGAAGCACTGCATTAGGTGATACAACCACGCTTGGTCGCGGCGGAAGTGATACTTCAGCTACAGCACTTGGTGCTGCGCTGCGTGCCGAAATGGTCGACATCTATACAGATGTAAATGGAATATTGACGGCAGATCCTCGAATTGTTGAAGAGGCTAAGCCGCTTCCTGTTGTAAGCTATGCAGAAATATGCAATATGGCAAGGCAAGGTGCAAAAGTTATACATCCTAGAGCCGTAGAGATCGCTCAGCAGGCTCGTGTACCTCTTCGAGTACGTTCTACCTTCTCGAACGAAACGGGGACGCTAGTAACCGATTATGCCGATATGAAGGCTGAGATGGCGGTTAAGGATCGTCATGTGACAGGAATTGCTCATGCTTCGGGGATTACACAAATATCAGTGAAGGCTATCGACGGCCGCAATGATGTGCAGCTGCAAGTATTCCAATCGATGGCCAAACATCATATTAGTGTTGACTTTATTAATGTGACGCCTAGTGGCGCAGTTTATACAGTTTTTGATCATGATGCTAAACGTGCAGTCGATGTACTGAAAGAAGGCGGATTCGCTCCTTTAGCAGTAAATGGCTGTGCTAAAGTATCCGTAATTGGCGGCGGTATGAATGGAGAGCCTGGTGTCATGGCGCGTATCGTGGAAGCGCTGACGGAACAGGGCATTTCAATCATGCAATCGGCTGATTCTAATACAACGATATGGGTGCTCGTTCGTGAAGCGGATATGGTAGAGGCACTTCGTTCTCTCCACGCAAAGTTCGAGCTTCATCGATAGAGAGCAACACTTTTGGGAGGAATTCAGATGGAATTTGGAAGATTAATTACCGCAATGGTAACCCCATTTGATGCGGAAGGTCATATTGATTGGCAAACAACGGGTCGGTTGATTGATTATTTAATTGAGGAGCAGCAAAGTGATAGTCTTGTCGTTTCAGGTACTACTGGCGAATCGCCGACGCTGTCCGATGATGAGAAGCTGGAGTTGTTCCGTTTTGCTGTGAAGCATGCGAATGGTCGTTGTAAGATTATTGCGGGCACGGGCAGTAACAATACCGCTCATTCTATCCATCTGACAAAAGACGCAGAAGCGGCTGGTGTTGATGGTATCTTGCTAGTCGCTCCATATTATAACCGTCCTAGCCAAGAAGGACTTTACCAGCACTTTAAGGCTATTGCGGAAGAAACGAAATTGCCAATCGTTTTGTATAACGTAGAAGGTCGCACGGGTGTGAATATATCCGTCGATACGACACTGCGACTAGCACAAATCGACAATATTGTGGCAACAAAGGATTGTGCGAATACAGATCAATTAACACAAATTATTAGCGGAGCACCCGCTGGATTTAAAGTCTATACCGGAGACGATAGCGCAACACTTCCAGCTTTAGCCGTTGGCGCGTATGGAATTATTAGTGTTTCAGCTCATATAGTCGGTGAACAAATGAAACAATTAATCGAAGCTTACGTGAATGGCAACGTTCAGGAAGCTGCACGAATTAATGGCGTATTACATCCAATATTCAAAGGTCTATTCTATTGTCCACATCCAGTTCCTAATCCAGTTGCCGTGAAATTCGCACTTGGCTTAAAAGGAATTTCTGTTGGCGGAGTAAGACTGCCGCTTGTTACAGTAAACGAAGCAGAAGCCACATTCTTACGCGATTTACTGGTGTAAATACAGGGTATCGTTGATTGCAGCCGGTGCTTCTAGCATCGGTTTTATTTTTTTGGGAAGCATATTGCATAATAGCAATATCGTGTTTCACTTGTATTCCAGCTTTTTCTTCATGTATAATGATTTCAAGTGACTGGGTGCGGCAAATATTTGGTAATGAACTTTACGTCAGAGCGGCATCTGACGATAACAGCGCATAGGTATAATTCTGTTCGGCATTACAACACCTATGGATCCGTACAAATTAAATATTGCTTGACCATATTACGACAATACTTACGAGGCCATTCTAGCTTCGCAAAAATAATTAGATAATTTACGAAGCGATTTGCTTCGCAAAATTTAAAAAAATGCTTATGAAGTGATTAGCTTCGCAAAATTTAAGAAAATGCTTACGAAGCGAATTTTGCTTCGCAAAATTTTAAGGAGGAAAGATACACTTGTCTAAGAAGAACAACCAGGATAAACTGCTCATTTTTGCACTAGGCGGAGTTGGCGAGATCGGGAAAAACATGTACGTCATCCAGTATAACAATGACATTGTTGTCGTTGACGCAGGACTTAAGTTTCCAGAAGAGGACATGCTCGGAATTGATATTGTAATTCCAGATATCTCTTATTTAACGGAAAATCGCGACAAAGTTCGCGGAATTATTATTACACATGGTCATGAGGATCATATTGGCGGATTGCCGTATGTACTAAAAAGTCTAAATGTGCCATTATATGCAACTAAATTAACACTCGGACTTATCGAAGGTAAATTGAAGGAAGCTAGCTTGCTCGGAGAAACAAAACGTATTCTCATTAATGCAGATAGTGAAATTCAATTAGGCTCCATTCGTGCATCATTCTTCAGAACGAACCACAGTATTCCAGACTCCGTAGGTGTTAGCTTGGATACACCGGAAGGAACTGTTGTTCATACAGGTGACTTTAAATTTGATCATACACCAGTAAATGAACAGTTCGCTGACCTACAGCGTATCGCTGAAATTGGCAAACGCGGCGTTTTGGCACTATTGTCAGACAGTACAAACGCTGAGCGTCCGGGTTACACACCTTCAGAAGCGCAAGTAGGCGACAATCTTGAAGACATTTTCCGTAAATCGTTGCAACGTGTCGTTGTAGCAACATTCGCTTCGAACGTGCACCGTATTCAACAAATTATCAATGCTGCAATCGCTACGAAACGTAAAATTGCTGTAGTAGGCCGCAGTATGGTTAACGTTGTTGGTATCGCTTCAGATCTTGGTTACTTGAATATTCCAGAAGGAATGATTATTGAGCCAGAAGAAGTAAATAAATTAGCTGCGGATCGTGTTGTAATTTTGTGTACAGGCAGTCAAGGCGAGCCGATGTCGGCGCTTACTCGCATGGCACGTTCAACACACCGTAAAGTAGATATTTTGCCGGGAGATACCGTTATCATTGCAGCTACACCAATTCCAGGTAACGAGAGATATGTTGGTCGTACTGTTGATGAACTATTCCGCCTTGGTGCAAACGTTATTTATGGAAATGGCTCGGTATCAGGCGTTCACGTTTCTGGTCACGGAAGCCAAGAGGAATTGAAACTTATGCTTAACTTGATTAAGCCTAAATACTTCATTCCAATTCACGGTGAATATCGCATGCTTCGCCAACATGCAAAGCTCGGAGAAGCAATCGGTATTGCTCGCGAGAATATTTTCGTTATTGATAACGGGGATACGGTCGAGTTCCAAAACGGCAGCGGCCGCAAAGGCTCGAAAGTACAAGCAGGAAATGTATTGATAGATGGTTTGGGTGTTGGAGACGTTGGTAATATCGTGTTGCGTGACCGCAAACTTTTATCACAAGATGGCATTTTGGTCGTTGTCGTTACATTAAGCAAGCAAGATGGAGCGATCTTGTCCGGTCCGGACATTATTTCTCGCGGTTTTGTTTATGTTCGCGAATCCGAAGGTCTTCTTGATGAAGCGAATCGTATCGTTACTTCAACACTTACACGCTTGATGAATGATAAAGTAAATGAATGGGCTTCACTCAAAACGAATGTTAAGGATGCTCTAGGCCGCTTTTTATATGAGCAAACTCGTCGTCGCCCAATGATTTTGCCAATCATTATGGAAGTATAATGTTATAATTTTTTAAGGAAGAGAATCGCTTGTCCTATCCGTAATTGCCGCGGCGGACACAAGCGATTCTTTTTTTGTTTCTGCCAGTTCAGACTGTGTTTTGTATAAATTTTACGTAAGACCTCATACTATGATGAGCATTATCATAAGAGGGGGATTGCACATGGATTGGCAAACACAGCTGCAAATGAAATCGGAGCAGCCTGAACCAAATTCGGAAGATAAAAAAAAGGCGAATGCTGTTGTCGAAACGATTCAGCAGCTTGGACAGACAGCAGTGCCGGCATTGACAGAGTCCAACATTTTTTGTATGACCATTATTGGACAAGTGGAAGGGCATATCGTCTTGCCCCCGCAAAACAAAACGACCAAATATGAGCATATCATTCCGCAGCTAGTTGCAGCTGAACAAAATCATAAAATTGAAGGTGTGTTTATCGTTCTAAATACCGTTGGCGGCGATGTAGAGGCTGGACTCGCAATTGCTGAAATGATATCTTCTCTCACCAAGCCGACAGTAACACTGGTGTTAGGCGGAGGTCATTCCATCGGTGTTCCGATTGCAGTAGCCGGGGATATGTCATTTATCGCGGAAACCGCGACGATGACGATTCATCCAATTAGATTAAATGGATTAGTTATCGGTGTTCCGCAGACCTTTGAATATTTGGATAAAATGCAGGAGCGAGTTGTCCGTTTTGTGACATCGCACTCGAATGTGACAGAGCAGACATTTAAAGAATTAATGTTCAAAACAGGCGAGCTTACTCGTGATATCGGGACGACAGTGATTGGAACGGATGCGGTTAAGCACGGTCTTATTGATGCTGTTGGCGGCTTAGGAGAAGCGCTCAAAGAGTTAAATCGTCGAATTGAGGCTTCTAAGAGCGGAAGGAGCGAGGTGAAAGTTTAAATGACACTTTATACGAACATGCCGCTTGAAGTGGTATTAGAGGGCATAAATGACGAAAGAGAGCATTTTCAAGAGGTATGGTCAAATGGTGTAAAGATGCAGGTTAGTCCAATCGCGCCAGGAATGGGGAAAATCATTCGATTATTAGAGTGCAGTCTCGATGATTATTTAAACCCAAATCTCATGCCAGGTACGATTGTAAGATACACTTAACGAGCAAACAAATGTTCGTACAAATGTCTCATAGGAACATTTGCCCACCTATGGTATAATCTTTTACCAGAGGTGACGGTTTTGGCGAAGAAAAAGAGACGAAGAAAAACAATTGGTTCAAACTTAAAATATGAAGTATACGGCATATTGCTTATTACGATCTCCATTATTGCTCTCTCCGGAGAAGCGGCTGTCGGGCGCTCGCTATCCAAGCTATTTGGGCTTGTGCTCGGCAAGTTTTATTTTGTGCTTGCTTTAATTGGAATTATTATTGGACTAGTAGTCATGATCAAGCGGGCTTGGCCAAAAGGATGGACCAATAAGCGCACAGGTGTGTTGATCATGGTGCTCGCTTTTACACTGATGAGCTCCATTTCTGAAATTGATCAAAAATTAAGACCTACAGGTGAGCTAACAGGAACGATGATATTTAAGCAGCTTAGCAGTGATTTGCAATATTCCTTAATAATCGTACCGACTGAAAATGATTTACCGATTCGAGATAAGGAAATAAGCGGTGGTTTTGTAGGCGCTATTCAATATTCGTTGTTTTTCTCCCTTTTTGGCTATTATGGCGCGAAGCTTATTATGTTTGTTATGTTCGCGATTTCTATCATGCTAATGACAGGTAAGTCGTATGTAGAATTAGGAAGATTGATTACTACGCGTGCCAATCGAATGTTTAAATTACTTGCTGCTAAATGGGAGAAGAGAGCAACCATACGTGCAGCAGCGGCTGCAAACGCGAGTTCAAGTCAAGCTGATTTGGATGATGATGACGAAACCATTGATGATGATCATGAAGGCTATATCGTATCTCCTCCTAAGAAGAAGAGAAGATCATTGTTTTTCTCTTGGAGACAGGATCAAGATAAGGAGGAACCTGAAGATTCCAATCCGGATCAGGATGAATGGGTATTTGAGCCGAGCGTTACAGATGCGCTTGCAAGCAATAAGCCAGCTTGGCAAAATGAAATCGAACCGCCATGGGAGAAATCCGGGACTGATCTACATACAAATATTATAGAAGTTAAGCAGGAGCAAGATGACTCTCTGCCATGGGAAAATGCCGGAAATGGATTAATTATTAATGATGAGCCGCCTATCCCTCAGCTTGATGAGGATTGGAAACATAATGATCTTGATGAGGAACCGATTGCTTCAGAGTATCTTGTTGATTCTTTGGAAGAGGATCATGAGGAGGAGTCTGAGCTATTTGAATCGGAAATGGATATCGCTGAAGTTGTTCCTACCTCAGAGGCACTTGTGTATGAAGAAGGCAACGAACAGCCGATACCTAAACGTCCAATTATCGAGGAAAACGCAATTAAGCCATACTTACTTCCGCCGTTCAATTTACTTATGAAGCCAAACCTAATGAGTAAGAACGCTGATGCATCCGATATGTACGACTCTCGGAGAAAGCTGGAGGCCACGCTTGAAAGCTTTGGCGTTCGTGCTAAGGTGCTGGATGTCGTTCGAGGTCCAGCGGTAACTCGCTATGAAGTTCAGCCAGCTACCGGCGTTAAGGTTAGCCGTATTGTTGGATTAACAGATGATATCGCTCTTGCTTTGGCAGCTAAGGATATCCGTATGGAGGCACCGATTCCAGGTAAATCAGCCATCGGTATTGAGGTGCCGAATATGGAGGTATCCGTAGTCACGATGCGTGAGGTTATGGAAACGACTGCTTTCCAAAATGCGGCATCAAAATTGTCTATTGCATTTGGTCGAGACATTTCTGGACAGACGATAGTGGGTAACTTGGCTAAGATGCCCCATTTGCTCGTTGCGGGTGCGACAGGATCAGGAAAATCCGTTTGTATTAACGGGATTATTACGAGCATTTTGTATAAGGCAACACCAGACGAAGTTAAGTTTCTAATGATTGACCCGAAAATGGTTGAGTTGAACGTTTACAATGGTATCCCGCATTTGCTGGCGCCCGTTGTTACGAATCCGAAGCGGGCATCGCTTGCTTTAAAGAAAATTGTTGTCGAAATGGAAAGCCGTTACGAGCTCTTCTCTAAATCTGCGACTCGCAACATTGAAGGCTATAACAACTTAATGGCTGAGAATCCAGCAGCTGTGCTGCCTTATATCGTGGTTATAGTGGACGAGCTCGCCGACCTAATGATGGTTGCTGCCAATGATGTAGAGGATTCAATCGCAAGACTTGCCCAAATGGCACGGGCCGCGGGAATCCATCTAATCATAGCGACACAAAGACCATCAGTTGATGTCATTACCGGTGTTATTAAAGCAAACATTCCTTCTCGGATTGCTTTCGGCGTATCTTCTCAGGTTGATTCTCGTACTATTCTTGATATGGTGGGAGCTGAGAAGCTTCTCGGCCGTGGTGATATGCTTTTCTTACCTGTAGGAATGTCGAAACCGATTAGGGTTCAAGGCGCTTTCTTATCGGATCAGGAAGTCGAGTCTTTAGTTAACTACGCGCGCGATCAAGCGGAAGCCAAATATAAAGAGGATCTTGTGCCTGAAGTCGAAGAGGAATCGACAGATGGAGACGAAATGCTTGATGAACTTTATGATCAAGCGGTACAAATTATTTTGGATGCGAAGCAGGCTTCGGTATCCTTGCTGCAGCGTAGAATGCGAATCGGATATACAAGGGCGGCAAGATTAATCGACCAGATGGAAGCACGCTCCATCGTCGGCCCTTATGAGGGAAGCAAACCGCGTGAGGTGCTTATTACGGCGGATCAATTTCAAGCTGGTAAAGCGAGCTCTTAATTTCCGAAGTTTGCAGATAGCGAGATTAAGTGCATAGAAGTGGGATCAACTTCTCATACTAAAGTTAGGTAACGCTACCTTAAGCGAACTAACTTGCAAGAGAAAGGCAGATCCCATCATGAGAAATCGTTTGATTTTGGTGACCTCGATTATCGTGCTGTTGTTGTTCGGTTCCTTTTCATTACTGGGCGGTGAGCGTGACAAAGCAAAGGAAACGTTCAGCAACGCTACCTTAACAGTAGGTTCATCTGGACAGGACGTAAAAGAGCTGCAAGGACGACTCAAGCACCTCGGTTATTTCAACGGAGCTGTAGACGGTAAATTCGGAACAAGCACTAAAAATGCAGTAACATGGTTTCAATGGAAGTTTGGACTCAAGTCAGACGGTGTTGTAGGTGCGAAAACAAAGCTAAAGCTTTGGGAGGCTACTAAAAAATGGACGCCGACTGCAGAAGCTCCACCTGCATCGAGCGGGGGCGGTAAAGACAATGCAAATTCTACGATAGGACAGTCTAACCGACTAGGCCTATCGGAAAATGATATTCAGATCATGGCGAATGCTGTATATGGAGAAGCTCGCGGTGAACCGTATGTTGGGCAGGTTGCTGTTGCAGCGGTTATCCTTAACCGTATGAAGTCCCAAAGCTTCCCGAATACGATCTACGGTGTTATCTTCCAACCAAGAGCTTTCACTGCGGTGGCTGACGGACAAATTTGGCTCACTCCTAATGCCAAAGCACGGGAAGCGGTTATGGATGCCATTAATGGACAAGACCCTACTGGCGGTTGCCTGTACTATTTTAACCCCGATACGGCTACCTCAGCATGGATTTGGACGAGAACGCAAATTAAAACGATTGGAAAGCATATTTTCTGTATGTAACTATACGTTATTCTCGAAAGGAAGCAGCCGCTACTGCCTTGTGCAGCAGTGGTTGCTTCTTCCATTTCCTATAGGTTAGAATGGTATAGTGATTTGTTTCATGGAATAGATTTACTCTATAACATGCCAATGAAAGGAGCAAACTGTGTGACCACATTTGAAAGAGGGCAGCTGCAGCGCATTCGTCTGCATGTGATGCCTACTAAACGATTCAAGACGTTTGCCATTTCCTTATTTGCAGGACTTTCACTTGAAGAAGCGACAGTAACACCGGTTGCTCTTATTCCGTTTGTACTGAGGAGAGGCACAGCTAACTTACCAGAAACCATAACTTTCCGTGAGAAGCTTGACGATTTATATGGGGCAGGCTTTGGGTTCGATGTATATAAAAGAGGCGACTCGCAAATCGTCCAATTCCGTATGGATACTATTAATGATCAATTTGTTTCATCGAATACTCCACTTCTTGCGGAATCACTTCAATTTTTAGGTGATGTGATTACGAATCCGCTTGTGGATCAGAACGGCTTCAATCAAAAGTATGTAGATGCTGAAAAAACGACGCTTAAGAAACGATTAGAAGCGATCGTAAATGATAAAATTCGTTATGCTGCTGAACGGTGCTTAGAAGAGATGTGTGCGGATGAGCCTTATCGTTTGCATCCTTTAGGCAAGCTTACAGAAATTGATGCGATTACCTCTTCATCTCTGTTTGAGTCATACACGCAGTGGCTGGATAATGCCGCGCTTGACCTGTATGTTGTTGGAGATACGACGCTTGAGGAAGTAACCAAGCTTGTAGCAAGCGCCTTCAAGTTAAAGGATGGTTCGCCGTCCTCCTATTCTGCGCCTAACATTAATCATTCCGTCAAGGAAGTGAAACAAGTTACGGAGCGAATGGAGGTTAGTCAGGGCAAGCTGAATTTGGGTCTTCGTACTGGAGTTGGGTATGTGGATGATGCTTATCCTGCTGCATTAATGTATAACGGTATTTTGGGTGGGTATCCACATTCTAAGCTTTTCTTGAATGTGCGTGAGAAGGAGAGTCTCGCTTATTATGCTGCTTCCCGTTTAGATGGACACAAAGGGTTATGCACCATTCAATCGGGAATTGAGTTTGCAAATTACGAACGGGCCGTTGTTATTATAAAGGAACAGCTTGAAAGTATGCGTCAAGGCAAACTGTCGGAGCTGGAGCTTAATCAAACGAAAGCGATGATTTCTAATCACCTTCGGGAGCTTCAAGATTCCGCATATGAAATGATTGCTTATGACTTTAACGGAGTTCTCACTGGCAAGGATCGAAGTGCAGAGCAGCTGCTAGAGCAGGTACAGGCGGTAACTGCTGCAGATATCGTAAAGGTTGCAGAGCAAGTCCAGCTAGATACGATTTACTTTTTGCGTGATCGAAAGGAGGCATAATCGATGCAAACCCTTAACTATCCAAATGTACAGGAAACCTTGTATCGTGAAGTGCTTGATAATGGACTCGAGGTTATCGTGCTTCCGAAGGAGGGCTTCCATAAGACCTATGCGACATTTTCTACAAAATACGGCTCAGTCGACAACCGTTTTTCAGTTGGTAATCAGCCTCCAGTAAAGGTGCCGGACGGCATTGCACATTTCTTGGAGCATAAAATGTTTGAGGAGCCAACCGGTGATATTTTCGCTGTGTTTGCTTCACAAGGAGCATCAGCTAACGCGTTTACGAGCTTTGATAGAACCGTATATTTGTTTTCAGCAACGGAGCAAATTAACGCAAATTTAGAGACGCTGATCAATTTTGTTCAAAACCCTTATTTTACCGATACAAACGTAGAGAAGGAAAAAGGGATCATTGAGCAAGAAATTAATATGTATCGTGACAATCCGGATTGGAGAGTTTATTTTGGTTTGATTGATGCGCTGTACCATGAACATCCCGTTCATATTGACATCGCTGGCACAGTCGAATCCATTAGACAAATCGATAAGGAAACACTCTATCGCTGCTATGAAACGTTTTATCATCCGTCCAATATGCTGTTGTTCGTCGTTGGCGGCGTGAAGGCGGAGGAAGTGTTCCAGCTCGTTCGTGATAATCAAAATAGCAAATCATTTGAACCGCAAGGACCGATTGAGCGATACTTTGAGAAGGAACCGGAGACCGTAAAAATTACACGTAAAGTTACGGAATTGCCGGTATCTCTGCCTAAGTGTATGCTTGGGTTCAAGGAAAAGAAGACGGGTCTAACTGGGGAAGCTCTCCTTCGTCAAGAAGTAACGACAAAACTGATGTTGGATGCATTAATTGGTTCCAGCTCTAAGCTTTATCAACAGCTGTATGAGAATGACCTGATTTCTGATTCCTTTGGAAGCGAGTATAATTCGAGTACGGGTTATGCTTTCTCAGTAATCGGGGGCGATACACCAAATCCAGATGAGCTTATTAAACAGATACGTTCTGCTGTTGAAGGCTTATTAGAAAGCGGTATAGAGCCTACTGCATTTGAGAGATCTAAACGGAAAAAAATCGGTGGATATTTACGCATGCTCAACTCCCCAGAAGCGATTGCAGGTGAATTTACAAGATATCGGTTCCGAGATAGTGATATGTTCGACGTCCTCGAATTTTACGAGAAATGTACGCTTGAACAAGTAAATGAACGGCTTCGCGAGCATTTTGATTTCGAGCAGCTTGCCGTGTCTATAGTAGAACAACCATCAAAATGAAGACGCTCCAACAAATGACGGTGCTTATTACCGGGGGAGGCCGCGGCATCGGAGCAGCGATAGCTAAACGATTTGCTGCGGAGGGTGTAAACATCGTCATTCATTATTTACATTCGCACGAGACAGCGAATGAAACGGCACGAACGTGTATGTCTCTTGGCGCGAATGTATTAACAATATCTGCTGATTTGCGATCAAAGGAGCAGCTTGAACGGATGCGGGAGAAGCTTGAGAGCCATAATATGCTTCCAGATATATTGGTGAACAACGGAGGTATTTCCCATTACGGAATGCTCATGGATGTGACGGAAGAAGAATGGGATGACGTGATGTCAGTCAATCTAAAGGGTATGTTCCTTTGCTCGCAGCTATTTATGCCGAATATGATTGCACAGCGGTACGGCCGAATCATTAATGTATCATCCATTTGGGGGATATCGGGAGCCTCATGCGAAGTTCTTTACTCCACTACCAAAGGAGGCATGAACGCCTTTACTAAGGCGCTGGCGAAGGAGCTGGCGCCGACAGGCGTTACAGTTAATGCTGTTGCCCCAGGTGCAGTTGAGACGGAAATGATGGACGGCTTCAATGCGGAGGAGAAGGCTGCAATGCAGCAGGAAATTCCTGTTGGACGCTTCGGTTCTACAGAAGAAATTGCTTCGCTGGTATATTTTCTAGCGCTTCCGGAATCATCATATATTACGGGGCAAATTATTAGTCCTAATGGCGGCTGGCACACGTAGTTGAAGCGAGCAGCTTTCCAAGACAAGCTTGTTGCATAATTAGAAATGCGATTACGCATGATATAAGTGTTGATGATTTTTTTCTATACCCATAGGAGGCGAAGAAACATGTCAACTGTACTTTCTAATTTTGCAACATGGAAGCAGTTCTTGGCAGAGCGTGTATCGCAAGCAAAAAAAATTGGTATGACGGAAGAAACGATTTCAAGCTTAGCTTACGAAATCGGAACTTTTCTCGATGAGAAGGTTGATCCGAAAAATGAGGAAGAACGTGTATTGAAGCAACTATGGGATGCTGGCGATGAAGCGGAACGTAAAACTCTCGCTCACTTGATGGTCAAGCTCGTTCAGAACTCGTAGTTGAAACAGTACGAAATTGACATCTTCCTTAACAGAAGCAGAAACAGAAGAGCCTCCCTCAGGAGGCTTTTCTGCAATGTTTCTTTTTGGGTTGCAGGATTGTGACGAAACTTGTAGAATTATGGTTCATGGCGTATGTGTATCATGAATTACATACTCTATAAGAACAGGTTTAGGACGGTGACAGCATTGGAGTCGAAACAGTGGTACATGGAATACAAAATACATAAAAACCGCCCTGGCCTTCTCGGAGATATCGCCTCATTACTAGGTATGCTTGAGGTAAATATTATGACAATTAATGGGGTCGAAGATAGAACAAGGGGCATGCTTCTTCAAACTGATGACGACGAAAAGATTGAATTGCTTGGCAAGATGCTTCAGAAAGTAGATAATATTACTGTAAACAAGCTGAGAACGCCTACAATCGTAGATATATTAGCGGTTCGTCATGGACGCTACATCGAGCGTGATTCGGATGATCGCAAGACTTTCCGTTTTACACGTGATGAGCTAGGTATTTTGGTTGATTTTTTGGGTGAAGTGTTTAAGCGTGACGGTAATCAGGTTATAGGTATACGCGGGATGCCGCGAGTTGGGAAGACAGAATCTATCATTGCAGGCAGTGTATGCTCGAACAAGAGATGGTCCTTTGTGTCTTCGACTTTGCTTCGTCAGACGGTTAGAAGTCAAATGTCGGAAGATGAATTGCAGCCGAATACTATTTTTATTATTGATGGTATCGTAAGCACAATTCGTTCTAATGAAAAGCATCACAGCTTGCTGCAAGAAATTATGGCTATGCCATCAACTAAAGTGATCGAACATCCGGATATATTTATTAAGGAATCTAATTACGATTACAGCCATTTTGATATTATTGTTGAATTACGTAACACACCAGATGAAGAAATATCGTATGAGACTTTTACAACTAACTATACAGACGATTTCTAATCGGAAGGAGGCCGTCTCATGTCTGACTTAGGTGAATTGCTTCGCAAGGCGAGAGACCAGCGTGGATTAACGCTAGATGATATTCAAGAAACGACTAAAATTAGAAAACGGTATTTGGAAGCGATTGAGAGTGGAGACCATACGGTTTTACCCGGTCCTTTTTATGTACGAGCATTTGTGAAAAATTACTCTGAAGCCGTTGGACTTGATCCGGACGAAGTACTTCGTTTGTATCAGCATGAGGTGCCTGCAGCACCGGTGGAGCAAATTTCTGAACCAATCGTCTCTAGATCGCCGCGTCGGGTTCAATCACAATCGTCAGAAAGACTCGGGAAAATCGGATTCAACGTGATGATGTGGTCTTTTCTGATTTTAATTGTCGTCGTCATTTGGATGTATTTCATTAATAATGATACTGACAAACCCAAAGAAGTCGACAATAACACAAATATTACGGAAGCTTCAGCACCGCCTGTTAAGAATGATGAAGACACTGCTGCTGGAAACGGAAATACTCCGACAAATGAGCCAGTTGCTCCAACTCCGACACCTCCTTCTACTACCGTTACATTTGGCAGTAAAGTTGGGAAAGCGGATCAATACGATATTGGACCTGTTGGCGTTACGCATAAGGTTGAAATTAAAATATCAGGCGGCAGAAGCTGGTTAGAGGTTCGTTCAGACAGCAATCAAGGTAAGAAGCTTTACTCAGCGAATGCTGAGGATGGGACTGTCGAGTTATTTGACCTTACAGGTCAGATTTACATCAATGTAGGCAGATCCGATTTAACAGAGATTAAAGTCGATGGGGTTATTGTTCCTGACGGCGACAGAGCAGGTTCCAAAAAACTGCTGCTTAAACCTGTTATTGCTGAAGATTCAACATCTGATGGAAGTACTGAAATGGGTACAGATACGGGTGCGGGTACTGGTACAAATACAGAAACTAAAACGGAACAATGATTACCGTAACAAGGGAGAGATCGATTTGGCATCAGAAAATGCTTTTGATATTGTATCTAAGGTGGACATGGCAGAATTAGCTAATGCAATAAAGCAAGCGGAGCGGGAAATTGAAACACGCTTTGATTTTAAAGGCAGCAAGAGCTCCATCGCACTGGAGAAGGAAGATCTTGTTGTAGCGTCTGAGGATGAGTATAAGCTGAAGAGCGTGCTAGATATTCTTTTGTCCAAAATGGTAAAACGCGGAGTTCCAATTAAAAACATGGACTACGGAAAAATTGAAGGTGCATCCGGCAATACTGTTCGTCAGCGGATCAAGCTAAGACAAGGCATCGAGCAAGACGTTTCTAAAAAAATCAATATTCTAATTCGTGATTCGAAATTGAAAGTTAAAAGCCTTATTCAAGGTGATCAATTAAGAGTTTCTGGGAAGAGTCTAGATGATTTGCAAGCCGTTATGAAGCTGCTTAGAGAAGCGGATCTGCCTGTTGAGCTTCAATTTACCAACTATCGTTCGTAATTATAAGGCTTCGTTTCATCGAATTTCGAGAAACGGGGCTTTTCGTTTTGGTATAGAGATAGCAGAAAAATAAGGCTTAATCCGCTTTTGACACGTGTATTGGCATGTATTATACTGGTTTAGATAGCTTTACAGATGGATCTGGGGGATACATAGATGAGGGAAAACAGACATGCAGTCACTCTTGCTTTCTTAACAAGTGGTCGGCAACAGGGACGAAAATTCGACTATTTTCGCAAACAAAGGGTTCGCGTAACGCACACCTATGAGTTAGATCGAACAGAGGAGGGAATTGCGTGAATCTGGCGAACCGCATTACACTAGCGAGAATATTTTTGGTGCCGGTTATTATGTTTTTTCTGCTTATTAAAGTGGATTTGGGGTCGTTCACCATTTCAGACTTCTCCATTACATACAATCAAATTGCAGCGGCACTCATTTTTATTGTGGCGGCAAGCACAGACGGTTTAGATGGTTATATTGCTCGCAAGAACAAAATTGTAACGAACCTGGGTAAGCTGCTCGATCCGCTCGCGGATAAGCTGCTCGTTGCTGCAGTACTTATTTCTCTTGTCGAAATGGACAAACTGAACGCATTGATTGCGATCGTTATCATTAGCAGAGAGTTTGCTGTTACAGGTCTTCGTCAAATCGCGCTGTTAGAGGGCTCAGTTATGGCTGCCAGCACGTGGGGGAAATGGAAGACAGCCATTCAAATTACGATGATTATCGCGCTATTGATTAACAATTTCCCTTTCAACTTTATTGATTTTCCATTCGATGTTATTGCTAGCTGGGTAGCTGCTGCGATTACGGTGTACTCAGGTATTGATTATTTTTTGAAAAACAAACATTTGATTCCGGTAGAATAAAGTTAAAGCATCTTTCCGTCATACGGGGGGATGCTTTTGCTTATTGCTTAAGATCACTCATACATTTGAATTCAAAGGAGAGCTAGACTAATGAAAGCGGAAATCATTGCTGTCGGGACAGAGCTGCTGCTCGGACAAATCGTAAATACGAATGCACAGTTTTTGTCGCAGAAACTTGCAGGCTTAGGTGTCGACGTCTACTTTCAGACCGTAGTTGGGGACAATGCGGTTCGCCTGCGGCAAGCGATCGAAATCGGGAGAAGCCGTGCGGATCTTCTCGTATTTACTGGGGGTCTCGGGCCGACACAAGATGATCTTACAAAGGATGTATTAGCTGATTATTTGGACCGTGGGCTTGTGATTCATGAGCCGTCAATGGCACAAATTGAGCATATGTTTAGCTCTCGTGGAATTCACATGGTTGAGAGCAATCGTCGTCAGGCTTTGATGATTGAAGGTGGAGTGCCGCTTGAAAATACAACGGGGCTAGCCGTAGGCAATGGTTTGTCCGTGGATGGTACACTTTATTTGCTGCTGCCAGGTCCTCCGCGTGAAATGAAACCGATGATGGATGGGGCTGCTGAGCAGTGGTTGCGTTCTATGCTTGGAGAGGCTAATCCCCTCTATTCCCGAGTATTGAAGTTTGCAGGAATCGGAGAATCGAACCTTGAAGAGAGGCTGCTTGATTTAATTGATGGACAGCTTGACCCAACCATCGCCCCTTATGCAAAGGAAGGCGAGGTTGCTATACGCGTATCTACCAAAGCGAGCTCATCCATTGAAGCGGATCTCAAAATAGACGAAAGTGTAACTAAGATCAAGGAACGTGTTGGCGAGTATTTATATGCACAGGAGGACGTCACCTTAGAGGAGGAGGTTGTACGCCTTCTGAGAGCCTCAAGACGCAAGCTGGCTAGTGCGGAAAGCTGTAGTGGGGGTTTGTTCGCCGAACTCATTACAAACGTTCCTGGAAGCAGTGGAGAGTATGTAGGAGGGGTTGTCACCTACACGAATATAATGAAGCATCATTTACTTAGCATTCCGATGACTCAGCTTGAAGGGGAGGGGGCGCCTGGTGCGATTAGTGACTCGACAGCTGCATTAATGGCAGAGAGAGTGAGAGAACTCTCTGATGCAGATTTTGGTATCTCATTGACTGGTGTTGCTGGACCTGCTGAATCCGAAGGCAAGCCTGTAGGGTTAGTATATTTAGGCATTGCTGAACGAGGCAAACCAATTGCTGTGCATACCTTGAACTTAAGCGGTGGCAGAGGCATGATTAGGCTTCGAGCGGTGAAGAGTGCTTTATACCGGCTATGGCTTGCGCTCCAAGCGAAGTGATTTATTGGTAAGGAATGGCGGATGCAAGGTTGGAAAAAAGCTAGTTGATATAAATAATGTTTGTCAATTGCCAAGCAGGCCGTTATAATTGAGATAGTTATCGGAAGAACCGTGGCGAAGAATACTTTGCTGCGGTTTTTTTATGTCCAGTTGAGGGGGCGAAGCTAAAAGGCGAATGTATGTTCGAAAAAATGCTTGTCAACCCGTCAGAAAAAAGGTATCATAAAATTATAAATAAAGAAGGATGTGAGTTTCTTGTCGGATCGTCGCGCTGCACTAGAAATGGCTTTGCGTCAAATTGAGAAACAATTTGGTAAAGGCTCCATCATGAAATTGGGAGAATCCACACACATGCAAGTAGAGACCGTACCTAGCGGTTCACTTGCTCTAGATATTGCATTAGGAATAGGCGGTTTACCGCGCGGACGTGTTATAGAAATCTATGGACCGGAATCCTCCGGTAAAACGACAGTAGCACTTCATGCGATTGCTGAGGTTCAAAAGGTTGGTGGACAAGCTGCATTTATCGATGCGGAGCATGCACTTGATCCGCTTTATGCAAACAAGCTGGGCGTAAATATTGATGAGCTATTGCTTTCACAGCCTGATACAGGCGAGCAAGCTTTGGAAATCGCTGAGGCTCTTGTTCGCAGCGGTGCGGTTGATATTATCGTAATTGACTCCGTTGCAGCACTTGTACCGAAAGCTGAGATTGAAGGCGACATGGGTGATTCTCACGTAGGTCTTCAAGCTCGTCTGATGTCGCAAGCTTTGCGTAAGCTTTCCGGAGCAATCAGCAAATCGAAAACCATTGCGATCTTCATCAACCAATTGCGTGAGAAGGTAGGCGTTATGTTCGGTAACCCCGAGACAACGCCAGGCGGCCGCGCTTTGAAGTTCTACTCAAGCGTACGTCTTGACGTGCGTCGTATTGAGACGTTGAAGCAAGGAAATGACATGATTGGTAACCGTACACGTATTAAGGTTGTGAAGAACAAGGTTGCTCCTCCGTTCAAGCAAGCTGAAGTGGATATCATGTACGGTGAAGGTATTTCTCGAGAAGGTACGCTTGTCGATATCGGTGTCGAGATGGATATCGTTCAGAAGAGCGGAGCATGGTTCTCCTACAATGGAGAACGTCTGGGTCAAGGCCGCGAGAATGCGAAGCAGTATTTGAAAGACCATAAGGATGTTGCTGAAGTCATTGAAAAACAGATTCGCGATGCGAGCAACCTGTCTGCAGCAGCAGCTCAGGCTAATTTTAAACCTGATGAAGACGAAGAAGAGTTTGAAGATCTGGAATAAATCGATCTAATATCATACGCGCTGATGCTTCGCCGTCCCGTTAGGGGCGGCGAAGCTGTGTTTAGAGAGGATGTACGGTATGTCAAATAGCCACTCGCGTACGGTAGAAGAATGGATGATATTATCAGTTAAACAAGACAAAAAGGAACGAAAACTATATCATCTCTTTGCTGAGTCAGAGGAACCAATTTTGTCGGTGCATGAAGATATATTTATCCGATTTCGGCTGACAAAGGGACAACTTGTAACTGAGGATCAGGTCGAGGAGATTCGGATGGAAGATGAACGTTACAGATCTTATGTAATGGCCATTGCCTATTTGGGAGCAAGACCTCGAACGAGGAAGCAGATCGAGCAATATTTGAACCGCAAACTATTTGAGTCAGACAATATACAATATGCCCTTGACCGTTTAGAAAGGGAGCATATTGTGGATGATGAACAATATGCACGCCAATTTGCTACCAGCCGACTAAAAAATCGGTTGAAGGGTCGACGCTTTATCCAACAAGAGCTGCAGCAGCGAGGCGTGTCGAAAGAAGCCGTAGCAGAAGCTATCGATTCGCTGGACCAGAAAGTGGAATTAGCGTCTGCGAAGAAGGCTGCAGAGAAGAAATGGCGATCATTAAAAGGCGAACCATTTGAGCGAAAACGCAAGCTAATGGGTTATTTAATGCGCAGTGGCTTCCCGGCAGATATCGTGAAAGACGTGATAAAATCTATCGATTTGGATGGGGAAGAAGAATCATTCGAGGAATATGATGGGCTTTTGCTTGACAATTGATTTTACGAAAAGATAAAATGAGGTTGTATTCCTTCATTATTGAATCAATTTTCCTTCCAAAAGTTGATTCAATACGATTATTTTCGTCAAATTAGTAAATGTTTAAACGGTTTGAAGCCGGTTGAAAACCTAATATCATCCCAAGCAATGCCTTGGTGTATGCAACAAGGAGGTGAACAAGATGCCTAATGAGATCATTTGGGTCTTGATCTGTCTCTTTGTTGGCGCAATTTTCTTTGGGATTGGTTATTTTATTCGAAAGTCGATTGCTGAAGCCAAAATTTCAAGTGCTGAGCAAGCTGCTATTGTAATCGTAGAAAATGCGAAAAAAGAAGCGGAAGCTCAGAAGAAAGAAACTGTGCTAGAGGCAAAAGATGAAGTCCACAAACTTCGTTCCGAAGCTGAGAGAGACATTCGTGAACGTCGCAACGAGGCTCAACGTCAGGAAAGACGTTTGCTCCAAAAAGAGGAGTCGCTGGATAAAAAGTTAGAAGCGCTAGAACGCAAAGAAGAAACTGTAGCCAACAAAGAAAAACGGATCGAAGAGACGCAAGAGCAGATCGATTCCATTTACAAACAGCAGCAAAGTGAATTGGAACGTATATCGAGTCTGACAACGGAAGACGCGAAATCGATCATTTTGTCTAATGTTGAACAGGAAGTACGACATGAAACAGCACAGATGATTAAAGAGATCGAGCAGCAAGCGAAAGAAGAGGCCGATAAGAAAGCCCGTGATATTATATCACTAGCAATTCAACGCTGTGCGGCAGATCATGTGGCTGAGACGACGGTATCCGTCGTAACGTTGCCTAATGAAGAAATGAAAGGCCGCATTATCGGGCGTGAAGGCCGTAATATCCGTGCTTTGGAAACATTGACTGGTATCGATCTTATTATCGACGATACACCGGAAGCGGTCATTTTATCTGGTTTCGACCCGATAAGACGCGAAATTGCCCGCACTTCTTTGGAAAAGCTTGTGGCTGACGGTCGTATCCACCCTGCTCGCATTGAAGAAATGGTTGAGAAATCTCGTAAAGAAGTGGATGAGCGCATCCGTGAATACGGTGAGCAAGCTACTTTCGAGGTTGGTGTTCACAGCTTGCATCCGGATTTAATCAAGATTTTGGGTCGATTGAAGTATCGGACAAGTTATGGTCAGAACGTGTTGAAGCACTCCATGGAGGTAGCTTACTTGACTGGATTGATGGCAGCAGAACTTGGCCAAGATGTTACGCTCGCGAAGCGTGCAGGTTTGCTGCATGATATCGGTAAAGCGCTAGACCACGAAGTTGAAGGATCACACGTCGAGATCGGCGTTGAACTTGCTAAGAAATACAAGGAGCATCCTGTCGTTATTAACAGTATTGCCTCCCATCACGGTGATACGGAAGCAACTTCCGTTATCGCAATGCTCGTAGGAGCAGCTGATGCATTGTCCGCTGCACGCCCTGGAGCACGTCGTGAGACACTTGAGACGTACATCAAACGACTGGAGAAGCTTGAAGATATTTCAGAATCGTTTGAAGGCGTTGAAAAATCGTACGCGATCCAAGCTGGCCGTGAAGTACGTGTTATGGTACAGCCAGAGAAAATCGATGATACGGAAGCATTCCGACTCGCTCGTGATATCACGAAAAAAATCGAGAGTGAACTCGATTATCCGGGACATATTAAAGTTACGGTTATTCGTGAAACACGCGCGGTTGAATACGCGAAGTAAATCAACAAAAAAATATCAGCTTTTCAGAAAAGTGGCTGCTTGTTAGCCACTTTTCTGTTTGCAGGCGTACAAAAAAGGAAGTGTACTCACATGAATGTATTATTTATCGGCGATATCGTAGGAAATGTAGGGAGAAGCGCACTTAAGCGCGTACTGCCAGCTCTTAAAAGTAAATATAACCCTCATATTATTATTGCGAATGGTGAGAATGCTGCTGCAGGTCGAGGGATTACTGCAACAATTGCGAAGGAATTTTTCGAATGGGGTATCCATGGCATAACGATGGGTAACCATACGTGGGATAATAAAGATATTTTTGAATGGATTGACGACGAGCCTCGTATGGTTCGCCCTGCGAATTATGCGGAGGGTGCACCTGGACAAGGCATGGCATTTATTAAAGCAGGCGGAAAGCAGCTTGCTATTATTAATTTACAAGGCCGGACATTTTTGCCTCCAATCGATTGTCCATTCCGCAAGGCTGATGAATTGATCGAAGAAGCGAGAGAGCGTACAAACAACATCCTCGTCGACTTTCATGCTGAGGCGACGTCAGAGAAGATTGCAATGGGTTGGCATCTTGATGGGAGAGCTTCGATCGTGCTTGGCACGCATACGCATGTACAAACGAATGATGATACGATCTTACCTGAAGGAACGGCTTACATAACGGATGTTGGTATGGTTGGTCCAAAGGAAGGCGTACTTGGAATGGAACGAAATGCTGTTTTGCATAAATTTATTACGCAGCTGCCCGTTCGTTTTGTAGTGGATGAAGGCAAGTGGCATTTGCATGCCATCTCTGTACAGATTGACGATGCGACAGGAAGAGCACGCAAAATTGAGAAAATACGTCTTACGGAAGATGAATGGCTTCTGATGTAATACTATCAATCTCTCGAAAGTTCTGACTATTCAGAACAGTTTGTGAATACACGAAATAAAAGCAGGAATTTTTTTAACTCCCTCGAATACTATTTAAAAGTGGAATCCATCCAACAGTCCAAGGGGAGGTTCTTTTTATGGATGTATTAAAAGTTTCAGCAAAGTCCAATCCAAATTCCGTTGCAGGTGCGCTAGCTGGCGTTCTTCGTGAACGTGGTGGTGCGGAGCTGCAAGCCATTGGTGCTGGTGCGTTAAATCAAGCGATCAAAGCTGTAGCGATTGCTCGTGGATTTGTCGCTCCCAGCGGGGTGGATTTAATTTGCATACCGGCTTTTACAGACATTGTTATTGATGGGGAGGATCGAACAGCAATCAAATTGATTGTTGAACCTCGGTAGCAAGTCCAAGCGGCGTTAATGCTTAAGCCAATTGGATATAAAGACAATTGTTCGCCTGTTTACGTCGTAGACAGGTTTTTTTGCTGTGAATCTGACAAATGGTGAGGTGCGGCTATGAAAGTGATAGATTTTCATTGTGATGTGCTCTGCAAGCTGCTGATTGACGAGAATTTAACTTTTCAAGGCAGTAAGCCTAGTTCATTAGATGTTACATACGAGCGTCTGAAGGCTGTGGGAACGGTTTTGCAAACATTCGCGATCTATATTCCTCAATCCATGAATGGACGATTAGAGCCTATTTTGGAGAGCATAGATCGATTTCACCAAATGGTATTATCTTGTGAGGACATGTTATGGGTGAAGACTGCGCAGGATCTGGATACTTGCATAAATAGCGGAAAAATAGGAGCGCTGTTGTCGCTTGAAGGTGTAGATGGCCTTCAAGGGCAAATGTCTCTGCTTCGTATCGTACATCAATTAGGTATACGTGCTGCGGGTTTAACCTGGAATCATGCGAATTGGGCTGCAGACGGGGCAATGGAGCCGCGCGGCGGGGGCTTGACCGCAAAAGGGAAATTGTTAGTAGAAGAATGTAATAAATTGGATATAATATTAGATGTATCTCATTTGTCCGAGAGGGCATTCTGGGATGTTGCTGAGCTTTCTCAGAAACCGATCCTCGCTTCTCACTCTAATGCGAGAGCGATCTGTGAGCATCCGCGTAATTTGAAGGATTCCCAGATTGAGAAAATAATTACGATGCAAGGTCTAATTGGTGTTACTTACGTCCCTTGGTTTGTAGCGAGCACGGAGGTTGTTGTGATCGATGATTTGCTGCGTCATATTGAGCATATTTGTGAGCTCGGCGGAGAGAACCATATTATGCTAGGCTCTGATTTTGACGGAATTGACAGCTACATGAAAGACTTAACGCATCCAGGCGATCTTATAAATTTGCAAGAAGCGCTTCTCAAACGTTATTCTGAGCAGCAGACCGTACAATTTATGTCTGAAAATGCCCTTCGTTTTCTTCGAAAAAATCTTCCTTTGGCTTAAAAGCGATTCGATCTATTTGCGGTATGGAAACAATCGAAACAAATTATGCTTCTATTAAGCGTTTACATCTTGATTTTTATGAATTTGAGCTTTAAACTTGTTGTGACTGTTATGAATTATACTATATAATTACTTGATGAAATAGAATGGGTGCATGTTTTAGAAAAAGAGGAGTTGGGCATTTTGATTAGTCAATTGTCTTGGAAGATCGGGGGACAACAAGGAGAAGGCGTCGAGAGCACGGACCGAATCTTTTCCACGGCGCTTAATCGGTTAGGCTATTATTTATATGGTTATCGTCATTTCTCCTCACGGATTAAAGGCGGTCATACAAACAACAAAATTCGTATAAGCACGAAACCAATTCGTGCGATTTCGGATGATTTGGATATTCTAGTTGCGTTTGACCAAGAAAGTATTGATTTGAATGCAAAAGAACTGCGTCTTGGCGGCGTTATCGTTGCTGATGCGAAATTTAATCCAATTATACCTGAAGGCATAAATGCAAGACTGTTTGCTGTTCCTATTACTGCGATGGCTGAAGAGCTCGGCACATCATTAATGAAGAACATGGTTGCTTCGGGCGCGTCTTGGGCACTTCTAGGACTGCCGCTGGAAGTATTCAATAAAGCAGTGGAAGAAGAGTTTGGACGCAAAGGTGCAGCTGTCGTTGAGAAAAATATTGAAGCGGTAAAACGCGGTGCTGAGTTTGTATTAGAGCAGGCCGGTGGACCGCTTGATGAATTCAAGCTGGATGAGGCTGACGGACAGCAGAAATTGTTCATGATCGGTAATGAAGCAATTGGTCTCGGATCTCTTGCTGCTGGCTGCCGCTTAATGGCTGCTTACCCCATTACACCAGCATCTGAAATTATGGAATATTTGATCAAGAAGCTTCCTAAATTCGGTGGTACAGTCGTGCAAACAGAGGATGAAATTGCTGCTGTAACGATGGCGATTGGTGCAAACTATGCCGGCGTTCGTTCGATGACAGCATCTGCTGGCCCTGGACTATCTCTTATGATGGAAGCAATTGGCCTAGCTGGCATGACCGAAACACCGCTTGTGATCGTAAATACACAGCGTGGCGGTCCATCAACAGGTCTACCTACGAAGCAAGAACAATCCGACTTGAATGCAATGGTTTACGGTACGCATGGAGAAATTCCAAAAATCGTAATCGCACCGGCTTCGATCGAGGATTGCTTCTATGACACGCTTGAATCCTTTAACTTGGCTGAGGAATATCAAGTACCGGTTATTTTGATGACAGATTTGCAGTTGTCTCTTGGCAAGCAGTCATGTGATCAGCTTGATTACAATAAAATAGAGATTAAACGCGGTAAACTTGTGGAAAATGTGCCTGCACTTGAAGGTCATGATTTGTTTAAACGTTATGAGCTTACGGAAGACGGCGTCTCGCCTCGTGTATTGCCTGGTGAGAAAGGCGGCCTGCATCACGTAACTGGCGTAGAGCATGATGAAACAGGGCGTCCATCAGAGAATGCAGTGAACCGTCAGAACATGATGGATAAGCGTTTGAACAAGCTGAATGAAATGTATATTCGTGAAGCGATTCGTGTAGATGCACCTCATGAAACACCTGATTTGCTTATTATCGGCATGGGCTCTACTGGCGGTACAATTGATGAAGCTAGAAGCTTACTCGCTCAAGAGGGTGTTTCTACGAATCATATTACGATTCGCCAAATTTATCCGTTCCCAACGAAACCACTGCTTCCTTACTTGCAAAATGCGAAAAAAGTGATTGTCATCGAAAACAATGCAACCGGACAGCTGGCAGGTCAAATTAAAATGCATGCTGGTTTTGCAGAGAAAATCGATAGCTTGCTTAAATACGACGGCAATCCGTTCTTGCCTTCCGACGTTCACAAAGCTTGTAAGGAGTTGAGTTTAGATGGCAACGTTCAAAGAGTTTAGAAATAATGTAAAGCCTAACTGGTGCCCGGGTTGCGGAGACTTTTCGATCCAAGCTGCTATTCAACGCGCTGCAGCTAATGTAGGACTTGAGCCTGAAAATTTAGCGGTTATTTCCGGTATTGGTTGTTCGGGTCGGATTTCCGGTTATATCAACGCTTATGGTTTTCACGGCATTCACGGTCGTGTGCTTCCTATCGCACAAGGCGTAAAGCTTGCTAATCGTGAGCTTACCGTTATCGCTTCGGGTGGAGACGGGGATGGCTTCGCAATCGGTATGGGTCACACCGTTCACGCCATTCGACGTAACCTTAACGTCACCTATATCGTAATGGACAACCAAATCTACGGTCTAACGAAAGGACAAACTTCTCCGCGAAGTGCTGAGGGCTTCAAAACCAAATCAACGCCGGAGGGTTCTATCGAGTCGACGTTATCACCGCTGGAGATTGCAATGTCTTCTGGTGCTACATTCGTAGCGCAGTCATTCTCAAGCGATTTGAAACAATTGACGAAATTGATTGAAGAGGGCATTAACCATGAAGGTTTCTCGCTGATCAACGTGTTCAGCCCTTGTGTTACTTTTAATAAAATTAATACGTATGATTGGTTTAAAGAAAATATCGTGAATTTAGAGCAATTCCCTGATTATGACTCATCTAACCGCGTGGAAGCGATGAACAAAATCATGGAGACAAACGGGATGCTTACTGGACTTATTTACCAAAATAAAACCCGCAAATCTTACGAGGATCTTATTACCGGCTTTAGTCAAGAGGGTCTTGCTAAGCAAAATATTAAGATTACTGCTGAAGAATTTGAGAAACTTGTTGCCGAATTTAAATAAATGGTATGATAAGCATACGGCTTAGCAGTCGTGTGCTTTTTCTTTCAACTCAGTGCAAAGAGGATAATTCAGATCAGGAGAGTGACAGCATCATGCATAGAGAAGTTCCAATCGGGGTATCGGCAAGACATATTCACTTATCGCAGGAGCATGTCGAGTTATTATTTGGTGCAGGTTATGAATTAACAGAAATGAAGCCTTTGTCTCAACCAGGCCAATATGCTGCTAATGAAACCGTAGCGGTTGTTGGACCGAAAGGGACATTTGCTAAAGTAAGAATACTCGGACCTACGCGTAAGCAGACTCAACTCGAAGTGTCGCGTACAGATGCGTTTACACTAGGTGTTAATCCGCCTGTTAGGGAATCCGGAGATACAAAAGGCTCTGCTGGTATTAAGCTTCAAGGACCTGCTGGAGAGGTTACGATCGACGAAGGCGTTATTGTGGCGGCAAGACATATTCATTTCCATACTAGTGATGCTGAGCGGTTTGGTATTGCGGACAAGCAGTCGCTGCGTGTTCGTTTTACTGGAGAGCGTGGTGTTGTGTTCGAAAATGTAGTTGCACGTGTATCAGAGCAATTCGCATTAGATATGCATATCGATACAGATGAAGCAAATGCAGCAGGTGTGAAAAACGGAGATATGGCTGAAATCATAGATTAATCGATGAAAAAAAAAGGCAGCTTCTAAATCGTCAGAGACGAATTGGAAGCTGCCTTTTGTATTGCAGAACGTTACTAGTGCCCCATCATCATAGAAACTTCTGGTTTTTCATTAGGATTTGTATCGTGTTCTTGCTTCGGTTTGCGAAGCAGAAAAGCTACAAGGGCACCGACGATTGATATAGAAGCTAGAATGAAGAATGTATCTCCATAGGAGGAGTAAACGACGTTAGGTCCTGGGTTTGTTGCCCCGTAATGCTCCACTCTGCTTGCAAGAATTGTCGACAACCCTGCGATAGCAAAGGAGGTCATTACTTGCTGTGCTGAAGCGGTTAGCGATGTTACACGGCTAACGAGCTCTTTGGGCGCTGACTGCATAAGATGTGTATTAAGCGGCATCATCGACAAGCCCATACCTGCGCCGAGCATAGCGATTGGAATCATAAGCGTAAGAAGAGTCGTTTCCGCTGATAATTGGCTCAGAATGAAGCCAGCAATGGTTACGATAGATAAACCGGTAATAACAAGTGGACGAGCTCCGATACGATCAAACAGCTTGCCGCCGATCGGCATGAAAATACCTGCAGCAAGAGCTTGAGGAAGCAAGATAAGTCCAGTTTCAAAAGCGGAATAGCCTTTGGCAATTTGCAAGAAAACCGGAATCAGGAACAGCGTTCCGAATAATGCGATTTGGACAATCCATTGCAAAATGATGCCGCGGGTAAAATTGCTTGATTTGAATACACGAAGCTCAAGCAGTGGTTCCTGGCGCTTTAGCTCGACGATGATGAAAATAATAAGCGAAATACCGCCTACAATCATACCAGTCAACGCTTCAGGAGAGGTCCAGCCGCTTCCTGCGCCGCCTTCAGCACCTCCAGCTGAGCTTACTCCGAATGCTAGCATAGCAAACGCGAGAGGAGCGAATATCATACCTAAAAAGTCTAGTGAAGGAACTCGCTTGCGCTCAATGTTAGGCAAAGTGCGAAGACCAACAATAACGGCAATGATACCAATCGGAAGATTGATGATGAATATCCAATGCCAAGATACATAATCAACGAGCCAACCTGCCACAACTGGGCCTAGAGCAGGAGCTAGAAGCATCGGAATTCCGATCATGCCCATTACTGCGCCTTGTTTGCCTGGAGGGCTGAGTCTAAAGGTGAAGGCCATTGCAATAGGAGCAACCATACCTCCGCCGAGTCCTTGAATGATACGGAAAACGATGAGCTGCTCAGCTGTTGTAGCTAGTGAACAAAGCCCCGAACCAATCGTGAACATAATGATCGAAAACAAGAAGATTTGTTTGGCTCCGAAACGATCGGACATCCATCCAGCGAGTGGAATAACTGCTGCTTGTGCAAGTGCGTAGCCTGTAATGGTCCATTGTACAAGAGACATCGGGCTTTTGAAGTCAGCCATTAGTCCAGGCATGGCGACATTCATGGCGGTGCCGTCTAAAATAACCATAAACATACCGACAATGATGGCGATTAACGGAGCAATAATATTGCGAATTGACATCGGATCACCAATGGGTGTTGCTTTTTTTGAAGCTGAAGCCATAACATTTCCTCCTATCCGTATCTGTGGGTCTATTCTACCTATTGTTGACCAATGTTAAGCTGAAGGCTACAATAATAGATGACCGCATCTATATGCGGACAATTGTCCGCATTACTGAATAATAATGACGGATGTGGCAATTGTCAATTATTTAATTTGTTAACGCGGAAAAAGGAGACGAGAACGATGACTGCACCAGAAAACAGCAGAACGAAACAAGCGCTCAGCAAAGCGATTTTGCATACAGCTAATCACTTGTTTACGGAGCATGGGGTAGAATCGGTCAGTATGCATCAAATCGCCAAATCGGTTGGCATTGGTCAAGGCACCTTATATCGGCGGTATTCAAACAAAGGTGATTTGTGCATGGATATGATGAAAGACAATTTTAATATTTTCATCAAAGAGATCGACGACTATTTAATGGACGCGGCAAAATTGCCCGTGCAAGATAGATTAAGTAATGTCATGTGCAAAATTATTGCGTTTATCGATAGAGAATCGAAATGGCTTGGCGTAATGCAATCCTTTAATAAAATTGAACATGAACATCCTAAGGGTGATTTTTTTCAATCGCCGCCTTATCTTTATTTGCATAATGAGCTGTGCAAATTACTTCAGGAAGCGATTGATAAAGAGCAGATTGAGCCGCTTGACCCGAGTTATGCTGCTCATTCCTTAATATCGATACAATCTCCGCATACTTTCAGACATTTGCGCTATGTCATGGGTTACTCTTGTGAGGAAATCCAAGAGCGTTTTTGTAAGACTTTCATAGACCCCTTATTTCATTAATGCAGGAATCATTAGGAACGAGAAAAGACAGCGGGTTTCGCTGTCTTTTTGCTTTATATCCACTGAGATGAATAAGTTACACAATAGTAACTGTTGCAATATCTTTTCCAGCCCAAAGATTAAAGCTATAACCTGTTTTGAGTAAATGCCAAGGTGCTTCATCGACTATAAAAGCGATATCAGCATATGTATCCCATGATCTATCAATATGCTTTGTTATCTTTACTAACACAGTCCATGTTTCTCCAATAAGTTTTTTATCTTTTATTTCGGCATAGTGTACAACGATGTCTCGTATCCATTCATTCACGGGAATTTGATTAGGATTTTTGTGCCAATTAATAAAAGCCTTTACCGACCGTATGACCATAATTTTCTCTCCTTTGTTTCGCCGATCTACGATCTGAAAGGAGATCCAAACATGAAAAGTATATTGTATAAGTATATGTCTAAATTTACTTCATTGAACGAAGAAGAACAACAAGCTATCGCTAATGAGATACTTATTGAGGAATATAAGAAAGGAACAACTCTGCTTAGACAAGGAGATGTTCCTACAAAATGTTATTTCGTATTGAAGGGATGCATAAGGCAGCATTCGATTAATGAAATGGGCAAAGAGACTACCTCCAATTTTTATACAGAAGAACAAGCCATTTCGATTTTCAATCATCATAAACAAGATAAATCATCCGAATATACGTTTACGTGTCTAGAAGACTCCGTATTGGTCGTTGGCGAAC
Organism: Paenibacillus sp. J22P15; assembly: GCF_056269345.1. NCBI lineage: Bacteria > Bacillati > Bacillota > Bacilli > Caryophanales > Paenibacillaceae > Paenibacillus > Paenibacillus sp. J22P15. The sequence continues at coordinate 398,694 of NZ_JBWDNT010000001.1, forward strand.
TAGATACTGAACAGGAAATGTATAACAAACACGCCCAATTGGAATCAATGACACGCAAGATGGTAGAGGAATACTTTGGTCAAGTACAAGATGATTTCGCTTCATTTATCGCTTCTACTGCTGAAGAACGTTTTAAAGAACTATTAGTGAAGCGACCTTATCTAGTCGACCGTGTACCGCAACATCAATTGGCGAGTTATCTCGGTATTACCCCAGAATCATTAAGCAGGATTAAGAAGCGGGTTCAAAATAAATAATAATACGAAGGATGTTATTCCTTTATAGCTTTGTAGAGATTTTCCCTCTACTGAATAGCAACCAAATCCCAAATCCCAATTCTCCTAAAGTCATTGGCGCAATAAATACATAATTAAGTAAGGTGATGCCGAAAATGATTAAGCCAATCGACCAAAGCGTATTAAAAGATTTTAAAAACAGCATCATGAACGATTGAAGTTGATCGAATGTAAATAATGCTGCATCGTTTGTATTGTCCAAGAGGTGCATCACAAAAACCAAATTTAATAAGGCAATTCCCAATATAGCTGCATAAATAAGACGGAAGCATGCTCCGAGCAAGGAAATGCTTTTATGAATCGGTATAAGTAAGATATAGAAAGCCCAGGCGACCACGATGTCACAGATCAGGATAATAAGCCAGCCGAAGATTTCGGCTTTGAAAAGTAATGTTGACGTCATCATATTATTCATTGTGGCCCCGGGATCTCCTTGCACTACCAGATTTCCATGAACAAAACCATAAGAAAATAATCCAGCAAGCGCCATGATAATAAGAGATATGCCCGCAGTTAGAGCAATTTTCCGCTGATCCAGCAGTTCTTTTTTTAGGTCAACCATAATAAAACCTCCTGTTCCAATTTGATTTCATTGTAATCGCAGGTTATTAACGAGTCATTGACTTAAATCAATAATGCAAATTATTTGGATTGATGGATTCTTTGAATTGCATGAGATGGATTAGGTGTGGGTGTTATGATATAATTTTAAATTGATATGTTTAAATGAATAAAATTAATTGTTTATGGAAATTGCAGATAAAGGAAGTGAATCCCTATGACGAAGGAGACCAAAAACACACCAGACTTAAAATCTGGCTTAGGTGATAAGGACTACTCCAAGTATTTCGATTTTTCAGATGCAAAAATTTTGAGTGAAGAAGATGGCAAAACTACGGTTCGAATTAAAGGTCGCAATATTCAACTCAACTCTGCTCCTAATCACAAGGATGAGAAGAAGCGGGGCAAAGAGGATATTGAGGTACACTACGACTTTACTATTCCTGATGAACTGAAAACGATGGGCATAGGCAAGTTTTATTTGATCCAAACATACGGCTGCCAAATGAACGAGCATGACACGGAAGTAATGAAGGGCATGTTCGAAGAAATGGGTTATATCGCTACAGAGGATCGAAGTCTTGCTGATGTGATCTTGTTAAATACATGCGCAATTCGTGAAAATGCAGAAGATAAGGTGTTTGGCGAGCTTGGTCATCTCAAGGCGCTGAAGACGGAGAAGCCGGATTTGCTGCTAGGTGTTTGCGGCTGTATGTCGCAGGAGGAATCGGTTGTTGGACGTATTTTGCAAAAACATTCTTTCGTAGATATGATCTTTGGAACGCACAACATTCATAGACTTCCTCATTTGCTGCAAAATGCTTATTTCAGTAAAGAGCTGGTCGTTGAAGTATGGTCCAAGGAAGGCGATATTATTGAAAATATGCCTAAGAAACGTGAAGGAATGCGTGCTTGGGTCAATATTATGTACGGGTGCGATAAGTTCTGTACCTATTGCATCGTTCCATATACACGGGGCAAAGAGCGCAGCAGACGTCCAGAAGACGTTATTGCGGAAGTGCGCGAATTGGCTCGAAGAGGCTTTAAGGAAATTACATTGCTTGGTCAGAACGTAAATGCATACGGCAAAGACTTTGAAGATATCAACTATCGCTTTGGAGATCTGATGCAGGATATGTCCAAAATCGATATTCCGCGTGTTCGCTTTATGACGAGCCATCCTCGTGATTTCGATGATCATTTGATTGAAGTGCTCGGAACAGGCGGTAATTTGGTCGAGCATATTCATCTGCCCGTACAGTCAGGCAGCACTGAAATATTGAAACGTATGAGCCGCAAGTATTCACGTGAGATGTATTTGGAGCTTGTTTCCAAAATTAAAAAAGCAATTCCTAATGCAATGCTGACTTCGGATATTATCGTCGGTTTCCCTGGTGAAACAGATGAGCAGTTCGAGGACACGATGACGCTTGTAAAAGAAGTTGGTTTCGATTCCGCGTATACGTTCCTCTACTCTCCGCGTGAGGGTACACCTGCAGCTATTATGGAAGATAATGTTCCGCTAGAGGTGAAGAAGGCTCGTCTACAGCGTCTAAATGCTCAGCTTGCTGCAAATGCGAGAGAAAAGAATGAACAGCTTCGCGGTCAAATTGTCGAAGTTCTCATTGAAGGCGAAAGCAAAAACAATGAAAATGTCCTTTCTGGGCGGACTCGTACGAATAAACTCGTTCATTTGGAAGGTCCAAAGGAATGGATTGGTCAGTTTGTAATGGCGAAGGTAACCGAAGCTCAGACTTGGTATATTAAAGCCGAATGTATTGAACAAGATGCACAAGAAGCCGTTAGCTAACGGGAAAACAGGAGAGATGACAAATGTCAGAGCAACACACAGCAGAAAATCAAGCAGAGCAATGCGATCATAATCATGAGCATGGAGAAGGCTGTGGAATTCCGAGTTTCAATACACGTGATCTCATCGTTCGCGATGATATTTCGAATAAAGCAAAAGAACTAGCGAATCTGATTTTCACGTCAGTAGAAGTCCAGGATTATCGCCGCGCTGAGCTGCAAATTAATGGCAATGAGCGGGTTCAGCAATTGATTTCCAAAATCAAGAAGAAACAAAAGGAAGTTGTCGCATTCGAGACGACTTTCAAAAATGCAGATATGGTTAAAAAAATTGAAGGCGAAATGGAAGTGCTTCAGGATGAGCTTGATGGTATTCCTATCGTAACCCAGTTCCAACAAAGCCAATCCGACATTAATTACTTACTGCAGCTCGTTATTTCTATCATTCGCGATACGGTATCTGAGAAGATCAATGTGGAGAATGCTTCAGAACCAGCTCCTGAAGAATGCAGCGACTAAATATTTTATGTTATATGCCGTATACCATACAGCTCCTAATGGGGATATGGTATACGGTTTTTTTGAATTAATTGTAACTTTTTCCAATCTCAAACGTGTATAGGGCAACAAGCTGCTGTTAGATCGTTCGGTGAAGGTAGGAGGTGGCAGAGCCGAATAATATTGATGAGTTGTATATGTTTTATATGAAAGATGTGTACCGTTATTTAATGTTTCTCTGCCAAGACAGCTATATTGCCGAAGATATTGTCCAAGAAACGTTTTATCGTGCGTATTTACATCTGGATAGCTATGAAGGTGAGAAAGTAAAGCCCTGGCTGTTTCGAGTTGCTCATCATGCTCTTATCGATTATAAAAGGAAGGAAAATCGCGCTAAACCTAGAGATGCTGCTTTTTTTGGAGCAATTGCTGATCAAATGACACCAGAAATGGTTATCGTTAGAGCGGAGCAGTTTAGTGAGGTTGGGAGAGTGGTAGAAAAACTGCCTGACAAGCATAAGCAAGCGTGGCTGCTGCATGATTACCATGAGCTTTCCTATCAGGAAGCAGCGGATATTATGGGAATCGGATTGTCGTATTATAAGGTACTGTTGTTTCGGGCGAGGCAGACGCTTCGTCAGCAGCTAGCAGAGGGGGCCGAGCATGACAGATCACTTTAAACAGAAATTGAAGGATTATGCGGAGGATAAGCTGTCTGCTGAGGAGCGGGCGGAGATAGAGCAAGATATTGCTAAACTCGAGGTTTATCAGCAGTATTTGGATGAGGCGCTGCAAGGCGGCAGCGGTGAGTCGAGATCATCACAAGACAAGCGCAGAGTAGAGCTTAATCCGAAAAAGGCAAAGCAGCTCATGAAGAAAGGGAAGCGGCGAGTTGGTTACTGGAGCGTGGGCACGGTATTTGGCATGCTGCTGTTATTATCGATAATAAATTCCGGACTTACTTCTTTATTTTATCAAACAGGCGATCCGATGCGGCAAGACATTTATAGAGATGTCATTAGGTCAGCGGTAGCCGTGACCAGGCCGAACGTTGAGGTTTCATTAAGCAGTAAACCAATAAATATATTAAGTATGAAATTTTTTGGTACTACACGCAAACAAATCGGCAACGATAATGAAGTTGTAGGGACTTATTCTCGAACGTTTCGGCTTAATCAGTGGATAGGGCCTCAAACGGATACGTATTTAGAAACGCAATCACAAGGAAACCGAAACTTTTATTTGCCGGTAGCAACTGCTTCTCATTCGAACGACTCGGATTGGTCTAGATTAGAGAAGCTTCCTGAAGGTACCGTAGCGGAGATGTATGTTTCTTTGGATCAGTATTATAAACCGGAACAAGTAGATGAGCTATTCAGCGGAACAAACCTGAAAATAGTGTGGCATACGGTAGATACGGGTCAACAGCGAGCGGGAGTTGACGAATCGGCTGTAAGAGAGCCAATCGGTTATCCTGCATACTCCTTATACCATCACCAAGGTGGACAATTAACTACAGATAACTTCATAGAAACACTTGAGCTGCTACTGAAGTATAAATCGATAACGAGATCGATCGTGTCTACTAAAAAGATAAGTGAATCTCTCGCCTACGTGCAAGAAAATGGAATACGTATTTATGGTGTAGTTATTACGGGACCATCTAAGGAACTTCTGAAATTGCGTGAAGCCTCCTTCGTGAAGCAGATTAGTCTCGGTGAGGTTCGTTTGTGGAACTGATATATTAATTAAGCGTGATGCATTGAGAAGTAAATAAAAACCGTTATACCCGATTTAGTTTGCATAATCGGATATAACGGTTTTTTGAAATTTAATAAAATTAGTTGTTAAATGAAGCTTTTTCCTCGCTGCGGCTGCTAGTTGACGAGCGAATGTGGACGATGTAAGGTGTTAAGGAGACAGCAAGAATGGTGCCAGCGAGTGATTTGAGCGCATCACCAATGATAAATGGGTAAAATCCAGCCACCAGCGCTTTCTGAAACGAAAAGTCCAAAATATACATCATCCAAGGAATGCCTGTAACATAGGCGCTGAGCGAGCTAAATAGCTCAAATATAATGAAAAAGACGATAAAAGCCGCGGCTTTGTTGCTTTTGGAACTAGAGCTGCGCAGGTAAGCTCCTACGGCTAGGCTGACTAAAAGTGCACAGAACGGGAAGGCGAATATAAAGCCGCCAGTATGTCCTGTTAGATGAGCAATACCGCCTTGTCCGCTGAATAACGGTAAACCAATGGCTGCAAGTACGATAACGATGAATATGCTTAGGAAGGCATTGCGCGGCGTCAGAAACAACCCTGATAATATAACAGCTAGAGTCTGAAGCGTTATGGGGACGAACGAGCCCCCTAACTTAATCGTCAAAGTGCTCATAACGATAAATAAAGCTGCGAATAAGGCAATGAAAACGAGCGATCGAATGTTATTGGTTTGCATAGTGTAGCATGTCTCCTTTATGTACTTGCGATTTTAATGTTAACCATATATATTTTAACAAGGTTAACAAACCGAATTGTAGCATAGCGAATCGTTTTGGGGAAGAGGTTAGGTGAAATTTTTTGAATCATATCTATCAGGTAGAATTGAAGCATGTAACGGTTACACCGCCAGCTTTGAGAGAAGGACAAAAACGGGAGCCAATCATTAAAGATGTTTCTATTGCCATACATAAAGGGGAATGGATCTCGCTGCTAGGCTGCAACGGAAGCGGGAAAAGCACAGTTGCAAAAGTTGCCGCAGGATTTCGAGTAGCTGGATGCACCGGACAAGTCATACGGAACATGCAGACAGCCGCAAATGGCAAGCCTATTCCGATTGTTATGCAGCAGCCGGATGCAGCGATGATTGGAGCAACGCCATTGGAAGATCTTATTATTATGCTTGAGCAAAATGAGCAGGAAGCTGCAACTATTCAATTTGAAGCTGAATATGCGCTTAGTAGTGTAGGTTTGAGTGAGCATCTACATCAGCCGATAGAATCTTTGTCCGGCGGACAGAAGCAGCTGGTTGCTATAGCCGGGTGTTTGGCATTGAAAGCGCCGCTGCTCGTTCTTGACGAGGTGACAGCTATGCTGGACCCCGAGGCAGCGAGCTCTGTTCTGGAGCAAGCTAGAATTGTTCAGCAATCGGGAATCACGGTTCTCTGGATTACGCAGAAGCTGGAAGAGCTGCGAGCGGACGATCGGATCATAGCGATGAATTCTGGCTCAATTGTGTATGACGGAGGTACTGATGCATGGTTCGCAAGGTCTTCCGCAGGAGCGCAGGACAGTTTTTGTGAGCAGCTTGGTTTGGAAGCTCCTTATTCCGCGCAGGTTGCATGGGAGTTGGAGGAACAAGGTGTTAAGCTTGTTCCTTTTCCATTTACAGCTAGTATGCTGGCAGAGGCGGTGAACCGATATGCACGCTGATTGGCAGCTAAGCGGCGTTAGTGTTATCGCTGAGGGCACAAATAAGAAACAACTGCTGAGAGATGTTCATATGACCTTCAAGGCAGGAGAAATCACGCTATTGATCGGACGGAACGGAGCTGGAAAGTCGACGCTGCTCGAGACGATGGCAGGCATTCGTTCGATCGCAGGAGGAAGTATTTCGCTTGGAAGTGATTCGCTCTGGGTAGAAAAAAACAGTAAAAGCAGGCTAAACAAAGAGGTGCTGCTAAAGCTTGGCATAGCGATGCAAAGTGCTGAGTCGCAGTGGTTTGCCTCTAGTGTCAGGGAGGAACTAGAGTATTCTCTTAAGCCTTATCAATTGGATTCTATAAGTATGAAGATGAGAATTGAGCAGGCGCTTGCGAAGGCAGGATTACCTGAGCAGATGCTGGAGCGTGACCCTTGGACGCTCAGCGGCGGTCAGCAGCGACGGCTGTCGCTCGCCTGCTTGCTGGCGTGTGAGCCGGATTGGCTGCTGCTGGATGAGCCGACAGCGGGGCTCGACACTGGCGGTATTCGCCGCTTGTGCGCGGTGCTTGAAGCGCACAGGGCGGCGGGGCGCGGAGTGGTCGTGGCAACGCACGACCTCGACGCGCTGCTGCCGCTGGCGGACGCGGTCGCCGTGGTCAGCGGCGGCACAGTTCGCGCAGCGGCAAAAGCGGCGGCGACCGAGCATGCCGCCGCTGCGCCGCAGGCGCTGCGCGTGCTGGATGCGCTGCGCATTGAAGCGGCTATGCCGCTGGAGCAGTTGTCGGCGCGAGAAGACGGGGCGCCGTGGCCAGCGCCGCATGAGGTTGCAGCGGCGATCACATTGGAGCTGAAGAACCGAGCTAGTGTTAGGGAAGCTGAAGCTGATGGCATGCATAACGGAGCTGAAAGCAGTAACGTACCATTTCACAGCCTGCAACGCATTCCGAGAGAAGATGAACAAGCATCGGACATCAAAAAGAAAATTAGCTCTACAGCAACAGCAGCAGTTAGAGAACCGAAGCTGCTCCGTTCAGATTTCTTTGATCCGCGTGCACTTGTGCTCGTTTATTTATTTCTAGCAGCAAGCATTTTTTCACAAAAAACAGCATTAGAGCTGTCAATCGCCGCAATAGCAACACTTTTGCTGTTAATGCCTTTTCGTACAATTATATGGCCTTGGAGAAGAGTTATTCGCGCGTATGGAATTATGATTATCATTTTTTGCATGATAGGAGGAATAGGCTTTTCGCCGCTCTCCTTCGAATTGGAGAAGGTTTGGCCAATTGCGATAAGGCTCGGAAAACTGATGCTAATTATGCTCTTAGGTATGCCGATGCTCAAGCTAATGACACCTATAAGGCTGCAGCGATCCATTGAGCAGACGTTTGGCTTTCTCGAGCGGGCAAAAGTGCCGATTCATTCATTTGCAATTATCGTAACGCTTATTTTTCGGTTTATTCCATTGTTAACAGGGGAGTGGGAGCGGTTTGCGAAGCTGTCACATGCGAGAGGGAAGGCTGTTTCGCCTCTAAAAACAGTGCCGTTCAACAGACTGCTTCCTATTATGATTCCTTATGTGCGTTCGATTCTTCGTTTAGCGGAGCAAATGGCGGATGCACTGGAAGCACGCGGATTTGGATATACGAAGCGAAAGCCAACATACAGCTTTCGCCTTCGTTTCACCCGAGCGGATGCTTGTCTATTCAGTATTGCTGGAACGACAGGTGTACTCCTGTTTCTCGCTTCTTTCTTGCTGTAAAAGCGGGAGCACCTGTGAAATCCATAATCCATCTTCATCAGCAAGCAGCGTTTGCCATCCAAGCATCGCTGCTTGTTTTAAGTTTTTTGACTGATCGTCAACGAATAATACAAGGGAGTCTGGCGTTAGATGTTCAGTTACTTTGTTGTAAATAGCCGGATGAGGTTTTTTTGACGCTGCTTCACTTGAGATCGTAATGCTCTTCAAATAAGGTTGGATCGGTTTAACAATGGGGGCAACCCAAGCCGGCAGATGGTTGCTTAACAGATGAATATGAGCGATTTCACTCCAATTAGCGATCTCCGCCAACGCAGGAAGCGGCTGCAAACTGCTCGCAATATAGGTTTTGGCTCGATCTTGACTGAGCGAGGGCGTGTATGCCAGCACCCAATTCCAGAATTGCTCTTCCGTTAAATGACCCGTCCAGAGATGATTACTAATATGCTGCTTATATTCAGAATAAAGTTTTTCTTCAGAGATGGTCGCTTCAGCAGCAAGCAGCTGCCACAGAAGGGGCGATAGGTTCGTCGCAAGAACGCCACCGATATCGAGTACAAGCTGAGGTTTTATCACCCGCTCACCTCTTCAGTACGATTCTTGTGAGATACGACCGTAGATTCACGCTTAGCCCAAACGATTACAAGCGCGAATGCCAAAGCACCAAGCATCGATCCAAACACGAACCCGCCGTTCAAGCCCCAGCTTTCATTCAACCAGCCAGCTAAGAACGGTCCTGAGAACATGCCAATGGCATATAAGGCTTGATACAAGCCCATGGCTGTAGCGCGGCCAGGAAGTTCAACATCACGGATAGCAAGGCCGAGCAGAAGCGGCAAATGCAATCCTTGCGCAAAACCATTAACCGCTTGAGTGACAACAAGAAAGCCGAACGAATTCGCAAACACCATTGCCGCCGTACAAATCGTGCTCAAAATAAAGCCAGCTCCAATCGTTCCCCAATAACCGAATTTAGGAGTAAACCATCTTGCTGTGACGAGTGAGGCAAAAGCATGAGGGAGCATAAAAGCGAGAACGAGCAAAGTCAGCTTAAGTCCGTCCGCTCCCATTTCTTCTGCTTTAAGCGGTGTAAATCCGAACATGGTTATAAAGAGGATGCCATGAGCAAGTACGGAGAGCAGAGAAACCTGCAGCAATGTTTTTGTACGCATAACATTTTTGATCATCGCAAAGGACATACCCGGCTGATCCTTCTGCACCGCGTTAGGCTCTTTCAGCATGAATGCAAGCAGCAGCCCAAGGAGGGCAATGCCAGCACCTACAATAAAAGGAGCATTAGCACTTAATCCGTCAGTAAGCCAGCCGCTGAATAGCATGCCAATCATTTGTCCAGATACTGTCATTACACTGATATTTCCCATTGCTTTGCTTGTCTGTCCAGCTCCAAAAAAACTAGCGTACATCACAGTGAACGCAACCCATGTAGAAGCGCAAACGCCCGCCATAAGTCTGCCAGCAAGCGGCCAAACCCATGAATCTGGAATAAGAAACAGCAGGCAGCTTAAACAAGCGGTCAGCATGCCTAGCAGGATAAACGGCTTGCGTTTCCCGAAGCGATCCGACAATATGCCAAGCGGAAATCTTACGAACATTTGAACGAAACCATAGCTGCCAAGTACGATTCCGATAAAAGGCAAGGATAATCCTCGATCACTAAGGAAAGGAGATAAGGTAGGAACGTATACGTACATAGAAGTCCAATATAAAATGGTAATAGTCGTAAAAAGTAAGCGTTGTGCCCCGGAAATCTGATTCATTGATGTTGAAGCCTCCTCTTGGTCTCACTTTATCGCATGATTAGTTCTGTTGTCACTGACTATTTTCAGCGTTATTTTGAAAACTTTATTCAAATAAAAGCGTATTAAGCATGGAATATAATTTTTTACCAGTATCAACCAAATAAATAAAGAGGTGTATGCTGATGCAAACCGAACAACATCAAGCAAAACGATGGATCAAAGAAGTAAGAGAATGGGTAGTCTCATTTGGCATTGCGATAGTTGTTGCACTATTGTTCCAGAACTATGTCTATGCACAATCAGAGGTACATAATGTTTCCATGCAAAATACACTTGTTGCAGGTCAGCGGTTAATCGAGGACAAATGGTCATATCGGCTTCATGAACCGCGTCACGGCGATATTGTTATTATTAAAGGACCAGAGAGCGAATTGCGTTTAATTAAACGTGTTATTGGTTTGCCAGGCGATGTCATTGATATCAAGGATGGGGAAGTGTATTTAAACGGTCAAAAAATCGATGAGCAGTATGTTAAAGGACAAACCGTCGCTGGCATTGTGACCAACCCGTTTAAAGTGGAAGAAGGGCAGCTGTTCGTTATGGGTGACAATCGCGAGCATAGCATGGATAGCCGCGAGATTGGTCCGATCGCTAGATCCAGTATTGAAGGGAAAGCTGTATTTCGGATATGGCCGTTGACTGAGTTTGGTACGCTAAGCACTGAATAGTTAATGTTATTAATTAGAAATGGCATTAAATAAATGTCGCATACTTTCATCAAACGTAATACTTTTGTAAGAATTGGTTATAAATTCGTTTAGAAATTGCCTTTATGATAAAATATAGAGTCAACAATATAGCAGCAGCGAGGCGTGAACGAAATTGTCTATTCGAGTGAAGCTGTATATGTCGTACTTGGCGATGATTTTTGTACCGATCATATTAATGAGTGCTTTTATGATCTTTATTTTTCATGCGCTAGGAGTCGAAGACGTTCGTCAGTATTACGAAAATGAGAACAGAGAGCCTTATCTTCAAGCACTCGTATATGGCGAATTGTCATATGTTCTGCATAATGATTCTGGCGAGCTCGAGAAGAAGGAGTATGTGGCCGAAATTCAGGATAAGCTGGGGGAGCTATGGGCGGGGCTGCTAATATCAAGGAATGGTGAAATAACTTCGATCTCGCCTTTCTTAAAGCAATCTGCAGAACATGCCAATTGGCAGCAATTATTAGATGAGCCGCCAGCGAAAGTCGCGTTTAACTCATTTCGCTTCGAAACGAGCACTGTTGATTTTAGTTATCCAGATGGAGCCGCTGGCCGGGCGGTACTGTTTAGACGTAATGACACGGTTCCTATTTATTGGAGACCCGTCGGTACGACATTTAGCTTAGCCTTTATTGGATTAACGAGCTTATTGCTTACTTACTTTGTTTCACGAAGCATTATTCGTCCCATTAAGAAGCTGGAAGCAGCAGCGCTTCAAATTAAAGATGGGGATTTGACGCATAAGGTAGAAGCGACGACAAAGGGTGAAATTGGACAGCTTAGCATCGCTTTTGAGGAAATGAGGGTGAGACTAAAGCAGTCGATCGATCAAAGCTTGCAACTTGAAGAAAATCGTAAGATGCTGCTTTCTCATATCTCGCACGATTTGAAAACACCAATATCAGCAATTAAAGGCTATATTGAAGGGATCATGGATGGAATTGCTAACACGGATGAGAAGCGGAAGCGTTATATGGAGACAATCTATCGCAAAGCAACAGATATGGACCAATTAATTGACGAACTCTTCTTGTTTTCTAAGCTTGATCTCCAGACGGTAGCATTTGATTTTAAAGTCATGGATATCAATCGTTATTTGGAGTATTTTTTGGATGAGCAGCGATTTGATCTGGAGAAATCAAGGGTAGCATTGCTGTATATCGAGCAAGGAGCAGAAACGCTCATGATTGCAGCTGACCCTGACAAACTCAGCCGGGTACTCACCAACATATTAAATAATTGCGTCAAATATATGGGACAGCAATCCAGCCTAGACAAACATCAAATCGTTGTCAAATTGAAGGAACAGGAGCAATACGCTCTAATCGAAATTGAAGACACGGGTCCTGGTATTGAAGAGGTTGATTTGCCATTTATTTTCGATCGTTTCTATCGTGCGGAACAATCACGCAACCTAGAAACCGGCGGGAGCGGGCTCGGACTTGCGATCGTCAAACAAATTATTGAAGGGCATGGCGGTACAGTGTGGGCTGAGAATGCAGAACATGGCGGTGCTCGGTTCTGTCTAAAGCTTCCTAAGGCTGTATCCGCCAAAACGGTGAGTGGTCATGAAGAGCATACTAATCATTGAAGATGAGAAAGCCATTGCCGAGCTAGAACGTGATTATTTGGAAAGTTACGGCTTTACGGTGCACATTGAAGGGAGGGGGGATATTGGGCTGGCGAAGGCTCTTGAAGGGAAGTATGATCTGATTATTTTGGATGTAATGCTGCCTAAAGTTGACGGCTTTGAGATTTGTCGGCAGATCAGACAGAAGATCAATATTCCTGTACTTATGGTGACAGCCAAGAAGGAAGATATCGATAAAATAAGAGGTCTGGGCCTAGGTGCTGACGACTATATGACCAAGCCCTTCAGTCCAAGCGAGCTAGTTGCACGGGTAAAAGCGCATTTGGCTCGTTATGAGCGATTGACAGCTGATAAAGGGGAGCGAAGTGATCAAATACGCATTCGTGGTTTGTTTATCGATAAGCCGTCCCGAAGAGTCATGATACACGAGCAAGAAGCTTTGCTGACCTCAAAGGAATATGAGTTGTTGCTGCTGCTTGCAGCACATCCCAATCGTGTTTTTGAGAAAGAAGAGCTGTTCGAGAGGATATGGGGACTTGATTCAAACGGTGACGCAGCTACGGTGACGGTTCATATTCGGAGGCTGCGCGAGAAAATTGAGCATGATCCATCAAAACCTCAATATATAGAGACTATTTGGGGAGTTGGCTATCGTTTTAAAGTATAGAAAGAAGATGAGGAGTGGAAGAGATTGAAGAGCATTATCCGTTTTTCACTGAATAACAAATTTGCACTATGGATTTTGACTTTGCTTGTTTTGTTTGCCGGTCTTTATTCTGGAATGAATATGAAAATGGAAACATTGCCTGATATTACGGTGCCAATCGTTAGTGTAACTACCGTATTACCTGGCGCTGCGCCTGAAGAGATTATGGAGAAAATTACGAAGCCGATCGAGCAGAGAACTCGTAATTTGAAGGGCGTTAATGTCGTTAGCTCGACATCCTATGAGAATGCCTCCTCCGTCGTTATTGAGTATACATATGAGACGGATATGGATAAAGCCGAAGCAGAAGTGAAAAATATTCTTTCTGAGCTTAAGCTTCCAGATGGAGCACAGGACCCATCTGTTTCCCGTATTAGCATGAATGCTTTCCCTGTTCTATCGCTTAGTATTGCTAATGATGCGATGAACTTGGAACAGCTTACTAAAGAAGTAGAAAATAATGTTTTACCCCGCTTTCAAGGTATCGAAGGCGTAGCGAGTATTCAAATATCCGGTCAAAACGTAAAAGAAGGCGAATTAGCCTTCAAGACGGATAAGCTGAAACAAATCGGATTGACCGAGGATATGGTTAAAGGCATTATCCAGGCTTCTGCCTTATCCGTACCGCTAGGTATTTATGAATTTGGCAACACAGAGAAGGCGCTTGTCGTCGACGGAAATATTACAACTGAGGATGATTTGAAAAATTTAATAATCGTCCCGGGCGTAAAGCTTAGCGATGTTGCGGATATAAGCATTGTTGGTAAAGCTGAGTCGATCTCGCGCACAAACGGCAAAGATGCGATTGGTTTTAACATTATAAAATCAGCCGATTCCAATACGGTTGATGTTGTTAACAATGTGAAAGCAGAAATTAAAGAGCTTGAAAGCAAAAACGAAGGTTTATCTTTTGTGACAACACTAGATCAAGGTAAGCCGATCGAGGATTCTGTTCACACGATGCTTAGCAAAGCGGTAATCGGCGCTTTATTCGCTGTTATTATCATTATGATTTTCTTGCGTGATATTCGTTCTACGATTATTGCTGTCGTATCAATTCCATTGTCCATACTAATTGCACTTCTTATTTTGAGCATGATGGACATTACACTGAATATTATGACGCTTGGTGCGATGACCGTAGCAATTGGACGGGTAATCGATGACTCCATTGTCGTTATCGAGAATGTATATCGAAGAATGGCTCTTCCTACAGAGAAGATGAAGGGCAAGGAACTGATTTTTGACGCTACGAGGGAAATGTTCGTGCCAATTTTGGCATCTACCATCGTAACGATTGCCGTGTTCCTGCCACTAGGTCTTGTGTCCGGCATGATCGGTGAAATCTTCTTGCCATTTGCATTGACGATCGTATTTGCTCTATTAGCATCACTTCTTGTTGCGATTACAGTTGTTCCTATGCTGGCACATATGATGTTCCGTAAAGGTCTGAAGGCTGGAAAAGCAAATCATGACAAGCCGGGTCGTTTGGCTGAATGGTATAAAGGGGTTCTGCGTTGGACGCTTGACCATAAGTTTGTTACTTTTGGACTCGCGGTTCTTCTGTTAATTGGAAGCTTATTCCTCCTCCCAGTGATTGGTACCAGCTTCATAGCTGGCGAAGAGGAGAAAATGATGGTTGTTTCCTATAATCCTGCACCTGGTGAAACACGTCAAGACGTAGAGAAGATGGCTCTTGAAGCGGAGAAGCAATTACTGGAACGTGAAGGTATTTCGGTCGTGCAATATGCTGTTGGCGGCCAAAATCCATTTAGTCCAGGAGCATCAAAGCAAGCGTTGTTTAACTTAAGCTATAATGATGATTTTGCAGATTTCACTGCCGAGAAAGAAAAAGTTGTCCCGCTTCTGCATGAGTTAGGCGGCAAAGGCGAATGGAAGCAGATGGACTTCACCGGTGGCGGATTAGGCGGATCGGGCGTATCCATGCTTGTATTTGGTCCAGATATGAAGTCGCTTCAGCCTATTGTAGATGATCTTATGACGAAGCTTGCCGATCATAAAGATTTGAAAAATATCGATTCAAGCTTGTCCGAAACATATGAGGAGTACCGCCTTGTAGCTAATCAAGAGAAGCTTAGCCAAAACGGCTTAACAGCGGGACAAATTGCGATGGCACTTAGTCCAGTGCGTGAGCGCCCAGTTCTAACGACAATCGAAGTAGATGGCGAGCAATTTAATGTTTATGTGAAGGTTGAGTCAAAAACCTATACAAATAAATCAGACCTCGAAAATGTTAAGCTGACTTCACAGCTAGGTACAGAAGTGGCGTTGAAAGATGTTGTCACGATCGAAGAGGGTGAATCACCTAATACGATTACGAGACGCGATGACCGTATTTATGCTGAAGTATCAGCAGATGTGACAGCAGCTGACATAGGTAAGGTATCCGCTGATCTACAGAAGATGATCGATGAGACTGATCTTCCTGCTGGTATCGATATCGATATGGGCGGTGTATCAGAGCAAATCAACGAATCGTTCACGCAGCTTGGGCTGGCAATGCTAGCAGCTATTGCTGTTGTCTATCTGGTGCTTGTCATTACATTTGGAGGAGCACTTACGCCTTTCGCTATTCTATTCTCATTGCCTTTCACCGTTATCGGTGCATTAGTAGCTCTGCTTATTGCAGGGGAAACGCTTAGCGTAACTGCAATGATTGGTGCACTAATGTTGATTGGAATAGTGGTAACGAACGCGATTGTACTCGTTGACCGTGTCATTCAGAAGGAGAAGGAAGGTCTTACTGTTAGGGAATCATTAATCGAAGCAGCAGGTACACGTCTTCGCCCAATCTTGATGACGGCGATTGCAACGGTTGGAGCGCTTCTCCCGCTAGCATTTGGATTTGAATCTGGCGGTATGATCTCCAAAGGTATGGCGGTTACAGTAATTGGCGGATTAACGAGTTCTACACTGCTTACGCTTATTATTGTTCCGATCGTATACGAGTTTTTACACCGTAAGCGCAAAACTAATATTGTCAAAGAAGCTTAACTAGAACATGCTTAATTGATCGAATAAGGAGGCTGTCAACAGGTCGATGACCTGGAGACAGCTTCTTTTTTTATTCGCTTTAGACTCTTTAAAATTGTCAACTAGGTGAATGGATTAGTAACACTAGCGGAGCTTTCTTCATACGTATATGTCATGAACGATTATCGGCATGGAACTCGTTTGGGTTGTTCGAATTTGAAATTCCTAATTTTGGGATTGCCGATAATAATCACATGAACATACAACGGAGGCTACTAAAATGAATGAATTTAAAAACGATCTTCAAAATCTAAATATGGATGCATTTAAAGCGAGCGGTATAACGCCAAATGCAGGTCAAGGCCAGGTTGACCCTAATAATTCAC
The DNA here is from genome assembly GCF_056269345.1 of Paenibacillus sp. J22P15. Lineage (NCBI taxonomy): Bacteria > Bacillati > Bacillota > Bacilli > Caryophanales > Paenibacillaceae > Paenibacillus > Paenibacillus sp. J22P15. The sequence goes on from NZ_JBWDNT010000001.1 coordinate 415,241, forward strand.
GGTTATGCATTGGTTTCTGCATCGGCTTTTGTATCGGTTTTTGTGCATGCGGGGGCTGTGGCGGCTGTGGCGGATGCGGAGGTTGTGGTAGATGCGGGGGCTGTGCGAGGTGTGGAGGTTGCGCTAGATGTGCTGGCTGTGCCCGTTGCCATTAGTTCACCAATGATGAGCATATAAATAGAAGGTTCAAGACGCTCCTGTAGGCCATTCAGCTCACAGGGGCGTTCTTTCTATGCAAGTGCTGGTATGACGGACAAATAGCCATACATACCTTTATAGAGAAATCAAGTTATGACCAGTCAGACTTCATAATAAGGAGGTATGAAATTTGGATCCTTCTATGCGCCTTAAAGTGAGAGGAGATACTTTTTTTCTCCCAAGCTCGGACGGAAGTGTCTATTTTCGAAACAATATTGGTTCGTTTCGGATGGAAGGCAGTACGATTGATCAATGGATTGAGAAATTAATACCGGTATTTAATGGAGAACACACCATGCATGATTTAACGGATGGATTAACGGATCAATACCGTGCACATGTGTATGAGATCGCGGAAGTGTTGTATAAGAACGGCTATGTTCAGGATGTGAGCAGGGATCAGCCACACCAGCTGCATGATGGAATTGTTAAAAAGTATGCCTCTCAAATTGAATTTTTGGACAGTTTTGATGGCTCAGGCGCTTACCGCTTTCAGAAATATCGTCAGTCCAGCGTGCTCGTTGTTGGGTCTGGCTCTTTTTTGATTTCACTGGTGAAGTCATTATTAGAGTCTGGATTGCCTCAATTCCACATGTTGATTAAAAATCCTGAAACGACGAATCGCAAGAGAATTTTGGAGCTATCTGAACATTATCGCAAGTTCGATCAGGAAGTCAGGGTGGACGAGATCAGCCTGCAGAATAAGGTCGGAGTGGATTGGAATAAGGTGGTACAGCCATTTGACGCAATACTTTTCGTGTCTGATCAGGATGCATTATCCGAAATAAGATTGCTTGATGAAATTTGTCGAAAAGAAAACAAGGCGCTGCTGCCAGCCGTTATGCTGGAACAAGCAGGTATAGCGGTTCCACTCTCATATCCAAGTTTGGAGGGGGATTGGGAATCGGCATGGCGCAGAATCCATCATTCTGCTCTGTATATAGATCCACAAGTGAGTACAGCTTCCTCGACTACAGAATCGCTGCTGGCAAACATTATCGTCTTCGAATGGCTAAAATCCGCTGCTGAAGTATCGAAATCGGAGAAGAACAATAAATTGTTTCTGTTGAATCTGGAGACGCTGGAAGGGAAGTGGCATTCCTTTCTTCCACATCCTTTAGCAGGTGCTCAAGTCATCTCAGAGAGGACAGTTGATTTAGAACTTCTGTTCCAGGAGGATTCGGTGAATAAGGATTCGAGTGGCTTGCTTCCTTACTTTAGCCGTTTAACATCGAATGAAACAGGTATTTTCCATACTTGGGAGGAAGGGGAGCTGCGGCAGCTGCCGTTGTCTCAGTGCCGTGTGCAGTCAGTAGATCCACGATCAGAAGGTCCGGCGATACTGCTTGGAGAAATCGTATGTAACGGTATTAGACACGAAGAGGCAAGGCGGGAGGCCGGGCTAGTTGGGATCGAGGCTTATGTATCACGCATGGCGGAACTGCTCTGTGTAGGGGCAGGTGAGACGATTGAGGAAGGCATTTGCCGCGGACTGCAAAAGTGTTTGTCAGAAGAGAGGATAAGAAGGTATGAAGCTAATGCACCTTCTATAACGGAGCTGCATCTTAGTCATGTGGAGGATGATCGCTGCCGCTATTTCATAAATGCGTTGACAACGCTGCGAGGAGCTCCGTCATTTGGCATGAGTGAGGATGTATTAGGTTTCCCTGTTATGTGGGTAAAGACAAACGATTGCTGGTATGACGCTGTTGATCTTAATCGAACAAGGGCGCTGCGAAGAGCATTACAGCATGCTTTACTGGATGTTCAAAATAAAGAAGCTAATTTTACGACGAACACCTATCGATGCTCTTTTGTAAAACAAAGTCATGCGAAGTCAGAGGATGTCATGATTCCGACAAACGATCCATTTCAGCATAGAGAGGTTTTGCAGATAGCGCTACAGCAATTAAAAAGCAACCGAAAGAGTATTTTTGTATATGACTTGACCTCTGAACCTTTTTTGAAAGAGGAGCTGGCGGGAGCATACGGCATTTCGCTTCGAGAGGAGGATGAGGAGTGAGTGCAATAGTTGCGGTTATTGGTGAGGGTGAGCTCGCAGACTTTGTATGTGATTTATTATCAGAAAAATATTTGCTTATAAGAGTGAAGGATTTGGCAGCTGGTGTTCCAGAAGCGTCTGAACTTGCACTTGTGTTGAATGATGGTTATGACCCCGCCTCTCATCTCATGGCGGAGGAAATGTTCTCTCACACTGGTACTCCGTGGCTTCGCGGGTTTGTATCATTCGGTGAAGGGGTAATCGGGCCGTTAGTTATGCCAGGAAAGGCAGGATGCTCGCAATGCGCTGATCTGAGGCGCTTAATGGCTGGGAATGACCGCAAGGAATCGTGGGAGCTGCAGCATTTGCTGATGCATGGCGAGATCTATCCGGATATTTGGACTTCGAGCAGCGGACTATTGCATATGGCTCATCTTGTTGCAGCAGAGGCCAAAAAGGTTCTTACAGGTTCCAGTGCTCAAACTGTTAATCACATCATGCTGATCCATTTGCAAACACTCAATAGCTCAGTTCATTTTTATTTGCCGGATCCTCTTTGTCCGGTATGCGGTCAAATACCTGATGATTCTGCTATAGCTTCGCGAATAGAGCTCCAGCCAAGCCCGAAAATCAGCGAAAACAGTTATCGCACTCGTTCAATGGTAGAGCTGAAAGCGATATTGGCTGATGATTATATGGACATTCGGACGGGCTTTTTGAACGGGAAAATGATCGACCTGATGTCGCCATTTGCGGACTCAAGCATAAATTTACCGATGTTCTCGGGGGATGAAGGCTGTGCAGGGAGAACACATTGTTATGCTGACAGTGAAATGACTGCTATTTTGGAAGGTCTGGAGCGTTATTGCGGTATGTCGCCGCGTGGAAAAAGGTCGGTGGTTCATGACAGCTATGATCATTTGAAGGAGATAGCTCTTGATCCCGAACGGGTTGGTGTACATGAGAGGCAGCTTTATGAGCGGCCTGACTTTCCGTTCCGTCCATTTGATGCCAGCAGGCCAATCGATTGGGTATGGGGTTATTCCTTCCTCCAGGAGCGGCCTATTCTCGTACCGGAGCTGCTCGCTTATTACAGCTCGGGCTGCGGACATGGCTTTGTCTATGAAACCTCAAATGGCTGTGCATTAGGCGGAAGCTTGGAGGAGGCTATTTTTTACGGAATTTTGGAAGTAATTGAACGAGATTCTTTTCTAATGACATGGTATGCGCAGCTGCCGTTAGTTCCTATTGACCCGTATTCCTCTGGCGATCTTGAATTGAATTTAATGGTGGAGCGATTACGGGATGTCGTCAATTATGATGTGTATATATTCAATTCGACTATGGAGCACGGCATTCCGAGTGTCTGGGTACTTGCTAAGAACAGAGGGGATTCCGGCGTAAATATGATTTGTGCGGGTGGAGCTCATCCTGATCCGGTACGTGCGGCGAAAGGTGCGATCCACGAGGTAGCAGGGATGCTGCTGGCATTAGATGAAAAATTAGAGGAGAACCGGGCGCACTATGAACAAATGCTGCATGATCCTTTTCTAGTTAAGCAAATGGATGATCATTCGATGTTGTACAGTTTGAAGGAAGCGGAGGAACGACTGCACTTTTTACTTCAAAATGATCGTCCACTTCGTACGTTTGAAGAGGAATTCAAACCAAAAACAAAGTTTGTGGATTTGACGGATGAGCTAAAGGTTTTTCTTCAAAAATTCCGCGAGCTCAAATTAGAAGTGATCGTTGTAAATCAGACGACGCCTGAAACGCTGAGAAACGGGCTTCATTGTGTAAAGGTGCTCATTCCCGGCATGCTTCCGATGACGTTTGGACATCATCTTGTCCGCTTGACAGGGCTGGAGAGAGTCAACCGAATTCCAGCAGAACTTGGATATACGAAGGAGCCGCTTCAACCCGAACAAATTAATTCTAATCCACATCCGTTTCCATAAGTTTTTCCTGTCGTTATTTAATGCGGCTTCCATAGAGGAAGGACTTAGGAGGAGGAGAGATGACTCTAAAAGCATTTTTGCACCAATTGCAATACGACCCAGACAAAACCAAACCTAAAGATGTGGAAATCGATTGGGAGGATGCCCCGCTTCCTTATAAACTTTATCGGAATTTACCTATGTTTTCACTCCCTGCTGACGTTCCGCTTACATTAGAGCGGAAGCGGGATCGCTCGAAGCCAAATCTTCGAGCGATAGGTCATTTTCTCTGGTATACGTTTGGGCTCGCACAACTTAGCCAATCAGTCTTGGAACAAAATACAGGGGAAGATTGGGATAGCGCCATGCAGCTGTGCAGACGTTTTGTACCCTCAGGAGGAGGTTTATATCCGAGCGAGCTTTATCTTTATTTGAAGCTGGAGGATATGCCTTGCGGGATCTATCATTATGATGTGGCCCATCATCGTTTGATTTTGCTGCGTGAAGGTCAGTTTGATCTTTATTTGAGCAAGGCTCTTGGCAATCGCTGCGACTTAGCAGGCTGCTTCGGAGCCGCATTCGTATCAACGATGTTTTGGAAAAACTATTATAAATACAACAATTTTTCATATCGATTACAGGGGCTGGACGCAGGTCTGCTTATAGGTCAGCTGCTTGAGGTTGCGAAGCGTTATGACTTTGAGACGGGGGTGTACTTTCAGTTTCTCGACCGTGCTATTAATCATTTGCTTGGGCTTTCGGAGAGTGAAGAGAGTGCATATGCCGTGATTCCCCTTGCGACAGATTCTAATTTAGAGTGGTTTCATCATGATGTGGAAGCTGATAAGCTCACGTCGGCAGCTGAATTATGCAAAAGTATCGCTGCAGTTAGGCATGAGCATTACATGCGTTCTAGAAAGGTTACGGAATATCCACTGCTCATCGAGCTGAATGAAGCATCTATTATCGATTCGGCGCAAGCGTTTAAGCAGCTAAGACCAGATGTTAATAAAGCTTTGCTTTCAAGAGATAATTATATACTGCCTCAAGTGAATAGGCTCTCCTATGATTTGGCTTCGGTTTGCAGACAGCGTTATTCACCGGAAAATGAATTTGTTTTGCAAACGGTAAGTGAAACAAAACTATCGATGCTTTTACAAGAGATTATGGAATCCTTTAAGTATCGAAATGATTTGGATGGTTCATGCACGAGCAAGGCGTCTCGCTTAACGTTGTATGGCTGCTTTTATGGTGTTGAAGGCATTCGTGATGGAGCATATCGCTATGATGACACAGCACATGCTTTGCAGCTTGCTCGTGCCGGAGATCAAAGGTCATGGCTTCAACAAGGAATGTCATTGGATAATGTGAATTTATTTCAGGTACCGCTTTGCTTTCATGTGACGGGTGATTTCGGCCATCTCCAAACTGAGTTTGGCTATCGTGGATATCGAATTCAACAAATGGAGGCAGGGATGCTCGTGCAGCGTCTTCTGCTCGCCGCAGGCGCATCTGAGATGGGGGGACGACCGCTGCTAGGATTCGATGCTGCTTTCATTAATGAGCTTTACGGAAGCGTTTCGGCTGGACTTACGAGTCTGATTCAAATTCCGGTCGGACCGTGTCGATCACGCTCTCGGCTCGAGGGAGGTTTGGGGCAATAATGTTTTATAAGATGGGGCTTCCCTTGCCCACAATCTGCTGAAGAAATTAGCGATCGATAAAAAACCAAATACGGCCATGCGGGCTTAGACCTGCAGGGCCGTTTTCGTGATAGTTCAAGCCAATTCAATCGTAATTAACTTAAAAAATTTAACCCTTTTTGAGACGGCCTCATGTATTGACGTTTTAACCGTAAGTCTGTTCGGCTGCCGGCTTCTGCTGCTGTTGCTGTTGCTGCACATCGGCAGGTTGGCACGTAACAGGAAAACAGACATGATGAGGGTGATGATGCATCGGGTGCATCATCATTGGATGCATCATTGGATGGAACCAAGCATGATGATAGTCTAGCGTACTCATCTCCCATCCATCATGTGGGTGATGATGATCATGGAACATATGGTCATCCCACATGTCATGCATCATTGGATGGAGGTCATCCATCATGTGATGAAAGTGATGCATACTATGGAAGTCATGCATTTCATGATAGTCATGCATAGGATAGAAATCGTGCATCATCGGAAAGTGATGCATTTGACTCAAATCAACGCAGCAATGATATGGAGCTTTTGCAGGTTGAGTATTCTCAGTTTGAGTACCCAATACGGGTTGGTTAGGGCTCATTTGCATCTGTTGGTAATACTCGGGCATAACAGCCGCTTGTTGCATATAAGATTGATTACGTATCATGGTGTGCCTCCTTTTAATCATACTTTACAATATGCTTCGAACAAAAAAGGGGCACTTATCCCTATAAATTGGGCGAAAACCTAAACAAATAAGAATAGGACGAAACGAAGCGGGTGACGCTAGTTGTATCACAATCTACGAACTAGGTGGTCGCCAACATGATCAGAAATATTGTAATCAAAGCTGTGTTCCTCCTGCTGAGCTTTACACATTCGGAAATGACCGCAACGGAAGAAGCTTTCCAGTATGCGGAGCCATCCTACGCGAAGTGGGGAAAGCAAGCTATGCAAGAAACGTCAAAGACTTATGGGGATGCTTCTATCGTTGATTACAAATATGAAGGTAGGAAAACCCTTTCGAATGGAGAATCCGAGGAGAGCTTTGTACTTCTGTTAAATAAAGATGCAAAAAAATTTAGCGTTCGAGTTACCTTTAGGGTCAGTACGGAAACGGATAAGCTTATCGCTGTTAAGATGAAAGAGCTGGAGAATTGAAAATTTTTGAATCATGCTGGACGTTCAACCGTAGGTAATATAAGAAAATGTACTGATTAAACGCTTCTGAATGAAGCGAAAGGAGCATAACCATGTTAATTTCAACAACACCAACAATTGAAGGACGCCCTATTCAAGATTATGTAGGAATCGTTACAGGCGAGGCTATTATGGGAGCAAATGTTGTTCGTGATTTTTTTGCATCCATCACAGATATCGTCGGCGGCCGCTCGGGTGCTTATGAGAGCAAACTAAAGGAAGCTCGTGACATTGCAATTGAGGAGATGAAAAATCAGGCAGCAAGGCTTGGAGCAAATGCTGTCGTTGCAATTGACATTGATTATGAGGTAATCCGTGAAGGAATGCTGATGGTTGCAGTTAGCGGAACGGCCGTTCGTTTGTAAGTAAATATTATTTTTCAGAAAACGATGAATTGTAGATTCTCATAAGCGATGCTTATGGAGTCGAATTTCGTCGTTTTTTTTAATTTGTCCAATTAGCTAAGCGCTTTCAGCGCTTTTATTTGCTCGATATGTCGTTGCTCGTGTAAATAGAGCAGTTCAACCCATTGACTCCTTGAAGTATTCTATTTTCCAAAATTGCAATATTAAAAATTTTTGGATATATATGCAACAATTTCATTGTTAAATTCGTTAAAATAAGGATATCCACAAATTGGAATAACAAGTAGAGAGAGGGGTCAAATGGTGAACCGATTTATAATTAATAGAACTCGGACAACAGCGTTAGCAATTATTTTCTGTTTGGTCGCTGCTGCTTTCTTTGGAGTGGCTGGAAAGGTACAAGCAGCTCCATCGGATAGTGGAATTGAGCTCGAAACGAGTGTCGGTATTCAAGGCTTCATGAAACAAAACGAATGGTATCCCGTTAGACTTACACTTAAAAACAATACGGCGGCAGATTTAAAAGGTGAGGTTGTCATTTCGATCTTTGGCCCAAGCACGCGCTCAAGTAGTGACATCGTCATAGCTGCTGAGCTGCCTAAGGGAACCTCTATACAATTATCAGCATCCATTTCAGGTGAAGTGCTTAATAAAAATAATAATAAAATTCGATTTTATAAGGATTCCTATCAATCGGGCAAGATCATACCGATAATTGGCAAAGATTATGTAGATGTAAAACAGATATCGAGCTATACGATAGGCGTTATTTCTCGTGATCCAGATACTTTAAATTTCATGCCGACGTTAAATCAACGAGGCTATGATATAACGGTCATACCCATAGATGTGAACGAGCTGCCGAATGATCCTGCTTTGCTTAGAGTACTCAATACGCTTGTTATAAATGATGTCGCTACCTCAGATTGGAGCGAACCCCAAATCAAGGCTATCAGTGATTGGGTGCAGCAGGGCGGAACGCTTATGTTGTCCGGAGGAGCTGGCTATAGCAAAACAGCAGAAGCTTTTAAAAAAATAGCTCCGTTTGAAGCGACTGGCACATCCGATATAACCAGTGCGAAAGCGCTTGCCAGCTACAGCGGTACGCCACTAGATATTAAGACGCCAATTGTTGTCTCCACCGGTCGTATTAAAGAAAGCAGGTCAGAGCTAGTCGAGGCTGATATGACTCTAGTCGCATCGCGTCAGCATGGTTTCGGAAATGTGATGTATGTCGCCTTCGATCCTTCACTAGAGCCTTTGTCCACATGGGCTGGAAGTGCGATGCTATGGGCAAAGCTGCTGCAAAATACGTTGACACCTTTGCAGCCTGGTATGGTGCAGATGGCGGATAATATGTTTTGGAATATTCAAAATATAATCGACGAGTTTCCTTCGATTAAGCCACCTAATTTTCAGCTTTTGATGATTATGTTTATCGGTTACATGATTATTGTTGCCCCTGTGCTTTATATTATTTTAGCTAAAACGGATCGCAGAGAATGGTCATGGTGGCTTATACCCGTCTTTTCTGTCATTACAGGATTTGCAATCTTTTTCTTTGGGGCTGAAGATAAACGCAATCTATCTGCCCATACGATTGAGATCATCGAGCTGACAGGACAAGGGAATGCGGTGCGATTTGGTGCTACTGCAGTGTTCGTACCGAATGGAGGTACGTTGACAGCTGCATTTGATGAAAAAATAAATCTCATTCCTTATATGAACAATAATCAAAACAACACTCTTTCATCGGATGGCAATACTCAAATCATTTCAGGAAATCAATCTACTAAAGCGGTGTGGCGTTCTGTTCCTTATTGGTCAACACGCAAGGTATGGATGGATAAACGGATGATGAGCAGTGAAACCGGGCAGTTAACCATTGCTTACAAGCAAAGCAAGCTTGGTATTGAAGCTACAGCCTCGAATCATACGAAGACGGATCTAACGAATGTAACCTTATTGATCAATGGACAAGCACAGCTTATTGGTGATTTGAAGCAAGGAGATAGCGGGCAGACGACGATAACGAATAATTCTATGTATTTTTCTGGTTATTACCCATATGGACAGATGATGTTTCCATATCCTACAAATAGTAGGGTAGACAACTTTCGTCGCGAGCGACAACTTGTTGATGACTATGTGAATTCGGGTAAAGGCGGTATTAATGCTATTGATCCTATGTTGGTTGGTTTTAGCATGGATGATGAGCAGAATTACAAGGTAAACGGCGAGTCGATAAAAACAGATAATTTAAAGCTATGGGTTCAAAAAGTGGATACTTCCTTTGTGGATGGAAACCGTGTAATTGTGCCGATTGGTCTCGTTAATCCGATCACCACTAAGAATGCGCTAAAGGAACTCATAGATCATGGAAATGGAAACTATACGCTTAATGAAGGTGAGCTTATATTTGAATATGTTCTGCCAAATAGTGTAGAGGTCATTTACGACAAGCTCGATATTATTACTGATGGTTCGGCTGCGTCCTCAAATTTGAAATTGACCGTATGGAATGAGAAAACAAGCACATGGACTGATATGAGTGAAGCACTCGCAGCGCCGAACGATTATATGATCAACAAACAAATTTTGCGGATGAAGTATACGATTAGTGGTTCTACAGATACGCGCTTACCGCAGATTGCTTTGGAAGGAGAGCTGCAGAAATGAGGAGTAAAAGCAGTGAAGTAGAAGTGATCAATGTTGAAGTGGTTAAGAAGGCTCCGTTAGAAACAGAAATGAATGAGCAGCTCGAAGTGCCGATGATCGAAATCAAGCAGCTTACCAAAACGTTTGGCACCTTTCAAGCGCTTAAATCCATTGATTTAACGATTTCGAAAGGAACGGTATTTGGATTTGTTGGACCGAATGGAGCAGGTAAATCAACGACGATGTCCATTCTGGCAACGTTAATGATACCGACTTCAGGCATAGCTAAAGTTGATGGCTTTGATGTGACCTTACATCCGCATGAGGTTCGTAAGCGTATTGGCTACATGCCGGATTTTTTTGGTGTATACGACCAGTTTAAAACGGTAGAATATTTACATTTTTATGGAGCCAGCTATGGTATTCCGAAGGCGGAGCGGGAACTGCTGATATCACAGCTGCTGGAGCTGGTCAATTTAACTGACAAGAAAGATGCATACGTGGATACACTGTCTCGCGGGATGAAGCAGCGGCTTTGCCTGGCTCGCTGCCTCGTTCATGATCCTGAGCTGCTAATTCTTGATGAGCCGGCTTCTGGCCTTGATCCGCGTGCACGAATTGAAATGCGGGAAATATTACGGGAATTAAAGGCTATGGGCAAGACGATCATTATTTCATCTCATATTTTACCTGAGCTAGCAGAAATGGTGGATGAAATTGGTGTAATTGAACATGGAGAAATGATTGCGATCGGAAATGTCGCAGAAATTCAGAATAGATTGCGAGTAAAACGGTTTTTGCATGTAAGGCTGCAAGATCGAGAAGCAGAGGCGGAGGAGTTCTTGCGTGAGCGCCCTTATGTAAACCGGCTCTTGCGAGATGAGCATGGGATTCAGATCCATTTCAGCGGTCAAGACGCAGAGCAGTCAGAGCTGCTTCATGAGCTGGTAGCTGAGGGATTTCGACTTATCTCATTTAGCGAAGCGCAAACGAATCTTGAGGATGTCTTTTTGGAAATTACGAAAGGAGGCGACGGTCTCGAATGAAGGAGCAAGCTGTAGCTAGACCGGATAGAATAACCTGGCGTAATAAGCTTATTAATCCTGTATTGAACAAAGAATTCAAGCTGAGAATGAGAACTCCTCGTACGATGTGGACGTTGTTCTCCTACTTATTTGCAATCGGGTTAATGGCGTTATGCGCGATTTATTTAATGCAAGTGTCATCTCGCGGCGGTCATTCATTTAATCCGGAGGAGAGCAAAATATTATTTTATTTTCTGAGTATGGCACAGCTAGGATTAATTGCTTTCATGGCTCCAGGTCTTACTTCAGGTGTCATAAGCGGAGAACGCGAGAAGCAGACGCTCAATTTGTTGTTAACGACGCAGCAAAGCTCTGCAACCATCGTGCTTAGCAAGCTAGTATCATCTTTGAGTTTTATGGTGTTGATTGTTATCAGTACGATTCCTGTGTATAGCATGGTTTTTTTGTATGGCGGTATTTCGCCTAAACAACTCATTCTAGTATTTTTGTTTTATTTGTTCATCATGTTCGTACTAGGCTCCTTCGGAATATTATTCTCATCGCTGTTCAAACGAACGATGATCGCTGTCATTGTGACGTATGGTGTAACATTATTTATTTTTGCCGGAACAGCATTAATATTTTTTGTGCTTGTAGGGGTAACCGATCAAATGAATCACTCTAATTCGACTTCGTTTAGCTGGATTGGTCATGTTATTGCATGGAATCCAGCTGCTGCTTTGTACAGTATTCTTGACCCATCCATTTCGGAGCAAGCGTTTACGGTAAATATGGGCAACCCGCCGGGCAAGCATGCGCCGCTCCAATTGTGGCAGGAGTTTGTCATAATTTATACGCTGCTCTCCGTTCTTGCTTTATGGCTCGGAATCCGTGGACTCCGTCCTCGTTTGAAATGAAAATGATGCTTGTGAAGAAAGGTTTTGCTGCGCAAATAATGCTTACGAAGTTAGGTTTTGCTACGCAAAACCTTTAGGAGGACAGTAATGCAAAAGAAATCATTGATTGAGCTGCTTCGGCCCGTTAGACGCAGGTTGACGATGTTTAAGGTGAGCAGATATGTGCTGCTTGGTTTGCTTGGTGGCAGTGCTGCTGGCCTTTTGCTGCTTGGTGCAAGCAGGCTCTGGCCTATTCTGCATGTTAGGTTATTATTGCTCATCGTTGTTGTTGCAGGATTAGTGATTGGTGCGGCAGTTGGTGTGTGGAAGCGTGCTTCATTAAGAGAAGCAGCTCGAACGATGGATCGATTGGCTACTGAGGACGCGATTTCAACCGCTCTCGATGGGTTGCAGCGTGAAGGTGCCGAGTTCCATCCTATTATCATGATACAACGAGAAGAAGCAACAGAAGCCGCCGAGAAATATGTGAGCGGACTTCGTTCTTCACTGCCGTGGCCAGCATGGCGCAGCTGGCGGTTGCTCGTTTACACCGCATTTGCAATCTGGCTTGTGCTCGGAGTATTGCTTGTCATGCCCAATCGGCTTGATGAGCGGGCGGAAGCACTTTCAGAGGCGAAGGAACGACTTGAAGAACTGGAGAAAGAAGCGGAGAAGCTCGCCGAGCTTGTCGAAGCCGCGGAGCTGCCGAAGGATGCACAGGAGGAGCTGCTTAAGCCGCTGGAGGAGCTCCGCAGCAAGCTGGATGCGGAGAGCGGTGACGCGGCAGAAGCGTTAGAGCAGCTGGAGGCTGTAATTAACGAGCTTGAGATAGCTGCCGAGGCAGCGAAAGAAGCCGCGAAGCGAATGGAAGCTGCGGCGAATGCGATGAGCAAAGAGCCTAACTTGCGGCAGCTCGGTCAAGCCTTGCAAGACCGAGACGCCGCAGGCATGCAGCAAGCGATCGACGATATGCGATCGCAACTGCAGCGCTTGTCGCCAGCGGAGCGCGAAGCGCTGGCGAGTGCACTTGAGCGGCTGGCTGCAGAGCAGCCGCAGGAAGAGAGCGCCGCTGAGCTTGCGGCGGCGCTTGAACAGGCGGCGCAGCAAGCGCGCGCCGCAGGTGATACCGGGGCGGACGGCGAAGCCGCCCCGGATGGCGACGGCGCCGGCGATGGTCTCGCCGCGCTGGAGAAAGCGCTCGCCCGCGAATTATCGCAGGGCGAGCTGGAGCAATTGGCCCGGTCTATGGCGGGCCAGCTCGGGCAAAGCGGGCAGCAGCTGGCACAGCAGCTTGCCGCGCAAGGCGCAGCGGTGCCGCCGGGATGGGCAGGTGCCGCCGCAGGTATGGGCGGATCAGCAGGCTCCGCCTCCGGCACCTCGGGATCGGCAGCTGGAGCTAGCGCCAGCTCGGGGGCAAGCTCGGGGGCAAGCTCAGGTTCAGGTTCTGAACCTGGCAATTCCTCTAGCTCTGGCTCTGGTTCCGGCACTGGCTCCGGATCTGGCTCCGGCTCTGGTTCTGGCACTGGCTCTGGCACTGGCACTGGCTCTGGCTCCGGTTCTAGCACTGGCACTGGCTCTGGATCTGGATCTGGATCTGGCTCTGGTTCCGGCTCTGGTTCTGGCACTGGCTCTGGCTCTGGATCTGGCTCTGGCTCCGGATCTGGCTCTGGCTCTGGATCTGGTCCCGGAGCAGGAGTGGGTATTGGAAGCAGGAACTTAATTACAACGCCTAGGAGTATGGAAGGCTCCGGTAATGTGCAGCAGGATGGCGGTCCATCTACGGGAGGCCAGACAGAAACGGGAGGTCAATCTCCGATGGTAGATGGAATGACACGCCCCTATGAGGATGTATATAACGAGTATGCCACAGAGGCTAAGCAGTCTCTTGGACGATCACAGCTGCCAGACAGTATGCAGGAGAAGGTAAAGCAATATTTTGATCAAATACAACCGAACCGATAATGGAGTTGATCCGATATGATAGAAACCAAAGCACAGCTAGAAGAAGCTGCAGCGAGGATCGCTGCATTGAAAGAGGAAATTGGCCGGGTCATCGTTGGTCAGCAATCGGTTATAGAGCAGCTGCTATGGTGTTTACTCGCTGGCGGTCACGCGCTGCTTGAAGGAATTCCCGGCCTTGGCAAAACGATGCTAGTCCGCACTGTTGCGGATAGCATAGCTTTGCAGTTTTCACGTATACAATTTACGCCCGATTTAATGCCTTCGGACATTACAGGCACTACCTTAATCGATTTCGGCGCGCAAGGCAGCGCAGCACATCGATTTCAACCGGGGCCGATCTTTGGAAACTTAGTGCTTGCTGATGAAATCAATCGCGCAACGCCAAAGACACAAAGCGCATTGCTCGAAGCTATGCAGGAAGGAACGGTAACGGCAGGCGGGGAGACGCATCGTTTGCCGAAACCTTTTTTTGTATTGGCAACACAAAATCCAATCGAGCAAGAAGGTACCTATCCGCTGCCTGAAGCGCAGCTTGATCGTTTTTTGTTGAAAATCGGAGTGGATTATCCAACTCGTGAGGAGTTAAAGCAAATTGTATTGCGCACGACATCAACCTCTCAGCCGCAAGTTTCCGTCGTGATGTCTGCTGATGAGCTAACTGACTTGCAAATGGCAGCGAAACAGATTCTTGTTTCAGACGATGTGCTGGATTTGGCGGTGAAGGTCATTATGATGTCGCATCCTAACGAAGCGGATGCACCAGAAGATATTAAACGATATGTTCGATTCGGAGCAGGCCCGCGTGCGCTTCAAGCAATCATTTCTGTTAGTAAGGTAAGAGCATTAACTGCCGGAAGATTACATATCTCGTGGAATGACATTAGGCAAACTGCCCTGCCAGTACTTCGTCATCGCATCGTACTCAGCTATGAAGCGCAAGCTATGGGGTTATCTAGTGATCGGATGTCAGAAGCTATATTGCTGGCAGTAGAGTCCGAACGATGAAAGAGAGCAACGTCTTTGAAAGTTCAGCTCAAACTGCAAGTTTTCAATCTGATGCGCTAACGGCAGAGCAAGCATTAAAGCTGTTATTTCCGAATGTTTCTTTACTCTCCGAGCTTGATCGAATGAGCATTCGCGCTGGCAATCGAATCAAAGGGATGCTGGCAGGCAAAAGGCGCTCCAGCTCACTCGGCGGCTCACAAGAGTTCGCAGATTACCGTCCTTATTCACCTGGCGATGACATCCGCCGGATAGATTGGAATGTATATGGTCGAACGGGTAAAGCATATATGCGGCAGTATTGGGATGAGCAGGAGCTGCAAGTAAGCCTATATGTGGATGTATCTCGTTCAATGGCATTTGGAAATATGGATTCTAACAAGCTTCAATACGCATTAAGACTTGCTGCATGTTTAGGATATATCGCGCTTTGCGGTGATGATCGCATATCAGTACGATTATTTCAAGATCGAATGATTAACGAACTCCAGCCGCTGCATGGCCGAATATCATCACCTAAGCTGTTTCAGTTTCTAGCTAGTGCAGTGCAACAACTAACACCAGATAAGATAGTTAGGCAAATTGAGGAGTCTGATATTGTAAGTATGGCTGCTCCCTTCAAGTCTGCCGCAGCTTTGCCGAGGCGTTCAGGTTCCACTTGGGTGCTCACTGATGCGATGTTTGAGCAGGGAGTGGAAGAGGCGATTGTTTCATTCATTGCTGCCGGCCAACAGGTCGTGTTGGTACATCTGTTATCGCCAGAAGAACTGGAACCAAATTTGAGCGGAGAGCTTAAATTGATTGATAGCGAACTTGGGACAGGCAAGGAGGTAGCAATAGGCTACAAGCTGCTGAAGGAATATAAAGGCGCCGTCGCCAGCTTCCAAAATGATCTTAAGCGGATATGTGCGGAACGCGGAGCTTCTTATGTTTTTGTTAATACAGGTGTACCGTTAGAAGAAACCGTTAGACATACTTTATTGTTCTCACAAGTACTGAATAGCTGATCTATCGTTTGGGCTGCTCCTCGAGTATGAATAGACCAGATAGGAGGAGAATGGATGTCGTTTTTGTCCATTGCATCTGCTTGGTTTGCAGCTGCGTTGCCGGTTATCGCTGCCATGTATATTTTGAAGCGAACCTATGAGAACAAAGAAATATCCAGTCATATGTTATGGCGACGAGTGCTGCAGGAGCAAGAAGCGAATCGACCATGGCAAAAGCTCCGAAGCCGCTGGCTTTTGCTCTTGCAGCTGCTAGCGGCGTTAATACTTATACTTGCGTTAATGGAGCCTATTATGACAAAGCAAGCTGAGCCAACCGGTCATGTCGTTGTGCTCATCGACCGTTCAGCAAGTATGAGTGCAAACGTACAAGGCAGTGATGCTGCTTCGAAAACGCGTCTAGAATCCGCCATTCAAGAAGCAGAGGGTTGGCTGCAGAAACAAGCAAGAGATAGACTCATTACACTCGTAGCAACGGGCGCACAACCAGAAGTGCTAATTAATCGTCAAAGCAACAAGGAACAGATTAAGCGGCAAC
This sequence comes from Paenibacillus sp. J22P15, assembly GCF_056269345.1. Lineage (NCBI taxonomy): Bacteria > Bacillati > Bacillota > Bacilli > Caryophanales > Paenibacillaceae > Paenibacillus > Paenibacillus sp. J22P15. Next base: position 431,716 of record NZ_JBWDNT010000001.1, read on the forward strand.
TCGAAGCGATAACGCCATTTTATGGAATATCTGATCAAACAGCGGCACTATCATTAGCAGACTCTTTGCTGCAAGGTGATCCAACTGGAGAGATTGTTGTTTTTACAGATGGTCTTTGGTCTGACAACACCGAATCTAATAAGCTGAAGCTGCAAGCTCCAATGAAGCGTTTTGTTATTGATCAGGATTCAGCGGATAGCAGCAATTTATCTATTCTATATTTCGGTATTAAAGCAAACTCGAATGATAGCGGTAAGAATACGGCCATCATTACAATTCGAAATGACAGCAAACAAGATCAACAGGCGAAGCTGAATGTTTACGCTAGTTCTGGTGACGAAGGTGAGGAAAGTCAGGTTCTGGCGGCAGAAACAAGCGTAAGCGTGCCCGCTGGAGAGTGGGAAAGCGTGGAGGTAACTGATCTTTCAGCAGCCCTTTATTATAAAGCCCAAATCGTGCAGCGAGCAGACACTGCTCTAATCGATAATACAGCTTATCAATTTCCGACGATAACCCATGTAAGACTAGCTCTTCTCGTATCCGAAGGAAATTTATTTTTAGAGAAAGCGCTGCAGCTTGCAGGTGTAAAGGTGGTCAAAATAAGTCCAGACAGTGCTGTTCTAACAGGGGAGCAGGCTGAAAAAATAGATTGGATCATTATAGACGGTTTGAACGAGCGATTGCTCGCAGATTCAGAGTGGAACAAGCTGCTGGAAACAAAACCGCTATGGTTAATCGATCATCCTGACCAATCGGATAATTCAGCAATCGTCCCGACTACAACAAAAGTAGAGAAGAAGGAGCATTCACTTACAGCCTATCTTACGTTTGCAGATACCCATATTGGAAGACTTGCAAGTCCAAGTCCAGATGAGCTGAGCTGGGGAGACGCTGTGCTTAGCTATGGTGGGATTCCAGCAATCTATGCAGGGATGGAAGATGGCAAGCCGAAGCTTCGCTTTACGTTTAATTTTCAAGATACGGACCTGCCGCTTCGTCCTGAATTTCCAATCCTAATCGTTCAGGCATCGCAGTGGATGAGCGGAGGCTCGCAGATTGAGCTAGGTTCTATCGTTGCAGAGCAGCCTCTGGAAATTGCATTGCATTCGGACACTGTTAAGGCTGTTTGGGAGTCGGTTGAGCTTGCAGCTGGAGTATCAACGGCTGAGCAAACGCTGCTGCAGCAGTCTACTGAGCTGGATATGGAAGCAGTTGGATTATACAATGCACCTCCAATCCCAGGATTATATCGGCTCGTAGAAAGCAATAAGGATCAAACCGTCGTTAGCAGTCGATTATTAGCTGTAACCGTGGATAATGAGGAGCTCTTAAGGGAGGTCTCGGGATCAGTAACGGAAGGTTTGCTCACTCCGGATGCTTCCAATCAAGAAGCGCTAAGCTCTGACACTGCAGCTGAACGTGAGAAGCAGGTTTCGCTGCAGCTGTACGCAGCCATATTGCTACTACTAATTATGGCAGCGGAATGGGAGGTGTATCGTCGTGGGCTTTCAAGCTAACTTCCCTTGGGCACTTATATTGTTGCTTCCTTGGATATTGTATATATTTTGGATGTCCAAAATGACTCTTCGTCTTCGCGGTCGACGCAAGGTGATAGCGATCGCTACGAGATCGTTGATTGTTTTAATCTTGATTACGATTGTGGCGCAAGTGCAGCCTTTTATCGTGCGAGAGCAGCGTAATGTTGTATTTGTCGCTGACAGATCAGACAGCATGAGGGCTGATATACCCATTGGTGAATGGATAAGTGAAGCATGGTCTTCCAAGGAGTCAGAGGATCGCGGCGGAATCATCTCCTCTGGCTTAAACGCAGCAGTAGAACGTACGGTTTCACAGCATGATTTGGAAAATGATCATGCGTTTTCATTCCGAGCAAACGTGAATTCAAACTTTACCGATTTATCGCAAGGGCTGCAGCTGGCTGCAGCGATGCTGCAAAAGGAGGGTGGCGGGCGGATCGTTCTACTCTCTGATGGAGCAGAAAATACAGGCAATGTGCGAAAGCAAGCTAGTATACTCAAAAACGCCGGTATTCCCGTTGATGTCGTTCAAATCAAATCTTCGGTCGTAACGGATACTTCTATTGACGAATTGAACGTTCCAACATCACTTAAACAAGGTGAGACGTTTACCTTTGAAATTGCAATTAATAGCACAATAGCTGCTCCTGCACAGCTCCGATTATATGCTGATGATGCAGAACTGTCCTTGTCTGATATTCAGCTCGAAAGAGGAGAAAATCGATTCGCTCTGCAAAGTGTTGCACTTGAACCTGGTTTTCATCGCTTTAGAGCTGAAATATATGCCGCAGGTGATGAACAGCAGGCGAATAATACGGCTCACGCTTTCAGTCGCGTAAGTGGTCCTCCTGCTATCTTGATTGTGGAAGGTGTACCGGGATCCTCGTCGAACATTGAAGCTGCACTTCAAGCTTCTCTGATTCGTTATGAGACGATTATCCCTGAGCAATTGTCAGTGGAGCTTACCGAATATGCAGCATATGACAGCATTATTTTGAACAATGTTTCAGCAACTCGAATAGCCGAGAAGCCCATAGAATGGATAGCCAAAGCCGTGAGTGATTACGGGATTGGTCTAATGATGCTGGGCGGAGATGATAGCTTTGGGCTCGGAGGTTATTTCAAAACTCCAGTTGAGCGTGCTCTGCCTGTGTATATGGATTTGCAAGGAAAAAAACAAATCCCATCATTAGGGCTTGTACTTGTCATTGACCGTTCAGGAAGTATGTCCGATGGAAAGCTCGAGCTTGCGAAAGAAGCTGCTATGCGAACCATTGAGCTTCTGCGCGATGAAGATACGGTTGGCGTCGTAGCATTTGATTCTGCGCCATGGTGGGTTGTAGAACCGACGGAGCTTTCCGATCGTGAGGCGGTGCTTGCAAAAATTCAAGGCATTCAGCCGGAGGGCGGCACTGAAATATTTTCCGCGCTGAATTCAGGTTATGAGGGCTTGAAAAATCTAGATGCGCAGCGGAAGCATATGATCTTGCTGACAGATGGTCAATCATCAATGAATGCCAATTACAATAGAATTACCGATGCGATGAACGAGCAAAAGATGACATTATCGACTGTTGCTGTAGGAGACGGAGCAGATCAGCAGTTACTCAAGCAGCTTGCGGAGAATGCCAAAGGTAGATTTTACTTTACGAAAGACGAAAGCACACTGCCTGCGATTTTCAGTCGGGAGACGGTGATGATGTCAAGAACCTACATAGTGGAGCAAACGTTTACGCCGAATATTGGACAAGCAGGGGATTGGTCCTCCCTTTGGCGTAAAGGGCTGCCAGCAATAAACGCCTACATTGCTACTACCCCTAAAGAAACGGCTGAAATTGCACTAAGGACAGCTGATGGAGATCCGCTGCTTGCTCGCTGGTCCTATGGCTCTGGAAGAACGGTGGCATGGACAAGTGATTTAACTGGGAAGTGGTCGAGTAATTGGGTACAATGGTCAGACCTTCCTAAAGTGTTCGTGGAATGGGTGAAATGGACATTTCCACAATTTGAGAGTGCTCCTTATTCGATTTCGACACAAATGGATGGCAATGAAGCAAAGCTAACGGTTCGTTCGCAAGCTCAAGGAGAAGGTGCTGATAGCAAACTTTCAGTTGGAATCCAGAACGAAGCGGGCAATAACGAGCTGAAACGTTTGATGCCTGTAGCTCCTGGTGAATTTGAAACGAAGCTATTGGTTTCGGAACCGGGGGTTTATTTGGCACAGATTGGTTCTGCGTATGATGGATCTTCGGTTCAAAATGGAAGTACGACGGGATTTGTTATCCCATACTCTCCCGAATATCGAATAGCCAACGAGGATGGTCTAGCACTGTTGGAACAGGTTGCTGCGGCAACGAACGGCAGGGTACTAGATCCCTCTGATCCAAAGCAAGCCTTTCAATTTGTTCCTGCCAAAGCACGACAACTTTATGATTGGACTCGCGAGCTGCTAATTCTAGCCTTATTATTATGGCTGCTCGATATTGCCATTCGCAGGCTGTCCATCTCATGGGAGCATACGTTTAAGCTGATCATCCAACCAATTCGTACGAGAACGATGTCGGCATTGCACAAAAATCAAAATCTATCAGAGAGCGCAGCATCCAGCTCCTTGTCCCGTTTAAAGAAGCGAAGCTCAGAAGCCAATCGTTTCTATGGTCAGGGAGATCGTGAATCGAGTAATCAACAAGATGTGGAGCAGCCAGTAAAAGCATCTGATTATCGAACCCAATCTAGAGAGAACGGGCAAGCACCGAAGGATAATCTCAGTGTTCCAAGAAAATTGGAAAAAGAGGCAGTAGAGCAGCAGAGTGAACGTGCGAATGGAGCAACGATCAACCGTTTGCTTGCAGCAAAAAACAAAAATAAGCGGTAACAAAGTTAATAACATAAAGGAGCTGCCCCATTGAAAAACGTTAAAAAAGACAAGCGAATAGATAGCATTCGTCTTCTTGTTCAAGAAATGATCTCGTCTATGGATAACTCGGCCAAGAAGCAGGAGGCAGCTATTCACTTAAACGGTGTTTCTAACTTTTCCTCCATGCTGGCGATAAGGAGGGGACAAGATCAGGATCTCGCCGCAATTGCTGGAGTACTTCACCGATTTTATTACTACAAAACCGGCATTAGTGAATTTGGCGGTCCTAACAGCGCTGAGTCAGTGAGACCACTAATTAGGGATTTGAACATTTTTTCTAAAGAAGAGCAGCGTACCATTTTAAGAGCGATCTTCTATCATGAAGACATGTGCAGTATACACGGTCCTTATGATGAAATTATAAAGGACGCTTATGTGCTCCAATGTTTTTTTCAGAAACCGGGTATTGAGTTTGATCAACAAACAACCAGCAGGCTGGAGAATGTACTTCGTGAGCTGATGATCCCATTACAACTTACGGCTAAACTGGATTGCAGCGATGATGTTCCGAAACAAGAGCGTTCAGATACGAGAAATCGTTTAGCTGATATAGCGGAGTTACTTGCACTTGAGGACATCATTGGAGTTCCTAGTGATAAACGCTATCTTGAAATCTGTCAATTTTGGCCGGACACTGCAATTTATAAAGAATTACAAAACAGCTGGTGCGCTGCATTTGTATATTATTGCTGCTGGAAAGCTGGTATTAAGCTGCCTATTCGTTACCCGAACGGTATTTGTCGTTTTGCTGGTGTAACTGCTTGGCTTGAATGGGCACAGCTTCCTGAAATCAGCTTTTTCTATAAGGATGGACAGGATGGGTTTTCACCGCAGCGGGGTGATATCGTTATTTACGATAAGCTGCTGTCTGATGTGCCTCATGATCATATCGGCTTTGTTTTAAGTGTTGAGGAGAAAAGAATACTGGTAGCCGAAGGAAACCGAGATAATCAAAATTACTCCGATGTATTTTACAGGGAGAGGCAGCACTTTATCTTAGGGTATATACGAATTGACAACGACTATCGGTATGATTGGAACGGCGATTATAATCCGATTCTTTAACAATGTAATGATGAGGGTCCGGTACGGGCCAGATAGACATGGACAACCCTTAGCGTTACAATGCTTGTAAAAGAATTTTTAATTTACATAGCTTGAAGGGATGGATAACATGTATTCTGAAATGACAACAGCCGAGCTAGAGGTCCAGTTGAAAGAAGGAAAAGCCTTAAATCTTGTAGACGTACGTGAGTCGGATGAATGGCAAGAAGGCCATATTAAAGAAGCGCGCAGCATTCCGCTGTCTGAGCTGCAAGAGCGTATGGACGAGCTTCAGCAAGGTGATGACGAAATCATCATCATCTGCCGCAGCGGTGGACGCAGCGGTAAAGCTTGTGATTTTCTGCAGGCTCAAGGCTATAAAGTGGTTAACGTAGCTGGCGGTATGCTCCAATGGCCAGGCGAAGTTGCAACTGGCGAATAATATAATTTTAATGAGAATAATTCTATTTTCTAAAAAAAGCCCTCTGAGGGCTTTTTTTTATAGCAGCTGGTGTGATGAGAAACGAGGTAATAGCAGCTTACGCGAAAATGGGCTGGGATCATGCTTTACACGAATGGGGTCGTTCTAACATATACTGCGATGACGTATTTCATGGAATGCTTATGGTATTTGCGTCCTTTGGGATATATTTTTGGAGCGATTTGAGGTATCCTTATAATCACATTGGATTTAAGACAAAATACTTCAGGCATCATCGTCAATGAAGTGAAGGATTGGGTGATTTGAATGATCGTAATTAAGACTAGTGAAGAAATAGCGAAAATGAAAAAAGCAGGTGAAGTTCTAGCTGCTTGTCATCGGGAGCTGCGGACGTTCATTCGTGCTGGCATAACTACTTTGGAAATCGACCAATTTGTCGAGACCTTTTTGAAAAATAATGGTGCTACCCCGGAACAAAAAGGGTATCACGGCTATCCATTTGCAACCTGCGCATCGGTTAACGATGTGATTTGTCATGGTTTTCCAAGTGAAAATAAATTAGTCGACGGAGACATCGTAACCATTGATATGGTGGTCAACCTAGATGGATGGTTAGCGGATTCCGCATGGTCATATGCTGTTGGTAATGTATCAGAAACATCGCAAAAGCTGCTTGATGTTACAAAAGAATCGATGTATAAAGGGATTGAACAAGCGGTAGTAGGCAACCGAATCGGCGACATCTCTCACGCTATTCAAGCTTACGCAGAAGCTCAAGGCTTCTCGGTCGTAAGAGATTTTATTGGTCACGGTATTGGGCAGAAAATGCATGAAGAGCCACAGGTTCCTCATTATGGACCGCCGAATAGAGGGACGCGCTTAAAGGCTGGTATGGTGCTAACAATTGAGCCAATGCTGAACACAGGAAAGTACCACAGTAAAATTGATCAAGATGGTTGGACGGCAAGAACGGTTGATGGCGGCTTGTCTGCTCAATACGAGCATACGCTTGCGATTACAGATGATGGACCGATCATTTTGACGGCGCAATAGACTTCTTTTGTTGAATAGACTGCCGTCATTGACGGCAGTCATTTTTATAAACAGTAATTCAAGGAGTATAACTTTTTGGGGATATTAAGTGTCTTAATACATATCAGAGCGGAGTGAGCACGAAGTGGAAATCAGAACAGAAGGAATTAATGATAACGCAGAAGTTTTCCAACTAAATTACTTGGCATTTGACAACAGAGAAGATGAATCAAAATTGGTGGAAAAAATTAGATTGTCTGATTCTTTTGTGCCAGAGCTGTCTGTTGTAGCTGAAGAAAATGATCAAATCGTTGGACATGCTTTATTCAGTAAAGCTGTGGTTGTGGATGCAGAAACCAAGCATGATGTTATTGTTCTTGCTCCTATTGCAGTACTGCCAAGTCAACAGAAGAAAGGAATAGGCGGTCTATTGATCCGAGAGGGACTAAAAAGAAGCGCGGAGCTGGGTTACGACTATGTTTTTTTAATCGGGCATCCCACGTATTATCCTAAATACGGATTTAAACCAGCAAGAGCTTTAGGATTTGATCTCAAACAATTTGATGTACCTGACAATGTCTTCATGGTCTATGAACTAACGCAAGGAAACCGATACAATGTGAAAGGTGAACTGAAGTATCCAGATCTGTTTTTGGAATAAGCTCAAAGTAATTTAGGACGGATAGTTGCAGCGAGCGGGGTCAGTGGTAGCCGGTACGGATGTCTTAGATGAAGCGGGCCCAAGAAATGGTTTGCCGAACCGAAGAACGAACCGAAGTAAGCAAATCCGATCATAGACCGTTACAATATGAGGGTTCAAGCCATATTTAGGTTTGGCACTTAGAGTGGTACCACGGGATCTTCACAGCTCTCGTCTCTTAATTTAGAGATGGGGGCTTTTTTGTGTTTTTAATTAAGGCGGAATTAGAATGATTTATGAACTAGACAGCAAGGGATATGAGAACACAACGTCGAATAAGAAAAATATATTGGTCGCTTCGTGCCTGTTTACTGTAAATGAGACAAACAATAATCTTCGACGAAAAAATAAATATGCGTATATACAATAACCAATTATGTTTGGGGAGGAAATGATGAAAAATAAAAAATTGATGACTCTGATAGGTCTTTTCTTTATTGTGATATATCTAGCATTCAATATTTGGATGTTAACCAATGTCAAAGCAACATTGAGAACAATATATCTTCATCCAGAGAAGGACAATCAAATAGTGCATAACCAAGTGACTGAATCAGCATTAAATAAGTTTCATAGAAAAGAAATATACCCATCAAGTTTATCAAGGCAGGATGATATAATAGTTTACTCAACGAATATGGGATTTGGATTACACTTTTTCTACTCAGCTACCATTTGGATTAAATATACATACAAAGGATTAGACAAAAACACTATGGAAGTCAAATATGGTTCATCAAGAGTTCCAATGCAATTAAAGGTAAAACTGAAAAATGGAAGCTGGAGAATAACTGACAAATATGAAAAACCATAAAATATAAACAGGTAACGAGAGCAGAATAATCAACATAGAGCAGGTCGCCAATTTGGAGTTGGTTGTCATTAAGTTCATAGTATACATGGTCGCTTTTATATTGTAATGAAATAGTAGTTTTAACCACCACGAAATGACATCTGATAAACAGTATGTAAAACGGAGATTTTAATGTGAGTAATCGTCTGAGGTGAGATAGATGAAACCATTTAGAAAACGTCTAAAAGAGTAACAGTGAATGGTTTTCAATTTCATTGTGTAATTAACGAGTTCTTTAAAAATGAGGATGTTTCCTTTCGAGTGTATCCATATAACACCAAAACATCCTTTTTTGAAGTATACTTCTCATGGGAAAGAATCTAAAACAGGGCGATTTTCTTAGAAAATTAATAGAAATACCAGATTGAAAATAATAAACGATAAAGATGGTTGAATAAGAGGTGATGTATCTAAGTGGGATTTATAGAAACAGGAATAAAACTATTTGTGTTTATTATATTTATTTCACTATTCTTTAGTTTGGTACGATTCCTAGTCCAAAAGTATCTTGGTGATTTCTTTCAAGAATTTGTTAAAACAATAATAAAAATATTCAGTATACTTAAAGGAATTATTCGGAAAACGAGATGACTCTTGATATGATGATCAAGAAAAAAGGGAGCAATTGCAGCTTGACAGCGCTATCCACATCCTGTATAAATATTTTAAACAATATGAGATGAAAATAACAACATTAGTGATTGGGACAGTAATCTAGGACGGATAGTTGCAGAGAGCCGGGGCAGTGGAAGCCGGTACGGATGTCTTAGACGAAGCGGGCCCAAGAAATGGTTTGCCGAACCGAAGAACGAACTGTAGTAGGCAAATCCGGTCATAGACCGTTACAAAAACGAGGGGTCAAGCCATATTTAGGCTTGGCACTTAGAGTGGTACCACGGGATCTTCACGGCTCTCGTCTCTTATTTTAGAGACGGGGGCCTTTTTGTATTTTTAACTAAAGGAGGAATTAGAATGATTCATGAGCTTATCATTGAAGCTATTGAGGAAGTTACGCAGGGAATGTTGGAAGAGGGACATACATTACGACCGGTAAATCTTAAAATAGCGGTGGAGCATCCCGTTAACCTAGCGCATGGTGATTACAGCAGCAATATTGCGATGCAGCTCGCCAAGGTGTTAAAACGAGCACCCTCTCTTATTGCTGGCGAGTTCAAAGAAAAGCTGCTAGAGCATCCAACGCTTGCCTCATCCATTAACAACATTGAAATTGCATCTCCCGGCTTTCTAAACTTTTATGTGAATTGGCCTTGTTGGGCAGAAATGACGGTTAAGCCTGCCGCACAGAAGTTGACGGTAAACAAAAAAGTGCTCGTTGAGCATACATCCATCAATCCAAACAAATCGGCACATATCGGCCACTTGCGTAATTCCTGTGTTGGCGATACGATTGCGCGCATGCTGAGAAAAACGGGACATCAGGTTGAGGTTCATAACTACATCGATGATCTAGGCAACCAATTAGCCGATACCGTAGTAGGTATTCTTCAGACGAAGACGGTGCAGCCATATGATCGTTTTGGGGATTTTTGCTGGGATACGTATTCTAGCATTAATAAAGCTTACAAAGAGCAGCCTGAATTGCTTGAGCAGCGTACGAAGGTACTTGGCGAGCTGGAGGAAGGACATTCCAATGTGGCGTGGATAGGCTTGCTCGTTGCCGAACGCATCGTTCGCGAGCATGTGGAGGAAATGAAGCAATTTGGCATTATGTATGATGTACTTGTTTGGGAGAGCAGTATTGTGCGAGAAGGCTTCTGGGCTCGTGCGTTTGAGCTTCTGCAGTCTACGGGAATATTCCGCATGGAGACGGAAGGTAAGCTGAAGGGCTGCTATGTGCTGAAGAATCCTGATGATAAGGGTGAAGCAGAGGAGCAATCGGAGTTCCAAGCAGATAAAGTACTCGTTCGCTCGAATGGTATTTTGACGTATACAGCCAAGGACATCGCTTATCATCTGTGGAAGTTCGGATTGCTCGATAACGATTTCCGTTACCAGAAATTTGCGGATCGTTTGTGGTCCACTCATTCGAGCGGTGTGAAGAGAAAAATCGGTCATGCTGACATGGTCATTAACGTTATCGATCAGAGGCAGGAATACCCGCAAGCGATGGTTAAGCAAGCTTTGCTCGCTTTAGGCTTTCAAGAGCAGGCTGAGCAGCTTAAGCATGTCAGTTATGGCGTTGTAGCGTTAAGCCCAAATACAGCTAAAGGTTTGGGTATAGATATATCAGATGGCAAGCATGCTTACGCAATGTCAGGCAGACAAGGAATTGGCATCAAAATTGCAGATTTTCTAGTGAGGATGGAGCAAATCATTGACGCGAAGCGTTCACGTAAAGGCGGCTTAGCAAGTCGTACGATTGCAGCTGCAGCGATTCGTTATTACCTGCTTCGTTTTCATCTGCAGACGGAGGTTGTATTCGATCTTGATCAAGCGACAGAGATATCCGGCAACACAGGTGTTTATTTGATGTATACGTATGCCCGCTCCAGCAGTATTTTGAAGAGAGCAGGTTTATCTGAATTCGACCCTCTTGCTTTATCGGATATTACCGAGCTGGAGCTGCAGGAGCATTCTCTGTTAAGGCAGCTGGCCTATTGGCCGGAAACGCTGCAAACGGCGGTTAAAGAACTGGCTCCTAATCAGATTTGCACGTATGTTTATGAGCTATCTGCGTTATTTAATCATTTCTATGCGACCTGCCCGATTTTAAAAGCGGAAGGATCAGTGAGAAGTTTACGTATATGGCTCACAGAGCGTTATAAGCAAACCATGCAGGAGTCGCTCGATATACTGGGAATACCTGCACCGAATAAAATGTAGCTGTAGGTTCCATTCATGCAATTCGATTGCCCGTCATATAGTTTAACGCAGAGGTACAGGCATCTAAAGGCGATGAACGAGGGGCGGGTGCAGCGATTGGGGCATGAAGAGCATAATGAGGAATTCGATAGCAACCTAACGATAGATTTTGCGGTGCAAGGAATGAGCTGCTCAGCTTGTGCGGCAAGGATCGAGAAGGCAGTCGGCAAAATGGCTGGTGTTCAGATGGCTGCCGTCAGCTTTCCGCTTCGAACCGCATGGGTACAGTTTAAGCCTGAGCAGCTCGGAGCGAAGCAAATTGCTGAGCGCGTCAAGCAATTAGGCTTTGAAGCTCTTCTAAATGAGACGGCCAAGGAAGGCTTGCATAAAGAGCATCGAACGCTAAAGCTCCGACTTACAGCATCAGTTATTCTTACTGTGCCATTATTGACGGGTATGGTGCAGCATCTTCCTCTGTTGAAGCCGCTGCTTGATTTCTTGCCAGCTTGGCTGATGCTTCCTTGGCTGCAGCTCTTGCTCGCTACCATTGTTCAATTTGTAATTGGCTTGCCGTTTTATTTCGGCGCTTATCATGCCGTGCGTGAGCGAAGCGCTAATATGGATGTACTCGTTGTAATAGGAACGACAGCAGCCTATTTATACAGCCATTATGTCGTTTTTCAAAACGGTTTGTTTCGTCCTCTTATCGAGGTATCGGCACATGCGCCGCCCTTATATTTTGAAACCTCTGCCGTCGTCATTACTGCAGTGCTGCTGGGGAAATTTATTGAGGTTTCGGCTTCACTGCGAGCTCAGCGCGGCTCGGACGGTTATGGCAAGCTGCAAAGCCAGACGGCTGCAGTTGAACGGGCAGGTAAAGTCATACAGATACAGACGGAATTTGTACGAGCGGGTGATATTGTCATCGTACAGGCAGAAGAGATTATTCCAGTAGATGGCATCGTAATCGAGGGACAATCAGCGACAAATGAAGCGATGCTCTCGGGTGAAAGCCTGCCGATATCGAAGCGAGAAGGAGATCAGGTGTGGGCAGGAACGTTGAACGAAAGTGCACCGCTTCGTATTCGAACGAAAGCAGCCGGTCACGATACGATGCTGAACAGAATTCAAGAGCTTGTTCGACAAGCCCAGCGGTCGAAGTCGGCTATACAACGCAATGTTGATGCGGCTGCAAGCTGGTTTGTTCCGGTCATGCTGCTCATCGCGCTAGCAACGGTTGTCATGTGGGGTTTAATTCTGGAACCTGGAAACTGGAGTCAAGCATTTATGTGCGGCATTGCTGTTTTACTAGCTGCATGTCCCTGTGCGCTTGGTTTAGCTGCACCGATCTCCCTTGTTATTGCTGCAAGCCGATTGGCCAAACAAGGGATTATTACGAAGGAAGCAGGCGCTCTGGAGCGCTTAGCGAGTATTCAAACGATTATTTTCGATAAAACGGGTACGTTAACCGAAGGAAAACCGCATATTAGTGCATGGCACACTGTGAAGGAGAACCGTTCCTCACTGCTGCGACTAGCTGCTGCTGCAGAAGCAGAAGCTGCACATCCTCTCTCTAAAGCAATCTTAAATGAAGCAAGCAAGCTGGGATTAATCATTCCATCCTCTAGCAACCATGTGTTTACGCCGGGCGGAGGCGTAGAAGCGGTTGTAGAAGATAAACGCTTCGCTATTGGGAATGCCCGATTTGCCACTGAGCGCAATTGGCCAATGAACACTGAGGTTGTTGCTTTTGCGAAGCGACGTGAGGAATTAGGAGAAACAGTGCTATATCTAGCACTGGAGGGGGAAAATGCGGGAGCCATAGCATTTAGCGATCAGGTGAAGGAAAATGCCAAAGAAACGGTAAAAGAGCTGCGGAAGCTTGGCGTTTCGGCTGTTCTTGCAACCGGCGATCACAAGGCGCCAGCGCTAGCTGCGGCCAAAGCAGCAGGTATTACAACCGTTCATGCGGCTATGCTGCCTGAGAGCAAGCTTGCGCTTGTCGAGAAATTACAGCAGCAAGGCAAACGAGTCGCAATGGCAGGGGATGGCTGGAATGATGCGCCGGCATTAGCCGCAGCGGATGTAGGCTTGGCGATGGGTGAGGGCACAGACGCTGCACTGAGCGCAGGTCATATGACCTTGCTTTTCTCACGCTTGCATGCAATACCCGAGGCAATTAGAATAAGCCGCTTAACGATACGAAATGTTAGACAAAATCTGTCATTCGCTTTCATTTATAACGTGATCGTCATTCCGTTTGCGGCATTTGGATTGCTTGAGCCTTGGATGGCAGGCACAGCTATGGCGCTTAGTTCAGTATCTGTCGTCGGCAATGCGCTGCGGCTTAATGGCCAGCTTCAGAGCCTGAGCCGAGCCGGTACTCATCCATGACACTGACCTCACAAATGATTGGCTTTATCATTCTAACCGGATTGTTAAGCGCACCTCATTGCATTGGAATGTGCGGCGGCATTGTGTCAACCGTTTCGTTGAATTCCTCGGCCACGATCCGCAAATCGATGCTTCTATATAATACAGGACGTATCCTATCCTATTCATTACTAGGAGCTGTGATGGGGACGGTTGGTTCTTTTGTAGATGTGGCAGGCAAGTTTGCAGGTGTTCAAGGACTGGCTTCTATCATCGGCGGCTGTTTCTTGCTGCTCTGGCTTTGGCGCAGGTTCCAGCTGCCGTTTATGAATCGTTTGTCGAGCTTCCTTCATAAAAGACTGACTGACGGGGCGAAGCGCTCTGCGAATCAGGAAACGATGCACTTGCTCGCTACAGGAATTGCTTTCGGATTTTTGCCTTGCGGCTTGACCTATGCAATGCAAATGACAGCAGCCTCCACAGGATCAGGGATTGAAGGAGCAGCTGTCATGGCTATATTTGGATTATCGACGTTTCCGGCATTAGCAGCGGCCGCATCAATCGCTGCCTTCGCCAATAGAAAATGGCGGCGATTCATGCGCAAAGCAAGCGTAGTTACAGCAATTGCCGTTGGCGTTTTAGCGATTTTGCGAGGGCTAGCCGCAAATGGAGTTATCCCTACGATTAATCCATGGCTTTGGTAAGCTTGCTAGTGAATCGCCCGCAGCAGCCTAACGAGTGTATACGTATGATCGGTCGTCTTTAATGTTACAGTCGCTTTCCAGGTGCCTGCCATCAGAGGCACACCTTCACCTGCATATATCCCCGGTGATGCTTCTGTCATTTTAAAGTCATAATCGCCGCATACCATATCGATCATTTCAAGCTTGACTGCTAACTCCGCTCCTTGCATAGGAGCACCCGCGAGATCAGTTAGCTCGATTTTAAAATGGTTGTTGTGAAGCACTTTGGCTGGATAAGCATCAATGGACCAAACGGCATTTCCTCTCTCGAAAGAATGCTCTGTTATAGGGGGCGACATATCCTCGCCTTTACGGAGCAACGTAAGGGCTAACCCTATCACAAATGCAATCACCAAAAAAATGAGGATGAATTTCAGAAGAGATGAGTTCGGTTTAGGCTGTATCTTCATAGTGGAATAAACCTCCTTTACGAGTAGCGACCTCTTTTTGCCAAACTAGTGAAAGCAAGAAGTCTCATTACGTTACCTATGCAGCCAAATGGCGGAGCAGAACGCCAATGGATGACAGGGGAATGGCGGGGAGTGATTGGACAAATGTAGACGGAGGGTGTATATTTACAACTGAATATTTTATCATCAAACGTTTAGGTAAAGACATTTAGTAAACTTGTTTGCCGGATGAGATGATGTTGGAGAAGCCATTCGCTTAACCTATTTTGAATGAGCGTATAATAGCATTTCTGGCATAAAGGTCAGGGTGCTATTTTTTTTATACGATTAATGATACAGGGGGAATATGGACAAATGATTAGGTTGAACCGAAGTGTGATGAAAATGCTTTTTGGCTTGCTTTTGACGATGATGCTCGTATTTACGGGAGCATGCAGCGCGAGTAATAATGCGGATAACAAGCCAAACCAAACGACGAATAATTCAGGTCAGACTGCAACGAATGAGCCGTCATCAACGGAGAAATCCACGATCTATCCGATCACCTTGAAAGATGATACAGGAATGGAGATGACAATCGAGAAGCAACCAACGAAGATCGTTTCACTAGCGCCAAGTGAAACGGAAGCCATATATGCAATAGGCGCTGGAGATCAAGTGGTTGGCGTTGACGAGGCGAGCAATTTCCCAGCGGAAGCCGCTTCCAAAGCAAAGGTTGGAGATATGACGACAAATATTGAAGCTGTTGTTGCTCTTGCTCCCGATCTTGTAATCGCCTCAACAAGCATGAATGGAGAAGCGATCACAAGACTTCGAGAGTTGAAAATTACAGTTTATGCTACGGACCCGCTTACCTATGATGCAGTTATTGCCAAAATTATAAATTTAGGTCATATCATGAATAAACCATCCGAAGCGGCTAAGGTTGCTGACCATATGCTTACCGTAAAGCAGCAAGTAACGGATGCAGTTAAAGGTGCCGAATTGAAAAAGGTATACTTAGAATTTTCACCGGACTGGACCGTCGGCTCGGGTACCTTCCTTGATGAGCTGCTCACACTTGCCGGAGGCAAGAACGTTGCAGGAGCATCACCAGGATGGTATGAGGTGAGCGCGGAGGAAATTGTTACTCAAAATCCTGAGATTATTATATACCCTGAGTTGAAGGAGGAGCCGAATCCAATCGTTACTAGCATAGCAAGCCGTCCCGGCTGGAATGTCATTGATGCGGTGAAAAACAAGCAAATGTATGCCGTAACAGGGGACCCTCTTGTACGTGTGGGACCAAGACTCGCAGATGGTTTGCTAGAGATTGCGAAAATCATTCACCCGGATCTCGTAAAATAATGATGAATTATAAATTAGTGTGGTATGGAGGAGCAGCTATGCTCCTTCTTGCTGTTTCTATTGTTGTAAGTTTATCTATTGGTTCAGCTGGTATTTCTATTCGAGATGTGTGGGGTATTCTGACTCATCAGCTGCCATGGCTTTCTGAGAAGCCGGTTCCCTATACAGCTGCCGAGATTGCGATTGTCACACAGGTACGTCTATCGCGTATTTTGCTCGCTGTCCTAGTGGGTGCATGCCTTGCACTTGCAGGTACCGGCTTTCAAGGGGTTCTTCGAAACCCGCTAGCTGATCCTTATACACTTGGGGTAGCTTCAGGAAGTTCTGTGGGCGCAGCTTTTATTATTTTATTCGGATTGCAGACGGCGCTTGGCATGTGGACGATACCGCTAGTTGCTTTCGGTACAGGTACCGTAACGCTGCTTGGTGTTTTTTGGTTGTCACGCAATAATGGTGTCATACATATTGAAACGCTTATTTTGTCAGGTGTTATTATTCAATCTTTTTTTGGTGCTTTCGTATCCTTTATGGTTTCCATGTCGGAGGGAGTCGTTAATCAGATCTTGTTCTGGTTAATGGGCTCGCTAGCGTTGCGGAGCTGGGACCATGTACTTATGCTAATTCCTTTTCTAGCGCTTGGAATGCCGCTGATGCTCGCATACGGGCAATCACTTAATTTATTTGTACTGGGAGAGCGGCAAGCAGCTCATCTTGGTGTTCGCGTCGAACGAACGAAGCTGATCGTCTTAATCAGTGCAACACTTCTTACAGCTGCGGCTGTATCCGTTTCTGGTGTCATTGGATTCGTAGGTCTTGTCGTTCCTCATCTTATCCGTTTGCTCGTTGGTCCGGACTACCGATTGATCACCCCTTTATCTGCTATCGGGGGAGGAATCTTTGTTCTATGGGCTGATACGTTTGCGAGAATAGCATTGACACCTAAGGAAATACCACTTGGCGTCGTCACAGCGCTGCTAGGTGCGCCTTTCTTCGCTTACTTGCTGCACAGACGGAAGCTGAAGCAAGGAGGATCATTATGATCGAAGTGCGTAGCATTGTGCAAAAAGTACAAGGGAGAACTGTGCTTAATAAGCTGTCCTGCTCCTTTCAAAGAGGGCGTATGTACGGTGTTATTGGGCCTAATGGAGTCGGAAAATCAACACTGCTGAATGTACTATCAGGAGTTGATAAGCCTAAGCACGGTGATGTATGGTTAGACGGACGCAGCATAGCTGCCTATCCGCGAAAAAAAATCGCGCAAAAAATGGCGGTTTTACAGCAAAGCGGGTTGCCTCAAGTAGGTTTCTCTGTAAGAGAGGTCGTCAGTATGGGAAGATACCCTTTCCAAAACTGGCTAGGCAGTGATGAGCACGATTTCGAAACGATAATCGATGAAGCGTTAACGGCGATGGGACTTCAAGAGCTGGCGCATCGCAAAATGGATCAGCTAAGCGGCGGGGAACGCCAACGAGTGGCGCTTGCAAAGGTGATGGCGCAGGAGCCTTCGATTATATTGCTGGATGAGCCAACTACTTATTTGGACATTGGTTTTCAAATTCAGCTGTTGGATACGGTTAGAGCTTGGCAGCGCAGCCGTGAATTGACGGTTATTGCCGTTCTGCATGATCTTAACTTAGCTTCGCTTTATTGTGATGAGCTTGTTGTTCTTCATGAAGGGAAGGTTGCGGCAGCTGGAACACCGCGGGATGTATTGACTCCCTCGCTGATTGAGCAGGTGTATCAAGCCGCAACCACAATCATCGCACATCCAGTTACGGGTGTACCACAAATTTTACTACAGCCGAATGATTCACTATAAACGGTAAATATAAGTTTGAAGGAGTTTTTGAATTGGAAAAAAATTTATACGTTCAACTAACAGCTGCGATTGAAAAAATCAAACCATTTAATGAAGAGGCTGCAGCATTAGCCATGCTGCATTCCGATTCCTTAACGAAGCCGCCAGGAAGCCTTGGCAAGCTAGAAGCTATGGCAGTACAGCTAGCAGGCATCTCTGGTGAGCTGTGGCCAGATTTATCGCGCAAATCCGTTATCGTTATGGCAGGAGATCATGGTGTATGTGATGAGGGTGTAAGCGCATTTCCACAGGCAGTGACGCCTCAGATGGTGCTAAACTTCCTGAGTGGCGGCGCAGCTGTCAACGTGCTTGCAAATCAAGCGGGTGCAGATGTTATTTGTGTAGATATTGGCGTAAATGCGGATTTGGAGCATGAGCGGCTTGTCAGCCGTAAAGTTGTACGCGGTACGGCTAATATGGCCAAGCAGCCTGCTATGACTCGCGAAGAAGCACTTCAAGCTATTCTAGTCGGCATCGAGGTTGTGAATGAGCAGGTACAGCTCGGCTGCCGCTTATTTGCAACAGGTGAAATGGGCATTGGCAATACGACGGCAAGCGCAGCATTAACGACGGTACTTACAGGATTATCCCCTGAACAATCGGTTGGCAGAGGAACTGGTATCAATGATGCAAGCTGGATAAATAAAGTGGATGTTGTGAAGCGCGCGATAGCGGTTAACGAGCTTGATGGACCAGATGCTGATCCAATCGATGTGCTTGCTAAGGTAGGCGGAGCAGAGATCGCTGGACTTGTCGGCGTCATCATTGGAGCTGCGGCGAATGGTTGTCCGGTTGTTATCGATGGTTATATTTCATCAGCAGCAGCTCTAGTTGCTTCACGAATAGCAGAGCAGACGCTTCCATTTATGATTGCATCTCATCTCTCGCAAGAGCAGGGGCACTTAAAGCTGTTGGAATCGATTGGTTTGCTGCCGATGATGCAGCTTGAGATGCGTCTAGGGGAAGGTACTGGAGCGGTATTATGCTTTCATTTTATTGACGCTGCGCTCCATCTCATGAAAGAGATGGCGACGTTTGAGAGTGCAGGCGTATCCAAAGGTTAGGTGAGCGAAGATGGCAGTTTTGGTGACGGGCGGAGCAAGAAGCGGGAAGAGCAGCTTCGCTGAGCAATATGCGATGAGGGTTGCAGCACGGGGGTTATATATTGCAACCTGCCAACCGTATGATACAGAAATGCAAGCGCGAATTGGGAAGCATCGCATGGATCGTGAGGATTCAGGCTTTCGCTGGGAAACCATTGAGGACCCGTATGAAGCAGCGAATCAGCTTAGCCGTTTGAAAGAGCAATTGACTCGTGAAGCACAGGCTGGACAACAGCCAGCTGTCGTGCTGCTTGATTGTTTAACTTTATGGCTGACGAACTGGCTGATGCGTATGGAGCAAGAAGCGTTGGATGCTACACATTTGGAACTTGAAAAAAATAGATTGCTTGATGCGATAAGTAGTTATCCTTATCCCTTAATCATCGTAACAAACGAGGTGGGCGATGGGATTGTTCCCGCGTATCCACTAGGTCGATTGTTCCGTGACGAAGCAGGAAGACTTAATCAACAGGTCGCTGCAATATGCGAGCGTGTTTTTCTAGTAACAGCAGGTATTCCTGTTGATTTGAAATCGATAGCGTTTAGCTGGGATCAATTATGATTATATATTCCTTCAAGGAGCTGCTGCTCCTTGCAGCGGCAGCGATTGTTATTGATTGGATCGTAGGCGATCCGAAATGGCCTACCCATCCGGTCATTTGGATTGGCAGGCTCATTCGATGGCTTGAGCGATTACTTGCCCCGGAGCGTTGGAAGGAGCGGCCAGCTGCTGTTCGGGCTTTAGGTGTTATATTGACCGCGGTGACACTGCTCATCAGCTGCTGCTCGATGTGGCTGCTTGTTTGGGCAGCAGATGCCGTACATCCATGGCTGGGGTATGCGGTTAGCGCATGGTTTATTTCGACGACGTTGGCTGTGAAGGGATTAAAAGAAGCGGCAATGCTCGTATATGTACCATTAGTGGCAGGCAGGCTCGATGAAGCAAGGAAATTTGTAGGTTATATTGTTGGTCGCGATACTGCACAGCTTGATGAGCGCGAAGCTTCGAGGGCTGCTATTGAGACGGTTGCTGAGAATACGGTAGATGCACTTGTTTCGCCGTTATTGTTCGCTCTAATCGGAGGCGCTCCGCTTGCCATGCTGTATCGCGCAGCAAATACGCTCGATTCAATGGTTGGTTACCGAAATGAAAAATATAAATATTTTGGTTGGTGCTCGGCTCGGACCGATGACGTATTGAACTATATTCCAGCAAGACTTACAGGCGCAATGCTTACGTTTTCTTCGTTGTTTGACCGGCGGATGAAGGCGAAGCGGGCTTGGCGGGCTATTTTTGTATTCGCCCACCTTCATCCTAGTCCAAACAGCGGCATACCGGAATCTGCGGTTGCAGGCGCACTTGGTATAGAACTTGGTGGAATAAATTCGTATTTTGGTGTAAAGAGCGAGCGGGCAAGAATGGGATGGCCTACTCGTCCATTGCAATCGGATGATATTTTACTCAGCGTTCGTTTGTTGTACGGGGTTAGCTTCATATTATTTGCGGGGGTGATTGCCGTATGGTTCGTCGTGAAGTAAAACTTCATATTCAAGCGCTTATCGCTGCCTTTCAATTTCTGACGAGATTTCCGATTCCGATCTCCGTGCCATTTCAAGGCGCTGTCCTATCAAGAAGTGTAATCTACTTTCCAGCAGCAGGTGCTCTCATAGGAGTTTGTTTATTTGGTTTCACATGGTTATTAGCCTTATTCGTCCCACCTTGGCCGAGCGCTGTGTTGGTGCTCACCCTTTGGACGGCACTTAGCGGCGGACTTCATTTAGACGGTTGGATGGATACAGCAGACGGGGTGCTTAGTCACCGCTCTCGAGAGCGTATGCTCGAGATTATGAAGGATAGCAGAGTCGGGGCGATGGGCGTACTTGCAGCTGTATTGCTGCTGCTCTTCAAAGCTTCTTTGTTAGCTTATATGCTGGAAGACGGTCAAGCGGAGCTTTACGGAGCGCTGCTTGTTATTGCGCCGATTTGGAGCCGAGCGTGGATGGGAGCGGCCATTGCAGGCTGGCCCAATGCCCGCCTTGGGGAAGGTATTGCCGTATTATTTAATGAGGTTAAATGGTTGCAGGCAATAATTGGGTTTATTATGGCAGCAATCATTTCAAGCATTGTTTTTTGGATCGTTGGCATAGGTACAAACGTAGCACTAATAGTGCTGCTTACTATAGGAATGATAACTCTTTGCTGCGGCGGGATTCTAGCAGTATGGTTAAATCGGAAGCTTGGCGGATTAACAGGAGATACTTACGGAGCGATGAACGAAGCGGTCGAGGCAGCGCTGCTGTTTGGTGCTGTCATTTGGATTTACGCGCAATAGAAAAGGAGTTGGCGTTTTAAATGTTAGAAAGATATGGACATGGCGGCGATTTACGGACAGCGGAGGAAGCCTTCGGTATACCTGCACATCAATTTGTTGATTTCAGCTCGAATATGAATCCGTTAGGACCGCCGTTAAGTGTAAAGCAAGCGCTCCTATCTTATGCAGAGCACATAGATCAATACCCTGATCCTGCAGTACGCGGGCTAAGAAGGAAGCTAGCCGAGCTTCATCAAATCGATGAACAATCGATAGTCGTTGGCAATGGCGCGGCGGAACTGATCGATCTGATCGCTCGTATGCTTCAGCCCAAATTGACGACGCTGGCGATCCCGTGCTTTGATGAATATGGTGACGCTATTCGGAAAACTGGTGGAGCCATCTATGAAATCAAGCTCTCACCAGAAAATCAATTTAGCTTATGCTTGGATTCTGATCATTTATGCGAAGCAGCAGCTAGGGGGTCTTTAGTTATGCTCGGTTCACCAAATAATCCGACGGGTCAGCTCGTAGATCCAGATCTTATTCGCTCGCTTCTTGGAAAAGGTGCCTACGTTGTTGTCGATGAAGCGTTTATGGATTTTGTGCCGGAGGAGTCGCGTTACAGCCTCATTCAAGAGGCGACCGAGCATGAACAGCTGTTCGTTATCCGCTCGATGACCAAGTTTTATTCCATACCGGGTATTAGGCTCGGGTATATTGTCGGTATGCCTAGAACGATAAGCGGCTTGAGAAGGCTGCAAGTTCCTTGGAGCGTGAATTCTTTAGCACAGCTGATCGGGGAAGCAGTACTGGATGAAACAGATTTTGTCGACCGGACATTGGCATGGCTGGAGCAGGAAAAACCGTGGTTGATCGCGGAGCTTCAAGCCATCGGCTTTGAGGTAAACCCGAGTGCAGCCAACTATTTGCTCATTCGCATTCCAAGAGATGCAGGCTTAAGCGCCAGCATGCTTCAGCTTGAGATGGGGAAGCAAGGTATACTTATACGTGATGCATCGAGATTTCCCGGTCTGGATCATACATATATCCGGGTTGCCATTAAGCTTCGTCAGCAAAATGAACAGCTGCTCTCAGCCTTCAAAAACGTTTTGAATAGGAAAGAAAATCGTGCCAACTTATGAGCTTGAGCCAAAGGAGGGAACGAAATGCCACAGCCCTTTCGCACAGGCAAGCATTATGAATCACAGCTATGGAGCGGCGTTCGACTAGAATTACTTGAGGATCGAATCGAAGTAATCAGTCAGGAACAATTACATGCACTGAGCAGCGCCATTCATCCTGGAGGTTTTTCCTACACCAATCGCATCGTGAATTGGAAAGTTCCGCTCACCTATCAGTGCGAAGATCCCGTAAGTGACATTATTAAACAGTGCGGCGCATGGGGCAGCGACCTGAATACGACGATCGGCTTGATCACAGCAGCGAAGCTGACTCATGCATCGATAACCGAGTTTGAGGGTGATCGCTTTAAGCTGCTTTGTTGTACGACCGTCGGGACACGAAATGCGGCAAGAGCAGGCATGCCGCGCAGCACTTTTTCTGCTTATTCAGCCGGAACGATTAATATTGTTATTCTAATTGATGGGCAAATGACCGAATCAGCTATCGTTAATGCGGTCATTACCGCAACGGAAGCCAAAGCGGCCGCCCTTCAGCAGTTAGGTATTGTTGAGTTCGAAACAGGAAATTGTGCTACAGGAACGACAACAGACGCGATTGTTATTGCGGTTAGTCAAGAGGCGAGTTGGAATGCAGTACATGCCTATGCTGGAGCGGCGACGACAATAGGTTGTGCAATCGGAGAGGCAGTCTATGAGACGGTTATGGAAGCGACTCGAACGCAGCATGAGGACTGAGAATAATAATTTTGTATCCATTACAGCAGTTGCGAAATCGTGTAAAATGATGAAGTTGAACAATCGGTCGTATTTCCGATTACGCGCCGTTTAGAATGGAGGTTTCCCTTTGATTCGGATTGTTGGTTATACAAAAGAAAAACAATGGTTGACGGATTTAACGATGGAAGATCTGGGCAAGCCAGAGCTGGATTGGTATTGGGTTGACTTTCATAATCCGAAGGAAGAGGAATGCAGACTGCTCGATACTTTTTTTCACTTTCATCCACTGGCTATCGAGGATTGCTACCATCTGCTTCAGCGGCCCAAAATAGATCATTATGATGATATTCATTTTTTTGTGCTGCATGAGATTGAGCGTAAGACATTGACCGTAAATGAAATCAATATGTTCATAGGTCCTCGTTTTATTGTAACGTTTCACTACGAGCGATCACCAGAGATTGAAGAAGCGCGGACAAAGCTATTATCTAGTACGAAGATCGGTGAGAAAGGCCAGCTATTTGCAGCATATCTTGTAATAGACAAGTTGGTCGATCAATATTTCCCTGCCGTCCATGAACTGGAGGACCAGCTTCTGGATATAGAAATCGGGAGCGGAGACGAGCAAAGCCAGACAGCTATGAGTGATATTTTCAATATACGGTCTCGTTTGCTTCGATTACGTAAGACGATCGTACCAATGCGTGATTTATTGTATCGCTTGACGAATTCGGATCGTATTGATGGGCTGAAGCCCTATTTGGCCTTTTATCATGATATTTACGATCATCTGCTCAAGCTGACCGAAATGATGGATTCAAGCAGAGAGATGACAGCTGATTTACGAGACAGCTACATTTCATTCAATTCCAATCGAATGAATTCGATTATGAAGACACTTACCGTCATTACGACGATTTTTATGCCGCTAACGTTTCTAGCAGGAATTTATGGTATGAACTTTCAGAATATGCCTGAGCTAGAATGGAGCTGGGGTTATTTCGCTGTCATTACGGTTATGCTCGTCATTGGACTTGGAATGTATGCCTGGTTCCGGAGCAAGGGCTGGTTTAAATGAAATGAATAAGGTGGTTTTTAAGCAATGGAAATGAAAGAGCCTGCTCGGATGAGCAAAAAGCGGATGTTTACGATAGCGGGTATTATGGCAGGAATTATGCTTGTACTCGTTCTTATGCTTTATTTGATGATTATTGCACTCGAAAATCGTAATGCTGTTAATATTACAAAATCTGGTCAAGCTCTTCATTATACTTATCATTCACAGACATCGGCAAACGGAGTGAAGCTGCACGTACTCCAGACGAAGCCAGCCTATGTAACACTGGAGACGATAAATACAAATGTGACTCTTTCAGGTAAGGTAGGCATTAACGGTGGTTTTTTCTACGGCAATCAGCTGCTAAGCATAGGAGTCGTGAATAGCTTTCCGGTTAACAAGGAAATTGGCAATTTTGGAACAGGAAGCGAGAATGTAAAGTATGCGAGAGGTACACTCGTTTGGGATGGAACTTCCGATGCTCTAAGCGTACAGGTTGCAAGCAAAGCTTCTGAGATTAAAGTGAAGGATCATACGCATTTCTGGGCACAAGGCGGTATTAGCATGAGTTTAGGCGATGATGCTCGTTGGATTGAGCAGTCGGTTAAGGAGAATGCACCGTTCCCAGAGGATGATCGTTTGCGTTCAGCAGCAGTATACGATAAAGCGGGCTCATTATATTTAGTCGTAAGCGAAACGAAAAGTTCGCTTGCTGTGTTTAGGGAAGCGATTGTTTCGAGCATTGGCAATGGGAATCTGGTAGACGGCATCTTTCTTGATGGCGACGGCTCGTCACAGTTATTTAGCAGCGAGGCTGCCTTGCCTGGGGACAACCGCCCCGTTGTACAAATGCTTCGGATCGTTAAATGAGCAGTTTTAGGATGAAGGAGCAATCAGCATGATTCAACAGCAATTGCCGATTGATAATGTATTGCCTCAGCTGCTGGCTGCCTTGCGCAGCGATGTGAATGCAGTTTTGGTAGCAGAGCCGGGGGCAGGGAAAACGACGCGAGTACCGCTTGCTCTGCTTGACCAACCCTGGTTGGCAGGCCGAAAAATAATTATGCTGGAGCCGCGCAGACTGGCAGCACGGTCCGCCGCTCAGTTTATGGCCAAGTCGCTCGGTGAGCTGGTGGGTGAAACGGTTGGTTACCGGGTCAGAATGGATTCGCGGGTAAGCGCACGAACCCGCATCGAGGTCGTAACGGAAGGCGTACTAACTCGCATGCTGCAGGAGGACCCTGGACTTGAGCAGATCGGGGCGATATTGTTCGATGAGTTTCATGAACGTCACTTGCATGGGGATCTTGGTCTGACGCTTTGCTTGCAGTCGCAGCAATTGCTGCGCGAGGAATTACGTCTCGTCATCATGTCAGCTACGCTTGCTGCAGACCCTATTGCTGAGCTGCTTGGCGGCGCATCGATCATTCGCAGTGAAGGTCGCGTATTTCCTGTGGAGACACATTACATGCCAGCAAAACTTACCGGACCGATTGAGCCTCACATGGCGCGAGTTATTTTGGAAGCTCTTCGCAAGCATGATGGAGATGTGTTAGCCTTCTTGCCGGGCGTTGCAGAGATACGGCGCACAGCAAGGCGGCTTATGGAGAACGGAATCTCTTCACATGTTCGCATTGAGGAGCTGCATGGCAGCTTGCCGCTGGAGAAGCAGGATGCTGCAGTTGCACCATGCGTCTCTGGGGAACGCAAGGTTGTACTAGCGACTTCCATTGCAGAATCGAGCTTGACGGTTGAGGGAATTAAGGTGGTTGTCGACAGCGGTCTTATGCGTGTCCCTCGGTTCTCACCAAGAACGGGAATGTCTCGGCTTGAGACGATGCCTGTCTCGGCCGCATCTGCTGATCAGCGTCGTGGAAGAGCAGGACGTTTGGCACCAGGAACCTGTTATCGGCTGTGGACGGAACAAGAGCATGTTTATTTCCCACAACAAAACACACCGGAGCTGCTTGAAGCGGATTTGGCTTCACTTGCTTTAGAACTTATCCTTTGGGGAATTAAAGATCCGCTTGAGCTTGAATGGTTGACACCGCCGCCCGCTGCAGCATATGAACAAGCCATATTGCTGCTAAGACAGCTGAACGCAATAGATGTGGACGGAAAACCAACAGCAGCGGGTGTGAGAATGGCGCAGTTTGGTTTGCATCCGCGGCTGGGAGCAATGATCTTGCAGGCTTCCGAGCTCGGATCGACAAGACTTGCATGTGATGCCGCAGCGTTGTTAAGCGACCGTGATTTGCTGCCGCAGGAGCGTAATGTAGATATTCAGCTTCGTCATGATCTGCTCTATAGACTGGCAGGTCGAAATCGCAACAATGTAATAGACGGAAGTTCCGACCATCCTAGCAGCGGGGCAGCACGCCGGATTATCGCACAAGCAGATCAGTGGGAGCGGCTCATAACCAAGCACAATGGAGCTGAAGAAAAAAGGCAACCTATTCCGATTGGCGTCTTGCTTGCACTTGCTTATCCTGATCGTATTGCTCAAAGACGCAGCGATGGTCGATACTTATTAGCAAACGGTAGAGGAGCGCTGCTGCCTGAGCTTCAACCGTTGTCAGCTTTACCTTATATTGTTGCTTGCGAGCTGGATGATGCTGGCTCAGAAAGTAGAATCCGTCTAGCAGCTGAGCTTCGTCCAAATGATATTGAACATTACTTAAGCAGTTATATGACAACGGAGGAAGCTGTAGAGTGGGATGCTCAAGCACAAGCCGTGCGTGCTAGGAAGCGGATGCGGATTGGGTCTATCGTAATGAAGGAATCCATTTTGCAGCAACCTGATGAACAACAAGTCGCTGCTAGTTTGATAGCAGCCATTCAGGAAGCAGGCTTTGTGATGCTGCCAATGAATAAGCAGGCGCAGCAGCTAAAGGCCAGAATGAAGCTAATGGCGCTCGCGGGTAATGATTGGCCGGATGCTTCTGATGAGGCGCTGCTGGGTACACTTGATGACTGGCTGAAGCCGCATATTTTCGGAATGAAGAGCCGCACTGATTTGCAGAAGCTGTCCATGCTGCAATTGCTTGAAGGCATGCTTAGCTGGAAGCAGAGGCAAGAGCTGGACGAGCAGGTTCCAACCCATATCGTCGTGCCCAGCGGCTCACGCATTCCGGTAGATTATAGTGATCCGGAGTCACCTGTGCTCGCCGTTCGATTACAGGAATTGTTCGGTATGAAGGATACTCCGCGATTAGCGAGGGGAAGGCTGCCGGTTACACTGCATCTTTTGTCTCCTTCACAGCGGCCTGTTCAAGTCACGCGAGATCTAAGCAGCTTCTGGGAGAATGCTTATTTCGAAGTGAAGAAGGATTTGAAAGGACGATACCCAAAGCATTATTGGCCGGATGACCCCTATACAGCTATGCCGACGAATCGAGCGAAGCCGAGACATACGTAATCGTCTCGGCGGTTTCTGTTCTAGGTACAATCATTGCCTTAGTTTGAGTTTGAGAGGAAGTGAGCAAAGGTTATGCTCTTATATATTTTGATTATTTATTTGCTATTCATTAACAGCTATTCGTTTGTATTAATGGGCATAGATAAGAAAAGCGCCAAAAAGCAGCGCAGACGAGTACCTGAAAAACGTTTGTTTATGTTAAGCGCGATTGGCGGAGCAGGCGGAACTTGGCTGGCAATGAAAAAGTGGCGCCATAAGACGAAGCATCGCTCTTTTACATTAGGTGTTCCCGCTCTGTTTGTACTAAATATATTGCTTATTCTGGGGGCTGTCTGGCTTATCGGAATTACCGCAAACTCTTGATTGCTTTGAGAAGCGTTCCTATGGTATATTGGGGCTTCTCTTTTTTTTCGCACACCACAAACTTAGGAGGTAACTGACATGACCGTTCAAAGTGCCTATCAAGAAGAGCAGGATCGATTAACGGAGTCATTAAAGGATATTATGACTCAGCTTCAAGCTATCGGTCCACGCTACAAAGGCGATGATTTCACGGAGCAAATGCTCGATTTGCAGCAAGAAGAAAACAGACTTAGACTTGAAATATCAAAGCGTGAGCCGTATTTCGGACGAATTGATTTTCAAGAATTGCCAGCGGGTGAGCAGAAACCGCTATACATTGGCAAAGCCGGCGTGGCAAAGCAGGGCAGCAATGAGCTGCTTGTCATCGATTGGCGTGCGCCAGCAGCAAGCGTATTTTATTCTTTTACAGGCGGCGAAGCACCAGCTTCCTATGACTCGCCTGATGGGGTAATCGAAGGTTATGTTCATTTGAAAAGAAACTTCATGATCCGTCAGGGAGAATTGATTCGACTGGTTGATAGTTATGTGCGCGGCCAGGAAGAAGGCTCTGTGACAGATGAGTTTCTATTATATCGCCTAGGCGAGAACAAGGATAATAAGCTGCGCGACATCGTTTCTACGATTCAAGGTGAGCAGGACCGTATTATTCGTGCCGACCGTAATAAGGCATTATTTATTCAAGGAGTTGCAGGGAGCGGTAAAACAACCGTTGCATTGCATCGACTTGCCTTTTTGCTTTATCAATACGCCGACCGTATGCGAGCTGAACGCATGATTATTTTTGCGCCAAACCGAATGTTCCTTGATTACATATCCGGTGTTTTGCCAGAACTTGGCGTAGGCGATATTCAGCAAACGACTTTTAGCGACTGGTCTTTAGAGCTGCTTGAAAACACGATTACCGTCAGCGAACCATCTGATACAATGTCCTATTGGTTCGAGGAACGTAGAACCGCTTCCGAAATTGAACATTCTTCCGGCAGATTTAAAGGCAATCTTGCTTTTCGAGCAATCATAGACGATCGCATCGCAGATTTTGAACAGAAAATTGTACCAACAACGTCGTTTGTGCCGATTGATGGCTTTGAGCTATCTCCAGAGCAAATGCGTGAATGGTATGATACAGACTATGGCGAAGAGACGCTCATGAAGAAGCGCGATCGATTGGTTAGCCGTATTCGCCGCTGGATGGAATCAGAGATGAAGATGAAGCGGGTCGTGGACAAAAAGGTAAGAGCGAAAGCGCTCACGAAGTTTAATAGCTATACGAAAAAAATTCCTTCCTATACCTCGTTGCAGCTATATGCTTCCTTATTCAGCGGCAAGCAGCTTGTAAGCAGTATTCCTAAGCCGATTTCAAAAGCAACTGCCGAACGGTTGAAAAAAGGGATAGCAGCCGCAGAGGATTTGGCACCGCTAGCCTATATCCAGCTTCAGCTATATGGATTGCCGAAACAGTTCTTCGATCACATTGTCATTGATGAAGCGCAGGATTACTCACCATTCCAGTTGGAAGTTCTCCGTTTATGTCAAAGAACGGCCTCGATGACGGTGCTTGGCGATTTGCAGCAAGGGATTCATGCCTACGCAGGCGTTCAAAGCTGGACGGAGCTAACGGCTTTGTTCGATGAAGAGCTGATTGGCTTTTATGAGCTCAATCGAAGCTACCGTTCAACGATGGAAATTATTGAATTCGCCAACAAAATTTTAGGAAGCATGGTTGGTGAAGTTAAGCCTGCTGTGCCAGTATTCCGAAGCGGCGATGCTGTGCTTGCGTTATCGGTTGAAAATGAGCAATGGCTTGAATCGATTGCAGCAACTATTCGTGAATGGCAGTCGAAGGCTGAATACGAAACGATTTCCGTCATTGGGCGTACGGCGCTTGAATGCGAAGAAATTCACAGTTATTTAGTACAGCAAGGTATGGATGCCTCGCTAGTGCAGAGCAAGCAGCCTGCCTATGGCGGAGGTTTATCCGTGGTACCTGTCTATTTATCAAAAGGTTTGGAATTTGATGCGGTTCTAGTGGCAGATGCGAGTGAGGAAGCTTATTCAACGCTCGACGCCAAGCTGCTGTACGTCGGATGTACTCGTGCGCTGCATAAGCTCAAGCTGTTTTATCGCGGGAATCTCACATCGCTGCTGGGCGACGAAGCCTGATTTCGATATAATAGGCAGCAACATAACTTCTAACCGGAGGCTTTGAAATGAACTGGGATGAATGGCTGCCGCCAGTATGGCTATCTTTAAAAGTTTCGATTGTTGCAAGTATTATCGTTGCCATTATAGGAATGCTGGTTGCGCGTTTCATGACTCGGCATTCTTTTAAAGGCAAAAGCATAGTGGAAACTCTATTTATGCTGCCTCTGGTCCTTCCGCCAACTGTTGTTGGATTCATTCTGCTTATTATGCTGGGACGAGGGAGCTGGATAGGAAAAGCATATGAATGGTTGTTTGAACAGCCTATCGTTTTCTCTTGGATCGCCGCGGTTATCGCGGCGGTCATTGTTGCGTTTCCGCTCGTTTACCAGACGATAAAGGTTGGCTTTCTTTCCGTTGATCGTCATTTGGAGGATTCTGCTCGCTCAGCAGGTGGAAGCGAATTTCAGGTGCTGCGTTACATAACATTGCCTTTGGCTAAGCGATCACTGACAACAGCATACCTGCTCGGATTTGCTAGAAGTTTAGGTGAATTTGGCGCTACTTTGATGATAGCAGGCAATATTCCCGGTCGCACACAAACCGTTCCTACTGCTATATACATCGCTGTAGAGACAGGGGAGCTGGGTATGGCATGGGCCTGGACAATCGCTATTATTGCTTTTTCTTTCACTATGCTGCTGTTTACGGGACGTAAATTAGAACAATAATGTGAAAGACGAATCCGAATCCGGCTTGCCAGCGTATTACATGCGGAGAGGGAGAGTGCGCTACGATGTCAACAGTAATGGATACGCATCAATCATTAAACGATGCTTTACTTGAGATAGAGAAATGGGAGAAAGACCAGAAGGATATATTTTTTTGGGAGAAGCTAGGCCGTCTGCCGTTTATGCTGCTCGACAAAATAACGCCAAAGTTTATTCAAGAGAAAATCGGGGTAGCTGTGGATGAAATAGGCAGCTATATTCAACATGGCGGCAAATATCTTATTTCGGAACGTTCAGTTACTGAGCGCTTGCAGCGAAATGCTGTCCAAGGAGAGGTGTTTCTTGTAGATGATCCGGAAGTAACAATGGATCAAGTGGCAGCGATGCCGCTTTCCATTATGAAGATTACTGCTGAGCAATTAGCATCTAGCCGTTCTACGATGGCAACTCTGCAAGGGGCAACGACGGGAATAGGCGGTATTTTCACCTTAGCGATCGATATACCGGCAATTCTTGGTTTGTCTCTAAAGATCATTCAGGAAATCGCGGTTTGTTATGGTTTCGATCCGAAGAGCAAGGAAGAGCGTGTATTTGCCGTCAAGGTGATGCAATTTGCTTCATCGGATATCGTTGGAAAAAGAGCGATACTGGAGGAACTAAGCGCGTATGACCAAGCGGGTCGCAGCAAACAAATGCTTTCGCAATTGCAGGGATGGCGTGAGGTTGTAGCTGTCTATCGTGATAATTTTGGCTGGAAGAAGCTGTTTCAAATGATTCCAATAGCAGGAATGCTATTTGGTGCTTTTATAAACCGGGGTATGATGAACGATGTTGCAGATGCTGCAGCAATGCTCTATAGAAAACGCAGAGTAATGATAAAGCTGGAGGAAAAAGAGGCGAAAGCATAATGACGACTAGCAGCATAAGAAATATTATCGCCGAGCAAGCAATTGCTTTCCTAGGAGAAGCCTATTATGAACTGGGAAAGAGTGAAGAGGAAGCCAAGCGCAGAATCATTGAAGTTCAGAAACAAATAGATGAGACGGGCTATTACACGCATACCTATGAGGAACTGAGGCATGGTGCGAAGATGGCGTGGCGTAATAATAACCGTTGTATCGGTCGTTTATTTTGGCAGACGCTTGAAGTATTTGACGCGCGCGATGCAGAGGATGAGCATGATGCGGCTAATCGGATATTCCAGCATATGAGCTATGCAACAAATGGGGGGCGGATTAGGCCTGCGATTACAATCTTTCCGGCTGAACATGAATCAAACCACATTAGAATTTGGAATCATCAGCTCGTGCGTTATGCTGGCTATCGCTATGGTGAAGAAATTATGGGTGATTCAGCCTCAACTGCCTTTACGGATGAATGTCAAAAGCTAGGCTGGAGGGGTGAAGGAACGAAATTCGATATTTTGCCTCTGGTCATTCAGAAGGGCGAGCAATCGCCTAAGTGGTTTGCGCTGCCTAAGGAGAATGTGCTCGAGGTAATATTATCGCATCCTGAGAATGAGGAATTCGAACAGCTCGGTCTTAGGTGGTATGCGGTCCCGTTTATTTCGGACATGGAGCTCGAAATCGGCGGAATCTCCTACAAGGCTGCACCATTTAACGGCTGGTATATGGGAACAGAAATTGGAGCGAGAAACCTATCGGACACGAGTCGCTATAATCAGCTGCCTAATGTAGCGAAGCTTTTTCAATTTGACATGTCGACGAATACTTCCTTATGGAAGGACCGTGCTTTAACGGAGCTTAATATAGCTGTGCTCCATTCGTTCAAGAAGCAGGGTGTCAGTATCGTTGATCATCATACGGCATCTGAGCAATTTCTACGTTTTGAGAAGCAGGAGCAGGAACAGGGTAGAGCAGTGACCGGGCGCTGGTCTTGGCTTATTCCTCCTATGTCCCCGGCCTCAACGGGCATTTGGCATCGCAGCTTTGATGATACGGAACTAACGCCTGCTTACCGTGCACAGGCTGCACCATACTAAAATTTAGTTGCAAAAATAGAGGATGGTAAGTTCATGAGATGGGCTAACCATTCTTTTTTTATATGAACATTATGTCATCGAGAACAAAAATCCAAAGCTCCTGTCATTCAAGGTAGGTTCTCTCAGCTGATGTCGCGAAGGGGCGAGATATGCTATTCTAAAGAGATGACAACAGCTTGCTTGGAGGAATTATAAACGTGGATTTTAATATGAAATATTTATCCTTTTTCGTTATTCATACCGATGGTGAAGAAAGTGCGACTTCATCAGGTAAACGTTTTAAGCATTATCAAACATTAGAAGAAGACACCTACGAGGATAGTGAAATCCAGAGGTTTTTGGATGATGAGTTCAAACGAATTGTCAAAAGAAAAGTAGAGCGCAATCCAAACTCCGCAGGAGCGCCTACCAAAGTTGGTCGGTTTATGGTCGAGCCTGGTTATGAGCTCGGCAGCAATCAGAACTATAATTTATTTCAGCGACTGCGCGACGCGGATTCAAAGGAGCGCTTTGTCGGCATCGCTGATGAGCTCGTTCGGATCTATATGGATACGAGCGCAGTAAGGGGCGGTGCGTTTATCATTGCGCTCTCTACGCTAAATACTTTTTTTGATGAACCTTTTTTATTTTTGCTAAAATGTGATTTTGAACCGAAGATTGCTCGGATTTCTGATGAGAAAAACCTGATCTCGCAAGTAGAGATGGCAATCTCCTCCCGAAGCATCAAATCGATTCAATATCCGCATATGCCAGAGGAAGGTATGCTTGAGCACTGGGAGCTGAAAATACATCAGGCTTCACATGCCCGTTACTATGAGGATTTCTTGAAATACGTATCGTATGAGAAACCTTTGCCTGAGGTAATGGGTGAGCAGGTAGTAGAAATGGTCCATCAATATATAGCGGATAAGTGGCAGGAGGATGAAAGCTCTGAACGCCGAGAGGAAGAGAATGCAGTTGAGTTATGGGCGGCAAGCGAAAAGCGTGAACTTCAGGAGTGGTGGACGCCTGAGCAGGTAGAAGTTGCGGCAGCAGCTTTAGTTGAGCAAAAGCCTGATTTGCCGTTTACGTTTAAACTTGGCGGTGTTACAGTGAAGGGGCTGCTCGCAGACTTTGGCGACAGCATTCATTTTGCCAAGCATAATGGCCGTTACGTAGTCGTTATTGAAGGGGATTCCTTTCAATTCGATAAAGGCATGTCCCCGGTGGAGCTTGTACAGCCGCTTGATCTGGTAGACGTTATGCCTCGTATCGGAAGCAAACAGCCTGCTGAAGATGCAGATTCTGGGTACAGCTATACGCCGCAAGGCGAGGGGACAGGATCTAATGATGATGTTCCATGGTAAGAGAGCGAACAGGTATGAAATCTAACTTTGAAGGAGAGGATATTTAAGTGGACAACTTATTTTTTATAGAAATAGGCATGGGATGCGATCTTCACGGTCAAAATATTACAAAGGCATCGGTGCGTGCGGTACAAAATGCGATTCACCATAACTCGATGCCGGGACTGCGGTCAGTACTGCCAGGCGGAACGCTCGATAACATGAAGGTGCGGGTTAGACTTGCGCTTCCTTGTGATCATGAGCTTCTTGATGTTGAGCAGGTGAAAGCAGTGCTGCCTTATGGCCAAGTGACTGTTGAACTGATGGATGGCGGTATGTTGACGACCAGCGGTGTAGTGCTGCCTGATAAAGATGATAAGAACGATTTGATATATATCGTGAATGCATCGGTTGAAGTAGGCTACTAGAAGCATCCCACTTGCATAAAGGGAGAAGACGATGGTTTTAAAGCTAGCAATATTCGTGTTATTACTTGTATTTACCGCTTTCTTTGTCGCGACGGAGTTTGCTATTATTCGTATGCGTTCAAGCAGGGTTAATCAAATGGTCGCGGAAGGCATGAAAAACGCTAAAGCTGTAGAACAGGTTACGAATAAGCTGGACGGTTATTTATCGGCTTGCCAGCTGGGCATTACGATAACTGCGCTAGGACTCGGATGGATAGGTGAGCCAACGGTTGAACTCATTTTGCACCCGTTATTCGATCGTTTCCATATTGAAGGCGAGCTAAGCTCTGTTCTGTCGTTTGTCATTTCATTTATCATCGTGACCTACATGCATGTCGTACTTGGGGAGCTTGCTCCAAAAACATTAGCGATCATTAAATCGGAAGAAGTCAGCCAATTGACAGCTCCGATTATCATTGTTTTCTATAAGGTCATGTACCCGTTCATTTGGCTGCTTAATGGTTCTGCGAATTTTTTGGTAAGGATGCTGGGTTTGAAGCCTGCAAGTGAGCATGAAGCTCATTCCGAGGAAGAAATCCGCATTATTTTGTCAGAGAGCTATGAGAGCGGTAAGATCAATAAAAGCGAGTATGGCTATGTGAACCGGATATTTGCCTTTGATGAACGGCTTGCTAGGGAGATTATGGTGCCTCGGACGGATATGATCTGTTTGTATGTCGATCAGTCTCGCGAAGAGAATCTGGAAATTATAAAGAAGGAACAATACACAAGATTTCCAGTTGCCAAAGGAAGCAAGGATAACATCATTGGTATCCTCAATACAAAACAATTTTTTCTGCGTTATGATACAGATCGGGACATTTCATTCAATTCACTGCTGCAGCCCGTCATGTCGGTTCCAGAAGTGATGCCGATCAATAAGCTGCTTCGAAAAATGCAGCAGGAACGCGTCCATATTACAATTTTGTTAGATGAATATGGAGGAACAGCAGGGCTAATTACGATTGAAGACATTATAGAAGAAATCGTCGGGGAAATTCGTGATGAGTTTGATGAGGATGAAGTGAAAGAAATTGAAATGATTGAGCAGCAGCGCTACTTGGTGAACGGAAAAGCACTAATTAGCGATTGGAACGAAATAGCTGGAACGGATCTAGTTAGTGAAGAGGTTGATTCAATAGGAGGCTGGCTGTTTAATCAGAAGCCGGAGCTGCCCGTTGGAGAGCCATGGATCTATGATAATATGACGTTCATTATTCGGGAGCGTGACGATAATCGTATCCGAAAAATTGAAATTATTACGGATTTGATCGAAAATGAGATGGGCACGTACGGACATGCATAGAATTGTATAAAGCAAATAAGAAATCAGTCTAATTCAAGGAGGAGATTGGACGTTGGGCGATTTGATTAATGCGATTATTATGGGTATCGTAGAAGGGCTTACCGAGTTTTTACCTGTATCATCTACAGGTCACTTGATCTTAACAGCAGAGCTGCTAAATTTCACGGGGGATCGGGCAAAAACCTTTGAGGTAGTCATACAGTTTGGTGCGGTGCTGGCTGTCCTTGTGTTGTACCGACAGCGATTTGCAAGTTTACTTAATTTTAAAATAGGCAAAAACTCAGGCTTAAATGCATTACATATTTTTCTAGCGATGCTTCCTGCCGGTGTATTCGCGGTTTTGCTGCATTCGTTGATTAAACAATATTTGTTTAGACCAGAGACGGTGCTAATTGGATTAATTGCAGGCGGGATCTTGATGATTATCGCTGATCGGGTGAAAAAGAAGCCTATTGCAGAGGAGCTTGACGATATCTCGTATAAGCAGGCTTTTGCCATCGGATGTTTTCAGGTTCTTGCATTATGGCCAGGCTTCTCACGTTCGGGGTCAACGATCTCAGGCGGTATGTTATTCGGTACGAGCCAGAAGGCGGCAGCAGAGTTTACTTTCCTAGTTTCCGTGCCGATCATGGCAGGAGCAAGCGGAATCGACTTGATCAAAAGCCGTGAGTTTCTGTCGATGGCGGATTTGCCTTTATTTTTGATTGGCTTTATCGCTGCATTTATCGTAGCGATGATTGCGGTTGTAACGTTTATCAATATGATGAAAAAAATTAAGCTTTCATGGTTTGCTTACTATCGTTTTGCGTTAGCAGCACTTTTTTATTTTATTATTTTATAAAATGATAGGTGTTACCGTGGATGTGCCATTAACCTGTTTTTGGAAAAAGAACAATGGTTTTCGACATGAACGTCGAGAATGATTTTCAACTGCATACATAGATAGGAAAAGATAGGGAAATTAGGCTTGGATGAACTATCATTAATTTATATCCAAACGATCACTTTTTCTAATATAGCTGAGGAAATCAGGGCAAATTGCCCTGATTTCTTTGTTTTGTGGGTTAAAAACGATCTTTTGCTTGAAAATGTAAATTTAAGTATTAGAATTGATCGTTGAAGGATTTGTCTAATTATGTTAGGTTAATTATTATTGAAGTCCTTCTGAAGCACTATTATTTTAACTGACTATTAAAAATAAAAAATTGATTTTATGTTTATGAGAGGTGGATATTGTTGCAACTTCAGGTAACGAACAGTCCTTTTAATCAAGAGCAAGTTGAACTTCTGAATCGCCTTTTGCCGTCGCTAACGGAATCTCAGCAAATTTGGCTTACAGGCTATTTGTTCGCTCGTCAAGCATCAGCGGTACCCGCAGCAGTTGGGTCCAGTGTGCAAGCTATTTCCGAAGGGGCAGCTGTGGCGGAGACCGTCTCCATAAGCAGCCAGCCATCCGTTTCACGAGAGGTTACTGTACTGTTTGGATCCCAGACCGGCAATTGCCAACGGGTTGCAACAGGCTTATCTCGTAAGCTGGAAGAACAGGGGCTGCAAGTAACACTAGCTCCAATGAATAAATTCAAAACTAACAATTTGAAAAAAGTTGAAAACTTGATTTTGGTTGTAAGTACTCATGGTGAAGGGGAACCGCCGGATAATGCGCGGAGCTTCCATGAATTCCTTTATAGCAAGAGAGCGCCACAGTTAGAAAGTCTTCGTTTTTCCGTTTTGGCATTAGGAGACACTTCGTATGAATTCTTCTGTCAAACAGGCAAGGATTTTGACCAACGTCTCGAAGAGCTAGGCGCACAGCGTCTTAGTCCGCGTGTGGATTGTGATCTTGATTATGATGAGTCAGTTGCCGGCTGGTCGGCACAAGTTATCAGTTCATTGAATGAACGATTGAATGCTGGATCGACAGTATCCGCTGTTGTAACAGAATCAAGCAACGATACAGTAGCTGAACAATCTGTCTATTCGCGTAACAATCCGTTTAAGGCGGAAGTGCTTGCGAATATTAATTTGAACGGCCGCGGTTCTGATCGGGAAACAAGACATTTGGAACTGTCTCTTGAAGGCTCTAATTTACAATATGAACCGGGTGATAGTCTCGGTATTTATCCGGAAAATCATCCAGATCTAGTAAAAGCAATCATTACGCATATGGGCTGGAAAGCTGATGAAATCGTTCCGATCAATAAGAACGGCGAGCAGGGCTCATTGCAAGATGCGCTTCTAAAGCATTATGAGATTACATCATTAACGAAACCTTTGTTGACGCAAGCAGCAGAGTTATCTTCTAGC
This sequence comes from Paenibacillus sp. J22P15, assembly GCF_056269345.1. Taxonomy (NCBI): domain Bacteria; kingdom Bacillati; phylum Bacillota; class Bacilli; order Caryophanales; family Paenibacillaceae; genus Paenibacillus; species Paenibacillus sp. J22P15. Next base: position 470,185 of record NZ_JBWDNT010000001.1, read on the forward strand.
ACAGGCTTGCGTGAGCTATTAGCGCCAGGACAAGAGCAAGAGCTTCGAAACTATATCAACGGACGTGATCTGCTTGATTTAGTACATGATTTTGGACCTTGGAGAGGAACAGCTGCCGAGTTCGTAGCTATTTTGCGGAAGCTGCCAGCGCGACTTTATTCGATTGCCAGCAGTTTCAAAGCGAATGAGGATGAGGTTCATCTTACAGTGAGAGCTGTACGTTATGAAGCGCATGGTCGTGATCGTTATGGTGTATGCTCCGTTCATTGTGCTGAGCGTGTACAACCGGGAGACACCCTTCCGATCTACATTCAACAAAATCCGAATTTCAAACTGCCTGCTGATTCCGATACTCCAGTTATTATGATTGGTCCGGGTACAGGCGTGGCTCCATTCCGTGCATTCCTTGAGGAACGCGATGAGCTTGGTGCAGAAGGTAAAGCGTGGCTATTTTATGGCGATCGTCATTTTGTTACAGATTTCTTGTACCAAACCGATTGGCAGAGAATGCTTAAGGATGGTGTCCTAACTAAGCTCGATGTAGCATTCTCCCGTGATACGGATGAGAAGGTTTATGTACAGCATCGTTTGCTTCAGAAGGGCCGTGAATTATTCGAATGGCTTCAAGCTGGCGCATATGTTTATATTTGCGGCGACGAGAAGCATATGGCTCATGATGTGCACAACGCCTTGTTGACCATCATTGAACAAGAAGGCGGACTCAGTGCAGAGCAAGCAGCAGCTTATTTGAATGATATGCAGGATCAGCAGCGTTATCAACGCGACGTGTATTAATAGATCGTAATAAAACAACATGAGTACGTGAATGATTGCGAGAGGAGATAGCAACAATGGCGAAAGAGCAATTGGTTAAACCGATCGGTGGTCCGCCAAGCGAGGTTGAGCATATTAAGATTAATAGCAACTACCTGCGCGGCGCACTAGTTGAAACGATGAACAATCCGATTACAGGCGGTTTGCCTGAGGATGACAATCGGTTGTTGAAATTTCATGGGAGTTATATGCAGGATGACAGGGATTTGCGTAACGAGCGTGAAAAGCAGAAGTTAGAGCCTGCGTTCCAATTCATGATCCGGGTAGTTCTGCCAAGCGGTGTAGCAAGCTCTGAACAATGGCTTGCAATGGATGGATTAGCGCATAAGTATGGCAACGGAACATTGCGTTTGACGACACGTCAAACATTTCAAATGCACGGCATTTTGAAATGGAATCTAAAGCCGACACTTCAAAAAATAAATAGTGAGCTGATGACTACACTAGCAGCTTGCGGTGACGTGAATCGTAACGTAATGTGCAGCCCGAATCCTTTTCAATCCGATCTTCATGAGGAAGTAAGCTACTGGGCACGTCAGGTTAACGACCATCTGGCTCCGCGTACTAAAGCTTATCATGAGATCTGGTTGGACGGTGAGAAGGTAGTTGACGGTACACAAGAAGGTACAGAAGTTGAGCCTATTTATGGACCTGTGTACTTGCCACGTAAGTTTAAGATCGGCTTTGCTATCCCACCATATAACGATGTAGATGTTTTTTCCCAAGATATCGGATACATTGCGGTTATTGAAGATGGGAAGCTGAAAGGCTTTAACATTTCAGTGGGCGGCGGTATGGGTATGTCGCACGGTGATACAACAACCTATCCTCAGCTTGGTAAAGTTATCGGCTTCTGCCCGCCAGAGCGTATTGTCGCATTGGCAGAGAAGACCGTAATGATTCAACGGGATTATGGAAACCGCTCAATTCGCAAGAACGCACGGTTTAAATATACGATTGATCGTCATGGTATTGAATGGTTCAAAACTGAGCTTCAAAATCGGCTTGGCTGGCAGCTCGAACCGGTACGCGCTTATCAATTCGAAAATAACGGGGATCGTTATGGCTGGTTGAAGGGCAGCAACGGCAAATGGAATTTGACGTTGTATATCCAGAGCGGACGTATTGAGGACCAAGAAAATTACGAGCTGATGACTGGTTTGCGTGAAATTGCTAAGGTTCATACAGGCGACTTCCGTATTACGCCGAATCAGAATCTTATCATTGGTAATGTAAGCAGTCAGAAAAAACGCAAAATTACTGAAATAGCAGAGCAATACGGACTGACAGACGGTGCGCATCATTCTGCTTTGCGCAGAAGCTCATTATCCTGTGTTTCTTTGCCGACATGCGGACTTGCAATGGCAGAAGCGGAACGTTACCTGCCTTCTCTGATCGACAAGCTTGAGCCAATTATTAATGAAGCTGGTTTACGTGATAAGGAGATTAATATTCGGATGACGGGCTGCCCGAACGGCTGCGCAAGACCGGCACTTGGAGAGATCTCATTTATCGGCAAATCAGTCGGCAAATATAATATGTATATGGGCGCGGGCTTTGCTGGAGAGCGTCTAAACAAAATATACCGTGAAAATATCGACGAAACCGAGATTATTGATACATTAAAACCGATTATTAACCAGTATGCCAAAGAACGGGAAACTGGTGAGCACTTCGGAGATTTTGTTATCCGGGCTGGTTATGTGAAGGCCGTTAATGACGGTCAGGAGTTTCATAACTGATCTCAATATTTTCTATGAATAAGTGAAAGAAGACCAGAATTTGGTCTTCTTTTTTGTTAACTTTTTAATTGATATATTGGAGGTAATGAGGTTGATTTATGAAGTAACGTTAGAGGAATATAATCCAGAATGGGTAGAACAATTTGAGCACGAAAAAGAAAAAATTCAGGCAGCTTTGAGTGATAAAGCTGTTATTATTGAACATATCGGCAGTACCTCTATTAAGGGACTATCCGCTAAACCAATCATTGATATTGCACTTGGGGTCAAAGCACTTAGACAGGCAGATTTGTTCATTGAACCGCTAGAACTTATCGGATATGAATATGTTCCAAAGGATGATTTTCCAACTCGACGTTTCTTTAGGAAAGGTGAATGGAGAAAGGGGACTCATCATCTGCATGTATATGAGGTATGCAGTGATGAATGGATAAGCAACCTGTTATTTCGTAATTTTTTGAGGGAGCATCCGGAAACAACCCGCCAATATTCTGAGTTAAAAGAAGAACTGGCGAGGCTATATACTGATGATAGAACGACATATACTAATTTAAAAGCTCCGTTTATTCAGTCGGTTATTGAAGCTGCGAGAAAAATTCAACTTAAAGAGAGGTAAGATTATGCCAAATACAGTTCGTTTAATTAAACCTTCCATCAAATACCGAACGGAGTATATATCTTTTTATGAGGATTGGATCACAAGTGGGGAGGATATGGTTCCGTGGGTAATTGAAAAAGATCCTGAAGAGTTTAATGAAATCTCGTTGTATGTGATAAAGGGAACATGGGCTCAGAAAAAACAATTTTAAAAAATGGTGGAATTTTTGAATCAGAATTTGTTGAGGAAAACGGGAATACGATTAGAAGATTTTGGATTGATATAACGTGATGTATATATGGTTTTAACATTTACAAATCATCAGCATGTTTCCATCGGGATCTTTAAAATTAAAAAAGTGTCCATGTTCAATGCCGGTAATGATCTCAATTCCTCGTTCATTCATAAATTGAAAAGCGATATTGATATCATCTGTATTGAAATGAAACATCGGTGTTCGCGCATAAGAGTCTTCGGTGAAAATCTTACTGTCTAAAACAATATTTTGACCGTTGTTATCTATTGGGATACAGCATAAATGCCCTGCAATAATATCATATGTAGGCTCAATTTCTAGTAATGAACAGTACCATTCACGTGCTTTTTCAATATCTCTAACGGGTATAAAGATAGCACCAACTTTATTCGAAATAATACTCATGTAAATCACTCTCCTTTTTATGAGTATTTTACCATAATTAGAGATGGTGTAATCATAAATAACGGATTCTGTGTCCGCTCGGTGTCCAAATTGTGTTGTTAGCTTATTGGCAGCTGGTATACAATCTAGAAATAAAGAGGCATTCCGACATTCTCGGAATCGCCTCTCATCGGGTTAATATAACTATTCTTGATCACGCAGCAGCTTCTTATCGAGTACAAAGGTGCCGAACGGGACAAAGGATGCAATAAAAGCAACTGCTGCCTTGAAAAACGACCAGCGGTGTTTGATCCATACATGAAATACAGCAAGAATATAAAGTACAAATAATAATCCATGCAGCCCGCCAATGACGGTTACAGGCTCTGGAATATCGGCCCAATATTTGAGGGGCATAGCTATGAACAACAATAGTATGAAAGATAATCCTTCAATGAAACCAACCACCCGCAGTCGTCCTATTGCGGTTTTAAGCATTTGAAAACCTCCAGTTAATGTGATTTCGAGCGTGGTTCTAAGCCAGCCCATAGTAGTTCTACGATTTCGGACGCAGCTTGTTCCACTGTTTTTTCAGAATTAATGATTTCTTTGCGATTTCGCACCGTCAGCATTGCCGTAAATACATGTGCAAGCAGCAGAGAATCGCCCTTGACGATCTCATCTTCATCCATCGCTTTCTGAAAAACAGTCGCAACTAATTCGTGGATCGCTTGCTCACTTGCCCGTATTTGTGTGACTTGCTCCTCCGATAACCCGCTTGAAGCTTCACGCATCATCGTCTCAAATTCAACATGAGCATTGTTCATGTGACGCACAGCTACCATTTGCAGTCTTTCTTTGAGTGATCCTGTACCATGGATGAATTTTGCGGTTTGATCATAAGCCATTTTTAGTACAAATTGCAGGGATTGCGTAAACAACACACTTTTATTATTAAAATAATAATAAACGCTGGCTTTGGTAATTCCGCAAGCCTGTGCGACACTCTCTAATGACACTTTTTCGAAACCTTGCTCCATAAAAAGAAAAGCAGCCGTACGCAAAATTTGCTGCATCGTCTGATCTGAACCCGTGCCCTTGGGCCGGCCTGGTTTGCGTTTTATTTGCTCATCGCTCATCGACTTGCCCTCCATTCATAAAGTTGTTAAAAATATAAGTTGATTAATTAACCTTCGGGTATATATAATTAATCCATAACTTGAGTTAATTTTAAACTATATACGTGAGTATGTGAAATGGAGGATATGGCAAATGATCGAAAAATTAGCTGGAATGATCGCCGGACCGCGTACAAGATGGATAACTGTCGTAGTATGGGTGCTATTAGCTGCACTTCTTACTGTATTTCTTCCTGCCGTGGGCGACAATGAAGAGAGCAATGCTCCAAACCTTGAAGTGGACAGTCCATCCGTTATTGCAGATCAGTTAATAAAAGAAAAGTTCCCAAGTTCATCTGGAATACCGGCATTAGTCGTCTGGCATCGTGAGGGCGGCTTAACGGAAGAGGATTTTGCTCTAATTCAATTAACAACTCAAAAATTGGTCGATAAGCCTTTAGAAGAGCAAGGAGAGGTAGTACCACTGCATCAAATGCCTCTCCCTGCATTGCAAAAATTTGCATCCGAGGATGGAACGACACTCGTTCAGCCAATTTCATTCGGAGAGCATACTGAAACTGAAGTTTTGAAAGAAAATATTGAGGCGATCAAAGCGATTATCGAAGAGGCTTCTGGAAAAGATCCTTTTACCGTCCCCGTTAACGATGCTGCTGAATTAAGTGTTCGAGTAAGCGGACCGGTCGGAATTTCGGTAGATGCTACTGACTTGTTTAAAGGAGCAGACGTATCGCTGCTGATCGCAACAGTACTTATCGTATTGATTTTATTACTTATCATCTATCGTTCGCCAATACTCGCAATTATACCACTTGTCGGAGTAGGTTTTGCTTATGCCGTAACAAGTCCATTGCTGGGTTGGATGGCTGGTGAAGACTGGATTACAGTGGATGCACAAGCCATATCAATAATGACAGTTCTTCTATTTGGAGCAGGAACGGATTATTGTTTATTCTTTATCTCGCATTTCCGTCAAGAGCTCACTCGTGAAAGCGACAAAATGAAAGCTCTGAAACGTTCATTTAAAGATGCTTCAGGAGCGATTGCAATGAGCGGCTTTACCGTCGTGTTGTCATTGCTGGCGTTGCTTGCAGCTAAGTATGGTGCATATGATCGTTTCGCTGTCCCATTCAGCTTGTCCATTCTTATTATGGGGATTGCGAGCTTAACATTAGTTCCTGCATTACTTTCCATCATCGGAAGAGCTTCCTTCTTTCCCTTTATACCGCGCACAGAATCGATGGAGCAGGCACGGGCAAGTAAGAAAGGTAAAACCTATCACAGACCAAATCCTGAGAAGAAGCTTGGTTCGAAAATTGGCAGTTTAGTCATCGCAAAACCTTGGATGGTTGTCATCTCGTCAGTGCTGATTCTAGGTATCTTAGCCAGCTTCTCAAGCCATATTAAATTCACATATGATTTATTGTCATCTTTCCCTAAAGATATGCCATCAAGAGAAGGTTTTGAAGTCATTTCCAAAACGTTTACACCTGGGGATTTAGCTCCGATTACAGTCGTAGCTCAAACGGATGGCAAAACAACAGACTTAGCTGAGAAGCTGGCTGGCATACCTCTGGTGGATCATGTTAAGGAAGCACAGCAAAGCGCAGTCGATCCGAATTTACTATCCTATTCCGTTATCTTGAATACGAATCCGTACTCACAAGAAGCAATGGATACCATCCCATTACTTCATAAAGCGACTGAAACGGCACTTAATAATGCAAACGTGGAAGATGCAGCTCAGAAGGTTTGGATTGGCGGACAGACAGCAACACAATATGATTCGAAGGTGTTAACGGATCGCGATAATAATGTAATCATCCCATTAGTTATCGGACTTATTATGATTTTGTTGCTAGCTTATCTAAGATCGATTACAGCAACGCTATATCTAGTGGGTACTGTATTGTTGTCATATGCCGCAGCACTGGGACTAGGCTGGATTATCCTGCATTACATTATGGGGGTTGATGCTATCCAAGGTGCGATACCGTTGTATGCATTCGTTTTCCTCATTGCGCTCGGTGAAGATTATAATATATTCATGATTTCGAGCATTTGGCAAAAACGTAAAACGATGCCTTTGAAGAAAGCGATCAAAGAAGGTGTTAGTGAAACAGGCGGTGTCATTACATCTGCGGGACTTATCCTTGCAGCAACGTTCGCGGTGCTTGCATCTCTACCCATTCAAGTGCTTGTCCAGTTTGGACTGATCACTGCAATTGGAGTATTAATGGATACATTTATCGTTCGTCCATTCCTCGTACCTGCGATTACAACCTTGCTTGGGAAGAAAGCTTTCTGGCCAGCTAAAGTTGAGCTCATTGAGGAGCCAAAGCAAACCTCAAAAGGTTAACAAAAAATAAAAGCTGTTTCAATCGTTGCTTTGGCTGGAACTGACCCCATAACGTGAGACAAATCAAAACACCTTTAAGTTGAAATTACGAGTGTTGTAAAATACTTGTACAACTTGGAGGTGTTTTTTAATGGGGACAAGGGTCAATTACCCAGTAGAGGTGAAGGCGCCAGCTGCATCCCTAATAAACCCGAGGACGACGCTACATCGTACCCGTGTCGTTGTTTTAGTTCACTGTTCTTCGCTTCGATTTTATAACGTTCCTTCGCCTTTGCTTTAAAGTAGTCGCTTTCCTGAAACTCAGCCTGTTAATCGAAGCAATTCTACGATTCAAGTTTGTAGCACTCCAAAATTCAAGGTATAGACCGAAATAATCCTAAACACTTAGTTAGCCCACACTCCATAAGTCGATACTTCATATGATTAATTGTCGTTAAAGAATTGCTCTTATAGGGGTCCGGCCAACAAAACGCGGGGTTCGTACGTTAAGCTGGTTAGTCCATTATGATCGAATCATTGTGCAACACAATTGTTAGCGTACGTTTTTCGCGTTCTGCTGGCTATATCTCATAGAAAGGATGTGTTCATTATGGGTGTAAGACCTATTCCTTGTCCAACTATTTGTTCAGCCTTTAGGGCTGTCAACAATACAGCTAATCAACCTGTTACTGCAAATAATCCTGTAGCTCCAGTACTATATCCAGATGAAATATTTGATTTAAACAATGAATATGATAATGATCCTATTTCACCCACCTTTTCTAAATTCATTCCAAAGCAGGACGGAGTCTATTCGGTTATTGCAAGTGTCATATTTTTTTCTGATCTCGTGGAGTCACCCGATATGCCCCAAGATTATAGAGTGCTTATAGCTATCCGGGTAAACGGCTCAATTGAAGTTTTTGATAACGATTTTTGGGGTTCAACACTTGCTAACGTAATTGGTAATACGGTGAGTGTTTCTGCTATCCTTCAGTTAAAAGCTGGAGAAGAGGTGGATGTCCATGTCGAGAGTACCGTCAATGGTAGTATCGTTTTCATTCCGTCTGCAACACACTTTGAAGCAGCTAGATTCCCATCACCAATAAGTAGTACCCCAAGTAGTTTTTCCCAAACTTCTAAAACTTCGAAAACTTCGAATCGAAGTGATAAACGTTAAAATGTAATGACTAGCGATTCGACGGAATCCCAATATTGAAAAGTTAAACGTAGCATACAAAAAAGGCCCTACAAACAAGCCATTTCATTTTCTGGAACTGACCCCATAACGTGAGACAAATCAAAACACCTTTAAGTTGAAATTACGAGTGTTATAAAATACTTGTACACTTGGAGGTGTTTTTTACGTGTTGTACAAGGGTCAGTTACCCAGTAGTGGTGAAAATAAAGGCAATCGAATTGCGATACCCTTAAGTGCGAAACGTTCTATCTCGACCGATTGACCTGCACAACGACGGCAATCGTTGAACAGACGGTCACAGACTACATAGATTATTATAACAACATTCGTATTCAAGGTCAGTTCCGCTGCGGTTGAGACAGTTTTTTAGGTTTCTATTATTGCAACATTTTTCCAGTTAGTTACGTCTTATCTTAAAGGGCAAAAAGCCTAATATAGAGAGACGGTTAGGAGAGAGATCATGTTTATTAAAAAGCAGTGGGTGGGTTTAGGACTAGTTTTCGTTTTATTGGCATTTAACTTACTATCTTTCCCTACAAGTGTAAAGGCGTGCAAATGTGCAAACGCTGGAACTGTTCAAGAAAAAATAAATAAGAGTGATGCGGTGTTTGAAGGTACAGTAACCTCCGTGAAAGCTTCTTCATTAACATTATTTCGTTCTTCCGAGAAAGCAGTGAAAGCAAGCTTCCAAGTAGATCAAGTGTGGAAAGGACATGTTGCTCCAACAATTGAAGTAGAAACGACTGATAGTGAGTCGGGCTGCGGCTATCCATTTAAAGAAGGTGAGCGATACGTAGTTTATGCAGCAGCAACAGGTAAATCACTAATAACAACCTGTAGTGGAGCGGTGCTGCATGACGATGCAAATGAACATATCGAGCTGCTAGGTGCGGGCTCCTTGCCGCCGCAGCCTAGCAGTTCGGATAAGCAAGCTGAGGGCTCGTTTTCGCTAATTTGGTATATTGCATTTGGGGCAATTGCTGCAATTGCGCTTGTATTCTTTATTTACCGAAAACGAAAATTTTCTAGATCAAGAACATTGCAACGATAGTGGTTACAACGAGACCAATGAGTACGGGTTTTAAATTACGACGAGCGAGCTCGAAAGGGTCAACACCGCAAATAGCAGCTGCAGGAATAAGCGCCCATGGTATGATTGTGCCGCCGCCAACCCATATGGCAGCAACCTGACCAAGGGCAGTTAAAGTAGCGATGCCTGAGCCAATCGCATGGCCAAATAGCTGAGCGATGGAACCTGCCAGTGATATGCCGGAGAAGCCGGACCCGTCAAGCCCGGTAACCGCACCTACTACCGATAACGTAATCGAACCGACCACACCATTCACGGGAACAACATGTGCGAGTGCAATACCTAAATCATTAACGATACCGTGAGAAGCTTCAGGCAGCTTCTCACCAAACATAGCTAGAAAACCAGAATCGCCCAGATAGAAAAATGCTGCTATCGGTATAACTGGGCCGAATACTTTAAAGCCGAATAAGAAACCTTCAATAAGATAGCTGGTCGTCTTCTCGAAGCCTTTGCCTCTGTGCGTCAGCATTGTGATCAATAGCATGATGAGAATAGCGGTTCCGCCTATAAGTGCAGTCGCATCGCCGCCTTGAAGATCCAGCATGAACATAGCAGCAACATCCAGAGCGAATAACAAAGGAATAATAGCTGCAAGCCAGCGCTTTGTACCAAGTGAAAGTGCATTACGATCAGAAGCCGCTTCAGCATAAGATGAGGGTACATAATCTTTAGCGGAGAGGACCAGACCATTACGCCAGGTTCCTAATTTCTGATCGCGGCGCATCATCCAGAAAGCAACAACTGTCGTGACTGCACCCATGACGATGACAAGCGGAATGCTTGCTTGCATAACCTCGCTGACAGGAATTCCAGCTGCATCTGCTGTGAGCTTGGGAGCACCTTGAATGATATAATCACCTGACAACGCGATGCCATGCCCAAATAGGTTCATGGCTACGGCTGCTCCGAGCGCTGGCAAGCCGACACGAAGTGCCACTGGCAGCAAGACCGCTCCGATGAGGGCAACCGCTGGTGAAGGCCAGAAAAAGAATGAGGTTACCATCATAATTAAGCCTATTCCCCAAAATGCAAGTGCTGGCGTTCTTAGAAAGCGAGTAAACGGAGATATCATAATTTCGTTTATACCGGTTCGAATCAATACCCGACTCATAGCGACGATGATGGATATAATTAGAATCGTTCCTATCAATTCTTTTATTGCGTAAATAAAGCTGTTGAATATACCGCTTACAGAACCGCTCGCCGATGTAGTTGCAAGTATGCCGATGCCTAAAATTCCCGCAATACAGATCAGCGTAGTATCGCGGCGCATCAGCATAAATCCAATAATGGCAATAACGAATGACAAATAAACCCAGTGAAGCGCCGATAAATGAATATCCATCTCGATCATCTCCTTGTGACATACACGAAACCAGCGGGAGCTAATATCGTATAACAATGTATGCATGATCACGGATAGGCGTTCATCTCGGTGCCATGATGATCATTACAAGGAGGTAGCTTATGATTAAGCGGAGTGTTTCGTTATTATTACTCTCAATAATGCTTCTGACGGCTGGCTGTGGTATTATGGATGAAGTAGGTCAAACGGTAAATTTTGCAACGGAGACTACGGGTTATATTCAAACGTTGACGGATTTCGGACAAGATATGAATACACTCGCAGAGCAAGCGTTGACGGATTTGGATAAAAGGACTGATTTAAAGGAGAGGCTGCTTGCACTTAAGGAGCAGGTCATCCAATATGGAGAGCTTCAGGTTCCAGATTACGCGAAAGAACTTCATCAATCGATTGCGGATTATAATGCAACGTTGCAACAGGGAATTGATCAAGCTCTTACTAATATTGAGCAGGGCAGAGCTGTTTTTGAATCAACGGGTATTCCAGATACGATTAACAAAATTAACGAGCTATTAAATCAAATCAATCAGCTCGCACCGTAATGTACGAATAGAAGGGAAGAACAGAATTGATTAACATCAATGTAATACAAGCGACGATGACTTACTCGAAGGAAGACGGTTATGTAGGCAATATTCATTTCGGAGTAGAAGGTCATAAGAATGAGTATGAAATAGCACTTCACAGCAAGAGAGGCAAAGAGTGGGGCTACGGATTGTTCTTCCTTCATGAATCAGGCAAAGAGGAAGAACTTCTTGCTCTAGAGGATATGTTAGAAGAGGACGACGAGTTATTTGATTTCTTCATTGAAACAGCCAAGGAAAAGCTGGTAAAGGAAGAGAATCAAGAAGTGCAAGAATAACAGTTTATTAGAAAAGCTCATGCAATCACACGTATTAGGTGTGTATGCATGAGCTTTTTTCGTTAATGTCCACTTGATTAAGTTAAGCCTGAATTTCGAATAATTAATGTACTTTCTTCGTTCAAACCGATAAAGGATACCTTCTTATCCAGCTGTTCATATTTGCTTTTCACTTTCGCAATAGAGGTCACGGCTGTTTGATCCCATACATGAGAGCTGCTGAAGTCAAGTGTTACATGTGAAGGATCATTGGTGTAATCAAAAAGTGAGACGAAACGGCTAGTTGTACCGAAGAACAACTGACCGGATACTTTGTAAGTGTGAGTCTGCGAATGGTTGATTTCAGTTGAAACAGTAATTTTCGCCATTTTTGCAACAAACACAAAAGCGCTGAGAACAACGCCGGCAAATACACCTTTAGATAAATCATGAGTAAAAAATACAATGACGACAGTAAAGATCATGATTAGAGCATCGGAGCGCGGAACCTTATGAATGTGAAAAATAGATTTCCAATCGAATGTACTGATGGACACCATAATCATCACACCAACTAATGCAGCCATCGGAATTTTATTTACGACATCACTTAAGGTCATGATGAGCAATAGAAGGACAGAACCTGCTACTAAAGTAGATAGTCTAGTGCGGCCACCTGACTTCACGTTAATAATGGATTGACCGATCAATGCACAGCCTGCCATACCGCCGAAGAAGCCTGTGACGATGTTTGCGATACCTTGACCGCGTACTTCTTTGTTTTTGTTGCTCGTCGTATCAGTCATTTCATCCAAAACTGAGGCAGTTAAGAGTGACTCCAAAATTCCGACAATGGCGAGTGAGAAGGAATATGGCAAAATGATCCACAGCGTTTTGAGCGAGAATAACGTTTCTGGAATGTGAAACATGGGCAGCGTGCTTTCAATTAATCCTCTATCGCCTACCGTCTTGAGATCAGCACCTATCACTACAGCGATAAGGGATACGATGATAATAGCGGCTAGCGGTGAAGGAATGACCTTTGTGAATCTGGGTAGTGTATAGATAATGACTAATGTTAGTGCAACGAGTGCATACATGACCCAAGTAGCTCCAACAAAGTGCACAAGCTGAGCAGTGAAGACGAGAATCCCTAGTGAATTAACAAATCCGAGCATGACGGATTGCGGTACAAATTGAATGAGCTGTCCTAGCTTCAATACACCCATGATGTATTGCAAGACACCTGCCAAAATAGTAGCAGCGAATAAATACTCGACGCCGTGGTCTTTGACTAGAGAGACCAGCAGCAATGCCATCGCGCCAGTTGCAGCTGAGATCATACCGGGTCTTCCGCCAACGATGGAAATAATGACTGCAATGCAGAAGGACGCATACAGTCCGACCATTGGTCCAACACCCACCATTAATGAAAAAGAGATGGATTCCGGAATAAGCGCTAGTGCAACTGTAATGCCAGCCAAGATGTCGGCTCGAACATTCGAGAACCAGGATTTTTTGATGATTGCAAGCAAAGCAAATAAACCTCCTATTAAAAACTAAGTTGACTTTCCACTTTCAGAAAAGTCGGAGCCGATACACACTGAGCGTTATTATACAACAGTTAGCGAGATTACATCTCTTTTTGACCTTACGATAAAGCGGTTACATTTACTTAAATCACGTCATTACTCCTGTTATCTTGTTTTTCGGCAGCATGCTGAAAAATAAAATAACCATCGCATTATGCGATGGTTATTGAGGTGCATTTGGTCACATTGGACGTTCCATTTGTTCTTTTTTGGCTTCCTTATTTTGTTTTGTTTTAACATACCTGTAAGCAAGATAAGCAAAGACTACGACAATAAGCGCATAAATAATCCAATTGCCATATTGATTGATATTTTTGGATAAATCCTGTACCTTATCCCCAACGAATGATCCAATAATAAAGTAGATGAGTGTCCATACAAATGCAGATGGATAGGCGAAGAGGGCAAATCGCTTATAGGGCATGCGATTCATTCCCATTACATAAGGTGTGGCATGTCTTAAGAAGGGAAGGAATATGCTAAAACAGATTGCATATCCGCCATACTGCTCACCGAGCTGCTCGGACTTAGCTACGAACTTGCTAATGTTTTTTTTGCTGCTAAACCAGTGGGATAGCTTGCTGCCCGCAAATCTCCCGATGCTATATCCGAATGTCATGGCTGAGCATATACCAAGACAGGTCATTATAAAAGCAGGTATCGGCAATAGAACACCAGATTCCGCTAAGGCGCCGCCAGTCATGACGACCGCTTCATTAGGGATGGGCAATCCAATTAAACCGAGACATAAGAGAAGAAATAAAGCATAATATCCAATGGAATCTATTATTTCCAATAATAAGTCATACATTTCTCAACATCCTTACTTTCCAAAAAATAGAATTTTAAATAAATCACTTCAAACATGTTAACACATCTGAGTGCGAATGGATACTTGTCATACGCACGACTACCGGAAAGGATTCAAATTTAACCATTTCGTAACTAATTGCTTTTGACAAACAGTTACAATAAGGAGTAGGTTTTATGTGTATGAAGGGGCGGCTAATCTCATGTTTGATTTCCAGCAAAAGGTGGAGGCATTACGACGATACGAACCACTATGTTATACAATATGCGTCACAATGCTTATAGAAGAACAAGCTGCATGCAAAACTGCTGAAAAGGTATTGTGCCAGCTTTTTGGTGAACGTGATTTTTGGATGACAGCTGAATCCGACCGTTCACAATACATATTGCGAGTATGTACGAATCTTTGCTTGCAAAAGAGAGATTTTCGTTTATCGAAAACGTCATAATTTCAAATAAATACGTTGATATTTCATGCTTACAGCGATCATAATAGAAAGATCGTGTGAATGAGTTAGATAGTAAAGACTATTCACGGAAAGGATGAACAATGAACGCTGAACAGACTCGCAAAAAAGTTACCATTGCATTGTTCGTCGCCACATTTCTTGCAGCAATTGAGGGGACGATCGTTAGTACGGCTATGCCGAGCATTACAGGGGAGCTGCAAGGTATTCAACATTACAGTTGGATCATTTCGATTTATTTGCTTGCAACCGTCATCACAACTCCAGTGTATGGCAAATTATCTGATCTCTACGGTCGCAAGAAAATATTCATTATTGGCGCATTGATTTTCCTCGCAGGCTCCATGCTCTCTGGCATTGCTCAAACGATGAACCAGCTAATCGTTTTTCGTGCACTTCAAGGTCTAGGAGCAGGAGCGCTTACGACAATCCCTTATACGATCATTGGTGATCTATATTCGTTCGAGAAGCGAGCTAAGGTACAAGGCTGGATGTCGAGCATATGGGGTATTGCAGGTATATCCGGCCCGTTAGTTGGCGGCTTGCTCGTCGATTATGTTTCGTGGCGGGCTATATTTTATATGAATCTTCCGTTTGGTATTGTAGCTATTTATTTGCTTTCAACATCGCTAAAAGAAACGTTGGAGAAGAAGAAAAGGCATATCGACTACCCTGGCATCATCACCTTTACAATCGCTATGTTCAGCTTACTGTACGCAATGACTCTTCTTCGTGATACGGAGAGTGGAACTAGCTCATCATGGACGATAGGCTTTTTATTCGGAATAGCCGTAATATTTTTCATCATATTTGCTCGAATTGAAAGACGTTCTCCTGAACCGATCATTCCCTTCCAGTTATTTCGGAATCCGATTATAAGTATGGCGAATTTAAGCAGTTTTTTATTATGTGTAATCAATGTCGTCGTTATATTCTATTTACCATTATGGATTCAAGGTGTTTACGGTAAACCTGCTACGTATTCGGGTCTTGCTATGATACCACTCTCGATTGCATGGCCGCTTGGGTCAATATTGGCTGGGAATTGGATAGCAAAAAAAGGATTGCGTTACATCAGCGTTGCTGGTGCATGCTTCTTATTAGTTAGCAGCATAGGCTTCGCGTTCATGACAGCTTTAACCTCAATTGCATTATTTATCATTTATACATTTTTGGCAGGTCTTTCGTTCGGTTTATCACTAACCTCAATAACGGTTGCTGTATCCTCAGCTGTTGGCTGGGAACTTCGTGGTTCAGCGGTCGCCAGCAACAATTTCATTCGTACACTTGGCCAGACCATCGGGATTACTATTTTTGGTTTGCTGCTCCATACAGGGCATGCGGATTTGATTGACTCCACCGTACTAGCGGGAAGCTTACATACAATATTTGTTTGGGTAGCTCTTTTGTCGGTACTTGTTTTGTTTGTTTCCATTGGCATGCCTAAACTAAAGCAAGCTGATCAGCAGCAAAGAAACGCTTCTTAGAAAGGTTGATTAAGCTGATGAACCACATAAATTTGGCTGCTTATAACGAGCAGCTTGCTGAGTGGAAGATGAAGTCGGTCATCGTTCTAAAGGGAGAAACGCTACTAGGTGAATGGTATGAGAGCGGACAAGATTCAATGGGTTCGCTCTATTCCTGTACCAAAAGCGTTTTGTCCGCATTGATCGGTATCGCGATTGAAAACCGATTTTTGGAAAGTGTAGACCAGCCTATCACCGATTACTTGGAGCATCCAGCAGAAATCAACGATGCGCTTAGCCAAATTTCGATTAAGCATCTGCTGACAATGACACCTGGTTTCGATTGGCCTGATTTTGACAAGCCGTATAAAGCGTTAAAGGCTTCGAAGGATCCTATCCAATTTGTATTTAATCAACCGCTGATATCCGAGCCGGGGACGGCATTTGCTTATAATTCAGGTGGATCTCATCTACTGTCGGCGATTTTGACTAATGCAACGGGGATGTCGGCGCTCTCGTTCGCCAGAGATTATATATTCGGACCACTTGGCTTTCATAGTGCACAATGGATGGAACGAGCCGGCGTCAATGAAGGCGGGACCGGGCTGTCTTTGTATGGGAGAGATCTTGCAAGAATAGGCAGTTTGTTCGCTCAAAATGGTTATTATAATAATCAACGATTGTTATCTACAGCCTGGGTAGAAGAATCCACGAAGCTGCATCATCGCGGTCTGATGCAATATGAACCGCCAATTTACGGGGGGTACGGCTATCATTGGTGGCATTCGCCCGAAAGTCATAATGGACAATGTGATTGTTATTTTGCTTTTGGCCATGGGGGTCAATATTTGTTGGTCGTACCGCAGCATGAGCTGGTTATCGTTATTCGAAAAAAAGTTACGAAGCGGAATGATGCAATCTGGTCTAGGAAGCTCATTTTTGAGCATATTATTCCAGCGTGTTTAGAAACCGATAAGCCATTAAATGTTTGAGAGTGAATGAATATACCGAAAGGGGAATTGGCGATGACGTTAAAACATGAACAATCGGCAGCAATGAGGACGTTATTGTCACAGCTGCCCAAGGTCGATTTGCATGTGCATCTAGACGGGAGCATAAAGCCGGCTACGTTAAGAGAACTGGCTAAGGAGCAAGGAAACCGCTTGACACTGGATTCAGAGTCGGAGCTGCTTTCACATATGCAGGTGGGAGAAAACTGTGAGAGCTTGAAGGAGTATTTAGACAAATTCAGCTTTGTGTTGCCGTATTTGCAGACAGGAGCAGCAATTGAGAGAGTAGCATACGAACTTGTTGAGCAAGCGGCTATTGAAAACGTAAGCTATATTGAGGTGCGCTTTGCTCCACAGCTGCATCGCGAGCAAGGTTTATCCAATCATGATGTTATTGTGCATGTGCTTGATGGCTTGAAACGCGGTGAGGAAGCATTCGGAACCGTTGCTAGAGCAATCATTATTTGTATGAGACATCATTCCTATGAATTGAATAAGGACGTTGTCCAGGAGGCAGCGCGTTTTTATAAAAAAGGTGTCGTTGCCGTTGATTTGGCTGGTGACGAGGCGGGTTTTCCCGCTAACTTATTTTTGCAGCTGTTTGCGGAGGCTCAGCAGCTAGGCTTACCGATTACGATCCATGCGGGTGAAGCGGCAGGTGCGGAAAACGTTCGTGTAGCGATCATGGGCTTAGGGGCTGTGCGAATCGGTCATGGTGTAAGGATGCTGGAGGACTCTGATGTCGTTGCACTTGTGAAAGAGCGTCAAATTCCACTGGAGATGTGCCCGCTCAGCAACATTCAGACGAAAGCAGTTTCGGATTGGGAGTCGTATCCATTACGCCGTTATTTGGAGGACGGTATCATGGTTACGGTGAACACCGATAATAGGACGGTCTCCAATACGACGATCGTGAAAGAATACGAGCTATTGGTTGAGCATTGCGGTTTAACATTAAATGATATCGCAAAAATCACAATGAATGGCGCAAAGGCTGCTTTCTTGGAGGAAACTGAGAAAAGTTTACTGATTGCAAAGCTAGAAAGAGAATGGTTAGCAATGGGGCTTCTTATTTAGAAGCTTGTTGATTCAACTTTTAAGTAAGAAGGCTTCACGTCTAAAATAGACGTGAAGCCTTTATTGTTTTAGTTCCTAAATCCTTGAATTTATTGAAAATCTTTCTTCTGATCGGTGACAGATAGCCATTACTCGATATCCCAACCATTTACTACTAAATCCTGTGCACGTTGAACTTTGTAATCCCTTACATCATGAACTAAGATGGAAAAAGTTATAAAAAGTGTGTTCGGGAGGGATTCACATTAGTCCAGTTAAACGATATTTACTATGGGCAAAACCTTATTGGTGGTCGATAGGACTTATCATTTTGTTAGGGATGATTCAATTTGTTGCACCTCTGTCTACTCCGATTTATACACAGATTTTGCTTGACGATGTATTGGCTGGTAAAGGGGATTGGAGTCTTTATCAAATTGTAAGTATTATGGCTCTTATTTTATTATTTGGTGTCATTATCAGCTTTCTAAGAAATTACTTCTCAGCCATTTTAGGCAATCGTATGATGAAGGATTTACGGGAACAGTTGTATCATCATTTGCAAAAGATGCCGGTTAGTTTCTATGATCAGCGGCAGGTGGGCGGGATTTCTTCTAGAGTGATCCATGATATTGGCGGGGCTCAAAACTTAATCGGCGGAGGCATCATCAATCTCGTACTCGATTTGTTCATGGTATTATTTGCAGGTTTTCTATTATTTCGCATGAATGTTTACTTAGCGTCACTATCGCTCATCATATTGCCTTTCTACTATTTGTCCTTTACGAATATGAATGTGCATATCCGCCTTGCATGGCGATCAGTTCATCGACAAATGGAGCGAATTTCGGGAACACTTGTAGAACGTATGGCAGGAATTCGTATCGTTCAGGCTTTCAATGGCGAGAGGCAGGAGCGGGTTCGATTCGGCAAGCAGGCGAAGCAGCATTACAGCCATACGGTGTATGCCCATTTATTCTCGAACATACTTGGCAGGCTTAGTGAGACGTTTGCACACATCGGAGTTATCATTATTTGGCTTGGCGGGGGTGCCTTAGTGCTTGCCGGTAAAATGACAGCAGGTGAAATCATTGCGTTTCAATTGCTGCTCGGTAATCTTTATGGGCCGATACAACGATTCGCTGACGTCAATGTCACGATTCAAAACTCGATTACGAATATCGAGCGAGTATTTGAAATGCTTGACGAGAAACCAGCGATTAAGGAAACGGATGCTGCGCTGCCTATGCCAACTTGCACAGGACATGTGGTGTTTGTCGATGTCTCGTATAACTATAAAACACGCAATGTGACTCCTCAGCAAACGGCTGCAGGTATAGAAGACACAGACATCATCGAACGTGAAAAAGCATCAAAACGCTTCTACTGGAAGCCGACGAATATACATCCGTTTCCTCCTGAAGTAACGATCGAAGAAAGACAAGGAATTAAGGATATTACATTTGAAGCACGTTCTGGCGAAGTAATTGCGCTAGTTGGACCAAGCGGCGCCGGTAAATCGACATTGATCAACTTAATTCCTCGCTTTTATGAACCAGTCGAGGGTGCGGTGTTTATTGACGGCAACGATGTGCGCGATTATAACTTGGATGATCTGCGTAAGCATATCGCTTTGGTATTGCAGGAGAATATTCTCTTCTCCGGTACGATCAGAGATAATCTAGTGTATGGTCGGCCCGATGCGACTGAAGAGGAGGTAATTGCCGCAGCAAAAGCGGCGAATGCCCATGATTTCATTATCGCGTTTAAGGATGGTTATGAAGCTGTGATCGGTGAAAGAGGTATGCGGTTATCAGGCGGACAGAAGCAAAGGCTGGCTATTGCTAGAGCCATTCTAAAGGATCCGAAGATTCTGATTCTAGATGAAGCGACATCTGCTCTGGACTCTGAATCGGAAGCAATGGTAACTGAGGCGTTGGAGCGTCTTATGGTAGGAAGGACGACGTTCGTTATCGCCCACCGACTAGCCACTGTAGTACGTGCAAACCAGATACTGGTCATCGATGATGGGAAAATTGTACAACGAGGGAGCCATCGTGCACTGCTTCGCGAAGGCGGCCTTTATCGTAAATTGTACGAACAGCAATTAAAGGCGATGAAGCCGGAGGAAATGACGGGTTTGGCTCAATAGTGTGACGCAAGAAGGGGCTATTCCAAAAGTCATCAAAGATGACGATGGGATAGCCCCTTTCTATTCAGAACAAAACTAGATCTATTAACTACTTGGAAGCGGATGCAAGGTATACGACTGGGAAGTGCTCACCAGACATAATATCACCCTCATTGACTGTTACATAAGGGACCATAGGATGGTTGTTCGATGGTGCATAAGTCGTATGACCCGGCATATAATGAACGGCGATTGCTCTGCGTTTCAGATCAGAACGATTGTGGGGGCTTCCATGCCAAGTGAGGCTGTGATGGTAACCGACCTGCCCTTTCTTAATTTCGAATGGCTGAGCTTCCACTACCGCACCTTCCGGCAGTAATTCAGGTTTTTTATGATATGGTTTGAAATCAGGTGTGCTTGCCAAATATTTCTGCTGATTTCCCCACCTGTGACTGCCAGGAACCATCCACATGCAGCCATTCTCGATGACAGCATCGTCGAGTGCAACCCAAGCGCTGACAAGATCAGCGGGCTGGATAACGGGCCATAATGGATGATCTTGATGCCATGGCGTAGGGCCGCCTGTTACAGGCGGTTTATATTGAATCTGATCATGCCATACACGAACGGTATCGGTTTTGCATAATTGGGCAATCTCTTCACAAATAACGGGATGTCCGGCATGCTGCAAATAGGCATCGCTTGCCATCCAGATGTTAACGATTTGGATCACCTTTTCACTGACGCTCATTTTCATTCCTTTATATAGATTGTCAGCTTCATCACTTCGCATATTATGGTTCAGGACCGGTTTCTTGACCGCTTTCCCCTCCATAACCAAATCGAGCTCTTCACGTAAACGCTCTACCTCAGCGTCGTTTAAAATGACATCGCCTTTCAAAAAACCATTTTTCTCGAACTCGGCTAACTGTGCAGTATTCAACATGGTCTTGCACCTCTTCTCAAGCTTGATTATGATTTGTTCATAGACTAATCATAATCACATCGTGGATAATTGTATTTTCCTAAATCAATGAATCATTTGTGTTTTTCTTATATTAAGGAGAGTAGGAGCCCATATGTCTATCATCGAGTTGGAGAAATTAGCGCCAACGGTCAACTTTGCAGTCAGGCAAACGGCGGAAGCGGGCGAGAATTGGGGAATAAGAGTTATTCCAGACTATCAAATCATGCACGTGATGACGGGCTGTGCCGAGTTGTACATAAATAACCAATCCTATACGATCCGTGCTGGGGAATGTGTTTACTATGGCCCGGATTGTCAGACCTATTTATCTGTAAGCGAGAAGACGGACTTCTTCAGCATTCATTTTAACTGGCAGCAGTCTTCACCCGAGCCCATTCATCCTGGACTTGGAATACGATATTCAGACAAGTGGCCGCCTATTGGTTTATCTAATAACCCCATTCTCGCCAGTGGAGCTTCAGGGCAGCTTATTATGCCGACATTATTTGATGTTCCTGGGTTGGAAGCGACATGGACAAGGATGGTTAAGGAATATAAGTGGGAGCAGCCCGGTTATGCAATGGCACTTCGTGCCTTGATGATGCAGGCCATCACTCAGATCTATCGGCATCTGCTCGAAGGGAGTGTCCACAACAACGCGAATAGCAAAATAGATGCGGCAATGTTAGCGATGCAGATGAAGTCAGACTATAACTGGTCGGTAGCAGAGCTGGCCTCATTATGCGGCTATCATCCCATTCATTTCTCTAAGCTGTTCAAAGAAGAGGTTGGTCTCACGCCTAAACATTTCATTATTAGAGAGCGGATCAAGAAAGCAAAGCAGGCTCTTCTACTTGGCGAGAAAATGGAATCGCTTTCGATAAGGCTCGGTTTCAAAAGTATCCATTATTTCAGTCATCAATTTAAAGAATTTACCGGTCTAACACCGTCCCAGTATCGTATGCAGGGCGAGCTGAAGAGGAAATCCAAGTTCAATAAGGAAGAATGACGTTTCATAATGATACTTATGTTGCTATACTGATTGGATATCATTTTTACGTTTAGATTAAAGGTGGAGATAAAATGGTTGAGGCGTTCAGTCGTGCGCAAGAATTATTCACTGCCAACTACGGCAATTATTTTCAAATGCATCGCAATGGGACATTAGAGGAGTATAAAACCTACGATATATCCAAGGAAACAGAAGTTGGATGGTACGAGGCGATGATTGCTAATAACGTTAGTGAGCTATCGATTAGAGATTGGGACGCTGTTCTTCGATTACTGATGATTGCTAAAAACTATCCTGTTAGCACGATTTTGGACCAAGTCATTTCCTTTGCTAATCGGCATGTCATGTCCTCAGATAGCATTGTAAAGCTGATGTATGCGGAGAATATCATTGAAATCATTAAGCTGGTAAAAAATAAATCGGATATCGAGCTGCTTCACAAAGCCTATAAATCAGCTGCGCAACTACTTGATGATGTCATGTCGAGTCCTTTAATTATCGATCCAGGTCATGATTTGCAATCATTAAACTTAAAGGATAAAAAATCCTTGAATAATAGAGCAGCTCAAAATATTGAATCCATTAAGCAATTGCTCGCTGAGGATCAAGGAGAGTAGGGTATGAATGAGAGAGTAGCCAGAATAAGAGATGAAGAGAAAAAATATCATGAAGCGTGCTATGACGATTACAAATTGTTTGAGGAAGGCTCATGGCTGCATAAGCCAGTGTTGACTGTTATGAACAACCTTGCTTTATTTCATCAAGCTGCTCCTCTCTCTGTGCTCGATTTGGGCTGCGGTGTCGGAAGAAACAGTATTCCGATCGCGAAGGTTATACAGGAGCAACATAATCAAGGAAAGGTAGTCTGTGTAGATTTATTAAAATCTGCGTTAGATAAGCTTATGCTATATGGTGAGCAATATAGAGTACTTGAGCTGTTACATCCAATTGCTTGCGATATTGGTGAATATGTCATTCCTACTAATGAATTTGATTTTATTGTTGCGGTATCCTCGCTTGAACATGTGAAATCAGAAAAGGTACTGGAAGACGTCTTAAATCAAATGAATGTTGGAACGAAAGAACTAGGCATTAATTGCATCATTATTGGCACCAACATAGAAGAGGTCGATAAGGAAAGTGGGGAAAGCTTAGAGCCTCTTATCGAGATCAATATGGAAACAATAGCGATGGAGCAGTTGCTGCGAAATGCTTATACAGGCTGGGATGTTCTGGACACACATGTCAAAAATCTTGAATTTACGATCGTTAGAAACGAACGGGAAATTTTATTGAAAAGCAATTGTTTGACTTTTGTTGTTCGGAAGAGTTGTTAAAGAGTCAACAGAGACGAAAAGTAACTAATTCGGAAATAGAAGTTGAATATCGTAAAGCGAATCGTTACTATAGAACAATGCTCGATCAAGGCGAACGTGGAGTAAATCGCTTAATTGAAAAGTTTGATTTAACAAATAGGAGGAACATCATGTCTAACTTAATGAATGACAAAGTAATCGTAATTATGGGTGTAGCCAATGAACGCAGCATTGCATGGGGAGTGGCAAAGTCGCTGCACAATCAAGGGGCAAAGCTTATTTTCACCTATCGGAAGGAAAGATCATTAGAAAAACTTAAAAAACTTCTGGAGCAGCATCAAATTGAAGCGTTGCAGGCCGTCACTTGTGACGTGCTCGATGATAACAGTGTAGTCGAGGCTTTCAAAGCGATAGAGCAGCAAACAGGCGTAATTCATGGTGTTGTGCATTCGGTTGCTTTTGCCGAGAAGGACGAGCTGCAAGGGGAGTATGTGGATACGACCAGAGACGGTTATCTCCTAGCACAAAACTCAAGCTCGTACTCCTTGGTAGCAGTGGCCCGCGAAGCGAAGAAGCTTATGACAGAGGGCGGAAGCATTGTCACTCAAACGTATATTGGCGCAGAACGTGTAGTGAAAAACTATAATGTGATGGGCGTAGCGAAAGCAGCGCTTGAAGCTAGCGTGATGTATCTCGCTGAGGATCTGGGCAAATACGGTATTCGCGTGAATGCGGTGTCTGCTGGGCCGATCCGTACGCTTGCCGCTAAAGGCGTATCGGGCTTCAATGACATTATGTCCACGATCGAAGAACGGGCTCCTCTTCGCCGCAATATCGATCAAGACGAGGTTGGCGATGCTACGATGTTTTTACTCAGCCAATTGTCAAGAGGTATTACAGGCGAAGTGCTCCACGTTGATGCAGGTTATCATATTCTTGCTTTGTAATTTTAAAGCTAAAACAAAGGCTCAGATCTTATATAGAGGTCTGAGCCTTAATTTGTTGAATCCACTATTTCGCCTTTAAGGCGGCTTTAATCTGATTATTGACTGCTTTCACATCAATGGATGGAATTGCTTCATCTGAAAGCTTATATTTTTCTTTTAATCGCAAAATACGATGTACGCTGTTATCTATACTTTCCCTTGAAATGACGCCATCGCGAGCGGCATTCTTCAACGATTTGAGGACAGAAACTTGTGTATCATAGCCATGTCCAATAAGGATAATATCGGTTCCGGCTTGTACCGATGTGACTGCGGCTTCTCCAACTTTAAAATGATCTGTAATACCGCCCATCGTCATATCATCTGTAATGACGACACCCTCATAGCCAAGATCCTCACGCAGCAAATCCGAGATTACTGTTTTTGAAAGGGAAGCTGGGTACGATTTATCGATTTTCGGGATCAATAAATGTGCAATCATAATCGCATCCGCCTCTTGTGCAATAGCTTCAACGAAAGGAAGCAGTTCGAATGCTTTAAGCTCATTTAATGATTTATTTACGACAGGCAAATCAAGATGAGAGTCAACTGACGTATCGCCATGGCCTGGAAAATGCTTGACCACCGCAGCAACTTGCTTGGATTGAAGAGCTTTCATCGTTTGAATGCCGTGTTTTGTGACTGCTGCTATGTCTGTGCCGTAGGAGCGATTGCCGATAACCGGATTTTTCGGATTGCTGTTAATATCGAGTACAGGTGCAAAATCCATATTAAAGCCTAGAGAACTCACTACTACCCCAAGCGCTTGTCCAATTTGATAAGTGTAATCGGCATTGCCTGCTTTCCCAACATCGGCTGCAGGTGGAAGCTTGGTGAATTCCGCGGGCATACGATTCACTTTACCGCCTTCTTGATCAAGACTTAGCCAAAGAGGTGTTTGGTTTTCTTGATTTTGTGCCTTCAGCTGATTAAGTAAGGTTAAAATTTGTGAAGCATCTTTCATATTATCTTTATATAAAATAAACCCGCCAACATGGTAAGTTTCAATCAGCTCTTTGGCAGGTTTCTTTAAAGCAGTGCCTTCTATGCCGACGATCACCATTTGGCCTATTTTTTCATCCAGCGTCATGTTAGCTATTCGTGCTCGGAGCGGATCACCTTGTTCAGCGGGTTCGACTGTCGGCTTGTCATCAGGCGTATTCGAGGGCTGCACGCTTGGACTTATCGCTGGGCTAGGAGCAGGAACTGTATTTCTAGATGTGTTATTCGTGCTGCAACTTGAACAAAGGATTAAAAGTGTAACGATTGTAATAGCTTTTCTGATTATCATAATTACCTCCTTCGTTGTGGATCAACTTAATGAAATCCCATATTTAATCGAATACTCATATTTTTTCCATCATAAGCTTTATAGGTTAGGAATGCTACCTGACCTATTCGAAGTTAAGGAGGACGATGATGGAAGAGCAGTCTCGTGATTCAAAAAGCTACAGTTACGTCCCACAGCCCATAAGACAAAGTGATGGAGCGGGCAATGTTGACAAAGGTCCTCGTGATATTATGCGCGATATTGAAAATCCTAATATGCTCGTTCCGCCAATAACGGATTCGGGACTGCTTCCGAATTTGAAGTTTTCTTTCTCCGATACTCATATGCAGTTGAATCAAGGAGGCTGGTCTCGCGAGATTACAGTTCGGGATTTGCCGATCGCAACTACACTTGCTGGCGTCAATATGAGTCTTACAGCTGGCGGTGTGCGCGAAATGCATTGGCATCAACAAGCGGAATGGGCATATATGCTGCTGGGTCATGCGCGAATTACTTCCGTTGACCAAGCGGGACGTAATTTTATTGCTGACGTCGGCGAGGGAGATCTTTGGTATTTTCCAGCAGGTATCCCTCACTCCATTCAGGGGCTGGAGGGAGGTTGTGAATTTCTGCTTGTTTTTGATGATGGAAGCTTCTCCGATCTGAGTACACTGTCGATCTCAGACTGGTTTGCACATACACCTAAGGAAGTGCTGTCTGCTAATTTTGGTGTTCCGGAAAGTGCGTTTCAGCACATTCCTTCCGGTCAGGTTTATATTTATCAAGATAAGGTGCCAGGTTCCATCGAGAGTCAAAAGGTACAATCGCCAAATGGGGAGATTCCTGTCAGCTTTAAACATCGTTTACTTGCTCAACCTCCCCTTATAACGTCAGGCGGTAACGTTCGGATTGTGGACTCCTCGAACTTTCCAATCTCCAAAACGATTGCTGCCGCCTTAGTTGAGATATTACCCGGTGGAATGCGGGAGCTTCATTGGCATCCGAACAATGATGAGTGGCAATATTATATTGCAGGTAAGGGGCGGATGACTGTATTTGCCGGAAACGGGGTTGCTCGTACATTTGACTACCGAGCGGGCGACGTCGGTTATGTACCTTTTGCCTATGGACATTACATTCAAAATACAGGCAGCGATTCACTTTGGTTTTTGGAGATGTTCAAAAGCGATCGCTTTGTGGATGTCTCGTTAAACCAATGGATGGCATTAACTCCGCATGAGCTAGTTCAGACGAATTTGAATGTAGGGCCAGAGCTGCTTGATGCGCTTCGAAAAGAGAAGCAGCCCGTCGTCAAATACCCAGGCTTTTCATATCAACCCAAATAAAATAGCTCACTAAACAAAGAAGATTTCACGAAAAGTCCTTTTGGGCTTTAGGAGAAATCTTCTTTATTTATTTAATCTGTTCTCTTCCAAAACAGCAATGTGTTAAAGTATACCTATGATCATAGGATCAGTTGGAGGAGAACGTCGATGGAGATCGAAAACATGCTCAAATATAATATTTGCTTCATAAAACGCGGGAATGAAATTTTATTACTAAATCGAGAGAAATCCAGTTGGATGGGCTGCTGGAATGGAATAGGCGGCAAGCTTGATCCGCAGGAATCACCGCGAGAATCTATGATTAGAGAAATGGAAGAAGAAACAGGGATTAGCCAATATGATTTGCAATTTAAAGGTTTGATTACGTGGAAAGGTGATGATTTTAATTTTGGCGGTATGTATGCTTATATCGCTGAAGTTCCAAGTAACTTCAATTATGCCACGCCGAAGAAAACAGATGAGGGAATTTTGGATTGGAAAAAAATCGATTGGATTATGGACAAGGACAATGTCGGTATCGTATCGAATATTCCTTTAGTGCTCCCTATGATGCTGAAGGATGACAATTGCTATGACCATAATTGCAGGTATAAACACGGGAATTTAATAGAATTAAATCATAACAAAATAGCATCAAGCATCGAATGGGATGATTTTGAACGAGAGCAATATTTGCAGAAGTGTGTGACAAAACAAGAAGCGTTTAGATAAGGGATTAAATGTAGAGAGGATGAGTCGATTGATTAAAGCGCTGGTCTTTGATTTTGACGGTCTTATTATTGATACAGAAACACCTTCCTATTATGCTTTTCGTCAGGTTTATGAGGAGTATGGGTTAGATCTGCCCGTAGAGCTGTATGCCAAATGTGTAGGGACATCCTTGGATCATTTTAATCCATATACCTATATTGCTGAATGTGTTGCAGAGCCTATTGACTTACAGGTTGTAAAATCTAAATTTAATCTATTATACACTGAGCGTCTTAAGTCAGCAGTGATTCGTCCAGGTGTCATCGACTATTTAGAGGATGCGAAGCAACTAGGTCTCAAAATCGGTCTGGCATCCAGTTCGATGCTTGCATGGATTGAGCCGTATTTGGTTAAGCATCAATTAGCCGATTATTTTGACAGCTTTAGTACGGCGGATGAAGTAGAAAAGGTTAAGCCAGAGCCGGACTTGTATTTGCTATCCATACAAAAGCTTGGCGTTGAAGCAACAGAAGCGATTTCATTCGAGGATTCGCTAAATGGATATTTAGCAGCTAAAGCAGCTGGTTTGCATACAGTCATTGTTCCTAACGAGCTAACGAAGGATTTTGCTTTCATTGATTATGATTTACTTATCTCGTCTATGGCTGATAGAAGCTTAGCGAAGGTTATTGAAACGATAGAACGCAAGCCACAGCTTTTCATTTAAACTAGAATCTACAGAATTGAGGAGTAAAATTGAAATTCAGACCTTGTATTGATTTGCATGATGGTAAAGTGAAACAAATTGTTGGTGAAACACTGAACACCGAGATTATAGAAAACTTTGTATCCAAACAAGATTCTGCTTATTATGCTGAGCTATTTAAGAAGGATGCGTTAACGGGCGGTCACGTCATTATGCTTGGCAGCGGTAATGAAGCAGCAGCCGTTCGTGCTCTGGCGCAATATCCTGGTGGATTGCAAATTGGCGGGGGGATTACTGCAGATAATGCAGCTTATTATTTGGAGAAGGGTGCATCGCATATTATTGTAACATCGTACATTTTCAAAGATGGTCAGCTCAATGAAGATCATCTTGCCAAAATCGTCGCTGAAGTCGGTAAAGACCGATTAGTGATCGATCTTAGCTGCAAGGAGAAGGATGGTCAATGGTTTGTCGTAACGAATCAATGGAAACAATTCAGTGAATTCGCAGTGAACCAACAAAACATCGCTTACCTTGAGCAATATTGCAACGAGTTTCTTGTACATGCAGTCGATGTAGAAGGCAAACAAAGCGGCATTCAGCAAAGTCTCGTTAGCTCATTAGCGGATTGGGTAAGTATACCAACGACTTATGCCGGCGGGGCAAGATCAATTGCCGATATGGATCAATTTAATAAGCTTTCAAACGGTAAGCTGGATATTACGATAGGAAGCGCGCTTGATATTTTTGGCGGACAATTGTCGTATGAAGAAGTGGTTGCTTACAGTAATCGAGCATAGATTGATCTTATTGGAGGAAGGTAGAAAATGAGACCAGATCATTATAAGCTCATGTACGATTTTGTAAAATGGGCTGGTGCGCAATCCTATATAGATGGCATCGCATTGGTGGGGCCATGCGCAGATGATGAGAATGAGGAGGATACGAACTTGAGCTTCCTCATCGTTTCGGATAAGAAGCAGAAAACAATAGAAGCCATTCTCCATCAATTTCAGCATGATGCAATTGAGCAAGCAACGAATGAGGAATGGCGCTTGTTTAGCTCCCTGAAAATCGAGTATGGAAGCGGGCTCGAGGCGGATTTTGGCGTTGCTGATACAGAATGGCTTCAGATGCCTTTGGATCAGGTGCTGGGCAATGAGTTAATGAAAGGCTTTAAAGTGATTTGGGAGCGTGAAGCGTTGTTCGATGGTATTATGAATGCAATTGCTAATCATGCGATGGAAAATTAAATTAATAAGTAGTTTTATAGAACAACAAACAAGCCATTTTTTGCAAATGGCTTGTTTGTTGTTTTTTTTATGATCAAAATGAGAATGAAACGAGGTGACAGGGTATCGTTTTGTGAAAAAACCATCTACCCCACAATCTCTTTAAGTTATATAATCATGGAAATAAAGGAGGCGACTATGGAGCAGATGAAGACAGTACTGTTAGATCAACGGGATTTAGACAGTGAACAGTTGGCATGGTTGTGCGTAAAGCCGATTTTGGAAGGGGTCCGAGGGAGAGCGGCGTCTGTTAAAGCAGAGGCATATATTCAATTAAATGAAGGACAACAGGCGTTATATATCTTTTTTGCATTTCATAATCATACTAATACAATAGCTGAATTTTATTGGTTCGCGTCCTATTTTATAAGTGAGCTAAAGGGCTGGCCAACACTTACTAAAGGACTTCAGTTTTTTGAAGAGGAACAACTATTACTAACGTGCAAAGAGATCGAAAAGCTCATAGAAGCGTATAACAAACAGGCAGATGGATCTTGGCGGCAAGCGCTAGCTTCTGATATTGAACAGGATGAGGAGCTGCTAGTGAAGGTAACTGCTTTATATGAACGTTATCAGCCACTAGCTAAACAAAGTATTCAGCGTATGAATCAGCATATAAGAAATCACAAAGAACATTTTCTTGAACAGAGTAAGTAACAAGCGAGAATAGAAGGAGTTGCTGCCATAATGATTCACTATCAAAATAATAAAGATTTGTCAGCGCTAGACCTATCACAAGTATTTTTAAATTCGGGAATCAAAAGACCGTATCACGATTTAAAGCGTCTACAAAAAATGATTGATCATGCAGATATTATCATTAGTGCTTGGGACGATAATAAATTAATCGGAGTAGCTCGTGCGATAACAGACTATTCGTATTGCTGCTACCTTTCTGATTTAGCTGTCGATCATGATTACCAAAGGTTAGGAATTGGCAAGGAGCTGGTAGAACGATTAAGACAAACGCTTGGTTCGGAGGTTTCACTCGTCTTGCTATCTGCCCCAACAGCAGTACAATATTATCCTCGAATCGGCTTTACACAAACGGATAGAGGTTATGTCATCGCTAGAGAAAAATAAAGGCATCATGAACAGCTGCCACGAAGAGCAATTGTCCTCTCTTTCCGCGGGAGAGGACAAAGCGATACACCGCTTGCGAATGATGATTTAGTGTTCCTCTATCCGATCTATCAGCTGCAAGTTGACTTTTGATAATGATAATTGTTATCATAAATTAAATCGTGAAGTGAGCGTCATATTCGCTTCATGCCAATTTACCATCCTACAGGGGGAACAATAGTGATTAATCGCAACAAGAGATTCATTCTACTACTTATGAGTTTGACCGTAATGACTCTATCGTTAGCAGCATGCGGCGGAAACAATACTGCTAATAATGAACCTGCACCTTCAGAAGCCGGAGCAGAAAGAAAACTAACCGATGGACTAGGCCACGAAGTAACTATACCTGCTAATCCAGAGCGTATCATTGCATCATACCTAGAAGATCACTTGGTAGCCTTAGGTATTAAACCAGTAGCGCAATGGTCCGTTCCAAATGGCATACAAGATTACTTGCATGAAGCACTTGCTGATGTGCCTACAATATCGTATGATCTTCCATTCGAAGCGGTAACAAGCTTTGAACCAGATCTAATTATTATGGCAAATGATTCGAGTATTGAAGGTGATAAGTTCGCGCAATACTCGAAAATTGCTCCAACCTTTACCATTGGAGATACAATGATTGCTGATTGGCGTGTTACTTTGTTGAAAATCGGTGAAGTTGTAGGAAAGAGTGAAGAAGCTCAAAAAGCATTAGATAATTATGATGCTAAAGCGAAAGAAGCTAAAGAAAAATTACAAAATGCAGCAGCTGGTGAATCGGCAGCAGCCCTTTGGTTTGTAGCAGGTTCCTTTTATGTCGTAAGTGAAAAACTTTCAAGCGGTGATCTTCTTTATAATCAACTAGGATTGGCAGTTCCAGCGGTTGTAAAAGAAATTTCTGCATCAGGGACTGGCAACTGGAATCCGATCTCACTTGAAAAATTAGCTGAGCTAGACGCCGATCACTTGTTCCTCGTTAACAGCGGAACAGAAACGGATTCTAAAGCATTAAGCGATCCGATTTGGAAAAATATACCTGCTGTGAAAAACGGCAATATTTATGAATACTCTGGTACATCAAGCTGGTTGTATGCGGGTACGATTGCTTACTCGCAAGTTATTGATGATGTATTGGAAAGCATTGTGAAATAAGATTGACGAAGATAAACAGAGGGCTGTACCAACATGCGATTAAAGCATAAGGTACGGTCCTTTTTCCTATGCCTAGACTTCCGTACCATTCAGAATCCATGTATAATCGTGGAAGATACGATACTGGACAAGGATGTGTTAACTGATGACTTTTCATATGAAGCCAATAATTCCGATTCTTCGAATATTTGATGAAGCAAAGGCACGAGATTTTTATTTTGATTTTTTGGAATTTAAATGTGATTGGGAGCATCGTTTTGAGCCAGACATGCCTCTTTATATGCAAATATCGAATGGCGACTGCGTTATCCATCTATCGGAGCACTATGGCGATTGTTCGCCTGGTTCTGCCATTCGTATCGAAGTAGATAATGCCAAAGCGCTGCAGGAGCATTTATTAAGTAAAACATATAAGTTTGCAAGACCAGGCTTTTGTAAGGAATGGAATGAAGTGAGCATTACCGATCCGTTCGGCAATCGGCTTCATTTCTATACTCAGAAGACGGAAGATAATTAGCATCGTGTGCTGCACGATCGTTAGTAAAGGAGGTCAGTTTTATGGATTACATGATTTTAAATATAGCGAGAGAATTAGCAATTGCTGCAGCTTATGAAGCGGGTCGACTTACTCGGGAAAGGTTCGGGACATTAGATCACTATGAAGAGAAAGGTGATCATGGTGATATCGTAACGGAAGTCGATCATTTGGCAGAGAATATTATTTTGAATAAAATTCGGCAAGTGTTCCCTGACCACAAGATTCGATCAGAGGAGTTCGGGGAAAATGACCAGATAAGCGAGTGGATGTGGTTAGTCGATCCGCTAGATGGGACGAATAATTTTGCTGTTGGGCTGCCATTGTTTGGCATTTCGATTACGCTGGCGTATCATCGCAATCCAGTATTAGCTGTTATTTATGAGCCGATGACGGATCGTATGTACGTCGCAAGCTCAGGAGAAGGCAGTCTGTGTAACACTAAGCTATTGCACATAGAAGAGGCTAAAGCGTTTACTAAAGCGAGAGTTGGCTGGATACAAGGACATGCTGTGCAAAATGAACCGCGTGCCGTTAAACTCAGACATTACATAGACGTTAATACGAAGCGCATGATGCGCTTATGGGCACCAACTCTACAATGGACGATGCTTGCAAGAGGAGATATGGATGCAATCATTGTCTACAACTCTGAAGGTGAGGATTTGTATTCTGGCATTCTGATGGTAAAGGAAGCGGGCGGTGTTATCATTGATTATGAAGGAAATCCATTTACAGGCATGAATGAGCAGCCCTATTTAATTGCTTGCCGCCCTGAACATCAGTCTTATTTTATTAACCTTGTGAAAGAAGGATTGGCTTAGTATTTTGAATGATCACGTTATTCATAACAAGGATGGAATGATCCTTATTTGAACAAATTAAGGAAAAAAGGTTTAAGACATTGATCGGCCTGTTAAGGAGAGACATCATGGTAGAAGCACTCATAGGAAGCTTTATCTCGGCAATGGCTACCGTGCTGGGCGCGGTTCCGCTGCTCTTTGTTAAAAGTCTTTCCGAGAAATGGAAGGACGTACTTATTGCTTTTACCGCTGGCATAATGGTATCTGCATCAACCTTTGGTCTATTACCGCAAGCGCTTAAGGAATCTGGATTAATCCCGTTGACACTTGGACTGCTTATTGGCGTCATCACGCTTGACCTAATAGAAAAGAATCTCCCCCATATTGATATTGAGCAAAAGAGAGGGATATCTTCCTTCGACAACAAGTCGTTGCTCGTTATATTTGCATTAATCCTTCATAATATCCCGGAAGGCTTAAGCACAGGCTTTAGTTATGCAAGTACGAATGCTGGGCTTGGCCCGATGGTGGCCATTGCAATTGGTGCTCAGAACATGCCTGAAGGGCTTGTTCTGGCTATATTCCTCATGCATTCAAAGGTAAGCAAAATTAAGCTTATGCTCATCGTTACACTGACTGGACTCATGGAAGTCGTATCTGCGATTGCAGGCTATTTCGCGGCAAGTTACGTGGAAGGTATTATTGGTTATGGACTTGCGTTTGCCTCAGGCGCGATGTTGTTCATTGTCTACAAGGAGCTTATTCCTGAATCGCATGGACATGGCTTTGAGCGATCAGCTACCTATTCCTTTATTATTGGGTTGTTGGTAATGATTTATATTAGTCACTTCTTTGGATAATCTTTATAAATTTGTTTTTTTATTTCGAATGGATGCATTTTCTTACTCGTTTTAATGGTTTTTTCGGATTTATTCGTTTACAATGGACGTTAGAAAAAAAGGAGGTATCATAATATGTCGAAGATTAACAGGATGCTGCTAGATGTAGATACAGGCATAGATGATGCTTTAGCTATTTTATATGCTTTACTTAGTCCTGAGATTAGAGTAGAGGGCATCACAACTGGATTTGGGAATATCGATGTCGAACAAGCAACAGAAAACACATTGCGTGTCATTCAAGTTGCAAATTGCGGATATGAGGTTCCTGTAGCCGTTGGTGCCGCAGGCCCGCTTAAACGCGTGTTCCCGGGCTCCGTTCCTCATGTACATGGACATAATGGAATAGGGGATGCGACTCTGCCACCGTCTCCACAGAGGCCTGTAGATGAAACCGCTGCAGAGTTCATCGTTAAGAAGGTAAATGAGAGTCCTGGCGAGCTTATTCTTGTCACTGTTGGAAGACTTACGAATTTGGCTCATGCGTTGCAACTTGATCCTTCTATTGTAACGAAGTTCAAGAAGGTCGTTATTATGGGCGGAAACGTATTCGTACCTGGCAACATTACTCCGGTAAGCGAAGCTAATCTGTATGGAGATCCAGAAGCGGCAGCTCTTGTATTTGAATCGGTACTTCCGATTACAATTGTAGGCTTAGATGTGACGCAGCAGACTAGACTCACGAGAGAGCATATGAAGCAATTATCCAGTGAAATTGCAGATGACAAGCGAAACATCTTACAGTTCTTGGATGTCGCTTTAGAGCGTTACTTTGAGTTCTACAAGTTCTCCAATGACTTTGATGGTGAATGCCCGATGCATGATCCGTTAGCTGTACTTGTGGCTGTAAATCCGTCACTCGTCAAAATAGAAACAATGAATGCGATAATTGACTGTGGGGATGGCTTAACAGCTGGGATGATTATTACTGATCGAAGAGTACGCTCGATCGTAGGCCGTCCCGTTGATTTCTGCTTAGAAGTAGAACAGGATCTAGCCATATCACAACTATTATCGGTGTTTAAATAGGAGTAAAGTTTGAAGACCGCTTCAGCAGATGTAACTGCTGTAGTGGTCTTTTTTATGAGATTGAACTTATTGGGGTGAATGATGTATAAAAATGCTCGGATTCACGGGTATAGAACACTTGTTCTGGTCACAAAATAAGAGAAATGATATGTTATTTGTATATTCGAATAATATTTTCTAGATAATAGGTGTGAGCAGCAGCTTTTTCCTTATCATTTGTACGAATTGGTCAAAAAAACAAGGTTTTTAGTCATATTATGCCTGTTTTCAATGATGAGAACGTGTGTTCGTTTATTGGGGTGGCGAGTAATTCCTTGTCGTTTCATTGAAGAAAAAAGAGACAATTGAACAATTGAACCGTATAAAATAGACAAGGCAGCCCGCATAAATGGGACTGCCTTAGCTGGAGATTAGCAGCTTTTGTCCTTTTTCTTCGGAATAGCTTCATCGTTTCGGCTGCGTTTGTCACCAAATTGGTCGAGTCGAGAAGGGCTTGCAGCAGGACCATCGTTATCGGGCTTACTGTTTCTACCTGTCAATATCATCACCTCCAGCAAGCTTAGGGTGAGCAGGATAGGTCCATTTCATACCTGTATGAAGGATGAAGATCAGAATAAACGTCTGTGGATTCAACCATAATATCGTAGATGTAATTTTTTCTAAAAGTGTTCATTTATTCGGAATATGGAGTGTGTAACGCATTGAATTTTACTTTTATTTTTACACGTGCATTTGTGATAAGTTTATTGGCTGCGATTGGGTTTATATGGATTTCTATTTGGATTGGGGATCAGAATATTTCTAGTTTTGATCGGAACATTATTAGTTACATTCAAGGAATGGAATCGGCCGCTCTTACGGCCATTATGAAGTTTTTTTCATGGATTGGATCAGCACTTGTCGTCTCAATTCTTGGTGTCATGATGTTAGTTGTATTAGCTAAATTACAATATCGAAGGGAATTATTGTTGTACATTGGTATTTTGCTTGGATCAACTATTTTGAATACAGTATTGAAGCAGATCTTTCAGAGAATCCGGCCAACAATAAATCAAATCGTTGAAGTACATGGGTATAGCTTTCCGAGTGGGCACTCCATGGCGGCTTTCACTTTTTATGGAATAATGACATTTTTATTATGGAAGCATATACCAAGCGTTTACTTGCGTATTGTTCTGATTGCTTTTGGTGCCATCATGATTCTTTCTATTGGGATTAGTCGAATCTATCTTGGGGTTCATTATCCAAGCGATATCGTTGGCGGATATTTGGCTAGCACCACTTGGTTAGCAGCGTCGATTGGTTTGTATCAGCATATGCTAGAGAGACGAAGTCGTAAGCCGAAACGATAGATTGACTGTTTTTGACATGAACAGCAGTTATCAGATATAGTGGACGTCAATTACGCGGTATGAGGAGATATTATGAATTGGGTAGCTGTTCAGCATTATTATAAAGTGAAGCGTGAAATGACAAGTCTAGAACAAAAAACCGTTGTAGATGAACGTAGTATGTATTTGTATAAGGAGCGAATTGTTACGAAATACCGTGAATTCCCCATAGGAGAAGTACTTGATCTATCCTATAAACCGATAGGTGGAGCTGGTGGGATTTTTTATTTGCATACTCTGCAAGGGGTTTTCTCGTATACGGTATCTACAGATCCTGAGTTGTTCATTAGAGCATACAAAGGGTTAATTGATTCATTGTAAAAAGAGTAATTATTAAATTTATTTGAGATGAACCAACTTCAGAATCAAAGAATATGATCCGAATGCCGATAAGCTATTTGTCAAGTATTCGGCTTATTAACTATAAAGAGTATCATGAGTCATTTTGAATCAATATGTTATTAATAAAAATTAGGTATTGACATGCCAATAGAAAATTGGGATTATTAAATCATACACGATATATGCTTTATCTGTTGTGAAATATGAATGCAGATTTTATATCACACATGCAATATGATTCTATGTTAGCAATTGGAGACAAGGTTATGAGAACTAAATTAAATCGGACAAATTTAACAGAAGAAATCTATCGAATCGTCAAGGAGGATATCCTATCACACAAATTACCAGCTGGGGAAAAGATCAATATCGATCAATTGGCGCGGAACTTGGAAGTAAGTAATATTCCAATTCGTGAAGCACTATCTAGGCTGCAATCTGAAGGTTACTTACATATTGTTCCTTTTAAAGGGATGTTCGTTAATTTACTTAGCCTTCAAGAATTGAAAGAAATTTACGAAATAAGGCTTAACCTTGAGCCGCTTGCAGTGGAAAAGGCGACTATGGCAATACCGGAGCAAAAACTCAAGCAGCTTAATGAACATATGATTGCTTTGCGCGATAACCAACTAAAGAGTTCGAATAGCAGCCTTGAACTAATTAGTGAAATGAATATTTCCATCCATGGAACGATACTAGATTATTGCGATAATAAAAGTTTGCATAATCTTATCAAAGGCTATATCGAACAGATTCAAAGATATTTATCTTATATCCGAATTAATCTGGATGTAGATGACACAGCTTTGGAGTGGAAAGAGCATAGTGAAGTATTATTTCGATTAATAGAGAGAGATGCCCAAGGAGCTTCTATTGCGATGGCTACTCATATTCGAAATTCACAAGAAAGGACCATTTCACACTTTATTAATACAGGAGGGTAATCAATGCAGCTGCAGGGAAAAGTTGCAATTGTTACAGGTGGTGGATCGGGGATTGGAGAAGCGACCGCCAAATTATTTGCTAGTGAGGGTGCTAAAGTAATCATTGCAGACTGGAATGAGGCTGAATCCAGCCGAGTCGTGAATGAAATCCATTCCGTTCATTCCGAAGATCATATTGCCTATGCAGTGAAAACAGATGTTTCTTCAGAGATAGAAGTGAAACAATTAGTGGAACAGACTTTAATTAAGTTTGGCAAGATTGATATTCTTTTCAATAATGCTGCTGTCGTATTGCCCAAATACTTAGAAGATATCACTGAATCAGAATGGATGCGTACTTTAGATATCAACTTGAAAAGTGTATACCTAATGATTAAATTTTGTATTCCTTCAATTAAAGAAAATCGTGGCACCATTGTAAATATGGCTTCGTTAAGCGGATTGTTAGGTCAGAAGCAAAATCCAGTGTACTCTGCATCAAAAGGCGCTATTATTGCGATGACTAAAGCATTGGCATTGGATTATGCAATCGACGGCGTCCGAGTCAACTGCATTTGTCCAGCCGGGGTAATGACTCCATTATTAGAGGAATGGATCGGACAACAGCCAAATCCAGCAACGACAGTACAAGATTTGATCGATATGCATCCTTTGGGAAGATGTGCTTCAACGGAAGAGATTGCAAGAGCTGCATTGTATTTAGCTAGTGATCTATCGGGTTTTGTTACGGGTGTAGCACTTCCTGTTGATGGAGGAGCAGCACTAGGTTATTAATGTTTCAAAGTGGAAGCGATGTCATCAATGCTTATGACATTATTACCTCCACTTCAAAATAATCGTGTATGATATATTAAATATTTTAACTAGGGAGATGGAACTAATGAAAATTACTAAAGTAGAGAGTTTTGTATTACATGTACCGATTACACCGCCGATTACGGATGCGATTAATGTTGCTACGCATTGGGGACTTGCGGGTTTACGAATTTTTACGGATGAGGGATTTGTCGGTTATGGATATACAGGAACCTGTTCGCATGGCGACGATATGATCGTCGACACGATTGATCGCTATTATGCACCTTTATTAATTGGCAAAGATCCGTTTATGGTGAAAGAGATTTGGGATGAGTTGCGTTTCGGTAAAATGCATTGGATTGGCCGTGCGGGTGTTACGCATATGGCATTGGCCGCAGTAGATATTGCATTATGGGATATTATGTCTAAAGCTTCTAATAAACCGTTGTGGCAGTATCTTGGGGGACATAAATCAAAACAAATCAAGGCTTACAATACTAACGGCGGTTGGTTGAACTGGTCGAAAGAACGTTTGATCAAAGATGTTACTGAAATTGTTGAGCAAGGCTTTACAGGAGTTAAAATTAAAGTGGGAAAATCAGATCCAAATGAAGATTATGATCGGTGTAAAGCTGTTCGTAAGGCGATAGGAGATCAAACGATCTTCATGATCGATGTAAACCAACAATGGAATATTAATACAGCTATGACATGGGGTAAGAAATTGGAAGAGTTTGATTTGTTCTGGTTAGAGGAACCGTTAAACCCAGATGATATTATGGGACATAAGAAGCTGGCTGATGCATTGAATGTACCTATTGCGTTAGGTGAACATGTGTATACGAAATACGCTTTCCGCGACTATATCCATCAAGGGGCAATAGAATATTGCCAAGTGGATGTCACGCGCGTTGGTGGGATCACTGAATGGCTACAAGTAGCAGGATTGGCTGCTTCATATGACATTCCGATTTGTCCGCATGTCGGTGATATGGGGCAAATTCATCAGCATTTGGTCGCATCAACACAAGGTGCAATCATGCTAGAGTACATTCCATGGATTCGTCATATTTTTGTTGAACCAGCTACTATAGTTAATGGTCATTATATATTGCCTCAAATGCCAGGTGCTTCGACGGAGATTATACCTAAGTATTTTGAAGAGTATCGCGTGAGATAAGACTAAGTGGTGGTAGTAAGTAATTGACCCTAAGGTTGTCGATATGTAATGCAAATGATTGAATGTGCAATGTAAGAACTTCGTTATCGATATTACAAACAACCCCGTAGCTCGCTGCGGGGTTATCTTTATTGAAAACATTGCAAGCGACTATAAATTGTCCATGTTTAGTATAAAATTTTTACATACTTTTGCGGGATGGGTTTAACTATACTATCTATATAACGTTATTTTAATCGAATTGGCGGACATAGAATCGAGCGTAGATAGCACGGCAACGACTTAGCGACTAATCAAAGAAGATTTTTTTTATGATATAATCGAAGGATAACAAACTCGAATTCAGTATTCGAGTTTGTTATCCTTTCTTATCACATGTTGATGGTAATTATTATGATCAGAGGTGCTACAATATCAGAAAATTATCTATACGCTCACAGCTGTTGTTTCTTGCTGGATGTACTATTGCGGTCGTGTTATTTATTATATTTTTTACTTATTCGATGATGGCTGGAATGGTTTCTCGCAATCATGATGAATATGTGAAGCAAACGGTTATGGAGATTAAACAAACAGTTGAAATAAATAAAGAAAACATTTATAGATTGATGCAAAATATTTCTTTCAATGAAGATGTCCAAAACTATCTGATTGATTCTACATATACTAGTAAATACGAATTATATAAAAGAGTGGATGCTTTTTTAGCTAACGAAAAAGATCTATTGATTGGAATTGTTGATATAGCAATTAAGGGGAACGACGGTTCATGGTTTGATATTCATGGCGCCAGCAAGTACATCTCTTTGCGAGATGATACGATACCAGCCAAAGCAAATGCATATTATGTGGGTATGCAAGATTTTGGCAATGAGTATGCTTCTGAGAAAAATATGATATATGCTACTAAAATTCACTTTCTAGAACAAGGCGAATTGTTTAATCAAGATATTGGGACACTTTATTTCATTCTTGATACGAAAGCGCTTGCAGGAGAGCGGAGATATTCTTCCAATCAGACAAACGCACAAGTCTATCTACTTGAAAAAGATCATAAAGTGATTGCTAGTAACTCTGAAGTGGAGATAGGAGTTCCTATGCCTAACATAATTAATGAGTTCGAACTTTCAAAAAATTCAACGATTACTTGGGAAAATAAACGGTATGATGTTCAAGTAGAACAATTGCCAGCTATAGAAGGCAGTATCTTGAGTATGACTCCTAACGATAAGTTGCTTAGTGAATTAACTGAGATTCGTAAACTTGAAATTATTATACTTATATCTGGACTATTAATATTAGCTATTCCTTTT
Source organism: Paenibacillus sp. J22P15 (assembly GCF_056269345.1). Classification (NCBI taxonomy): domain Bacteria; kingdom Bacillati; phylum Bacillota; class Bacilli; order Caryophanales; family Paenibacillaceae; genus Paenibacillus; species Paenibacillus sp. J22P15. The sequence continues at coordinate 511,587 of NZ_JBWDNT010000001.1, forward strand.
ATGATTATTGTAAATAACATTTTATTTCCCGTAAAAAAACTAATACGGTTTATGGCATTATTAAAACGAGGAGATATATATAAATTAAAGCAAAGAATCTCACTTGAAGGTTATACAGAAATTAGCCTAATGGCAACTCAGTTTAACAGTATGCTAGATGAAATTGAACGATTAACACAAAATTTAATAGATACAAATTCGAGATTATATGGAATTGAATTGGAAAAGGAAAAGGCTGAGCTTGCATTTCTTAGAAGCCAAATTAATCCTCACTTTTTATATAATACATTAGAAGTCATATCAGGAATTGCCGTTGTAGAGGGTCAAACTAAAATAAAAACGATGACTCGTGCGTTATCTAATATGTTTCGTTATAGTATTAAAGGTTCAAATGAAGTACCTCTCAAAAATGAGATAAAAATGATTGAATCGTTTGTTAATATCCAGCAAATCCGTTTTGATAATCGTTTTTTTGTTAACTATGATTTTACAGAAGAGGCTCTATTATATGTCGTTCCGAAAATGTTTCTCCAACCGTTAGTTGAGAATGCCATTTATCACGGGTTTGAACCAAAGTTGAAACTAGGGCAATTAAATATAGCTGGTTTTGTTAATGAACAAGGGAAGCTAATCATTACGGTAGAGGATGATGGTGTTGGCATTGATCCAAACCAGCTACAAGAAATTCAATCCTCTCTTTCTTTATCACCGCTCGTAATATCTGATACAGGGGCAAGGAAAAGTATCGGCATAGCTAATGTAAACAACCGCATTAAATTAATGTATGGAGAAGATTGTGGTATGGAAATCCAGAGTGCTCTGGAGCTCGGCACTAAAATTCAATTAACGATCGATTCGAGTGGGAGTGGAAAGGATGTATAAAGTACTCATTGTCGATGATGAAAGTTGGATTGTGGAAAGTATGAAAGATATTATAGATTGGAATTCTTATGGGTTTGAAGTGGTAGGGCAGGCTTATAATGGTTTGGAAGCTCTGGAAGCTATAGAGAAATATAAACCTGAAATTGTATTTACAGATGTTCGCATGCCAGAAATGGGCGGATTGGAACTCATTCGGAAAGGGAAAGAATTACCATACAATGTACAATTTGTGGTCGTAAGCGGTTATTCGGAGTTTACCTATGCACAGGAGGCAATACTGTTAGGTGCTGTTGCTTATTGCTTAAAGCCATTTGATGAGAATGAACTTATAGAAGCAATGATGAAGGTGAAGAATACATTAGGGCTTACAGAGAACTCTAATCCATTGAGTCTAATTCATTTGCTGGATGATAATAACGCAGAAAATCAGATCAAATTGCATAATGAATTACGCAAATGTGGGTTGTTAGAGCTATGCACAGATGAAATTGTAAGTATAGTTTCTATTGGAGCAGGTGAACTTCCTGCTGTAACAGAACGTGTCATTAAATTGAAAACGGGGACAAATAAAACTGCTTATATTCTAAGTAAGCGAGATGCACATAATCTGATGAATACATACAAAGAACTGCTACCCAGCAATATAAAGGGGGTCGGTGTTAGTACTCCCACCAAAAATAGTGAGGAAATTAAACAGTGCATTGATGGTGCTGATTTACTTGCTTATCAATATTTCATTACAAATAAAAATGGTTTATCTGTAGAACAATCATATAATCAACAACCATTAAATGAACAGCTTCAGCGGTTAGATGATGCTATTCATGATAAAGATCATGCAGCAGTGAATCGGATTTTCGGTCAAATTGCTTCCTTATTTAAAGAAGGGAAGCTATCGATTCAGCATGCTCTTCAAGTTTATAATTTAACAACTTCATTTCTATTTAAGTTAGGACAAACGGAGTATATGTTATATAACTATGAACAATTGACCCAATATTACGATAATGTGTTTATGATGGTAGATGAATTAAAAGCGCTTACGGTGCGGCAGCTTCAAAGCTCAAATGTAATGAATAAAGATACTAAAAATGAAAGTTTGAATGCCATTCTTCAGTTTGTGAATCAGAACTTTTACGAGGAAATTACTCTACAAAGTTTAGGAGAAAAGTATTATTTGAACCCGAGCTATATTAGTCAATTATTTAGAAAAGGAGTAGGGATGACCTTTACCGAATATTTAGCCAAGCTGCGCATAAATTATGCTTGTGAATTGTTAGAAAAGGGCAGCAGCTCCATCAACGATATTGCAGATAAAACTGGCTATCATGATTATTTCTATTTCACTCGAGTGTTCAAAAAAATGATAGGAAAGACGCCGACTCAATATAGAAATCATTAACTAGCTTTGCTAGGGGAGGCAATGCATGTATATTCCGAAAAATTCGGTTGCGATTATAATAACTTTTATGTTGCTCATGTCCATTCTAACAGGTTGTTTGAATGCGGAAGAAAATCGTAATACTGTTGTTTTACCAACGATATCAAATAATAGTGCTGTGGAAGATGCTAGAAAAGAACATTTTGAAATATCTATTTCTTGGTGGGGCATTAGCGACGCATTTGCCAAACAGGATGACATGCTAAAGAAACTGGAACAAGATTTTAATATTACGTTTAAGCCTATGCAAATCAGTTGGAATGATTATATACAAAAGTCTGCTGTGTGGGCTGTTTCTGATCAACTTCCAGATATTATTACACATTCGTTGGTCAATGACTATCCAGTTGTTTTTACAAATTGGATTAATGAGCAATTAATACGACCATTGCCAGATGATCTGAGTAAATACAAACATGTGCAAAAAGTGACCGAAGTGAAAGATGTTCAAAGTGTATACAAAAATGGAAAATTATACGCCTTACCACGACTGACTTATTGGGATAATGATATGTGGGCATTAGATCGAGGGATATGGGTGCGCAAAGACTGGATGGAGAAACTTGGGATTGAAGATCCGAAAAACTTCGAAGAATTTGCAGCAATGATTAAAGCATTTGCGGAAGACGACCCCGACGGTAATCAAAAAGACGATACTATTGGCCTAGTAATGAATAATATGCACTTCTTCATGCAAGTATTTGTACCGACATTCCCTCAGATTGGAAACAATTCGTGGGTCATGGAAGATGGCAGATGGATCCCGCCTTTCGCATCGAAGAAAATGTATGAAGTAGTGACTCAGGCGCGCAAATTATTTGCTGAAGGAGGATTGGATAAAGAATTTGCCGTCCAAAAAGATGGCGATTCATTGCAAAAATTTGTACAGGGTAAGGCCGGTGCTTTTGCGATGGGAATTCGCGGGCAGGTGTGGAATAATATAAATCCTAGTGAAGATTTTTATGATGTTATAAAGCCGCTGCATCTCTGGCCTGCAAAGGATGGTAATATCTACCGTTTTACAACAACGACATTTTGGTCAGAAAGTATGTTTAGCGCGCATGTAGATGACAAGAAAATGGAACGGATATTAGAGCTATATGACTATCTGCTGTCTCCAGAAGGTAGAGTATTATTTGACTATGGCATTGAAGGAAAAGATTATAAAATGGAAAACGATAAGATTATCATTACTCGTCCACTGGCTAAGGATGCAACGGGTTTCGACAGTCTTGCAGATCAATATCCATCTAGAGAGGTGTTCATGCAGCTTGCAGCTTGGGGGCAGGAGCGCGCTTATGAGGAAAATGAAGCTAATCAGATAAACTTTAGAGAGGATATGTTTAAACTGATGATTGATGAATTGGATTGGCAACTCGACTATGCGAAGCCTATCCCTAGTGCTTGGGACATATTCACAATGTCTACTCCCAATAAAGATAAGTTCGATACGCGTTTATTTCATGATGAATTAATAAAAGTAATGATTGGTGAAGATGATCCTATTCGAATGTGGGATCGTGTTATGGATAAGTTAAATCGTATGGGATTACAGGATGCCATAAATGAAGTAAATGAATCGATGGAGAACTTGTAATGGCATAGAACTTAATTGTAAAACGAATACCCTCGCAGCCTACTGCGGGGGTATTCGTGATCTTTGACCGAGGGAACTATGCCGCAGTACATACTAGAAATTGTCCATATTTGATATGAATTCTGTACATACTTTTTTAGTGAAACAGTATTTATACTGACTATTAACCGCTTTATTCAGCATGAATTACGGAACATTTTGAAAGCGTGTTCACTATTTTGTGAGAGGAGCGCATTAAGGAACATAGTGAGTGGAAATATCGGGTATTGGAAAATAAGTATTTATCTAAGGAGGGGGACATAAGTATGAACAAATATGGAATACGTATTTGGAAACGTGGTCTATGTGTAGCTCTGTCAGCGATGATTGTGTTAACCGGAGTACCAATTACTGCAAAAGCAGCAGAAGGAAAAATCTATAGCAAGGGTGACTTGATATACAGCAATAATCTTGATAATCTCGATGGGTTAGTTCAGATTAACCAAAGTTCGGGAAATAAAGGTAGATTTGAAGCGACTCAAATCGATGAAAGAGATGTACTGAAAATTAAAACTGATATTGGGAATAGTGGAGACCTATTCATAGTGGATACTAATTCCACGACTATTCCAAATCATGCGATTGCTGAGTTCGATATGAAAATTGTAGAGGTATCCAATGGAGTTGGCGGGCTTAGCGGAAAAGGCGGATTTGTATTTGGTGCAAACTATAATGAAGAAACTAAAATATCTAGCGAATACGCCTGGGTGGCACGGCAAGATGGCAACTCGATGAGAGTTAGATATAAGCCAGGTGGCGATATTATGCCGTCTTCCAATTTGATCACTCCTGGAAAATGGCAGAAGTGGCGAATAGAATATAATGAGAGCAACCTAAGAGTATATATCGATAATAAACTTCAATATGATGGAAATTCACCTAGCAGCATTGCTGCGAAAGCAGGATTAGTTGGTTTTATGGCTTGGTCTGAAGCGGAAACGTACGTAGATAATCTACAGGTCTATGAGTTGAAAATAGATGCTGGATTTGAAGGTAGTGATGAAGTATCTGCAGATAGTCATGTTTTGGAAAACAATAAATTGAAGGTTACTGTTGACAAGACTTTCCCACAAGCTCTTTCCTACGAATTAAAGGAAACAGCAGGTTTACTATACGGCGGATACCCCAATGCGGAACACAAGATGAATATAAATGGGGAAATCTACAATGTGGGGGAAGTTAACTTTTTGGATAATGGGGATGGAAGTGTTGACTATACATTGTCTATACCAGACTTTAATGGTGGACTTACTGTACAGTATCACTTTGCGTTAGAAGGCAATGAGTTGGTAAAGTCGATTACTGAAATCTCAGGATTAGGAGAACCAAAAGTGCTTTCTATTCTCCTAGATACACCTGTGTTAAGAGCAAAAAGCACACAGGAAAATGCGAATATTGCATTTGAAAAAGAAGCAGGCCCCGATCGTTTTAATAACTATGTCGGCGATGTATTGGATGACGTCATAGGAACAGTTGCATCGCAATCTGATTACATTGAGTATACATCGTGGGCATTTCTATCTACACCGAAAATTGTAGGATCTGTCTACAATAATCTAATCGATATTCCGTTGCAAGCGAAGGTGACAACGATTAACGGGGTCAAGCAAGCAGCGCTTTATGAAAGAGATTATAACTATCGTTTAAGCTATAAAGCTAACAGTACAGCTGGTTTGTTGCCCGAAGCTAGTATATCTACTGATCGCATGTTTGAAAGTAGAATATACATTGGTGCCGACACTAACGGAAATAATACAGTGGACTGGCAAGACGGTGCATTGTGGGTAAGAGACCAATTGCCTAAGCGACCTAAAAATCTTGAAGATTTCTATGCATCAGGGGGAGCGTGGCAGCAGACACATGGTACATTTCCTGATAATCGAACAACTGCGACCGTTTCCACGCATTATTCTATATTCGCACCGCAAATGAGGCAAGTATTCTATCAAACAGAAGGATCACCGCAATCATTTGAGGTAGCAGGATGGCAGCAGCATGGACATGACTGGCGTTGGGGAGATTGGAAACAACCAGCTAACCCAGGCGCTGGCGGCATGGAAGCTATGCTGAGTGCACGCAATGAAATGTTAAAGTATGGCGGGGATTTATCTTTCCATGTCAATCATGAGATTACTGTTCCTGAAGCTGATTCATATGATGAGAATGTGATTGCGAGAAAGTCGAATGGATCATTACAGTCTGTCGGCGGTGTTTTTGGTCAAAGTGGTTTCCGCCAAAAATCATACTTTATGGATTTTATGGCTGGTCATACAGAAGATCGTATAAATAATTTTGTTCAAGAAGATTTCTGGGCGCCTACGGTCATCTATAATGATCAGATGTGGGATAATATTAGTCCATATAATGGTGTTTACGGAGTACATGAATCTTTTGCGAAAAGCAAAATCGTGGAAACTTTTGGCGAGAATGGAACGAATATAGCAACAGAGGGATACCAACCTACGAACATAAGAAATGGTTTATCAATGGTTAAATATCGAAGTAATAATAATTCTAGAATCGATGACTTTGTTACAGCAGGTCTATTGACTTTCCAATTCTCCGCTCCTAAAGTAGCCGATTTATTTGGCGGACATATAACGGGTGACTACAGATCGGGTAATTTGAATGCAAAAGATAATACTTTTGCCAATGCAATGATAGAAGATAACTATATTTACGCATATCTATCCGCTTATATGAGACAAAAACCTGCAATGGAGTACATCGATAACTCCGATATGACAGCAGTAAGATGGGGCGATAACCTCATCGCAAAGTTGGATAAGAAAAATGGTAACAAATTCATGGTTACGGAAGGAAATGTAACGATAGCAGACGGCACGGACAGATTTATACCTGATCTAGCAGGTGAGAAAAAGATTTATGTATATAGCAAAAATGGCATAAATCGTGATTGGGTGCTACCAGCATCATGGGCAGGCGTAACGAAGGTTGATCGATATGAGCTTACTGAATCGGGTAAAGCCTATATTGATCGAATTGATGTCGTAGATAGCAAGGTTAATCTGTATACACCAGCAACGATTCCATACATTATTGTACCAGCAGCAGACCAGGAGATTGCTGTAGGTTCTGTGAACAATGCAATCGGAAAAATCGCAACAGCGAGCAGTCAATCAGGCACGGATATTGCAAGCAACGCAATAGATAACAATAAGGATTCAGTTTGGACGGCAAATGGTGGGGACGGTTCTTCATTAGAAATCGATTTAGGTCGTGAATCCGAAGTGAATCGGATAGAAATCATGGAACAAGGTAAAAAAATTAGTGCCTATAAGCTTCAATATAAGGACGGGGACAACTGGATTGATATCAAGGCAGGAACAACGATAGGCAATGATATGCGAACTATATTCCCAAATATCCGTACGGAGAAAATTAGATTATTGATAACCGGTACAGATAATAATCCACAAATCGCTGAATTCAAGCTATTTGCAGATGCGAATCTATCGATGACAGCTAAAGCATCGTCGAGTTCAGGGAATTGGGAAAATATTGTAGCCAAAGACGATAAAGGTGTTGATGTTACCTACAGACTTGATGCTAGAGATTTAAGAGCTAAAGATGGATCAATGGAAACGTACTGGAGACCATCAGAGACTGCGAATACATGGTTAGAAATGTCGTTTTCAAGAAAGTCACCTGTTAATCGTGCAGTGATTCATGAGATTGGTGATCAAGTAACAGGTTTCAAATTACAAGTGTTTGACGGTTCTGGGTGGAGTGATGCCTATACGGGAACAACAATTGGAGAAACTTTGGAAGTTAATTTCCCAACAGAGACGACAGATAAAGTGAGATTATTCATTACTTCTTCGACTGGAACACCAAAGATCAGTGAGTTCCAACTATTTGGGGTTGACAGTATTGTTAAGAATGAAGTACCCCAGTTGAATTTGGCGTTAAATAAAACTGCAACGCAAAGCAGCGTATACACGGCTTCATTAAGTCCTGCAGTTGCGTCTCGGGCAGTAGACGGGAATACGAGTGGGAACTGGAATGTTCAATCTATTGCGGCAACTAATGGGACTGAAGATAACCCTTGGTGGCAAGTTGATCTAGGCAATGAATATGATATTGGTGAAATCAGGTTATTCGGTAGAGACGGAAATTGGACCAGACTTGCCTATTCTGATGTTAGCATATTGGATAAGGACGGAAATGTAGTGTGGAGTTACTATCAAGAAACTCAACCCAAGCCAAGCGTATCGATTAAGGTTAAAGGTGAAGAAGAAATAACTGTAAAGGGACAATTTGTAAAAATTCAGCAAAGAAAGATTGCAGGACGTAATAATGAGCAGTTAGAAATTGCTGAAGTTGAGGTGTATGCACCGAAAGAAGATATAGGTGAGGATAAATCTGAGCTACAAAAGCTATATGATGATAGTCTTGCAAAGGAAAATGATAATTATACAGATGAATCTTGGGAAGCGTTTGTAGCAGCAATCCATGCAGCAAAGATTGTGCTTGATAATCCGAACGCAACATATGACGATGTGAGACTTGCTAGCCGAACATTATTCTATGCGAGAGAGCAATTAAAAGAAAAAGAGGAACAACCATCGGACAACTATACCATAACGGCTACGGGGGCAGCTAGCGTCATTGCGGGCCAATCCTTTGATGTGACCTACGCATTGAGTAATGTAACGGAAAGTGTGTATGCGTTGGATCAGACTATCCATTATGACCCGACCCAAGTAGAATTCCTGTCTGTGGATGCTCTGAAAAGTGGATTTTCGGTCTTCGGACAAAAAGAGGGACTAGGTCAAGTCCGAGTCCTAATGGCAAGTGCCGGAGCAGGAAGTGCGATAACGGATACGACTAATTTGTTGAAGGTGCACTTCAAGGCCAAAGAGGCGGGCCAAAACGTAACGAGCTCCATCTTCTTAACCGACGTAGCGGTTGCCGGTGCAAACGGAATTGATACGACTGTGAACAATGGTAAAGCGTACATGATTCAAATTATTGTCGTGGATAAAGCTGCGTTACAAGCGCTAATTACCCACGCGCAAGCATTGCATGATGCAGCAGTAGAAGGAGCTGAAATCGGCAAGTATCCTGCGGGTTCGAAAGCGATCTTGCAAGCGGCAATTGATAGCGCAAAGGCAGTAGCGGATCAAAGTAGTACTACCCAGGAGCAAGTGGATCAAGCGATCGATCAATTACAAGCAGCGTTGCAAGCATTTACTGCTTCAATAAATGTACCGGCTGCTGGTGACCTGAATGGTGACGGTAAATTCAGCATTGGTGATCTCGGTCTCATCGCAGCTAGTTATGGCAAAACATCTGCTGATCCGGACTGGGATATATATAAACAAGCGGATATGAACATTGACGGTAAAATAGACATTGTTGATCTTGCAGCTATTGCTAGATTGATACTAGGTTAATTGCGAATTGGGGGAGGGCACAAAGCCATCCCCTTATTTTTTTGTTTATTTTAGAACGAGCTTACACCAAATAAAACTGAAATAGCTAAAAATAGTCCATGTTTTGTATAAATGTATTGCATACCCGCTGTGTAATACATTTATTATACTTAGTTCAGAGTCAAGCGATGATCGAACAAAAAGAAAGATATGATTTGTTTGATTACTTGATTACTAAGTTACAGGGGGAATATATCCATGAAGAAAACAAAAAACAAAATTGGAAAGTTATTATTACCAATGTTGGTTGCGCTTACATTAATGGCGGGATGTGGTACATCTAACAATAACGGGGCACCAAATGCAACTGCCACACCTGCACCAGAAGCTACTACAAATGAAGGGGATTCAGGAAGTGAACTTTCTGGGAAAGTCGTTTTTTGGTCCATGTGGAGTGAAACAGAGCCTCAAGCGAAAGTTATTGAAACAGCAGTTGCAGATTTCAAGGCTGCTAATCCCAAGGTTGAAGTTGATTTGAAATTTACTGGCCGTGATATTAATAAGCTAATTAAACCTGCTCTAGAGAGCGGTGAGAACATTGATATCTTCGAACAGGATCCAGGTTCTGCGCTTGCAAATCTAAAGGATCATGTACTTAAACTAGATGACTTACTTACTCAACCAGCGGTTGGAATGGAAGGAAAGTCAGTTAAGGATTCCTTGCAGCCTTCTTTAATGGAATGGTCTAAATCCCTATCGAAAAAAGTGGATTTAGAAGAAGGTTACTATGCAATTCCGCAACAACCTTTCGCAGTATTATTCTTCTACAATAAAGAATTGTTTGAAAAAGCAGGAATAACAGCGGTTCCTCAGACATGGGAACAATTTCTAGCAGCTTCTGAACTACTTAAACAATCTGGTGTTGAACCGATTACATTTGATGATGCATACCGTGACCAATTTATTGGTGGTTACCTAAGCAGCGCGATGGGCAGTGATTGGGTAGATGCACTTGTTAAGGACGAAACAGGTGAAATGTGGAAAGACCCTATCGTTGTTCAATTTGCGAAAGATATCGAGAATTTGAAAGATAAAGGTTATTTCTCTAGTAAGATTGCAGGTAATAAATATCCAGCAGGTCAACAAGATGTTGCTTTAGGCAAAGTTGCAATGTACTTAAATGGTACATGGTTGCCAAATGAAGTATTAGGCACTTCTGGACCAGACTTCAAATGGGGTTCCTTCCAGTTCCCGATCATTCCAAATGGTAATGATAAAGGTGGACATCAAGGACTCTCATTCGGTGCACAAGGGTTGCTTATTAATAAAGAAAGTGATAATGTTCCAGCAGCTTTTGAGCTTGTGAAATATTTAGTTAGTAAAAAAGCACAAGAAGGAATGGCTGCTGAAGCATTAGCAATTCCAGCTACTATTGATACAACATGGCCAGCAGCTTTAGCTGAAGCTGAAGTGGCATTTGATAACGCGAAGGTGAATATGCCTTGGGGCTTCGGTATCGGTAATGGCGGCGATTTCTCAAACGCTACAGTCTATCCTGTATTTATGGAATTGGTGACAGGTAAAATTACTGCCGATCAATATGTCGTTAAGATGGCAGAAGAAGCAAAAAAATTCTACGGCACGAAATAAAACATTAACAACAAATAATCTGGGTGTGGCAGAGATTTCGAATGTTGCACCCAGATTTATTTTCAAAACAAGACGATTAGACTATGCATTCGAAGAAGCATTTCGAAACATAGAAGCTACACTGTTAGTACGAAAAGTTGTGGGAGGTAAATTATGAAGCTTAATAAATCTATAATCGCCCTGTTTCTATTGCCAGCAGTTATTATATATCTTGCAATTTTTCTATATCCAACACTGCGGGCTGTTCTTATGAGTTTTTATGATGTTCCTAATATTTCAAGTAAATTTTCCGAATGGAGTTTTCTCGGAATTGAAAATTATATTAATCTATTTCGTAGCCCTTACTTTATAAGTTCAATTTGGAATGTGATCGGTATTTGGATTATTGGCGGAGTCATAATATTCGCTTTTGCCTTTATTTATGCCGTAATTTTATCATCAGGAGTTCGCGGGAAAGCCTTCTGGAGATCGCTAATATTTTTGCCAAATACAGTTTCAGCCGTCGTTTTATCAGTCGTATGGTTGCAATACATTTATAGTTCTTCTGATTTTGGTTTTTTAACGTCAATATTTCGGTCATTGGGCTTGAACTCATTAGCCGCTATTCAATGGACAGATAGTGAGCATTTATACATGTCTATGATATTAGCTTTTAGTTTCGGTTCGATCGGTTATTTCATGTTAATTCTTAGTGCTGGAATAGATAGAATACCGAATGACTACTATGAAGCTGCTTTGCTCGATGGGGCAAATAGTTTAGTGAAATTTTTCAAGATTACATTACCACTGTTACAAGATGTATTTAGAATAACAATTGTTTTGTGGACGATAACGGCTTGTAATTTCTTTGTATGGTCGGCGACATTTGGTCTTGATAGTCCAAGTACAGTTACACCTGCTTATTATATGTACCAAAAGGTGTTCGGAAGCCAGACTACTGTATATGTAGAAGAATCATTTAATGTTGGTTCAGGTGCATCTGTTGGTATATTAATCACGATAACGATTCTTATTGCTTCGGTAATTATTAACCGCTTTTTCAAAAATGATAGTTTAGAATATTAAATTAGGATGTGAGGATATGCTTAATAAAGCTCTGAAAAAAGAGGTTCGTTTTATCCCTTCATATATCATGCTAATTGTTTGGCTATTATTCACCATCGTTTTGTTCGGATGGGCTATATTAGCGTCACTAAGTACAACGCGAGAAATATTTACCAATGATTTGCTTGCAAGCGGATTTAATTTTTCTAACTATATTGATTTGTTCACGAAACATAATATGGGTCGATATTTTTTCAATAGCGTTTTTTATACAGTTGTATCCTGTATAGGTATTTTAGTCATAGCAGCACCTGCCGCATATATTGTAGGCCGAGTGAAATTTAGAGGACGCCAGATCGTCAATTTGATGTTCTTGTCTGCACTTGCAATACCAGGTGTTTTGACTGCAATTCCTTTATTTTCACTCTTTGTTCAATTGAAGCTTACTGGTTCTATTTTTTCACTTATTCTTATTTATATTTGTACAAATGTACCATTTGGTGTGTTTTTGCTTTCAGGGTTTTTCTCATCGATTCCTAAGGAATTTGAAGAATCAGCTGCAATGGATGGATGTGGCCCTATCAAAACATTCGTCTCTATTATAATACCGGTTGCTATGCCAGGGATGATTACACTTACTATTTTGAATGTATTAGCAATTTGGAATGAGTATTTTTATGCATTGATTTTTTCTAACGATCCGAACACTCGTACCATTGCCCTTGCACTTCAATCGATCGTTCAAGGATTTACCAATACAGGAAACTATGCAGGTATTTTTGCTGCTTGTATGATAGTATTCATTCCAACTTTCATTTTATTTATCTTTGTATCTAATAAAATTGTAGCAGGGATAACGGTAGGATCAGTGAAAGGTTAGTAATACGGAGAGGTAGTGCAAACAATGAAGATTTGTACGTCAATATTAAATATTGAAGGTACACATTTGGCAGGGGAGAACCCTTTGCCGATGTTTCGAAATAAAAACCATCAATAAATGCTTAAAAGCTGTCTTCTTGCCAGAGTACGGCGGACGACTGTACTCACTTATTGATAAGAAATCAGGTAAAGATATACTTTACAAAACCCCATTATTTCGGCCTGCTAATTTAGCTATCTTAAATGCATGGTTTTCAGGCGGAGTAGAGTGGAATATAGGACAGGTTGGTCATACATTTTCGACATGTTAATGGAATGGATATGCCTGCCCATACAACATGGGATTTCACGCAAGTTATGGGAGTTACCATCGTGGATGGTACAGGATGAATGGATGGAATTGTTAAATAAAAGTTTATTAAAAAAGGAAAATCAAACCTGGACGGCGTATTTACATTATGGAGTTATGCTTTACGAAAAAGGGTTGGAAGCTGAAGCTTTGGAGGCATGGGATTTATATGAGTCATTACCAGAACAATTCGCTCAAAGTGATCGAATACAAATCATTTTAGGTGTAGCAGCGATTGAGTTAGATAAGGAGCTATTTATGGAAAACATGACATATGAGGTGTACATTGATGAACAATAATCGAAAAATGCCAACTGAACAGCATAATCTATTATTTCACGAACCGATTGATCGTTGGGATGAGGCTCTCCCATTGGGGAATGGCTTAATGGGTTGCCTAGTTTGGGGAAATGGTGACCCTATCCGTCTTAGTTTGGATCGCGGAGATTTATGGGATACGAGATTGGCTCCTGAGGTCTTGGACACCGATTTTACGTATCGCAGACTGAACGAGCTAATTAGAGAAAAAAATCAACCTGAAATTTTGAGAAAATTTAGCGATTTTTTTAGCATCTATCCAAACCCTACGAAATTGCCCGCGGGACGTATTGAATTATACTGCGGCTCTCCTGCTGAACATATGACAAGTAGCTTAAATATAAAGGATGCGACAGCTAATATCGAGTGGGTGGTAGATGGAGAAACATATCAATTAGAAACATTTCTCCATGCAGAAAGTGAGCTAGGATATATTCGCTTAATAGGAAATAAATCAAGTCAAGTTCATCTGCAGCTTGTTCCTCCAGATTACTCTGGTGAGTTCCAAGGAAGAGCAGACCAAAGCTCTACCCTAGATTTACAGCTTGCTTCGCTCGGTTATCCGAAAGCGAAATTTGACAGTTCCGGAGAGGCGACTTGGTTTCATCAGAAAACGAATCACGGGTTGGAGTATGCTATCGTAGTAGAAAAAAAGCAGATAAGTACAAGTGAAATGGAATGGGTATACACGATATCAGCTAATGTGGAAGGTGAGAATTGGCTTGAACAGGCTATACGTAAAGTAAGGGAAGCAACTGAAAATGGCTTTACTGAAGCCTATTCATCGCATGCGACATGGTGGGAGAACTATTGGCAGAAAAGCGCCATGACATTATCTGAACTGGAGTTTGAAAAACAGTGGTATATGTCGAACTACTTATTGGGGGCTTGCTCGCGTAAAGGTGCTCCTCCGATGCCGCTTCAGGGCGTATGGACAGCCGATGAAGGATTACTGCCTCCTTGGAAGGGCGACTACCATCATGATCTAAATACAGAATTAAGCTATTGGCATTATTTGAAAGCGAATCACTTAGAAGAGGGTGAAAGTTTTCTTGATTTTCTATGGGAGTTAAGACCAGCAGCTCGCGACTTTGCTATGTCTTATTTCGAATCTCCAGGCATTAACTTGCCGTCCGTCATGACGATTGATGGAAAGCCATTAGGTGGCTGGCCGATGTACTCGCTTAGCCCAACGAATCAAATCTGGTTATGTCAAGCATTTGATCATTATTGGCTGTATACAGGCAATCGAGACTTTCTTGAAAACAAAGCCTATATTTATTTCCAAGAGACAGCAGATTGCATAATATCACTTCTTCATCCGGGTGAGGACGGCAAGCTGCGTTTATCTATTTCTAGTTCGCCGGAGATTCATGATGATGACTTAAGTGCATGGCTGACGCCGAATAGTAATTATGATTTGTCATTACTCAGATATTTATTTGCCCGTTTGGAACAAATGGCGGGACTACTAGATAAGGCAGATGAGCAGACGAAGTGGGCTAATATATTGAACAATTTGGACGAGCTAGCTGTTAATGAAACTGGGTTAATGATTAGCCCCGACGAAAACTTAACGGAAAGTCATCGACATCACTCGCATGCGATGTCGATCTATCCTCTGAAGACGATTATATATGAAAGATCAAATATGGAAAAGAAAATCATTGACGATACAATTTTTCATCTAGAAACGTTGGGGAAAGCATATTGGGTCGGCTACTCTTTTGCATGGATGGCGGCATTATATACTAGACAAGGAAACGGAGTAGCTGCTCGCTATCATCTGCAACAATTTTGGGAGCATACTTGTTCACCGAACGGCTTCCATCTGAATGGCGATTACAAAAAAACAGGATTAACCCAATTTCACTATCGTCCGTTTACGTTGGAAGGAAATATGGCTGCTGCTGATGCGCTGCAAGAAATGCTACTGCAAACCAACGTGGGTATTATTCGAGTCTTTCCAGCAATACCGAGCGCTTGGCAGAAGAATGGAGCAGAATTTCAAAGATTCCGCGGGGAAATGGGCGTCCTTGTCTCCGCTAAAATTATTGCAGGGAACCTTGAATACGTTGAGCTTTATGCGGAATTATCAGGCGTTGTTAAACTAGAAAATCAATTTGGATCTGATAGATTAACATTAGAAACAGATGGGGTAGGTACGGAAATGAATTGTCCAGTGGGATCCGTTATTACGATTGAACTCCAGAAAGATGAGACCTGTCGAATAGTGAGCAGGAGGAAATAAGATGATACATCATGATGCCTCGAGAAATATTTGGGTATTAGAAGGAGATCATATTGCTTATGTAATAGGGTTAAGTGAGCTAGGCACCATCAATCATATTTATTGTGGAGAAAAGCTACCTTATCTATCAGATTATGCTAGTGCTAATAGTATAGCGGCATTTCCCTATACTGTTGGAAGTGAGATAAGTGAAGAAGAGTATATGGGCTGGGGGAAAGCAAAATTTACGGAACCCAGCTTGAAAGTCACATTTCATGATCATGTTAGAGATGTCCAATTGGCTTTTGTTGATTTTGAAATATCGGAGAATATGCTCTTATTGATATTGAAGGATACATGCTATTCTTTAGAGGTGAGGCTATATTATAAGGTGATCGCCGATTGTGATCTCATTGAACGGTATAGCGAGATTTTCAATTACGGTGAGACGAATATCACTTTAGAGCAAGCATTGACTGGCTCCTTCTATGTGCCGAGGGAACGAGATTATCGTTTAACTTATCTAACAGGACGATGGCCTGCTGATACACAATTAGATAGGGTGATGTTGCCAGACACGAAGCTTGTTCTTGAAAGCCGAAGGGGTACGACGAGTCACTTTGCAAATCCCTTTTTTATGCTAGATCGAGGTGGTAAAGCGGATGAAAATGATGGAGAAGTATATTTTGGCGCGTTAGCATTTAGTGGAAACTGGAAAATCGTGATTGAAAAAGATAAATTTAATATGGTGAAAATTAGCGCTGGTGTAAATGATTTTGATTTTGCTTGGAATTTGAAGCCAGGTGATTGTTTTAGTGCACCTAAGTATATTGTCGGATATGTCAACAAAGGGTTTGGAGCAGCTAGCCGCAATCTTCACAATTATCAGCGAAACTACGTGCTGCCAGTAGAGAACAGATATAATCTGCGTAAAGTGCTTTACAATTCATGGGATGCTACTTGGTTTGATGTCAATGAAGAACAACAGATTAAGCTGGCGGAAATTGCCTCGGGGCTAGGTGTAGAATTGTTTGTTGTCGATGATGGCTGGTTTGGATCTCGCAATTCGGATAAAGCAGGATTAGGGGATTGGTTCGTTAATTCAGCAAAATTTCCCAATGGGTTACAGCGCATGATTAGTAAAGTGAATGATTTGGGGATGGATTTCGGATTATGGATCGAACCAGAAGGGGTAAATCCCGATAGTGACCTTTACCGTGCCCATCCGGATTGGGTCTATCATTTTCCTACGAGAGAACGAACTGAAATAAGAAATCAACTCATCTTAAATCTAGCTAGAGCAGATGTGAGGCAATATCTCTATGATTGTATTGATCGTCTTCTTTCGGAATATCCGATTGCTTTCATTAAGTGGGATATGAATCGAAATTTCAGTGAACCAGGTTTTCCTTCCGCACTGCCAGAAGAACAAAGGGAAATATGGGTACGACACGCTTTAGGTGTTTACGAAATCGTAGAAAAGCTTAAGCTTAAGCATCCAATGGTCATCTTCCAATCTTGCTCTGGTGGTGGTGGTCGCGTTGATATGGGAATTTTGCAATATTTTGATCAAGTGTGGCCGAGCGATAATACGGATGCGTTTGACAGATTACGAATTCAAGAAGGCTTTTCCTATGCTTATTGTGCCAAAATTATGGAAGCATGGGTTTCAGATGAAGTGAACTGGGTAAATAACAGAAAGCTTTCATTGGCGTATCGATTTCATAGTGCAATGATGGGCAATTTGGGTATTGGAGCTAACTTGTTGGAGTGGAGCGACGCTGAAAGTGAAGAAGCGAAACAATGGATCCAACTATATAAAGAAATTAGACCAATTGTTCAGCATGGTAACCAGTACAGACTTCTTTCTGTTAGAGAAAGTAATTTGGCATCCGTGATGTATGTAGATGCCAGCCAAGTAGAAGCGGTTATGTTTGCCTTTTTACATTCGAATAACTTTGCTAATGAGCTTCCTCGAATTCGTTTGCAGGGGCTCGATGACAAGACACTTTATCAAGTAGAAGGTATAGAACAAGCTCTAAGTGGAATGGTGTTAATGAAAATCGGTATTAAGATCGAACTCAAAGGGGATTTTCAAAGTACGGTTATCCGCATTCACAAGGCGGTTCAGTGAGAGGGAAAGTTACTGTCAAGGATAAGGATGGTGGGATTGTGCAAACTCCAGAAGTGAAAATAGACTCGGAGCAATATATCATATGTATGACGGAATTCGGGGCGAAGCCTGATTCAGGGGAAGATACGGTAAAAGCAATGCAGCGTGCAGTTGAGGCGATAGCGCAAATAGAGGGCCCAGTATTGCTTAACTTCCCGAGTGGACGATATGATTTTTATCCAGAACATGCAGCTAAAGTGCCTTTTTATATATCTAATACAACGAGTGAAGAAGAAAATGCCGATGTTGTGAAAACAATCGGTATTTTCTTGCAAGACATGAACAATGTCATTGTAGAAGGCAACGGATCATTATTCGTATTTCATGGCAAACAAACGATGATCGTATTGGATCGTTGTGAGAATGTCGAAATTTGTAATATAAATACCGATTATGAGCAGCCTACTATGGCGGAAATGACTGTAGAGGTTGTTGGAAGCAACTATATGGATATTAAAGTTCACCCTACTTCACGCTATGAGATTGATAACGGAAAATTGAATTGGATTGGTGAAGGATGGCGCTTCCATAAAGGGCCTATGCAACAATATGATCCGCTTACAAATACAACTTGCCGTATCGAAAATGTGGTGGAAATGGCTACTCATGTTGTAGAATTGGACCCTTTTTTGTTGCGGTTTTATTACAAATCTGCACCAGCAATAGTCCCTGGAAGAATACTGCAAATGCGTGACGGTATCCGTGATCAAGTTGGGGTGTTCATTCACAAAAGTCTAAACACGAAATGGAATAATGTAGGCATGCATTATATGCATGGATTAGGGATCGTATGCCAATATAGCAGCAACCTGACTTTTGACAATATAAATATGTCACCACGCCCAGAAACTGGGCGAACAGCTGCAGCTTTTGCTGATTTCATGCATTTTTCAGGCTGTAGCGGAAAAGTAGCAATCTTCAATAGTCATTTTGAAGGGGCACATGATGATGCGATCAATGTCCATGGCACTCATTTGCGTATTATTGAACAACCAGCTCCGAATCAAGTGCTAGTAAGGTTTATGCATGGACAAAGCTATGGGTTCGATGCCTTTTTCCCAGGTGATGCGATTGATTTCGTTCGTGCGAGCACGTTAATTCCATATGCTGGTAATACGGTGAAGGCAGTAGAATTAATAAATCTAAGAGATATACTACTAACTTTAGAGCAGCCTATACAAGATTTAATCGCAATAAATGATGTGATCGAGAACGTGACTTGGACACCGGAAGTTGAGATTAGGAATAATTATTTTGCTCGCATTCCGACACGCGGAGTACTTGTATCTACTAGACGAAGAATTATGATCGAGGACAATGTTTTTGAACGAATGCAGATGAGTGCAATTTTAATTGCGGATGATGCAGAAAGCTGGTATGAGTCCGGCATGGTGAAGGATGTAACCATTCGCGGCAACCAATTTATTGAATGCGGCGATTGTCAAAATCCTGTCATTTACATCGCACCTGAGAATAACGAGGTAAGTGTGGAATTTCCTGTTCACAGCAACATTCATATCGAAAGTAATATCATTCAATTAAAAGATTCTTCGATCCTTTCTGCTAAAAGTACACATCATTTAAGCTTTAACAATAATGAAATCTCTGCAGCAAAAAATCACAATATAAATGAAACTCCTATTATTAAACTAATGGCATGCAGTGAAGTGACTATTGTCGGTAATAGATTTATAGGGGAAGGGATCAACAAGAACTTATTAGTTGAGTCGATGCCATTGGAGAATGTAAAGGAATTGACAGATATGAGATTAAATGGAGTATAAAAAACGCCGGTAACCTTAAACAGGTGACCGGCGTTTTCATATTAGCGTTTCGGCATTTTGCTCTCATCCATGTACAGCAGGTTCCAGCGGTGACCGTCCAGGTCGGCAAATCCTGCACCGTACATCCAGCCGTCAATTTCACTCGGCTTGCCAAAGATGCTTCCACCGGCAAACTCTACTTTTTGAATAAAGGCATCTACTTCTTCTCTGCTATCAGCGCCAATGGAAAATATTACTTCTGCGCTATGGGAAGTATCTGCGGTTTTTGAACCTGTAAATTTCTCAAACGCCGCATCCGGGAACAGCATAATCGTTGTTTGGCCTATGGCAAGCTTGGCTCTCTCGTTACCAACGCTCACCGCATGGAATCCAATCTCATTGAAAAAAGCAGTTGACCTCTCAACATCTTTGACCGGCAAGTTAATCCAAATCTCCTGTGACATGGCTGTACCCTCCTAGAATATATTCTCAACTACTCCTACTATACTCTACTTCTGGCAGCAGAAGCGAATCTTATAAAGTCTGCAGCCGAAATTGGTCAAGATTGAGCCCCTAAAAGTAAAACGAGAGGGATTTAATAAAGCAAGGCCACCTCTTATTATAGTGGTAGTGATGAAAGCGCTATCAAATAGCGGTTTCGTTTAGAAAATGATCAAGGGGGCTGTAGTTTCGCAAATATAAGGAATGGGGTTGAAAAAGAACTCAGTTAAAAAGGAGATGTTGTCAGATTGAGAAAAGTAACTTCTATATTGCTTGTGGTTGCCCTGCTCGTGCTCATGTTCCCGGCGGGCCACACCGCAGCTCAGCCGATTGTGGAGGGATTGGATCCCAGCCTAGTGCTTAGAGTGGACAATCAACAAATATCGGCGAACAACTATACGAATCTGAACGACAAAATCAATGCGCTTAAAGTGTTGGAAGAAGGCACGATCATCGTCAGATTCCGCCACACTGGTTCTTCGGTCATGTCTCTGTTCTCGCTAAGCAACAGCACATTGCCGGACGGACATTTCCACCTTTATATAACACCGTCTGCCATCGGCATCGAGAACCGTTACGCGGAGCCCGGAAAGACGAAGGTGAATACGCATGTCAAAACGGATTCCATTGTCCTGAAGGATAATGAAGTTCATACCGTGGCCATGGTTATGGACAAAGCGGCTGGGTATAAATTTTTCCTTGATGGCAAATTGGTCAAGCAGGACACTGCTAGCGAGCGGAAGTTTTTGAGCCAAATATACGCGCCGAACAGCGCGCAACTGGGACGCACGGAAAGAACGGCCGGTTCGAACCAGTATCCGTTTTCCGGTGACATCGACTTTGCCGAGGTTTACGGTAAGCCGCTGACCGATCAAGCTTTGATTGACGCCACGGCGATCACCAAGACAGAGCCTATCGTCAATCCGATGCCGGATGGGGCTGAAATTACGGAGCCTTCGCACATTTTTACGCCAGGTTTCATGGGATCGAACAATTACCGAATTCCTGCGATGCTTTATACGAAAGACGGGACATTGATCGCCGGAATTGACCGCAGGGTTCCTCATGGCGGCGATTCCCCCAACAATATCGATGCCGTCATCAGAAGAAGCTTCGACAATGGCAATACGTGGGAAACAAACGGCATCGTCGTTAACGATTATCCCGATCAAGCTTCAAACATTGACCAGGAGCTGCTGCAGGACCGCGAAACGGGCCGCATTTTCTCATTGGTAGACGGTTTCCCGCATGGCGGCGGGCTGATCGGCGGCTTCGGCAACAACGCCTTCAAAGGCACTGGGTTCAGAACGATCGACGGTAAAAAATATTTGTATTTGACTGACACTTCGGGCAGCGAGTATACGATCAGAGAAGAAGGTAAGGTGTACAACGCTGCAGGGACGCTCACCGACTATACGGTCGATATTAAAAGAAACCTGTATAAAAGCGGCGTCAAGGTTGGGAACGTTTTCGGCCAAAACTCACCCTTAAAAGCGCATAAAACCTCTTATCTGGAGCTGTATTACAGCGATGACGAAGGGGCGACGTGGACAGGTCCGATCGACTTGAACGATGATGCCAAAGAGGAGTGGATGATTTTTCTCGGTACGGGACCGGGTACAGGCATTCAGCTGACACAAGGCGCTAATAAAGGCAGACTCGTGTTTCCCGTCTATTTTTTGAACGATAACAATAAGCAGGCGAGCGCCATCATTTACAGTGACGACCACGGCCAGACGTGGCATCGCGGCGAATCCCCGAATGAGGGACGGGATGTCGGCGGCGGCGTAACGATTCAAGAAAAAAACTTCACAAGTTCATCCCATGAAATTACCGAATCGCAAGTTATCGAAATGCCGGATGGACAGCTCAAGCTATTCATGAGAAACTATTCCGGCTATGCGCAAATTGCCACCAGCTTTGACGGAGGCCAAACTTGGGATGCCCAGGTCGTTACCGAGCGGGGGCTTGTCGCTGCGTATTGCCAAATGACGGCCATTCGCTACAATGGACTGATTGACGGCAAAGAGGCGGTCATATTCGCCAGCCCGGGCAATTCGTCAAGCCGGATTAACGGAACGGTCAAGGTCGGACTCATTCAAGAGAACGGTACGCATCCGAACGGCCGAACGAACTATACATTCGACTGGAAATACTCGCAGGTCGTTAAAGAAGGCCATTATGCTTATTCCAGCCTCGCCAACTTGGCGAACGGCGATATCGGGCTATTTTATGAAGGGACCGACAATACGAACATGAGCTTTATTAAATTTAATGTCGAATATCTCAAATGGCAGCGCGAAGGATCGAAGCCTATGCCGAAGCAGCTGTCCATCGCAGTCGACACGTCTAAACCGGACGGCTATACAGCAGGCGAGAAGCTGCGGATCAAAACCGTATTCGACAAATATGTGATGCTGAGCGGCGACAGAAGCCTCAGGGGCACAATCGGCGGCAAAGACATTACGTTCCAATTGGCAAGCCAAAACAAAGAAGGAACGGAGTTTGTGTTCGAAGGATCGTTCCCGGAGCTGGCCGTAGGCTCTTATCCACTCGCTGCCGCATTTGCGCAAAACTTGAACATCTATAACGTTTATGGACAAACGCTGCTTTCGCAGGCAGACGAAAACAAGCTGAAGGGTACGGTAACGGCTGCTGAAAATGCGGAAGCATTAACACGAGTGTTGAGCTACCCGATTAGCCAAACGTATCCGAATGATAACGGCATGAACGGCTCACTCGTTCATACTGATATTAGCGCGGATGTCGATCCGATTAAAGGGTTGTCTTCGGGAGCAATCATCGCCAAGTTCAAAACGACAGACGCTTCTGGTATCAATACGATATTTGCGCTGTCCGACAGCACCAAAGTGAAATATAATACCCATTCCACGCTGGCGGTCAAAAACGGCAAGCTGTTCTTTTCGGTAACGAGCAGCAACGTAAGCCCAATTGCCAGCGATCAGCAAGTACCGCTGACAGAGCCAATCAATGACGGGCTATGGCACATTGTCGCGGTTGTGACCAATGACAGCGGCACGGCCATCTACCTCGATGGAAAAAAACAGCTAAAACATGCGAACAAAATCTTTTTCAATCATTTAACCGGAGCGAATCGTGCAAACATCGGCAGATCGATCGCTTCTAACTCGACAGCAGGTCACGATTATTACCAAGCAGGCGATATCGACTATGTAGATTTTTATAGCGGTACGATGACCGAAGTACAGGCATTGGCGGCGACAGCGGTCATGAAGCCTGTCATTGCTCAAACTGTAAATAGCACGTTTAACGGCACGAGCGATGTCGTCGATCTAACCAGCGAAATAACGAAAGTGAAGGACTTGCGGCAGGGTACGCTGTTTGCCAAATTCAAGCTCACAGACGGCGGCAACGCGAGAAGCATAATGAGCCTATCCAATTCCGCTGCAGACGCCTCCAACATGACCGTAGCGATAAATAGCGGCAAGCTGTATTTCGAAGCGAGAGAGACGGCTGCCTTTGCGGCAAACGGCACTTATATCGCACGCTTTACGAGCACGAACAGCGTCAATTATAACGACGGTGTCTGGCATAAGGTTGCGGTAAGCATCGACGGCACATCAACGGAGTTCTATGTGGACGGCCAAAAGATTGGAACGGCCGCAGGGTTCAACTTCTCCAGCGCGATTCCGAGCCTGAATTCGCTGCTAGTCGGTGCCAACCGGGATAACAAGAGCACTCCTGAGTGGTATTACAAAGGGGATATCGAGCGAATTGAAGTGTATGACGTCAAGCTCGGCGATAATGACTTATCCGCACTTACCGCCAACGCGGACATTCCGCCGGAGAATCCGGACCTGAACAAGATTAAGGCGTATATTCAAACGACGAGTGAGCCTGCCACTTTCGTATTTACGGGCGACGACGTTACGTATGCTGCCGGACAGGCCGGTGGGTACAGAACTTACACGCAGCATTTCGAGGAAAGAATACGCTGGGAAATTACCAGCGGCGCAGGGACAGCCGGTGCGATCAGACGGAACAACTTTGTGTTTAACACAGGGATGTCAGGCAGCACTGCAGCTGAACTTATGACTGACTTTAACCAGCGCGTGCGAGATTTACAGCCGAAGACTGTGTTTGTCATGCTCGGCATGGGGGACGCTGCTAAAGAGACTCCGATTGCCGAGTTCAAAACAAGAGTTAGCACGTTAGTCGATCAAATTAAACAATATGGCACAGTGCCTGTGCTGCAAACCGCTATTTATCCGACGGATTCGACTTTTGCTGCGAAGATTACACCGTATGTCGAGGCGGTTAAAGCTGTTGCTCTAGAAAAGAATATCGTGCTTGCCAACCATTTCGATACATGGAAAGCATACACCGACTTGTCTAGCTTGACTGCACCGGGCGGAAAGCTCCCGAACGAGCTCGGTCACCTGCGGCTGGCCAAAGAGCTGATGACGCTTGTGGGTGTAGGCGGCAGCGGATATACATGGGGAATTACGGGCTTCACGGATGTGAAGGAGCCTGCCCAGCAGTATGTGGATAAGAATATCGTCTTCACGGAGACTGACGGGCATTTGCGAGTTAATGTTGCCGAGACGCTGCAAGGAGTGGCCAAAGTGACGAAAGCGGTCGTCACTTTAGAGACCGGAGACGGGCAGAGCCGGTATAGCAGAGAAACTGCCGATTTAACAGGTGTCGTCGATATGGGCAGCATCGAGCCAGGTAAGCCTTATGTATTGACAGTTAAAGCGCAAGTTTCCGCTGAAAACAAAGTTGTGCATGTCAATCCGACGTATATTCACGTGGTAAAGCCTGCCGAGTCCGGCATGCCGGCTGAAATCGCAGCGCTTGTAAACGGCAGCAAGCCGTTAACGTGGCTCTTTAGCGGGGACAGCATTACACACGGCGCTTTGCATACGAAAGGGTATAAGTCTTTTGTTGAACTTTTCGGCGAGCGGATCAGAGGGGAGCTGGCAGCGGGCAATCCGGTAAGAGCGAGTGATTTCGTCTTGAACACCGGGGTTTCGAGCATGACTTCCCGCGATCTCCTTGCCAACTTTGACCGTTGGATTACTGGAAACAAGCCCGATGTCGTGTTTTTAGCTTTTGGCATGAATGATACCAGCCTCGTGCCGCTCGCCGAGTATGAAGAGAATCTTCGGATAGCCGTCAGCAGAGTCAAAACCATTGGGGCGATTCCCGTTCTTCAAACGATTAACACGGTGAAGCCTGCCGATGGGGTTCGATATGCCAATCTTCCGGCTTATATGGATGTGATTCGAAAATTGGCCCGAGAGGAGCAGGTATTGCTTGTCGACCATTACCAATATTGGACGGAAGCGGAAGCTAAAGAAAGTCACCTTAAATCTATCTGGTTAAATGACAATATTCATCCGAATTATATCGGTTCGACGCATATGGCGTACGCCATATTCAAGATGCTTGGCATGAACGATCCAAACAGTGCCATTTCCAATCTGCGTTATACAGCAGCTCCGGCTGTTGAAGCATTAAATGCAGCGCCTGAGGCGACTGTTACCGATGCGAATACGATTGCGATTTCGGTGCCGTCCATCGTTGCCGCCGCCGGCGGCGCTAATGCGGTGGAGAAAGTTTCAGCCTCAATTGCACTTGGAGCGCAGGGCATTGCTGTAACGGAGACGCGCAATTTGCAAGGTTCACTTCTCTTTAGCGGTCTTCCGCAAGCATCCGGGTATACGATTCAAGTCAAAGTGAAGGTGAAAGGGCAAAATAAACTGTTTACGCTGAATGATGCCTATGTAGCCATTAACGCTCCGGTCACAGGCGTGCTGCTGGATAAGTTGGAGCTTGCGCTGCAGGAAGGTGCGACAGCCGAGCTTACCGCTACGGTCCAACCGGCTAATGCTGCGAACAAAAACGTTAGCTGGTCAAGCAGCGACATCACAGTAGCCAAAGTGGACGTTGCAGCAGGTAAAGCCATTATTACGGCGCTGAAGGCGGGCACTGCCGAAATTACTGTAACAACTGCCGAGGGGAACCTGACGGCTAAAGCGATCGTAACGGTAACAAACAGGCCCGCAGTGAATGCCACTGTATGGACAGGACCGGAATCCGTACTCGCCGGCCAGACGTTTGCATTGAAGCTCGGCTTGTCAGGCGTCACGCAAGCTGTGTACGGCCAGGATTTGAAGGTCGAGTTTGATCCGGCGGTGATGGAATTCGTATCCGCTCAAGCAGCGCGAGACGGCATCAGTCTAGTGAAGACAGTTGCGGACCCATCCGGCAAGCTGCGGTTCATTGTGGCAAGCCAAGGCGCGGACCATGCCATTACTGGCAGCGCCGACGTGCTTGAGCTGATCTTCAAGGCGAAAGCGGCGGCACAGCAAACAACGGTCCGTATTGCAGTTACTGCAGCTGTGCTTGGCGATGCGGAAGGTCATGAGACGCAAGCGGCCGTTTCCGTCATAGACGTTGTGGTGAAGACGTTGCCAGCAGGCATTCCGGGTGACGTGAACGAAGACGGCAAAGTGTCGATCGGCGACTTGGCGATGATTGCGGCGCACTACGGCAAAGATGAGGGAAGCCCGGATTGGGAAGCTGTGAAGCAGGCAGACGTCACCGGTGACAACCACATTAATCTCGACGACCTGGTCATGGTAGCCAAAATGCTGATTGAATAAGTCAAGATTGGACCCCAAAACGAGAGGGATTCTATAAACGGAAGGGAGCAACAAGTTACTATATGGCAATATCCTTGTGAGGATTAAAGTAATCTGAACTTCAAAAACATCATCCGTAAGTTTTTGGTTTAAAACCCTAGCTTTAAGGGATTTCTCCAAAACTTACGGATAACAAAAAATTGAGGAAAATTAAGTTTATTCAAAATTACGGAGCTTGGTTCTTTTACGCTCTTATTAGGAGGGATACAATCTGGATTAGAATGTGAAAACAAGGTCGTTCTCAATTGTGAAATAAAATAGATAAAACGGATATTAATAGCATCGAAAAAACGAAGGGAGTAGAGGAATATCTGGAATAATGAAATAGCCGTAGCTTCAGACTCGTCAGAAAATTCTAACAAAATATGTTAGAGGGAAGAGTGAGTTCATCCGCACGAATCTATACTGTGAATAAATGAAACTGTAAATAATTGAAAAAAATTAAAATGGCTAACCAAATTGAAGTGTAGATATAATTCGATAATTTGGGATTGATGCTTTGCGTAATCAAAAGACAATAACACATGCTTCTAAATATAAGAATTAATGGACTATACAACATTAAAAATTAAGAAGCAAAGAGAGTTTGTAAAAAAAGTATGTAATTCATTATTTTTTGACGAACGAAAACCTCTTGATCATTTTAGTAAATACTTAAAATATTGCGATGAGTGCTTGAAATATCATTTTCATAGTATTTTTCAACAATTGTGAGTTATTGATCAATTGAATAATATGATCGATAGATTAAATTGGGTTAATGAATTCGAAATAAAAAAGACATTTTTATTTGGAAAGATATTAATCGATGAGAATGGGGATTTATATTAGCGATATGGGCACAAAGGAAGTACTTGTGAAAGTGCAAATGTTTTTGTATCATCGAACATGAGTTTAAAGAACTTGAGGTTAATGGTATTTCCTTTACGGCTATACTTCTTCACAAAACTCGTATTTTGTACATATGTCAATAAAGCGGAAACATCTCTTTAATAACCTAATATTCTGTACCACTAACCGAATCCTACCTTCATTTATCATATAACAAACGCTGATCATCAACAATCTGAAGATCAATCTCTTTTCGTTTTAAATTCTTTTTGATTTTTTCTTGCATAAATCAGTGACATCTCAGATGTTACATTGGCTATGAGTTGATGAATCTGTTCAAGAACATAAAAATTATTACTTATAGGTTTCATTTTCCAAAATAATAACTTTTTGCTCATTTGTGGACTTCCCTATTTGTTTCGTATTTTCAACCAACCGAAAAATATTATCACAACATTGTTTTGCACCTATAACTAATAACGGTACACCTATAAAATCAATTTTTAATCCTCTTGAGAAAAAACCCCCAATTGACATGACGAACGGAACTGTTGGTGACGTATTAGAGAATATTATTTTTTCATGAAAATGATGTTTGCTTTGTAGTAATACGCTTAAGTTTTTTAATGCGGGAACAACAAATTTGGAGGATCTCCGTCCTATTGTATATACCGAATCTCCATTTTCATCTATCCCGTGAAAAATGATTTTTCCCGAATCTTCTTTAGTTAATTTATTGAAATAGTTAACATTTAATATTTCTTCTTTAGTTAGTTTTCGTTCTGATTGCGTAATTTCTTTTAAATGATAGGCAGCTGCCAGAGCAGTTGTATGAGTCCCACCATAGTCATTATAGATATAAATCATGATATCATCCCTTATATTTTTATCTATAGCTATTATGGTCATTCATTCCAGCTTCTAATCGGTTGATTATCTTTAGCTCATAATTTACGAAACTTTGATTTCGAAAGGTGTTGATTCGATTTCAAAGTCAAACTCTTTGCCCTCATGTTTAATTCTGAATTTTGCTTTTGATACGATTTCATAGCTTCCTGCTTGTAACGTGAGCTCATTATATTTTGGGAAAACATGCTCCTCTCCATCGTAACTATAAGAGTCATTCGGCTTCAATGTAACCACGAATCCGATGGCATTAACAGATCGCTCCTTTACATCTTGCAGGACAAGTTCACCTTTCTTATCATAAACGTCATAAGTGAACATATCCGCACCATGCTCTACTTTCCAAGAACTGTTGGAATTATTGACCAACGAACCATTAACGATAAAAAGTTTATCGGCTTGTACATCTTTAAGCGTATCTACTTTAATACTGAACATCTTAGCTTTTGGCATCGTCTCAGTGTTATTTTGACATCCAACAATTGTAATTATTATGACTAATAAACTAACTAAAACAGAATGTTTCATAAAAGCAACCTCCTTCGTATGTTTTAGAACGAAATCAATGTTTAATAAGTTGCTTAGCTTAATAACATGAGTAGGCAAAAAATGAAAAAAAACCTCCCCGCAGTCAGCCTGCAGAGAGGTCTCCCTCCGAAAGTTTCCCGTTAGTTAAACGGAATATTTTGCGATGATGTTACATTTCGTTTGCTTCGTGACCATATAACGACTGGAATAAGTAAAAGTGCAAGTCCACCGCCAGCAAGCGAAAGGGTTGCATAACTTGAATGTGATACAACCATACCGGACAGTGCTCCACCCGAGGCCCCAGCTAGTGCAATTAACACATCAATGGTTCCCTGAGTTTTTGCACGCGTTGTTGGATCAGTTGCATCTACAATGATTGCGGTACCGCTGATTAAGCCGAAATTCCAGCCGAGCCCCAACAATGAAAGAGCAACGATGAGTACCAGCATCGAATCTGGAGGAGCTATCGCCGCCACAATACCTGCTAGCAGTAGAACCGCCCCTGAAGCAATTGACATGGCATAACGACCAATCTTATCAACTAAAAAGCCTGTTATAAGTGAGGGGAAATACATCGAACCTATATGGATACCTATAACTAATCCTACGTCTCCTAGGCTATGACCATGATGTTTCATGTGTATCGGCGTCATTGTCATAATCGCAACCATGACTATTTGCGTCAAAACCATTACCGCTGCCCCTACAACCAAACCTCTGTTGTAATTAAGGCCTGATTCCTTATTTTCGACTGCCAGTGGACGCTGTGCGGTTTTCGTGGCTAGCCCTCTAGCGACAAGCAAAGGATCAGGACGGAGAAAGATCAACAAGACTAAACCCGCCAAGATGAATGCCGTGGCAGCTAAAAGAAACGGACCCGTAAGGGCTGGAAGACCGATTGCAGTGGCAAACCAGCCCGTAATTTCAACCGAATTTGGACCAGCAACAGCGCCGAATGTAGTCGAAACCATCGCAATACTAATAGCTTTGGCCCGCTGGTTCGGCGTTGCCAAATCTGTTCCTGCATATCGCGCTTGCAAGTTCGCTGCCGTTCCTGCTCCATAGATAAGCAGCGATACGAACAACAGCGCCACACTATTCACTTGCGCGGCCGCTATGACACCGATCGCTCCAAGTCCTCCGGTTATAAATCCTCCGGAAAGTCCCAACCGGCGCCCATACCGTTGTGACAGTCGTCCCACCAATAAAGAAGCAATAGCAGAGCCAAGCGTAAGCAATGCGGTGGGAATGCCTGCATAGCTTTCTGAGCCTAACATATCCTGCGCAAGCAGTGCGCCTACCGTAACCCCGGCAGCAAGTCCTGCACCTCCAAAAATTTGCGAAAGAACAACTACAAATAAGGATCTTTTATATAGCTTCCGTTGCATGTCTGCAGAATCGACATAAGCACGATTACTTCTGTCGGTTGTACTCTGGGGTTCCTGCGTCATCGCTTAGAACCACCTTTCTAGTTGTTAATAATTCCAATTTTCATACTAGATGATTTCCTTTTTCAATGACACTTTAGAATCCTCCATATATAGCTTCCAATCATGTACGCCTTCTTCTAAACGAGTAGCTTTTATCCCTTTGCTTTTCAATATTTCAACCGCTTGAGCAGACATTAGACAATAGGGTCCGCGGCAATATGCCACTATTTCCTTATCTGCGGGAAATGACGTTAGGTGCTTCTCTAGTTCTTCGATAGGTATAGAGATTGCCCCTGGGATATGACCTATTGCGTATTCGCCTTCTGGTCGTACATCCAGTAATAAAACTTCTCCTCTATCCATTCGCAATCGGAGCTCTTCCATAGCCATTGGTTCCATACTTACATGATGATGCAAAATTTCAGATTTCAGTCTCTGAATCTCTACTAACTGATTTTCACTTAGACGGTGCAAGGACACCATGAATTCAGCGACAGATAGTTCAGCAATATCGTAAATCACAAAGTTTCCTCTTTTATGGGAACGAACCAATCTTGATTCATGCAAGGTTTGCAAATGCTGCGATACATTTGCTACACTCATTCCGGTTATTTTAGCGAGTTGTTCTACAGCTTTGGGGCCTTGAGCAAGTAAATCGATCAGTTCTAATCGTTTCGGACTTGAGAGGCACTTACCAATGCGAGCAAACTCCTGATAAAGTTGATCTTTCCATTTGCGCTCTAAAATCATAATAAACCCACCTTAACTATTCAATTGTTTTATTGAATAGTTATATGTTAAAGCCCCCATAATTTAGTGTCAAGAACTATCATTCATGTTCAGTTGATACCACGCTAACCTGTCTTGACATTGCTCCTTGCCAAGAATATGTACCGATAAGTGTTATTGAACTGCTGTTGTCCTCTCTTATAATAAATATTAAAAAGAGATTGATCTTCAACAATGAAGATCAATCTCTTCCCCCCTTAAGCAGTCGGTTTAGTTATTAAACCTGTCTACTTAAAGGGGAGCATTTCATGGATTTGTCAGCCTTAACCTTTGCCTTACCTATTCCAAAATTTTTTAAAAACAGCTAATTGATGATCCTTCGTTAACTGAATATCTAATTCCACTACGTTAGCACCATTATCAAATACTGCCTTCATAGAAGGAATTGTATTTTCTAAATAAGGGTGCTCAGGTAGATAAATGATTTCAGCTGTATTCGTATCATACTCTACCTTTGAATATCAAAGGTTTGAGCCAACCCTCTATGAGCTTATATTTTCTTATGAAGAAATGGGTCCCTCAAATTGTAATTAGTCTCTTTTAGTTCATTTAGAAAATTTCGGAGCCTTTCAATATTCTCCAATCCAACAATTTGAATACTGCCTGTTTCATTAACAATGGAGATATTTTTTCTTCCATTTTTATTAAAAAACTCAATTTTCTCATTAGTAATTTCCTTTATCGTCATAAGACATCTCCTTTATGAATTAGTCTTTCCCCTGGCTCTGTTTGGTTTTAATATTTTTATAGTGTTGTATTCACTGCTTTTTTTCTTCTACGAACATGAACCCTCGTCATTAGGATCCCACAAAGGGTACAAATAATAAGTAAAATAGAAGCCGCCCAAGTTGTTGATTTATCTCCTAAAAAAGAGATTAACGAAAAACCAAATAATGGACCTGCTGCAGCGCCTAAATCACTGGCCATTGAATAACCGGAAATCACCCTGTGACGATTATTACCAGTTGAATATTGGAATATTTTAGCGTCGTTTATCGTCATAAGTACAGTAGATAACAGTAGCAATAGGATAGTTATACTCAGCCAAATCACAATATTCATCTTTAAAGGAAACAAGATTAACAAACTACTTGCTGCAATAGTTGAAATAATGATAATTCTATTTCCAGATGTACTTCGATCATTTAACTTTCCGATCCATGGCGCAAGGAGTGGATCTAAACTTAGTTTTACTGTTATTAATATACCTGTAATAGTGGCAGCTCCAATTACTTGCAAGAAAGGGATCCAAGTATAGTTTTGCTTACCAACCCAATAACTCATTGTTGATTTTAGGAAACCCTGAAAAATTAGTGAAAGTATTAGTCCCATCACCATAAGTGAAATCAATTCCAAATTGAAAACACTTCGTTTTTCATCCGACTGCCTAGCAGTTACGGGCGATCCATCTAACCTTCCTACTATTAATAAGGTTAGAAATGCTAAAACACCAAAAATAATAAGAATAATATCTGACCCGTAGAAGGTTGAAACAAAGCCTCCCACTAGCATCCCCACTAAAGCACCTATTCCAGAAATACTATTATAAATACCGGACAGCCTACCACCGTTTTCAGATTTTTCTTCGATAGCTGCAACTACTTGTAACTGTCCACCTTGTTTAAGTAAAGCCCAAGCAATTCCCCATATGCATCTAGCGATGAGAAGCAACCAGAATCCATTTAACATTCCATAAGAAAATGTAGAAATTACCGTGAGAAGAATGGCAATAATAAGACCTGTTTTAATTTGATACTTGGAATAAAACCAGCCAATATAAGGGTGAATAGGAATTCGAACAAACCGATTAATCGAAAGTAATATACCTACTTGCCATAAAGAATGAATGCCAAACTGCTCCCCAAAAATAGGAAGTACGACATAAAGCATCGTATCTCCGAGCAAACATACAGCTGTGATAGCAGCAACGAGTTTTACTTTTGTCTCAGGGTTTAACTTAATTGGATTTATCATCGAACGAACCACAGCACGATGAATGAGATACATCTAAAGATGCTTTCCTTCCTGCTTCAGTAAGACGCTCTGAGGCTGCAACATACATATTAATTCCTCCTCGTATATTTAACGGTTTGAACTTCCTCTTGTTGTCCGTTTTAGTTGTTTCACTACATATTTAGCATCAGAACCTACACCACGAATTGTAGCTGATGCAAAGGATCGTTGACCGGATAAACCTAGATAAAATAATCCAGATACGGTGCTGCTTACACCTCCCTTTTGAATGGCATAACCACGATCATCCAGTGCGCCTTCAACTCTATTTAGATACGGAACGATTGGTTTAAAACCGGTCGCGAAGATGATGCTGTCTATTTTCTCTTTCGTCCCGTCCGACCAAATAACCCCATTAGAATACATTCGTTTGAACATGTGCTTCTGTTCAAGCTCGCGGTTCTGTAATTTTTTTTTGAATCCCCCTACATCAATAGCCCCATCAGGACTACCAACAGTCACTCCAAAGCGCCAAAAAGGAAAACTATCATACCCAATGCCCCTCATCCAAAAATGAATATCTCTCCCTAGAAATTTTTGAGGTATTAATTGAACAGGTTGTAGAACCGCAAGAGTAGTGACAGTAGCCAAATCATTGATCTCATCTCCTATTTGTACAGCTGAATTTCCTCTACCTACTACGATAACTCGTTGATTACGGAAGGAATCGGGATTCCGGTACTCTGATGAATGAATGATTCTTCCATTAAAATCTTTACTTCCTTCCAGCTCTGGAATGAAAGGCTGATTAAATGAACCTGTAGCGCAAATAATGTTTTGGGATCTGTATACCTCACCGTCTGTTGAGTGCACGTAGAAAAGCTCGTTTTTTTCCACTCGATCCACTCGAACATTAAACTGAATCGGAAAGTTATTGTGCTTGGCATACATTTTTAAATAGGAGATCACTTCATCCCTTGTCGGGTATGCATCACCTTGCAATGGAAACGGCATCTCTGGCAAGGAGGAATAGTTCGCTGGCGAAAATAACCTCAGGTTATCATAGTATTGTGGCCAAGATCCAGTTGGTTCGGCATTCGCTTCTAAAATGATATAATGTAGTCCATTTTTCTTCAAATGATATCCTGCTGCAAGACCTGCTTGCCCTGCGCCAATGACAATTACATCGTATACTTCGCTCATAATATCTCCTTAGTTAATAAATTTATTTGCATTTTGCAAGTATAAGTTTAAAAGTTATGGCGTAATCACATTACTCCATAGGTGTGCAGCACATTTTTGATTTTAGCATGCTTGTGTTTAGTAATTGCAGAGATCGGATGACGGTATCCTTCTCAAACTCATTCATGAATGAAAAGACCTCGTCTAAATAATCGTTCATCATTTTTTCAATAGAGCCCGCCACAAACTTCCCTTCTGTTGTCAGCGATAGTAGGTACACTCTGCCATCTTCAGGAGAAGCAGTTTTCTTTACTAAGTTAATCTTTATCAATGATTGAATCTGTCGACTAAAGGTCGTAATATCCACACCAAGAGTCTCTGCTACCTTTTGCATAGAAGACAGGTTCTGTCGACCAATTTCATAAAGGATATGACTTTGTATGAGTGAAATATCAAGTCCACTTATCTGGCAACAGTTTTTGTTCAAAAGGCCAAATTGTCTTGCTAGCATTTGAAGTAGTTCATGCGTGTTGTTCATTGTTCATTCCCCCTGTAATATTTATAAATCGTTTACTTGCATTTTGCAAGTTAATATTTCGTTTCTTAATATATTCGTAAATACTTATATAAGTATTTACTTATATTATTAGTTGAGTATAATAAACATTGAAAGGTATGATCCTATTTGATGCCCTCACTTCAGCTTACTTGTTCTATCTCCATAACATAAACAAAGGAGGGATTTCATGATTCAAACTATTGACAGTCTTAACGAGACACTGAAGCTATTGTCAGACAAGACTCGTCTTACTATTCTTGCTCTACTTAAAGAGCAAGAAATGTGTGTTTGTGATATCGTAACGATTCTTGAAACAACACAACCTAATGTAA
The DNA here is from genome assembly GCF_056269345.1 of Paenibacillus sp. J22P15. Lineage (NCBI taxonomy): Bacteria > Bacillati > Bacillota > Bacilli > Caryophanales > Paenibacillaceae > Paenibacillus > Paenibacillus sp. J22P15. The sequence goes on from NZ_JBWDNT010000001.1 coordinate 547,054, forward strand.
GCCAGCACTTGAGAAAATTAAAGGTTGGCGGTTTGCTTAACGAAACAAGGCGTGCACAATGGATTTATTATTCATTGAATATGAATGATAAACCTTATCTGCAAGGGATATTAGATGTGCTCCCATCTATGAAAGAAGAACTCAAGAAGCTGAGCCCCGATTGCTGCAAATAATGACCATATTTCCAGTGTAGATGTTAGGAAAAAAGTTTTTAGGAGGAATCATGTTAGTTATCGCATCTCTTATTTTTCTTATTACCTTGATCTTTGTGATTTGGCAACCTAAAGGATTAAATATCGGCTATTCGGCTGTTGGTGGCGCATTACTCGCCCTACTCGTTGGTGTTGTTGATTTTAATGACGTGTGGGACGTAACCGGCATAGTCTGGAACGCGACATTAGCTTTTGTCGCTGTTATCCTAATCTCTCTTATCCTAGATGAGATAGGGTTCTTCGAATGGTCAGCACTCCATATGGCTCGCTTCGCAAAAGGCAACGGATACCTCATGTTTTTCTTCGTCGTATTGCTTGGTGCTGCTGTAGCTGCATTTTTTGCAAATGACGGGGCTGCACTTATTCTTACGCCGATTGTTCTCGCCATGGTCAGAGCATTGAAATTTGATGATCGTATGATCCTACCATTTATTATGGCAAGCGGATTTATATCAGATACAGCTTCTTTACCTCTTGTTGTAAGCAATTTGGTCAATATTGTATCATCTGATTTCTTTGGCATCGGATTTGCCGAGTATGCGAGTCGGATGATTATCCCGAATTTCTTTGCGGTAGGGGCTAGTATACTTGTTCTATTCCTACTTTTTAGAAAAAGCATTCCTAAGCATTATGATCTGAGTCAACTCAAAGAACCACGTGCGGCGATAAAAGATATGCGTTTGTTTAAGTTATCATGGGTGGTACTAGCTGTTTTATTAGTGGCTTATCTCGCAAGTGAATTCGTTAACATTCCTGTTTCAATCGTCGCTGGTATGGCAGCAATTGTCTTTATTATCGCGGCTCGTAAAAGCCCAGCTATCCATACTGGCGCTGTTATCAAAGGCGCACCATGGTCAGTTGTCGTTTTCTCTATCGGCATGTATGTCGTCGTTTATGGGCTTCGTAATGTCGGTCTTACGGATGAACTAGGGAAAGTGTTTCAATGGACAGCCGATCAAGGCTTATTTATGGCAACGATTGGTACGGGATTCATCGCTGCCATCCTCTCTTCCATTATGAACAACATGCCTACGGTCATGATCGATGCCTTGGCTATCCAAGGAACGAACACGAATGGTGTATTAAGAGAGGCATTGATATATGCCAATGTGATTGGTTCTGATTTAGGTCCTAAAATTACACCAATTGGTTCTCTAGCAACCTTACTTTGGCTGCATGTGCTGTCCAAAAAAGGTGTAAAAATTACATGGGGCTATTACTTTAAAATTGGAATTGTACTAACCCTTCCCGTTCTGTTTATAACGTTAGTTGGCCTTTACTTATGGCTTAGCATCATCCACTAAATGAATTTTAAAGGAGATAATAAAAATGGAAAAGAAACTGGTTTATTTCTTGTGTACGGGTAACTCTTGCCGGAGTCAAATGGCGGATGGCTTTCTTAATGCCCTCGGCAGTGAACAATACGAAGTGAAAAGCGCAGGTCTCGAAGCACACGGACTTAACCCTAGAGCCGTTCAAGTGATGAAAGAAGCAGGCTTAGATATTAGTCAAAATTCTTCTAATGTCATCGATTCTGAAATATTAAATCGTGCTACCTATGTTATTACCCTTTGTGGCCATGCCGATGAACACTGTCCTGTCATTTCCAATCCTAATGTGGTGAAATGGCATTGGGGCTTTGATGACCCTGCCAAAGCTACAGGCACGGAAGAAGAAATCATGGAGCAATTCCGTAACGTTCGCGATGCAATCAAGGCTCGTATCGAGAAGTTTGTGAAAGAAGGACAATAAGATGTCCACCATCAAAAGAATGCATGTTGCGGTCAACTGTACTGATTTGGAAAAGTCACTTGCTTTCTATCGTCCATTTTTCGGAACAGAGCCAACGAAGGTAAAAGAAAATTATGCGAAATTCGAATTAGATAACCCAGCACTTCACTTCTCATTAAACGTGCGCACCTTTGAAAAGAACGGCGTGCTAAATCACCTTGGATTCCAAGTAGATAATACCGAAGACGTATTGGCAATAGGTGAACGTTTAAGACAGGCAGATCTTCTGCTAATAGATGAAATGAATACTACGTGCTGCTATGCTGTACAAGACAAAGTATGGGTGTACGATCCAGATGGTAACGCATGGGAGATATTTTATACCAAAGAAGATTCGGAATTCGAATCTGCGGGTGATCAACGAGATCTCTCGTTGTGCTGCGCACCTCCTTCAGCTCCTGTTCAAGTGGAGTTTACATCTTTTAAGAAACAATTATTTTAAAGTCTGAGGAGATTACAAATATGAATAAAACTTATCATGAATTAATACCTGGTCGTATATATATGGGCAGTGCCAATGACGTACAGAATATGGTGGATAATGAAGGCGTTGAAGTCGTCGTTGATTTAAGAGCAGAATCCGAAAAATGTGCGGCTGTTGGTGAAGGACTGAATTGGATTAAGGTACCATTAGGTGATGAAGCGAATGAACCGCAAGAAAAATTGCTTTACACAGCTATTAAAGCAGTTGTAGAGAGCTATAATGAAGGCAAAAAGGTCGCGTTTCATTGCGGAGGCGGCAAAGGCCGTACAGGAACCGTTGCTTACGGGACTCTCCTTGATCTAGGATTAGCCAGTTCTATTGAAGATGCTGAGCAGCAAGCCCAAAGTATTCGCTCAATATTAAATATTAAGCCAGCGCAGCGAGAATCTTTAGAAGCCATTTATTCATAACAATAAGGAACGTTTGCTTGGCATGTTGCCGGTTAACGTTCCTTTTTTTTATTTGCTTTTTTTGAACTATTTTAGGGTTTTAACAAGTAACTCTACGAGCTAAATAAACTTGTTTCTTTGATGTTACCGATACCCTTATTTCTCTCCCATATACTAAAAATTAATTAAGTAACTTTGCTTATATAAAAAAACACAACACAAAACTGTCTTTCAAACAGTTTTGTGTCGTGTTTTTTCGTAGCAACCTATTATGGGTTATCGAGCAATAATTACCCGTTAATTCAAAAAATCACGAATTCGCGTGTCCTAATGTTCTCCTACTATATGCCTTGCCAAGAATCCGTCCAGGATCTCTGCCATTGACTCGTTTTTCAACGGTCCTTTCAGCTCGTTCCTAACCAGCAGCAAAGCAGCAGCAGGAGGCATATGAATCGTCCGTAGCGCTTCGATCAAAGTATTCTCTTCGTCACTTAGTCGTTTTATGTAATGCAACTCGATCGGTTCAGGTGTTATCACCAATTTCACTCTCTTTCAGGGGGGGGTGTGTCTCTCCAAGCAAACGGCGTCATCAAATAAAATTCCCCCGTTATCCAAAAGAAGGCAGCTAGTATTTTTATTATTGGCAAATTTGATCACGATTAACCAACGCGCGTCGCGTATGCAAAAGGTGCTCCACTTTTTATATTGAGGGAAAATTCCTGTAAAACGAATGTCAGCTTTCATATAGCAGTACTTGCTTTTTCAGCATCCGACAATGATCTTGATAGATAATCTGAAATTTTCAAATGAAAAAATGAATATTCCATCTTAGTTTGAGTCAATCTATTCAGGTCAGAAAAATCCAAGATATTCAACAGGAGGAATTAAATTGAACCAGTTTCAGTCAAACAATCAGATTTCGCAACAACTTGCTCATGCTGAACAACTTATCCAACAGTTGGTGAATCAAACCCAGCAAGCATCAGGTCAATATCAACAATTGCTAAATCAGGAACTCAATAATGCAAAAGCACTTGAACAAATTGCACAACGTGAACAGCAAGCTGCTCAAATCATACAAACTGCTCTACAAGGCCATCAAACAGCTCTTCAGCAATTACAACAAATTTCAAACATTTGCAATCAAGTGTCTCAGTCCTCACATTCACAAATTCCTGCGTTTTCAAATATGAACCATCAACAACCACAGGGCTTTAACAACTATTCGCATTAATAATGAAATGAGGAAATAAATTGTATTTCTACCATGATGCAATATTTCTTCCAGAGCAGCAATTTTCGCGGAAAAGCATCACAGTAACGTGATTTAATCCGCGGTGTGTTTCTTGAAGAAATTAGTCACGTTGAACTCGTACAACATACGATTAACCAATTATTGAATGGCTCAAGTGAGGAGCAGCCTGGTAATGCGGGTGTGAACTCTGCTCCTCTCGATCAAGCTGTAATGCGTGCAAATCCAGTCCAGGACTTTACGATATGAACGCTTAGTCTGTAGAATGCAAGCTGCTTCCAGATAGGAAAAACCCTGTTAAATAGCAGGGTTTTTCCTTTTCCTAATGGCAATTTACCAATGACTGTGGAGGTTTGTTGATAATGAATGATTAAACGTGGGGTATCCGAATATCGATTTCTATCAGGACTTGAAAATGTCTTTTTCCAAAACCATTCATTTTTCATTTCTGCTTTTATTACCAGTTCAAATGCTTGGTTGAATGGAGCTGAATCCCAACCTTAACAATGAATACGACTTGTACTGTAAGCATCCTTGATTTTAACTGTTCTCTTGTTTTCCGATTAGTCGTTTTGCATAACAATGTCTGATTTTCCCTCCATACATCGGGCGTGTAAACTGAAGAGTGAAACCAGCACCTACTAAATTGTTAATGCTTGCGTGATTTTCGGGATGTACCGTTGAATACAAGTAATGACATCCTTTTTCTTTAGCACGATGCTCCCTCAGCTCATGGAAGGTTCTTTGTAAACCTTTCCCCCGAACGGTTTCATGTACAACAGTTGAATCCAATACCGCAACAAAGGGCAAATCTCGATCTGACACTCCAAATTCAGGACCAAGGTTACCTTCACTTACTCCTGGAAATGCCAACACTGAATAGGCGGCTAATTTTCCTTCTTTAAATGTGCCGTAAACCTCTCCCTTTCCATTAAAGAGTCCCATGAAGTAATCCTCGTCATCCATCGCAAAAAGTTCCTGGTCAGGTAGACGTGAGATGACGTCCTTCATAAGTGCTAGGACTTCAGAAAGTTCTTGAATGTACAAACGTCGTATTTCAAATGGGAAATCCTCTTTGACGTGCATATTTAACATCCCCTCCCAAATTTGTCATATCGGATTTTGAATCCATATTAGATAATCTCAAAAGAGTCTATCCCGTAGCATTATGCTGACCTTGGATAGACTCTTCTTCTCACTTATTTAAAGCGAACCTTTCGTTAATAACGAATGCTTCATAAAGACACATTTTACCTTTTGTTTCTGATGAATATGAAGTGCGTCAAAAAACTCATCATCTTTTAAAAGGTCAATTAGAGCATTAGTAGCGGCTTGCATAGCTAGAGCTTCATTTTCGAGCAAATAATAAGCAACTTGATAACCGTAAGCTTCGTATTGCTTCAATACGTCTGCCTTCCGTCTCACCTCTTGTTGTTTAGTCACTTTCATATCGACCGCCACGCTAGATGCTCTCCTGCTTTAAAGCATCTATAATATTTTCTTTTTTCACTTTGGAGCTGGAGTATAGCATGGCTGAAGTCACAATAACAAAGACAGCAACAATAACATAAATAATACTTGTCCATGGAAGTACGAACTGATAGCTAAAGCTGTTCATCAATGATTTGTGAATGAGGTACATCACGGCTACACTGATGGGCAGTCCGTATAGCAATGACTTTATACCATAAAAAATACTTTCGTAGTTTATCATTTTATTAAAGCCTTTTGGTGTCATACCTACAGATTTCAGCATGGCAAATTCCCGTTTTCGCAGTGATATACTCGTCGAGATCGTATTAAATATATTCGCAACCGATATCGCCGTGATGAGCAGGATAAAACCATAAGTGAACACTGACATTAATATAATCATCTGTTCTTCCCGCTGTCTACCTTGAAACACATTGTAAACATTCATATGGTTCTCTTTCATCTCTTCTATTTCCTGCTGCGTAGCCATTGGATCTGCACTTTTCAGGTATAGAGTTGAATAGCTATGAGGATTATTCATATCCTCAATAAGTTGATCCATGACTTGCTCAGATCCGATGATAGTTATATCTCCTAATCCCCCTGAATTAACCCCCATTGGAAACTGGTCAGTTAATTGAGCGATTTTCACTTTTTTAAGCTTCGTCTCTACTCCTGCTTCGCCTTCTTTAACGAACAAATCTAAGCGATCACCAATCTTTTTATGAACAACCTTCGTTTCAACATACTTCCCGGCCACTTCATCCTCATATGGGATTGTATCAATTACAATGACTGACAAGTTTTTCGGATCAGGATCAATAAGCTGATTGTAATCTGCACCTACCTGCTCGGCATAAGCTTGAAGGTTTTTGTGATCTAATGCATGGAAAGAAATATAGTACTGATATTTCCCGTTCTTTAAGAGAGTGGGATCTACTTTTACCTGTTCTTGCAACTCCTTAGCGATCTCTGCCTCAGGAATCCATGCGTTCATTGATATTTGTTTCAAGACACTATATTCCGTTATATCATCCAGAGAAGTTATTGCGTTTAATACTCGATCACTTATTTCCCCACTCCCAGTTGATACTTGAATATCAAAATTCACACCACTCTGTGACAGCTCAAGCGATTTCTTTAAATTATCAGTGAAATAAGAAACGGCTAAAAAGAGAACGATGCTAATGACGAGTGAAAATACAGTTGCTTGATACCTTCGTTTGTTTCTTTTTAAATTTTTCAAGCCAATTTCCGCTTCGATCCCGAATAGCTTACGAATGAACTTCGATGTCTTCACTGCCTTACCCGTAAGCTTAATATCTATGGACTGCCTAATGGCATCAATAGCAGAGATCTTAGATGCTCGCATTGCCGGGATATAAGTGGATATGAAAATCGTCAATATGGAAACCGCACAGGCAATCAGAATGGAATAGGGGGTAACGACTAAGGTTAGCTTTTCAGTTACTCCCATCGCTCCTTGGATTGTTGAGTTAATGAACGAGAACGTTATACCAATCCCGATAAGACCACAAGCGATTCCAATTGGGATACTAATCGCACCAATAATAGCTCCCTCAAAAAAAACAGAGTTTCTCTTCTGTCTTTTCGTAGCCCCGACACTCGATAGCATGCCTAAATGGCGAGACCTCTCTGAGACCGAGATAGCAAAAGCATTATAAATTAATGAGACTGACCCAACAATAATAACTCCTATAATAATGGCGCATAATGAAAATAGAGTTGCTTGCAATCCATCATTGTTCGTTATACCGTAGTAACGTAGCAAGTTATTATTATAATAAATGGACTCTACATCTATATTATTTTCCTTCGCTAATCTTTCCGCATGCGAGTACAAGGATTGTTTTACTTTCTTTAGTATTACAGATGCATCTACGGTTTCGTTAGTTCCAATCAGGCTTTCATCCACATAGGTTAAGACCGTATAGCCGGGCGCCCATGTTGACTCCCATGTTGGACGCTTTATGAATCCTACAACCGTATAACTTGCAGTTATTTTGTTTTCTAATGTTTCATCAATTGATTCATTGTCCGTACGTAATCCAGTATACTGATCAAGTAGTTGCTCTTCTCCCAAACTATTTTTGTAAATCCGTTGACCGACATCAAGTGTCAATCGATCACCTATCTTGTATTCTACTTTAGCATTTGAGGCAATTTCCTCTGACAAAACGACCTCATCATCGGCTTGAGGAAAACGTCCCTCACTAAGTTCAATCGGAAAATGTTTAAAGCCTTGATCATTAAACTCTTTGATGAATAGATAAGGCTTGTTTGCATTTTGAGCCCCTGCTAATGGAGCGTACCCGCGATCTCTTGTGATAACAACACTTTTTGTTTCTTCATCGTTCTGGATCGCTACAAGCTGATCTTTATTTACAGCTGTATAAAGAACGTGCCATTCTCCATCGTCGGCAATCGACTGCTTTTTCATTAAGTCCAAAAAAGATACGCCAAGCGTTGCTACAGCTGTTACCATTGCGACTGAAATGATGACGCCAATCATGGTAACGAGTGTACGTCTCTTATTTTGCTTCAAATGTCTGATCGTTAGTTTATTTACAATGTTCATGGACGAACCACCTCATCCTTGGCGATCCTCCCATCTTCAATCACAATCACTCGGTCTGCTTGCAGAGCAATTCGCTCGTCATGGGTAATGACAATTAGCGTCTGATTGAAGGTTTTATTGAACATTTTTAGTAAATCGATAATTTCACCGCTATTTTTACTGTCTAAATTACCAGTTGGCTCATCCGCCAGCATAATAGCAGGATTGCTAATAAGCGCTCTACCGATTGATACTCTTTGCTGTTGGCCGCCGGAAAGCTGATTGGGAAGATGGCCTAAGCGGCTTTGTAGATTTAACGTCTTCACGATATCATCAAATTGCTTTTTATCTACCTTATGTTCATCAAGCAGCATCGGCAGCGTAATATTTTCTTCGACGGTTAGAACCGGAATAAGGTTATAAAATTGATAGATAAGACCGATTTGTCTACGTCTAAAGATCGCCAGCTGTGTTTCATTCAATTTATAAATATCCGTATTTTCAATGAGCACCTTGCCGCTTGTTGGTCTGTCCACACCGCCTAGCATATGAAGGAGCGTTGATTTCCCCGAGCCTGACGGACCAATAATGGCTACAAACTCACCTTTTTTCACTGAAAATGAAACATCATCAAGCGCCTTTACTGCCGTTTCACCTTTGCCGTATATTTTAGACAGATGATCAATTTTTAATATTTCCACTTTAAAACCTCCATTAATTAGCTGTTGGTTTTAGTATATCTGTCTAAAATGACTATCAAGTGACTCAAAAATGACAGTTTAGTCACTTAACCTTATACGATTTGTTTATAAAACTTAATTCGGAACTGTGTTCCGCTTGCTGGAAAGCTTTGAACCTCGATATGTCCGTTTTGGCTAGTTATAATACTGTGAGCCATCGCAAGACCAATCCCGATACTGCCTTCACTGGCATTTTTCCCTTTATAGAAACGCTTGAATATATAAGGAAGATCTGCTTTCGGAATTCCCTTGCCATTATCAGCAATGATCATTTCCGTATACAGTGCATTTTCTGAAAAAGAAATGGCGATCATTCCGCCTTCTTGCGTGTGCTCTACACCATTTTTAAAAATATTGATCAAGGCTTCAGCTGTCCAATTTAAATCACCTACAAAAGAAACAGATTCTTCACCCGATATCGTCACCGTTAGATGCTTAACTTCTATGGGGATTTGAACAGACTCTAATGCTTTATGGATAAGCATTTCTACCGAAATTTGATCTTTTTTGAAAGGTACTGTACCAGCATCAATTTTTGAAAGCTTTAATAAAGAAGATACAAGCCATTCAATCCGTTCAAGCTGAATCCGAATATTCCGTGTGAATTCTGTTCTTTTAACTATCGGCAAATCAGCGTCGCTTAATAAATCTGCCATCATCATCATGGAGGTAAGCGGGGTTTTGAGCTGATGAGAAATATCCGAAATAGCATCGGTAAGCTTGAGTTTATCTTGTTGAAGGATAGAGCTATGTTCGGACAATCTGAGAGTCACCTTATAAATATCGTTTTTCAAAATACTAAGCTCACCCTCTTGATTATCACGAACATCGAGCGCAAAATCTCCTCCGCTAATTTGTCGTAAGTATCCTGAAAGCCTTTCGATCTCACGATATCTCCAGCTCGTATGTAATAAGCTGCATCCAATTAAGAGTATAGAAGTAATGAAAACGAGTGCCGCAGCAGCAAGTGAAATAAAAGCAGCAGCAGCTAATGCCGCTAGACTAATTAAGCACATCACAATGCATTGGATTCTGATCTCTCTATTACGCAGCATGCTAATCACCAACCTTATATCCTAAGCCGCGTACTGTTTTGATAATCTTCGGATTTTGCGGATTATCCTCTAGCTTCTCCCGCAGCCTTTTGATGTAAACCGTTAATGTATTATCATTCACAAAGTCGCCAGCAACATCCCAAATCCTCTCCAGCAGCTGATTTCTTGAGAGAACCTGTCCGATATGGTTAGCGAAAATAAGTAGTAAGCGATACTCTAAAGCAGTCACTGGAATTTCATCGTTTTGTTTGTAAACCTTACCTTCGAGCGTATTAATTCGGACATTTTCGATTTCAATTATCGCTTTCGTTTGTGCTTGCTTATGGTATCTGCGCAGCACTGATTTGATCCGCGAGAGAAGCTCGCGAATACGAAAGGGCTTCGTAATGTAATCATCTGCGCCCATATCTAGACCCATTACAACATTGACCTCATCATCAATTGCCGTTAAGAAAATAACCGGTATATCGCTGTGCTCCTTCACTATCTTGCATAATTCATAACCACTCCCATCAGGAAGTGATAAATCAAATAAGCATAGAGCGAATTGATCAAGCTCGTCTGCTAACACCTTTTTTGCTGATGCAGAATCATAACAAATTACAGTAGTGAATTGATCCTGCTGCAATGAATATTCAAGTCCTGATGCGATCGTTTTATCATCTTCCACGAGCAATATTTTCATATGATGATCATCCTGCCTTTATTTTACTTTGAGAAAACGAATGAAGACATTTATTGTATCATATTTGATACACTGCCCTGTTGATAGATTATTTTGCAAACAGAAAAAAGATCGTGCTCCTGCCTAATGCAGAAACGCGACCCGTTTGATTGTATTTTTTAGATTTATCAAGAGCTTTCTTTTGTTTCTCATCAAAAATTGGCTACCCGATAGCCTTTCACTCCATTATGAGAAAACTCTTTTAGACTGCTTTTACATTCAATGAAATATGGAAGAACCGACTCTATCTCACTTTCAAGAAAGACGTACATCATAAAATGCTTAAGCAGAAAATGATCGAGCAATAAGAAAAAAGCCTCAACTTCAGCTTCAGTCGTTTCTTTCCCCCGCTTGAATCCAATCCCCAATAGCTCTACGACTCCAAACGGTGGAATAGTATCCCAAAAATCAAAATCCTTATCTTCTATATCGTCTACGACGCTTTGCTCCATGGATGCAAGCATTGACGATTTTTCCTGCTTCAAATCGCGCAGGCTAAACTTCACCGTCAGTTCAATACTTTCGCAATTAACTTCAATATCAGCGTGGTTGGAATTACGTCCAGGATGAACCGTTATTCGATGGTTATCTACGCAACGCTTTATTTCCAGATTTGCATCCTCCCATGCCTCCAGTACAAATTCTTTCTCCTCCAAAAACAAATAAACCCTTGTTGCCATTTTTACCTCCACTTAAATGGGTATAATGAGACTTCCAAACCATCCATCACATTATCATTCATAAGTATGTACGTACAATTACAAACGAAAAAAATTAGGGATTGTTGCAATATACGGAAATCGGTACATATTCTTGTCATCCGCTAAACTTCATGACCTATAAAAAGTGGGAAAGGTTGCTGTATAATGTCTAATAAAGAAAAAACTGCAAAACGATTAAAAAACTCCACCCAATACTGGGCGGAGTTCTAAGTATAATTTTATTCTATTATCTATCCACTACAAAACTCTACGCGCACTGACGTAATGGCTTGACCACCAACCGGAGCTTAAGCTGTTAATGGCAATCCCATCTACAGACGGCGTATTATGAATAAACTTCCCAGCGCCCATATAAATGCCAACATGATTAATAGCTTTGTTATTGCTGCCAATCGTATCAAAGAAGACCAGATCGCCTTTGCGAAGATTGCTCTTGCTTACTGCAGTCCCTTGGCTTTTCTGAACTTTCGTTCCCCACTTTAAATCTACCCCAACCTTGTCGAAGATGAATTCCGTGAAGGACGAGCAGTCAAATATAAGTTTGCTTGGATTTCTCGTACCGAAGTCGTAGCTCACTCGACCTTTGTAGCTCTGGGCTAGACTGATGACCTTATCGGCCTTCGAGCTCGGAGTAGCTTGACCACTGCCGCTGCTGCCGCTTTTATAATTCGTATATTTCGAATTAGCCGATATATACCCGGTTTTCTTATCTTTAGTGCTTACCTTTAACCAATAGTTGTTGACCTTGGAGATGACGTTAATACTCTCACCTTTGGAGAGCATACGAATCGCCTTTCCGCTGGTGCTCGGCTGGGATCTTAGATATACCCCGTTCATAACTTTAGTCTCATAGGTCACGGCTGCTTCAACTTTAGATGTAAAAGGTGTTGGTGCTATCCCTAAAGCGCTAAACCCGATTATCGCACTCATCCCGACAATAACAAACTTCTTTCTCAGTAATTCTAGCTGCATTTATTTGTTGCCTCCCATCGTTTGGTTAGTCACTAATATAGCAGGAATTAAACTACCTAAATAATTCCTATGAGAACAAAAACCTAGCAGTAATAGGAGAATGAACCTTATTATTAAAAAATAATGAGATTTGATTAATCTTTTCGAACCATAAGACTTCTAAATAAGCAGAAAAGACAGCTCTAGCATGAGCTGCCTTCCGCCCTAAAAAAATGGCCCCGATTGATTTTAAGTCATCGGGACCATTCTAGGTTATATTTTGTATTTATACCTCTATTTTTTATATTTCCCTGCTGCCTTATCTACATTCTCTGCAGCTCTAAATTTAACGATATTGCTTATTAACTCGTAGGGCATCGGCTTATCCAAAGGAAATTGGACAGACCCTTTCGCCCATTTATATATTGATAATTGTTGCCGAAAGGCATGAATTCCGCTTGGAGCCGGATAGAAACCGATATGTTTTTTGTAAGCTGCATAATGTACCAAATTACCATGCAGCACAAACGTAGGCATTTGATAACTGATCTTCTCCGTTGCTTCCGGAGCCGCCTCTTTGATCACTTTCCTTACCTTCTCCAGTAGTTCCTGGACCTCCGGAGGGAAAACCGAGATATAATCATCAATCGTATCATACGTGATTTTGTTTCCTTCCATGGCTGCTCCCCTCCCTTTGAGGCCCGTGTTATTTGCGGCGTTTCTGGGTAAGTCTAGAATAGAAAACGATTGCAGTGATAAGCATGCTAATAAAACCAATATTTTCTGCCGGTCCCTGTTCCATTCCGAACACCATGCAAAGATTCGTAACCAAGCTCTTTACAAGCAGCGCCATTACAATCAGCAATAGTGGACGCATAAAATTATATTTTTTCAACTGATCTAACACTCCTGACTGCAACCGATATTAGACGGACTCCCATTAAACCGACACTTGAAATCGCTTTTACGGGAGCAATCCCGGCAAGTATACCAGTTTCCCGCCCGTTCGTCCAACCTTTCAGCATATATTTTTTTATAACATCATCGCCTGTCCATACCTTGCCAGAAACGCTTCCTTTTCTTTATAATCCGCACCCCATGTTTTGATAATGTCTTGCTGTCCAGGAGAGCACAGGACATCTTAACTTTCTTTTTAGTAATAAACGGTATTTCCAATGCCGCCGGTAACCGAAATGACATCGCCGCTAATCGATGCCGACAAAGGTGAAGCCAGGAAGGTAACGACATTAGCAATTTCTTCTGCTGTAATCAAGCGACCAAGTGTATTCATTGCCGCTAACTGGCGTAAAGCATCTTCATCAGTAACCTTTTCTCTAAATACTTCCGTACTTACAATACCTGGATAAACAGCATTGACGGTAATTCCGTGCTTCCCTAATTCCAATGATGCGGATTTTGTTAAATGGACAACAGATGCATTACGCGGACCGGAACTAAAATAATTGCCGCCTATTCTGGCAGCCAAACCGCTTATATTAATGATACGTCCCCAATTATTTTTTATCATATAAGGTGCTACAGCACGGATACTGCGAAAATAGCCCAAGTACTTTTCTTCAAAATCTTTCAGAATTAATTCATCTTTAATGCTGTAAAAATCCTCTGGCACTTGACCGCCAACACGGGCCCCGCTATTGATTAGAATATCAATACTCCCCATCGCCTTAGCTGAATTTTCAACTAAATTTAGAATAGAGTCAGGATTCATGGTATCTGCCACAATCGGATAGATATTTCTTTTTGTTTCCTGAGCCAATTCCTCTGCAGCGATTTTTAGCGAGGATTCGTTTCTTGAACATATCGTACAGTCTACACCTTCCAGAGCCATTTGGCGGGCAATCGCTTTACCAATGCCACGGCTTCCTCCTACAATAAGTGCTTTTTTTCCAGATAACTTTAAGTCCATAGCTGCAGCCTCCTGATTTAAATTGACATGATAGGTAAGAAAGTCGAAAGTGATTTTTACGATTATTAACTCATTTCTTCATTTAATTCTAACTATAATAATACTTAATATACTTTCAGCGGACAACAGGGCGCTACCTGCTCCGATCAAAGCATAGGCCGTCACGATGAGACCCACCGTGGCAGGACTTCGGATCATCCCTTTTGATTCAACAATGATGGCACGCCAAAAAATTCGCGTGGTTCAATCGGACTGGGAATAAAGTCCAATTTTTAGCAATCTCTTCTTTTCATGATTCAATGACCGGATTATCGAGTATGATTTGGAAAGAGGATTTGCCGACTTTCACGGGGAAAGCTCTGTAAGGAGGGATTGATACGGATACGATATGGCGGATCCGAAGCGGTGTCAGAGACTACGCGGAAGCTATTTACCAATTCGTACGAGAAATACCGAAGCGTTATCCGTGGCTCAAAACCGTCTATGCGATATGGTGTTGGCTGTCGCTGCTTTTGTTCATCGTGGGTTTGTTCTTTTTTCGCGATTCGCGGACGATGCTGGTGCAGTATCTGTGGTCGTTCTACGTGATGCTGCAGTTCTGGCTGTTATGCCGGAGTAAAACCTTTACTTGGAAGAAGACCGCCATGTTTATGCTGCTTGGTATCGTTCTCGTGATCCCGGTTACGGCATGGACGCTTATGGCGTCACACGGCTTGATCGGCGGTCAGACGTCGGACACCTGGTCGGTCGCGGTGGTCACCCCCATCGTGGAAGAGTTATGGAAGCTGCTTCCTCTGGGCCTGTATCTTTTCTTCTCGCGCCGAGCATCGTCGATGAGCCTGAGCGACTATACGCTGGCGGGGGCGGCTTCGGGCGTCGGCTTCCAGCTCATGGAAGAGTTGAGCCGCAGATGGCTCAACTCCGGGATCATAGGTCGGACGTACGGTTACAGCACGACAATGCTGGGAGGAGAGACGATCCACTGGGATTTCTGGACGCTATTTCCCGGTCGGTTCGAAGAAAGTTTTCTCCCGACCCTCATGACGGTCAGCCATCCCGTTCACACAGCGATGGTCGCTCTCGGAGTCGGGATAGCCGTGCGCTTCCGCAAGCGGCTGACAAACGCAATCTATTCCCTGCCTGCGCTGCTGCTCGCCTGGTCGATCCTGGACCATGCCGCTTATAACGGACAATACTCTTTGCCGGACTGGGTCATGATGATCCACGAATGGACCGGGAGCGGCTATCAAACGAAGGACGTTTTTCTGCTGATGCTAGTCCTGGGGTTAGTTCTGGATTACATCGCGCTCAATCGGATAAAGATCCAGCTCCCGATGATGACAGGCGAACGGTTCATAGATCCGCTCACCGAGCTGTGGCATATGTCGGCGGCCATCTTCCGGAGGAGGGAGAGATTCGCCAGCGTCATGGCTTGGACGAGGGACCGCCGGGAAATGGGATTTTCTTTGCTGTACGGCAATACTGAGGCCGTTTCCGTCCAAGAAGATCTGCGCAGCCGGATGCAGCATCATTACCGGATGGCGGCAGGTCTGACCGCGCTGTTGATCGGGGCAGGCCTGCTTGCGGGCTTCGCGGCCTATTGGCTGGCACCCGTGCAACCTGACGACGCCGCCTGCTTCTCCTGCATGTTCGACTCGCTGCAAAATTGGTGGGACCGCCTCAGCTTCGGGGAAAAGGGAGCCATCATCCTCGGAGCGTTCGCCCTCTCCCTGCTGTTCGTTGGCTTCTGGCCGGCGCTCGGCATCGCGCTAACCGCGGCGAGCATCCCAGCCAGTGGACACGAGATCGCGAAGAACATCCGGGATCCGAAGCGCCTGCTCACGCCGGAGAACGCCATTGCGGCTTTGATCGGCCTTGCACTCAGCCGCGTGCCATTCGGACGTCTGGCGGAGAAAGGCGGGAAGCGTCTCAAGGACTGGCTGGATAAGCTGCTCAGGCGCCGGACCAAGCCTGATCCGGACGTCCCCCGCAAGCCGAATGGGGATAGGCCGGGAGAGAAACAAGGTTCTGATGAGCAAGAGCAGGCCCCGCCGAAAGACTCGGACGATTACGTGCACTGGAGTAAGGCGAAGTACAAAGGCGTTGAACTGTACGACAGCCGCAACGGCGCGCTAGGAGAGTTCGACGGCGTTGACATTGAGAACGGCATTTTCTATGAAGCTAAGTCGGCCGAAGGTTTGAATCGCATTCATCCCAAAACCGGCAAGCCGCAGCAGACGCCGCAGCAGTTTACGGATAAACAGCTCTACCAGAAAACGCGGACGCGGATCAACAACCTGATGGAAAAGGCGGTCGGTACGCGGACAACGCCGGACGGAACATCCGAAATTCCGACCTTGGAGGAAATCAAAGGAATCCGCAACTTCCAGTTCCAGCTTGACGGAGACTCTCCGGAGCTGCGTGCCGCGGCAGAGAACAGCCTGAACCGCTTGCGACAGGAATTCCCGAATTACACATTTACGATAAGATTTGGAGTGAAGTAAAGATGTCGATTAGCGCTATTATCATCGATCCCGAAGATGAATTCGAACGCTCGTTCATGCTGCCGGTTGCGACGGAGGCCTTCTATAAAAAGTACTGGGAACCGGCGGCTGAGGAGCTGGGTCTCCAGTGGACCGCATTGTTCCAAGGGGGTACGGATGTGGAAAGAGAAGATGTGCCCTCGATCCTGGAAGAAATCTACCTGTTGAAGGACTGGGTAGCCTCTAAGATGAGCGGCGACGCACAGGAGCATATGCTGCGCAGGCTGGAGCTGCTGGAGAAAGAGCTGCCGGGTGCGTTTCGGCGCGGGGGCACGGTAGTTTATATCGGGTGACGCATGGCCGCGTTCGGTTTTATCCGCAAATAATATGAGCAGGCCACCTCTGAGCCTGCTCTATAACTGTGATACTATTGTTTTTAGCTCAATTAAGTCATCTATGTCTATATCTGCCCGAGAAAGTTCGTCGTCTTGTGCAAAATCAATACAGTACCACTACCTTTTGGAGAAAGCATAGACTTAATGAAATGCCAATTTACCAGAAATTCGAGTAAACGGCAGCGCCTTCGACAAATAATTATCGTTATTAAGGAACGTCCATAATTTTCCACTAGAATGAGCGATTTTATTTTGATATCTTCATAGAAGAATTTTCTTCAACCAAGAGAGGAACATCAAAATGAAAAACGTTTATTTTCGCAGCTCGATCTTCTTACTTCTATCTATGCTTCTGATTTATCCTCTTCATACCGTACAAGTGAAAGCTGCTGAACTCACTCCATTGGAAAACTACTTTCCGACAGACATTGAAGAACACTGGGCTTATTACGAGCTCGACAATTTTGTGAACGCAGATTTGTTACGAGGTTATATGGATCAAGAAGGAAATGTAACGGTAAATCCAAACCGTCCCATCAGCCGCGCGGAGTTTGTTTCGATTTTGATTCGCGCATTAGGTTTGACAAGCGATGTGCCTGGAACAACTTTTACTGACGTCGAGCAAGGGAAATGGTACTCCGATTCGATTCGCATTGCCAGCTCCTTAGGTATCGTTAATGGGACTAGTGAAACAAAATTTAGTCCAAATCAACTTATAAAACGCGGCGAGATTGCTACAATGGTCGTTAGAGCCTTTTCTTCATCTGTACAATTTGAAGGAGAAATGAAGCAATTTGAAGATGTACCCGAATATTACGCTAAACCATCCATTATAAAGGCAAGTCAGGCTGGTATTGTACGAGGAGCCAGTGAAACGGAATTCAAACCTTTCGCCAATGCGAAACGAGCTGAAGCTGTAGTCATGTTGCAGCGTGCGTTAGATTTGCAAAATAGTGCATTACCTGAAGATGATCTGCTCTTAACTACAGTTTTAGATTCAGAGGAAAAGGAAAACCAAGTAATCAAAGCGAAAACATACGATCAATTGGATGCTGTATATGCGCAATTTTATACCGGCTATTATTTTGCGTTTAGCCATTCAGTTTCTGAAGAACTAATTGCCCTCGCAAACCATGGTTATGACATTGAAATGGAGAAAATCAGTGAACAGAGGCTTAATGTCATTGATAAAACAGATCGATTCGCCGTGATTGAGTCGACAGGCGGGAGCTACAAAGCAACAACTACTAAAGATAACGAACAAACCACAGAAACAATAACAACCGACGGCATTTACTTATTGAAGAAAATGAACGACAACAGTTGGAAAATTTACATGTATTATCAGAATGAGCAGCAATAATCAAGTTCTATCTTTCGATAGATTTCAAATGAAAAAAAAGTGTGAGCTGCTAAAGCTCACACTTTTTTTGTATCTATTTTTTCTCGAATATGATTACGGTTTTGGGATTCGCCATATATTCTACGGTCGATTCCAGTAGTTCAGACACAAAACGTACGGGTACAAACGTACTGCCTTTCTTCAACAGCAAAGGTGAATCAAAAGAAACTGTTTGTCCATTCACGATTGCTTTCTTCTCATTTACTACCCAGCGGATTGTCGTGTTGTTTTTGTGGATCGTTACCTCTTTTTTGCTTTGGTTCCACGATACTTTAGAACCAAGCCGTTCAGACACAAATCGAATCGGGACATAAGTACGGCTCGACGATATAAATGGTGCTGTGCTGAGCTTAAAAGTACTTTCCCCTACGTAAGCGTTCGTGCTGCCGATTACTAATCGTTGGGCTTTCAGCTGATTAAGAGGGTGTCCTTCCCCAGCAAGTTTGTTGAGAAGATAGGACGTTCTGGTTGTACTTCCCAGGTCCAAGTAGTTATGGCTTAATTGCAAACCATATCTTAGTGCTCCTGTATCATAATGAGTATCGAACTTATGGTTTCTAATTGGCTCCAAATTCCATACTCGGTTATCAGATAAGTACAAGTTGTTTATTTGCAAAAGTGGTTTCAAAGGCTCCAGATTATAAATCAAATTAGACGTGAGATTCAAGATACCCAGGTTCGTCAGCTTTTTCAAAGGGCCAAGTTCCTTGATTTGATTGTTCTCCGCATAAAGAGAATTCAATAGAGTCATCCCTTCAAGTGCGCCAATATCCGAAATTCGATTGCTCCCGATGTTAAGATTCATCATGCTTTTGGACAGTGGCTTAAGCGGACTCAGGTCCGTAATCCGATTGTTCGTGAGATCCAAATTGTTAAGTTTGATCAATTTACTTAAGGGCCCAATATTCTCAATCTGATTCCCGTTCATTTTTAGCCATGTTAGTTGTGTAGCCGTCGATAAGGCCTGTATATTCGAAATTTGATTATCATTCACTTCGAACGTATGCAATCGCGGAAATCTCTTAACGACCTCAATTGACGCTATTTTGTTCGAGTTCATTTGTAAACTTCCCATATCCGTCATCGAGGATAAAGCCTCGATTGAAACGATCTGATTCCGCGAAATATCGAGACCCCGAATCTTAGTCAACGATTTGAGCGGTTCAATATCATTAATTTCATTATTAGATAAATCAAGATGAGTCAAATTAGAAGCGTATTGTAAGCCATTCAGGCTTTTAATTTTTCGATTTGAAAGATTAACTACGGTTAAGGATTCCATATCTTTCTGCATAACGGCTTCATTTTCATTCTTTTTTAAAATTTGTTTGATAGCTTGCGCCAATTGCTCGTCCTGAAAGCTTACTTCCGATGAAGCCTGCTCCATAGATGCCTGTCCAGGCAAGCTAAGACAAATGACGAGAACCAACAGTAGCCCTGATAAAACTTTACTAAAAACCTTACTCATAATGATTTCTATCCCCTCTACGGTGTCTATACATTGTGTGACGCTCTTAACCGGTAAAAGGTTGCGGTCCATTTTTTACCATGTTCACAATAAACCCAGTACCGGTACAGTACTGGGTCGTGTTTCTTCATTTAAAAACGCTTTTTGTACACCATCATGGCAAAGAAATAGGCTACAAACAAGATCCCGACGCACCATGCAAGTGCAGTCCATAAATCATTGCCCACCGGCTGACCTGACAGCAACGCCCGAATGGCTTCGACGATCGAGGTTACCGGCTGATTTTCAGCAAAGGCACGAACGACCGAAGGCATCGACTCGGTCGGCACAAATGCCGAGCTAATAAACGGAAGGAAGATGATCGGGTAGGAAAAAGCGCTTGCGCCATCCACTGATTTTGCCGACAATCCTGCAATGGCAGCGACCCAGGTTAAGGCCAGTGTAAACAGCAGGAGTATGCCAGCTACCGCAAGCCATTCTAATATCCCTGCCGACGAACGAAAACCCATAACGAGCGCTACGAGAATGATAACGACAACCGAGATGGCATTGGATACCAGCGAGGTCAGCACATGCCCCCAAAGTAAGGTAGAACGCGAAATCGGCATGGAGTGAAACCGTTCGAATATACCTCGCTGCACATCGGTAAACAGGCGGAAAGCTGTATAGGATATACCGCTTGCAATCGCAATCAGCAGAATACCTGGCAACAGGTAGTTCACGTAGTTTTCCGTACCGGTTTGGATTGCGCCGCCAAACACATAGACGAATAGCAGCATCATCGCAATCGGAGTGATGCAGACCGTGAAGATGGTGTCCATACTGCGGGAAATATGGCGCATGGAACGTCCGAGCATTACACCCAAATCGTTAAAAAAATGTTTTTTTACCGTCTCCATTTATGCTCCCTCCTTCTTGCCGATAATGGAGAGGAATATCTCTTCCAAAGTCGGCTGTTTCTCCACATACTCCACCTTTGTTGATGGGAACAACTTTTTCAGCTCCGAAAGCGTGCCGCTGGCGATAATCTTACCCTCGTGCAGAATGGCAATTCGATCGGCAAGCTGCTCAGCCTCCTCCAAATACTGCGTGGTTAGGAATACCGTAGTGCCGCTGTCTGCAAGCTCCTTTACGATCTTCCAAACTTCGATGCGCGCCTCAGGGTCTAGACCTGTGGTGGGCTCATCGAGGAAAATAATCTGCGGTTTTCCCACAAGGCTCAAGGCGATGTCGAGCCTCCTGCGCATACCGCCCGAATAGGTAGACACCCTGCGATCGGCGGCTTCTGTCAATCCGAAGCGTTTAAGCAAGTCGTCAGCAACCTGACGCGGATTTTTGAGGTATCGTAGCTTGGCAATCATGATCAGATTTTCCCGTCCAGTCAAAATTTCGTCCACGGCGGCAAATTGCCCGGTCAGACTGATCGCCTGGCGTACATTCTCGGGTTTTGACGCAACATCGAATCCGTTTACGGTGGCGGTTCCGCTGTCTTGTTTGAGCAGCGTGGTGAGGATTTTGACAACCGTTGTCTTACCCGCCCCGTTGGAGCCGAGCAGGGCGAAAATACTGCCCTTTTCCACCTCGAAATCAACGCCCTTTAGGACGTGATGCTGCTTGTAGGATTTTTGGAGTCCAATGACTTGAATCGAATTATTTATCATAACTTCTCCCTCCTTATCGAACAGTAACCTTGGACAAATCGGCCCCCATGCCTTTAAGCGCAGCATAGGTCAGCTTATCCATGACTGCCTCGTCAAAGCAGATGGTTTTGATGGAACGGTAATATTTATTTGTCAACGAAAAATAAGCTTGAAAAGACACATTCTTGAGTGTTGCGCCCCTGAACGAGACTCCGTTTAATGCCGACTTGTCAAATTTAACGCCGATAAAGGTTTGCCCGTCAAGACGCAGCCCGCTCAGGTCGGAATTTACAAAGTTTACGCCGTCAAAGATACAACCTTCAAAGATTGTTTTTCTAAGGTCGATCTTGGTTAGCGTGACCTCGGTTAGTTTTACGCCTGTGAATTTTGCTCCGTCCATTCCCGAAGTACTGAAGTTGGTTCGTACAAGGATCGACTCATTGAAGCTTGCATCCGAAAGGTCTAAGGAGGAAAGGCTGCAGTCAGTCAGATTCGCACCATCAAAATTGGCTTCACGTACGTCGCTGGTTTTAAACGAACTGCCGGTCAAGTCTGCGCCTGCAAAGTCGGAACCGCGTAACGCGCTCGATGTAAAATTTCCTTTATGCGCAATAACACCCGCAAAGTCGCTCATTGGCAGGTTGCTCGCGCTAAAGTTTGTTACCACCTGCCGCTCCAGCGAGCGGGAGAGGTTAGCGACCTCTTGTACTGTTTGCTCGATGTCACCAATGCTATCGATGGTTATCTCGAAAGCTGTTTCATCATCTTTACCCTCTTCTTTGAGTTCACGGAACCGCTCCTGCAGGTCGAAGAGCAGATCCATTTTTAATTCCTCGACGCTTTTCACCCCATCGTACGGTGCGAATACACCATTTAAATAGTTGGTCAATTTGTCATTCATAGACATGCACTCTCCTTATAATAAATTTTTAAGCACACTCTTTGCGTACTCCCAGTTGTTTTTGTTGCGGGCGTAAGTCTCCCTGCCCTTCTCGGTTATTCTAAAATATTTGCGCCGGCCGCCTTGCGATTCGTCACCCCAATACCACTCGATATCACCCTCCGCCTCAAGTCGCCGAACACTGGAATACATTGTAGCTTCTTTTAGTTCATACTCACCGCCTGAGCGCTCCGCAATCAACTTGACAATTTCGTACCCATAACGATCTGCTTCGGATAAGAGTCGCAATATCATCGTATCGGTATGTCCGCGCAGCAGGTCGGATGTAATTTTGTTCTCGCTCATTTCATCACCTCACAACTGTATAATACGATACACTACTATGACTGTCAAGGTACTATTTTAATCAAAATACTAAGAAAAAGCCTTTGCCGAGAAGGTACGTCCTGATCATGAAGTTGCATTGGTTGTGAATAAAGTTATGCCAGTCCTTCTTCGACAACAAAAAAACCGCTGTTTACGCGGTTTCCAATGAATATATGTTTTTGTCCTCTGACAAACTTTACAAAATAAAAATTTTTTGAATACGATTCTCATATTTGGTTAAATTATGTCAATGATACTGAGGGTTAAGGAGAGGAAAGCAGTTTGGTTACATTTTATACTTTAGTAGTTATGAGTATTGGAATGGCAATAATCACTTTTATTGACTCTACAATGCTTCACACTACATTCCTAAAAGCATTAATGAATATCTTAGAATTTAAAAGACCAGCGGAGAGAATAATTGTATTAGTAACGGTTGGAACCAGCCTTATTTACTCCATTATTATTGATTATCGATTAAAGAATAATAAAAAAACATTATAGCCATCTAAGGAGCTAAGTACTGTGAAAACGAACCTTGTGGAAAAAATATCTTTGTCGCAGCTATTCGTTCTTCTACTCAGCTTCCAAATAGGTAATACAATTGTCGTCGGTATTGCAAATGAAGCAAAACAGGATGCGTGGATCGCTGTCATGCTCGCATCATTTATAGGAATTGGATTAATACAATTTTATAATTTCATTTTATTAAAAATGCCCAATAAAAACTTGTTTGAAATATTAGAGGCATGTTTTGGAAGGAAATCATCGATATTTTTATCATTGTGTTATATTGAATACTTTATTTATATTGCGTCCCGTAGTTTACGTGATTTTTGCGAAATGATTAAAATAGTTATTTTCCCAAATACGCCAATGGAGGTAATTTCGATAACCTTCATGTTAGTCATTTCTTATATTCTTTACATGGGAATAGAGGTTTTAGGGAGGAGTACCGAAATTATTTTACCATTTAGTATATTTTTTTTGGTTTTAATTATGTTCTTTCTGTTTATTAGCGGAAGTCTTCATTTTGTGAATTTACAGCCTATTCTTGCTGACGGTTTTAAACCAATAATAACGGCTATTTTTCCGGGCCTTCTGACTTTTCCAAATGGTGAACTAATTGTATATATGATTATCGGGGCTTATGTCAGTCAATTAATTCATGCAAAAAAAATAGGGACTATTTCTATTGCCTTAGCAGGGTTATTACTAACTTGTTTTGCTGTAATTAGAATTAGTGTCTTGGGATTTGAAATGAGTGAACGTGCTGTATTTCCTCTAGTGAATGCAGCACGAGAAATATCAGTTGCTCATTTTATAGAGCGGTTGGATGCATTCGTTGTTTTTGCGATGATGATGGGAATATACGTGAAAGTAAGTATATTTTTCTACTGCGCCCTACGGGGGTTAGAACACATTACAAAATTTCAATACCGATTCTTCGTTATTCCTATAGCTATGCAAATATCATTGTTTACAATATTAATTGCTGCTAACACCACTGAACACTTTCAAAAAGGCTTGAAGATCGTACCTTTCATTCATATCCCTTTCCAATTTCTAATCCCTTTTTTAATTTTTTTGTATATCATCTGGAGAAGTCGAGAAAAAAGGAGTGAGCCTTAAAAATGTTAATTAACAAAAAATTGAAAACCAAAATAAAAAATAAAGACATAAATGGCCAATGGAGTATTCCTCAAGAAAGCCAAAATAGAATGATAGAAGTAGATTTAGACAATAATCGAAAACGTTATCAAGAAATTTTCGGTTCCACATCTGATTTTTATACAGAGTCTATTTATTTTAATGGACGAGACGCACAACTTTGCTATCTTACATCAATGATTGATTCACAATCTATAACAGATAAAATTGTGCATATACTTTCCATTGCTTCTGTAAATAATTCACCTATGGA
This sequence comes from Paenibacillus sp. J22P15, assembly GCF_056269345.1. Lineage (NCBI taxonomy): Bacteria > Bacillati > Bacillota > Bacilli > Caryophanales > Paenibacillaceae > Paenibacillus > Paenibacillus sp. J22P15. The sequence continues at coordinate 571,931 of NZ_JBWDNT010000001.1, forward strand.
AAATGTTAATGAGCTTAACGATTTTTGTAAGGAGAAATTAGCAGGAACGCAATTTCAGTTGTTAGAATATGAATCTCAAGTAATAGAAAGTATTCTTACTGGTCATGTTATTTTTTTTATAAAAGACTTTGCCAAAGTAATTTCTATAGGAATGACTTCAACTTCATCACGCTCTATTGAAGAGCCTAGTACACAAGGAATTATTCGCGGTCCAAAAGATGGTTTTACCGAATCATGCGAAACAAATTTGAGCTTAATTCGGCGCAGAATAAAAAACCCTTCGCTTCGTTTCGAAAAACACATTTTAGGCTCAGATACCTCTACAACTACTTACTTGTGCTACATAGATGGAATTGTGAATCGTGGAATTCTAGAAGAAATAATCAAAAGAATTAGTGACATTAAAACCAATGCCCTATTTGATTCAGGAACACTTGAAGAATTAATTGCAGATAAAACGATCACACCTTTCCCTCTTATTTATAATTCTGAAAGACCAGATACGATCTCAGCAAATTTAGTGGAAGGAAAAATTGCTATTATTGTGGACGGAAGCCCATTCGTGCTTCTACTTCCAACTGTGCTTAATGATTTTTTCCAAGTATCTGAAGATTATTATCATCCTTTTATGATGAGTTCGTTTGCTCGAATGATTAGATATATATCCTTCATTATCTCTCTCCTGTTTCCTTCTATATATTTAGCTATTGCCACGTATCATATTGAAATAATTCCGACAACATTATTGGTAAGTCTTACATCACAAAGAGAAAATATTCCTTTTCCGGCTCTAATCGAAATAATTATGATGGAAATTACTTTTGAGATATTACGGGAGGCCGGTGCTCGTATGCCTAAAGCTGTAGGTCCTACCGTATCTATTGTTGGAGGGTTGGTTATCGGTCAAGCTGTTATTGAAGCTGGAATTGTTTCGACTACAACAGTGATAATTATTGCTTTATCGACCATCTCAAGCTTTGTCTCCCCTATTTATAGTTTTGCTGTATCGACTCGTTTATTGAGGTTTATTCTAATCCTGTTTGCTTCCTTATTAGGTCTTTACGGCGTGGCAATAGGTTTGATTCTTTTGATCGGACATTTGTGCAGCCTTCGTTCTTTCGGAATTCCCTACATGGCTCCGTTTGCGCCTTTTATAATTGAAGACCAAAAAGATGTTATTTTTCGATTTCCTATCTTTTCGTTAAAAAAGAGAACAAGTTTTCTTAAAACTAAAAAACAACTTAAACAACCTAATATTAAGTCCCCTACGCCCCCAATGGAGGAAGATTCTGAATGATAACAAGAATAATTAGTTTGTTTCTAACTTTGCTTATTATTATCACAATCGCAAGTGGTTGTTGGGACCGAAAAGAGCTTAATGAAGCATCACTTATTAGAGGTATTGCGATAGATAAAGGCAAGAATAAAAAATATAAACTAACAGCCGAATCGGTCATTGCAACAGAATTAAATCCGAAGACAGGTGGTAAGGCTACCCCTTCTATCGTATTTAGTGTAGAGGGCGATATGATAGCAGAACTTGTAAATAAATTGAATATTAGCTTCACTAGAACATCAATTTACTCTCATGTGCAAATTATAGTCATCAGTGAAGAGATTGCTAAAGAGGGTTTACTTGAATTTATCGACTTTATGGACAGAGATCGAGAAATACGAAATGAATATAATCTAATAATTGCGAAAGGCAGTTCAGCATCCGATGTATTAAAGGTTTCTTATCCTCTGCAAAAATCTTCTTCTTTCAAACTAAATACACAACTTGATACCATGTTCCAAGATTATGGCGGAACGCCCAATAGTAAACTTAAGGATTTTATTTCAGCTATGATTTCAAAAGGAAGAGAACCTACGGTGTCCTCTGTATCCATACAAGGTGATGTTGAAAAAGGAAAAAGAAAAAGTAATATGGAGACTACTGAGCCCGATGCTATGGTGTTAATGAGCGGAATAGCCGTTTTCAAGGCAATGAAGCTTAAAGGCTTTCTTGACGTTGATGATACTAGATATTATTTGTGGACACAAAACAGAATTAATTCAACCTCTATCACAGCTCCTTGTGAAAAAAATAAGTTCATCACAGTTCGTATTTTTTATTCTCGCACAAAAGTAACGGCTCACTACAAAAATGATAAGCCAATGATAAAGATTTTTGTTACATTAGATGGAAAATTAGAAGGTACACAATGTAGAGACGACATGAGGAAATTAGAAACAAACGAAAGATTTCAAAAACTGATTGAAAAACAGGTGGAAAATGGAATAAAAAGTATCATTAAAAACGTTCAAAAGAAATATGAATCCGATATATTTGGTTTCGGAGAAGTCATGAATAGGCAGGATTACAAAAGCTTCAAAGAAATCAAAGAGACTTGGAATGAGGAGTTCGTGAAGGCGGAAATTGAAGTGAATGTAAGCATGAAAATAAGATCCCCAGGATTGGAAACAAATACATTTTTAAATGATAACAACTAGTGGTAAGACTTCATAAGAGAGCCAGGTTCGGCTCTCTCGTATTACTTTCATTCCGTCGTTCCCAGTATAACCGGCTTAAATAAGGATGACTGCTTGCTAGATCCAATGCCGCTTCCCCATTCAACATAGCCCCGTCGTCCATTGCCGTCGTTCTCATTCACGACGATAGACAGGCTGAGCAAGCCGTCACTGGTCGTAATAGGAGCCAACTCAGTCCATGGAAGCGCCAACTGGTAAATGGTATCCTTCGCCGTCTCATCTCTTGTGATTTGCAGGTTAGGATTATCGATCGGTCCTGCTTCGAATCCTTGAGGCGCCATCCATCTGTAGAGCTCAGGACCTTGTGTGGTTAAAGCCATGCCATATTCATACCATTGCAAATTCTCGCCCGGCATTCCCGCAGACACGGCAAACTGTATACTGTCGCCTCCCCATATCGCATCTCCGCTATTCAGCTGTGACCACACATTGTCGTGGACGCGTGCATACATATACAGATTTTCCTCATCGTAGGTCGCCCATATTTTCCCGCTAAAATCATCAACGCCGCTGCTCGACGGAATTCTGGAATTAACATCAGTGATCAGATCGATCCCTGCTAATCCGTCTACATCATTAATCTGTTCAAGAGTACGATAGGGCATCAGCACTCTCCCTTCAGGAGCAGCTACTTTAAACGTACCTTCAGTCTGCAGCACCGCACCATCCTCCAAATAGATGAGGAAGCTATACGGCAGCAAAGTACCGACAGGCTGCCCGGTGAGCGGAAAGTCTACGGCAAGGTCTGAGTTTGATGGAATTGGCTCGTGATATTGCTCCGAACCAGTTGAGCCTCCGATATTCCAGTCGATCTGCGTCAACGTACGCCCGGTTTCTCTAGCATTGTTGATTAATACCTCGATAACATCCTCACCATTTCTCAGTACGTGCTTGGCTGAGCCGCCTTCTGCATGGCGTACCTTAACGGCAGTGAATATACCCGCTGTTGCCTTGCAATCGGCTGAGATCTCGGCTGAGACTCTCCAGCTCCCGATCTGATCCGCTTCTGGGAATTGAACGGAATAGTCACCTGGACCATCGATTTCAATCTCTTTGGTTACGCCGCGAAAGCTAATCGAGGCAGTCCCTTCGTCTTTAGGCGCCGATCGATCAACCTGAAGCACAACGGTAACCGCATCTCCTTGATAGACCGGATTGGTTTGAAGTGAATAAGGACTAGCCGCTTTAATATTTTCAAGGTTTCCTTGAATAAACAGCGGTTCACCGGACAAAGTCAAATACACTTTATCATTAGTCGGAGTATACGTATTTGTTCTGCCCATCATATCAGTTACTGTCAATGGATCTTCGGTAGATAACGTGACATTCTGCTCGGTTAGCGCCCATAGAACATGAATGTCTTGATTGTTTTTGTTGAATGTATAGCGATAAATGCCGTTTTTCTCCTTCTGACTGACGGGGGATGCACCGGTTAATTGTCTTGTAAGGGTTGACAATGCGACGTATGCCGGTTTAGGCGTATAAGCTCCAAGCGCATCGCCCATATTGTGGACAATGCCGAAATTATGCTCGTTATACAGCTTATCCGTGCCTGAATCCATCAGATTGTACCAGAAGATTTTCTCAACGCCTGCCGCGATACTAAGGACATAGCTGCGTATCAAATAGGATGCTTGCGTATTCTCATCTACGCCTGTTGGATTCAGATGGGTAGGCCACCCGATTTCCGAGAACCAGAGCGGAATGGTTTGACCGTTATTATAATCGCGTACTAGCTCGTTCAAGTGATCGATTTCTTCCAGCAGCCCTTCCGGTGTTTCCGGATACCGGTAGGGATGTACCGATAGTGTATCCATATAGTCCAGCCCGCCAAGCTCGAACAAATCCTCCAGCCAATCGAGCGGGACATCTGCCGTTACGCCGCCTACCACCGTAAGATCCGGCCGTACCGATTTTATAGCTTCATAGCCTTCCTTGAGCAGATTAAAGTAGATGTCTGATCGGGAAGCAGCAGGTCCGTTGCCGCCAAAATATGGGAGATTAAACTCGTTCCAGATCTCGCCCGATTTCAGCTGTGTGCCAAATTTATTCAGCATGGCTTTAACGTAATTCCCATAAGCGACATGCGCAGCTTCCGTATAAGGCGTTTTTCCAGCATCGTAATATTTATTGCTTAGTCCGAAGACTAGTAACGGATCAATACCGAAATCCCGGAATGATTGCAGAGGAAGCGTCGTTTTGGGATTAAACGTGTATTGGTTCTGGCTCAGCTCGACCTCGGACCAATAGAAGGAATCCCTTACGTTTTTGAGTCCTGCATGCTTGAGCAGCGGAGTCATCTCCCTGTTCCAGTTAATTCCAAAATGCGTCTGAATTCCAAATGGCGAAGCGGTTACAGCTGACAGATCAAATGCTGAAAGCGCAGCAAATGTCGTTTCTGTGCTTTTGATAACATTACCGGATGAAGAGGCTGTCAATGACAAACGGTAGTAGCCGTCCTCTGGCACGGTTACATTGAGACGCTGTTTGCCGCCTGTTACGGCAGAGGTTCCTGATACGACCGGCTCACCCCATGCATTAAAGGCGCTCCAATCCAGCGTATCTCCGGTCGTTAAGACGTCAAACGCGGCAGTACGACTGCCGGAGAATACATTGCCTATCTGAACCTGGGCAACAGCCAGCTCTGGGGGATTCACGGTCGCACGAATATCGTCGAACCAGATATCGCCTGTAGTTTTGCCAGCTTTCATAGATTGGCTCGTTAATTTAAAGTTTATTTTTTTGAGCGGACCATACCAGACGCCATCATTTTTGCCGCCCCATTTCGTATAATTGGTTCCCGAGGTGAATGAGCTGACGGTCACCTGCTGCCAATCGGTAGTAGGCTGCAGAATAATCGTCTGCTGATGATTCTGATTGGAATTGTCGAGCAGGATGAGATCGAAACGTGCCATATCACTCGTTTTGACCCAGAAGGATAGCTGCTGCGCATCGACTGGCAGTACTCGTTTGAACAAGTATTTCTCAAGCATGACATAGCTGTAGCGATAAGATGAGCTGCTTCCGAAATTGAGCTGGAGCTTGCCTGAAGAACTCCCGGACTGTGCGTTTGCAGCATCTCTCGTAAACTCTCCATTGCCAAGTGAGCCGCTGCTGCCGATCAGAAAATCCCATGTTTCATCCGCACTTTCAAAATCCCCTACGACTAGCTCTGTTGCTTGCGGGTCGGCAAATGCATGAGTACTGGAGTTCACCGGTCCTATCGCAGTGAACGTGCTGAAGAGCAGGGAAAGAAAAAGGATTCTTGATAACGCTTTCAACAACAAGCTCATCTGAATTCCACCTTTCTTTTTTTAGAATAAAGAGCAAAAATAGACGTGTACAAACTATCCTTCGTATGCTGAAGGAATTCTGTACATGTCCATTTTTGCGAATAAACATCGACTATTGGTTTGAGACGTTCCCGACTATGTCGGCTGTCTTTAATTTATATACCCTAGCTCCTTGAGCTGTGACTCAGCTGCCTTAACAAGCGTCTGATTGCCAAAAGCGGAATCGAGCGTTTCCAGGAATTTGCCGAACTCGCTCATCGGTCGTTTGCCATATGCAAACTTGGTCACTTCCTCCTGCGCATATTTGTCCGCGTCCGCACCATTGAAGCCTTCAGGGATAGAAATAAAGGAATTATATACCTCGATGCGCGGCTGATTGATGCCCGTTTCGATATCCTTGCTTTGATTGGCGAATTTCACCTTCAAATATTCAAGCTCCGGTCTTCCTACCAGCTGATAAGGCCAAATATAGGCCGCTTCTTTACCCATAAGATCTGTGGCGACGACCTTATCGCCCTCCACGTTGTAGTGGGTGCCCTCGAGTCCATATTGTACCAGCTTAAGTCCCTCGTCTGAGCCAATGTAATTGATCGCCTTCAGCACAGCCTGAAGCTTCTCAGGATTTTTCTCCAGCGCCTTAGGTAATGTGACGTAGCCGCTCGTTTTTCCAATATCTACATTGCCAGCGAACGATAGGCCGCCCGGACCGGTCAACGCATTTAATTGAATCCACTCCGCATTCGGATTTGCCGCTTTAATGCTCGCAAGCTTGTCATCCTTAGCCATTTGGGACCAGTCGGTAAAGACTATGCCGGCAAAGCCCTGGTAGATACGATCAAAGTTTTTGTTCACCAGAAGATCTGGATCGACGACGCCTGCGTCAAAAAACGTCTTCACGAACGATAGCGCTTCAGCAGAGCGTGGATCATAAAGGCCGTTAATCAGCTTGCCGTCTTCAATGGAGAACGTATTCCAAAGACCGGTTGATCCAAAAGCACTGAAGATGCCTTGGAAATTTCCGACCACACCAGCGCCGCCGATGCCGGATACGCCATACGTATCTTTCTGTCCATTGTTATCAGGATCTTGCTCACGGAAAGCGATCGCGGTTTGCAGCAGCTCATCCACCGATTGTGGTACGCTCAGCTTCAGCTTATCCAGCCAATCCTTTCGCACCCAGAAATTCGAAGCGGTTGGGTTGGGTTCTTTGACGATAGCAAATGTTTTCCCGTCTACGGTGCCTTTTTTGAGATTTTTTTCACCAACGAAGGCAGCAGCGTTCGACAATTGATCCATGTATGGCGTCAAATCGAGCAGCAGATTGTTTTTGACGTATTGATCGAACAGTCCTTTGTCCGGAAGCTCCATCACATCGGGGAAATTGGCGGCAGCGACGCGTGTGTTCAATTGATTGATGAAGTCGTCCTTATTCGCTGCTAGCGTCAACGAAAGCTCGACATTGACGCTGCCCAATATCTGCTCCTTCACGAAATCGACTTCCGGAAAGGTAACCCCTTGACCAACTTTAAACACTTCCACTTTGGCTGTCTTCGGCGCTTCAGTTGGCTTCGCTGTGCTCTCAGGCGTATTGGTGCTCACACTGTTCGTTGGTGGCTGGTTGCCTCCTGAGCAAGCGGTCACCAAAAGTGACAGCACGGCAGCAGCAGCGGCGGTTTTCATCCATTTGGTTTTCTTCAAATTCTCGTCCCCCCGTCATCTCGAAAATATATTTCGTATGCGATTGCTCGCGCATTACCCTTTAATCGAGCCCAGCAGCATGCCCTTCGTCAAATGCTTCTGAAAAAACGGATATACGAGGACAATCGGCAGACTTGCCGAGACGACCGCAGCCATCTGAAGCGTGGCCGTTGGCAGCGTCACTTCTACGTTAGTCTCCACCTGCGTGGCGGAAATAAGAATGTTGCGAACGACAAGCTGCAGCGGGTACAAATCGTGGTTCTGAATATACAAGACGCCAAGGAAAAACTGATTCCAGTGTCCTACCATATAGAAAAGTCCGATAGTCACAATGGATGGAATCGAAAGCGGTATGACCAGGTTCAGCAGCATGGTGCCTTCTCCCGCACCATCTATCCGCGCTGATTCGAACAGCTCCTCGGGTAAGCCTTCCAGAAACGTCTTCATAACGAGAATGTTGAACGCCCAGATTAGACTGGGAATAATCATCGCCCACATTGTGTTGAGCAAAAACGTAGATTTAACAACCAAATACGTTGGAATTAAGCCTCCGCTGAACAGCATCGTGAACACTACGAACAATAGCAGCGGTGTCCTCCAAGGCAGCTTCTTTCGGCTCAATGGATAAGCCATCAGCAGCGTAAGGGCAAGGTTCAGGGCGGTTCCTGCCGTGGAGAGAAATAATGTAACACCAAAAGCTTTTGGAATAATGGGACGGTCAAACAGCTGCTTGTACGCATCAAAGGTGATCGATTTCGGCAGCAGCACAAAACCTCCGTTGCGCATGACCTCCGAATAAGGAGTGAGGGATACGCTTATGACATACATAAAAGGAAGCAGCGTCGCTAACCCGACCGCGAGCAGTGCCGCGTAGATGAACCAATCAAAGGCTGTGAAACGCCGGTTTACCATATGCCTCCGCCTCCCCACCTTTTGGCCAGATGATTGGAGAAGAGCACCAGAAACATCCCGATTAACGATTTGAACAAACCAACAGCCGTTGCCAGACCGAAGCTAAGCTGCTCAAGGCCAGTGCGGTAGACCCACGTGTCGATAATATCTGCAACCTGATATACCTGAATATTGTACATCACGTATACTTGCTCGAAGCCTGCATCCAGCATATGCCCCAAGCGCAGAATGAGGAGCAGTACGATGACATTGCGAATACCCGGTAATGTAATATGCCATATTTGTCTCAGTCTTCCTGCTCCATCTACTCTGCTGGCCTCGTATAATGTAGGATCAATGGCCGACATCGCAGCGAGATAGATGATTGCGCCCCAGCCGATATTCTGCCAAATATCCGTCCCGACGAGCACGCTTCTAAACCAGTCATTAGAGGTAAGGAACGGGATTGTTTCCCCTGTCAGTTGGAGAATAAACCGGTTAACGACTCCGCTGCTCTCCGATAACATCGCCAAGCTGATGCCATATATAATTACCCAGGAGAAAAAGTGAGGCATGTAGCTGAGTGTCTGCACCCATCTCTTATACCACATGATCCTGCATTCATTTAACAGAATGGCCATTACGATCGGCGGCAGCATGCCGAGCACCAGCTTATACAAGCTGATGAGGAGTGTGTTGGCCATCAGTTGACTGAAATAGGGCGACTTGAAAAAAAAATGAAAATGCTTATACCATGGATCCGCCCAAGGACTGCTCATAATACCTGCTGCCAGATCGTAATCCTTAAAGGCCAGCACGGCTCCGTACATCGGCAGGTATCGGTAGATGAAAAACCAAATCAGACCCGGAAGCAGCATAATATAGAGCGCCTTCATCTGCCATGCCATTCTCATACGCTGCTCGTTCACTCCATCACCTCCTGATGTTCGATAAGTCCACTATATCAGGGAAATGGAAGGCTGTTTATAAACGGAGTTATGGAATTGATTGCACATTTTTAAGATTTACCAAAAAATCTGACTTCGCTTCAGTACGCTGTTTTGTGATTACCCATCGGTCCTGCGGAATTCTCCCGGCGTGAATCCATACTCGCGCTTGAACAGCCGAATAAAGTAATAATCCGAGTTCAAGCCTACTTTTTCGGCGATGAGGTTGAGCGGAAGATCCGTTCCCTTCAATAAAATTTTTGAGTGCTCCAAACGGACTTTCTGGACGAAGCGATTAAAGTTTTCACCTGCTTTTTTCTTGAACAATGCACTGAAATAATGCTCTTCCATCGCGACATGCGCAGCCATACCCTTAAGTGTAATCTCCTCGGCATAATGCAGTTGTATGTATTGCAATACGCGATTAACCTGGAGATGATCAGTCGAGTAGGATTGGTGTTTCGTATGCTGCTCCAGCTCTTCTACGAGATTTTTTTGGAGCTTATCCGTCATAAGCTGCTGAGACACTTTCTTCAGTGAAGCTCTCAGCTTCTCGATATCCATTGATAATTTAAGAATATAACTGCTGGCACCATATTCCAGAGCCTGCTGGGCATATTCGAAATCACTTACGCAGGTGAGCATAATAAACTTGGCTGTGCTGCCATCTGCCCTAGCCTGCTTGAGCAGATGAATACCATCCATTCGCGGCATGACGATATCTGTAATGACCAGGTCTGGTTGCTTCTCGCGAATCAGCTCCAATGCCGGAATGCCGTCAGCGGCCACTCCAACTAGCTTGAAGCCCTCCTGTTCCCAGGGGATCAGACGAATAATGGTGTCCCGTACAAAGTCTTCATCCTCTACAACAATGACAGACCATTCGATCTTAATCACCTTCCTTTTGATAAGGCATGGACAACAGTAAAGGCATGGTGAGAACAACCTTGGTGCCCCCTGCATTCGTTTCTATGACAAGCTGAGCATTCGATTTAAACAACAAGCCCATTCTTTCCTTCAGGTTGCGCAGGCCGATGCCCTTTCTCTTCCGCATGATCTGAAGTTTCGCAGCCTCCTCCATCCCAATGCCATTGTCTATCACGTGAAGGAGCAGCTGTTGACCGTCTCTTTTGGCATAAATATGAATGCTGCCCTTCCCCTCCATCGGTGCGATGCCATGCTGAATCGCATTTTCAACGAGCGGTTGGAGACTAAACTTCGGAACTAATGCATATTCGACCTCAGGGTCCACGGTAACCTCGTAAGTCATTTTGTCCAGATAGCGGTATTGCTGCAGTTTGAGATAGGAATGGGCTAGCTCTAGCTCGTCCTTCATATGTACAAGATCAACATCCATCCTCAGGCTTGCTTCCAGCAAATGGCCTAAATGAATGCAGATGTCGGCAATTTCCCGCTGTTCCCTGGCCAGAGCCATCCATTTCATCGTATTTAATGTGTTAAGCAGCAAATGTGGATTCATCTGGGAGAGAAGCACCTGAAACTGGGCGGCCTCCTTCTGACGCTCCTCCGCCTTTAGCCGCTCAATAAGACTGTCCATATTAAGAGTCATCGTGTTAAACGTTTTCGCCAGAAACAGTACCTCCCCATCCATCCCCCGCTCATCAAGCTGTACTTTAAATTGCTTATCGATCAATTGACCCATCTTGCGCTGCAGCAGCGCAAGCGGTCTCGTCGTCCGCAGCAGGATTAGATAGGTAACTAGCGTAAAGAAGCTGCTGAACAGCAGAAACTGCAGCATGGCATTTGCTCTCAGCTCATGCATGTCGCCTAGAAACAGCCCCATTGGAAATTGGCAGACGATGTACCATTGCAGAAGGGGATCATAGATATAATTAATGAGCACGGAGGCATCCGCATCTAAATAAGGGGTGGCGGTGGATAACTCTCCGTTAGTTATTTTAAACTGAATCGCTTGAGGGATGGGGAAATAAGGTTTGGTCTCAGCGAGTACGTGGCCATCCTTCATCACTGCAAAATTTTGCAGCGCGCCTACCGAGCTTGAGTTCGATGAAAACCAGCTCCCTAGCAAAAAGCGAATCCGATAATAGCCGGCAAGACTGCCGTCTTCCGTGCGCAGCGTGTTCATATACACGAGATTGGCTTGCCCGCCGATGAAAACCGTGCTCCATTGCAGCAGGCTGGCCGTTGACGGATCCAGTATTTCTTGACAAGAAGGCGAAGTCTGTTCATCTTGAGTACTATACAAGCATTCACCTTGGGTATTGAACAGCTCGCCATGAATCCACTCGCCATAGGTTAATCGGTCCTCTCGAATGAGCGTAATTCTATTCAAGAACAAAGCGGCGGCCTGTTCTCTTTCAGCGGGTTTATCCGATTGCCGCAAGGCTGAGATCGCTTCATCATCCTGCTCCCATCCGAAGGTCGCATGAAAGATCTGACTTCTCACATCTAGCAGCGTTGTCTTCAGCAGATTGAGCTGTTGCAAACTTTGGAAAGAAGTATTCTCCACAAAGGTGTTCTCCAGCCGGGTCTGATTGTTCATCTGAATCAGGAACAACGGGACAAGAATAATGACAAGAAAAGATAAAAAAAGCTTGGATTTAATCGATTGCGGTTTAACGTTTTGCCATAGCTTTTGAAGCATATTCTCTCCTCCAGCGAATGTCATCTCTTTCATATGTATCTATTCCAATCATTCTATGAACATACCAAATGCCAAAGATGTGCGTTAGTAGTATGTTATGAAGAACTTATACAAATTTAATATTCTTCATTGAGTACAAAATACCCCTTTTCTTTTGGAACATTATCCTTTAAGATAAAATCAAATTCGATGGTTACACGTGTAACCGAAACGGAGGATGAGCATGAAAACCCAATCATTTGCGTATGAGGTTGTCGTGTGTGGCGGCGGCCTGGCAGGATTCTGCGCGGCGGTGAGCTCCGCTAGACAAGGCGCTAGCACATGCCTGATTCAAGATCGTCCGGTGTTCGGGGGGAACAGCTCCTCGGAAATTAGAGTAACGCCGCATGGCGCGGCTGCCTTTCACGCCTATGCACGTGAAACCGGTATAATCTCCGAGCTCCTGGCTGCCGAACGTGCGGTTAATCATGAGAAAATTCGCGAGAACGGGTGGACGAACAGCGTCTGGGACCTGGTAATGTATGATATGGCCGTGAACACTCCGAATTTGACCTTCCATCTCAATACGTCCGTAACAAGCGTTCAGCACAGCGATGAAACCATTCAATCGGTCACAGCCGTTGTGGCGAATGCGGAAACGGTCTTAGTCATTGCGGGACATATTTTTATCGATTGCACGGGAGATGGCATCATAGCGGATATGGCGGGATGTGAGTCAAGATGGGGCTCTGAGGGCCGCGAGGAATTTAACGAACCACATGCCCCTCCTGTAGCTAGCAGCGATACGATGGGCAACTCCATTCATTTTCGAGCGAAGGATATGGGCCGCCCCGTTCCTTATAAAGCGCCGGATTGGGCGATCAAGCATGAGGATCCTGATTATTTCGCCAAGCAAGGCCGAGTCTTCTACGATACCGAAGCCGGTTACTGGTGGATTGAAATTGGTATTCCATGGAATACGATTTATGACAACGAGACCATCCGTCATGAGCTGACCAAACATACGCTAGGAATATGGGACTGGATGAAAAATCGTGATCCGGAGCTTAAGCAGAAAACGGCTAATCTAGCGCTTGACTGGATCGGTCAGGTGCCCGGTAAAAGGGAAAGCCGTAGAATTATGGGACAATATCTGATGACTGAGCATGATGTCCAGCAGAAAACTGTATTCGATGATGAAATTGCTTTTGGCGGATGGTTTGTCGATCTCCACACTCCTGGCGGGTTGCTTGCGCCAACTGCGGAGCTTGCCAGCGCGGAGGGCTACAATCTGACTAGTGAATATGCCCAGAAGAGCTATTGCGGTCCATACGGCATTCCATTCCGGATTATGGTAGCCAAGGATATTCGGAACCTGATGATGGCTGGCCGCAATGTGAGCGTCACTCATGCCGCGCTTGGTACGGTACGCGTGATGGGGACAACAGCCTTGTTAGGGCAAGCCGCGGGGACAGCAGCCGCTTATTCCCTTGCTCATGACATTGCACCTTCGGAGTTGACCCAAATTGGAATAAAGGATATTCAGCAGCGTATCATGAAGGATGGATGCTTCCTGCCGAATTACCATAACGAAGACAGTGACGATCATGCACGAAGCGCCAAAGTCACGGCCAGCAGCACTGCGCTGATTCATGGGGCTGGCCCGGATAGCAAGGATTTTACTTATGGCTTTAGAAGTGCAGAAGCACAGGCTTATCGCTATGGATTGAACGAGCCGCTCTATCAAACCCGCGGGCAATGGATTGCTGTACAGACCGATCACATAGACAGCCTTTCTGTTTGCTTAAGCAATCGCACCAACGAAAATCAGGTGATTCATGCTTCGATTGTTCCTGTTGAGCATATATGGGATTACCGGGCAGACACAGGTGAAATCTACGCTCAGACGGAGCTGATAATACCAGCTAACAGTGACAAAGCCTGGATCGAATGGTTTGTTGATCTGCAATTGCCCAAATCGGGAGGCTTCATCAGACTTCAGCTTTCACAAAATGAACAGGTGGAGTGGCATTCGGCAGGCACGACAATTCCAGGACATATTGCTGCATTTGATATGGGCGGTGGAAAAATGAGACGTTACCATACGGACGGAGGATCACAAAGCTACCGCATCTCCCCGCCGCAATACTGCTTTACCGGTGAACAAGTGATCAGCGGTGTAACAAGACCACATAAGTCGACGAATGTGTGGGTTTCCGATCCTTCCGAGCCCCTGCCGCAATGGCTTAGACTAGACTGGGCGGACAGCCATGGGATTCGTGAGATTCAGCTTACCTTCCCGGGCCATCTTATGCGAGAATATCATCAATATCCCCCCTTCTACCGCGATCCGCAATGCCCGAAGGACTTTGATATCGAGGCGCAAATCGAAGGAAATTGGCGTCAAATCGCAACAGTGAAAGACAATTATCAGCAGCGAGTTCGTCTTACTCTTGCGGACGCTGTTGTTACCGATTCGCTGCGCATCGTAGTAAGGGCTACGAATGGCAGCCCATCAGCGGCAATCATTGAGGTTCGGTGCTATTCATAATAAAAAGAGCTGCTCTGGATGATTGAAGTCCAGTGCAGCTCTTGTTTTATTTCAGGGAATCACGCGATATCCATTCGCTGGCGATAATAACCTCAGATATCGTTTTCTTGTTCTCTATTAACTCAAGCATAATGGCAAATCCAAGGTGGCCAAGCTCTCTTCTTGGCACGCTTAAGGTAGCAAGCGGAGGGTTAGAATGGGATGCCATCAAGATGTCTTCGCTGCCGAGAATAGATAATTGATCGGGGACAGCGACACTCGCAGTCCTGCACGCTGAAATCGCTCCAATTGCCATCAAATCGCTCGCGCAGACAAGTGCCGTGAACGGAATGTCTTGATGATCACGTAAAAAGGTCAGAAGCGCAGCTTCCGCTGCCTCAAGTCTTCCTCTTCCGATTAGATAATCTTCAGGACGCCAGACGAGCTGCTCAAGCTTCATAGCTTGTTGAAAACATATGTACCGATGCTCGTGGTAGTGTGCAGTATCACCATTTCCGAAGAAACCGATTCGCCTATGTCCACGTTTGACCAGCTCAGAAATGATCGTTCGGTAACTGCCTATCCAGTCTACATCTATAACGGGATAGATGCTGCTATCTATTCTTCCGGGGGACAGCAGATATAGAAAAGGCAGACCGCAGCTTCGAAGCTGCATTTGTCTTTCCTCATCGAGCGCTTGTCCAAGTACAATCAAGCCATCAACACGATCTTGAAGACTAGCAATCACAGACCCCTTCATACTCGTCTGATAGCTCTGAAAAACAAGAATATAACCGGCTTCCCGCGCACTCTGTTCCAAATGCAATAAGATGCCTGCTTCAAATGGATTGCCTAAATAGCTGACCAAAACCGCGATTTGCATCGTTTTCTTGGTTTTCAGAGATCTTGCCAGCAGATTAGGCTTGTAATGAAGCTGCTCCATCGCGCTCAGTACCTTGCGCCGTGTATCTTCACTCACCTTGGCTTTACCGTTTATGACATAAGATACGGTAGCCTCCGAAACCCCTGCTAATTTCGCCACATCGATTCGCTTTACGATAATACCGCCTGCCCTTAGTGGAAGGGGTTACCTTCCAGCCGATTGAATTAGCCGTAAATGGCCCGATCCATCGTATATTATAGCATATAAGTACAACCCCCAAATCAAAATCATATGATTTGGGGGTTGACAGAGGCTCTTACTTGACGTGTTCAGACATTACAATATTTCGATATACCCTTCTGTTCCATGCACGCGAATTCGTTGCCCATCTTTTATAAGTTTAGTAGCACTTTCCACTCCAACTACAGCTGGTAAGCCATATTCTCGTGCGATAACTGCTCCATGAGTCATCAGTCCACCAACTTCGGTGACTAGACCTTTAATGGATACAAACAATGGTGTCCAGCCAGGGTCAGTAAAGGTGGTGACTAATATATCTCCATCCTCTAGATCAGCATCTTCCATACTTAATATGACACGTGCTCTTCCCTCAATCATTCCGGAAGAAACAGGCAGACCTACAATAGCGTCAGCTGGAAGATTATCTCGTTCGTATTTACCCGTAATGATTTCACCATCAGACGTGATTACACGTGGTGGAGTTAGTTTGTTAAAAAATTTGTAATCGTCTTTTCGTTTGTTGATGATCTGATAATCCAGTTTATTCGTGCGTACGACTTCGTGAAGTTCTTCAAAAGTGAGATCGTATATATCTTCTTTTTCATGAATAACGCCGGCTTTTACGAGTTGTTTGGCTTCTTTCAGTAATGCCTGCTTATATACGAAGTATCGATTAATCATGCCGTATTTTGGATATTCGCGATAACCTATGAAATTCCGGATTAGGCTGATCACTCGTTTTGTTTCTTTGGCTTTTTGTTCACCATCCGGTAATTGCTTCAATCGATCTAATAACTCTTGTTCTTTTTCCAAAGCTTCCTGTCGCCCTTGCTCAAATTTCAGTTTGCCAGCATTAGGCTCAAAGTTTTTGATGTTACCAAGAATCATCGGGACAAGTGTAATTGGTTTTTCACTCCAACGAGTTTTCGTCATATCGATTTCACCGGCACATCGCATTCCGTATTTATGGAGATAAGCATAGATAGCATCTAGGGTTTGCTGTCCACCATTAAACTTAACGAGTTCATCCAGAAAGTTATCATCTTTTACATGTTGTAAATAATCAATTACTTCTGGGTAAGGACGAACCACATCTGCGACATCCAATAGCGCCAGACCCATTTCCGAAGTAATATTGTTTGGTACAGATTTAGTAAGCGTATCTGCTACGTTTTTTTCACCTAACCAGTCGTTCATTTTTTCATTGATCCATGACGAAGCATCCATAGCAGTCATAAACACAGCCGAACTTTGTGGGTCAAATAAAATCTTCTTTAATTGCTGGAGATCTTCTAGAATAAAATCAAATAAATCTGATCCTGATTTCGTTTGGATGGATAGTTTTAACTCTTCTATCGATGTTTGACTACGCTTAATCAACTCAGAAACAATTGTCGGATCGTTTTCGATCTGTGCTTGAAAATCCGAAGACGATATCTCTTCATTGCTTTTACTGGGACTAGGTATTTTTTTACCATCATCGGGTGACGATTTTATAAAATCTTCTCGCTCTACAACAGTCATGAGTGCGTCTTTTAAGAGCGGATCGTGTTGTCCCATCGTATTTAATAACCCTTTTCTGCTGTCAGGTGAAGCCAGCATACGTGTGACATCAACAAACAACCTTCCACCAGCTTTACGCATAGGTGCAGGAGTCGTTAACAGGAAAAAAGACAACCCCAGTGGTTTCATGGGGTCGGTCATCATTTGTTGATGACCAACAGATACATAGACGTGATTTTCTTGATCATTCGCTTCAGGGATCGGGTATAAAGTAGTGATTGGCCGACTCTGAACAATATAAAAAGTATCGTGGGCCAAACACCACTCGATGTCTTGCGGGCAGCCAAAATAAACTTCGATCTGTCTTCCGATGTGTGCTAGTTGTAAAATTTGTGGTTCAGTAAGTGTTTGAGTCTTTTGCTGATCAGGATCGATCTCCTTTGTCTCTGTTCCGCCTTCTGTTAGTCCATAGATAGCCAATTTTTTGGTTGATATCCTCTTATTGACGATTTCCCCTTCCTGTACTTTATAACAATCGGCAGATACCAAGCCAGAGACCAGTGCTTCTCCAAGTCCAAAACTGGCATCAATTGATAGCACCTTGCGGTTTGAGGTAACTGGATCAGCGGTAAATAAAATACCTGAAGCCTTTGGGAAAACCATCCTTTGAATGATAACGGATAAATACACTTGACGATGATCAAATTCATTTTGCATACGGTAGATGACAGCGCGATCCGTAAATAGAGATGCCCAACATTTGCTGATATGCTGCAAGATGGCATCGACGCCGATGATATTTAAATAGGTGTCTTGTTGACCAGCAAAAGATGCATGTGGTAAATCTTCAGCAGTCGCACTAGAACGCACTGCATAAGCATGTTCAACACCAAACTGAGAGAGATGGTGGGTAACTTCTTTCACAACATCGGAAGGAATTTCCACTTCCATAATGAGTTGTCGAATCTTCCTGCTGATTACACCAATTTGATCTCGATCTACTGCTTTTAGCATTGTAAGTTGATCCAACAACGCATGATACGTTTCGTTTTGTTCGATGGCTTGTTGATATCCGACTGTTGTAACACAAAATCCTTCTGGTACTTGTATTCCTTCAATTTTTGATAATTCTCCTAAATTTAATCCTTTTCCGCCAACGAGTAAAAGCTGTGTTTTTTCCATTTCCTGAAAGCCGAGAACCAAAGAACGCATTCAATATCACTCCTAACCATTAAATTGAGAAAACATTTGACAAGTGTTTACCGGCGTGGTATGATTAAATTGTAAGATGAAACAACTATGTCTAAGTAATGTGACTAGTGGTGATCTGATTATATCATCGTGCCTGTTTATATGCAATATTAAAGAACCTGATAAAACTACTCAGGTTCTTTTTTTGATTCCCCGCTATTATTAGTCACATCAAAAATCATGCTTAGAGCCGAGCTCCGTCACTGCATAGTTAGACTGAAAATATATGATTATCTTTATAGTTTTTTCATACATTTAACAATTAAAAAATTTATTGGCGGTTTATTTTTCATGTGCTTACTTGGCTCGTCAATTTCTGAAAACTCCACCAGTCCATACTTCTCAAATTCCTGTTTTATAGAGTCAGAATCATAAAAAAACATTTTTACGCCTTCCATTATCTCGAAATAGTCTTTACCCAATTGTTTGCCCTTTCCAAACATTGGGGCTTTTTTTGATACGGTTGTAAAAATCATATATCCATTGGGCTTTAACAGATCATAGCAATCTTTAATAAACTTTTCTCTCTCACTATTATTCAATAAGTGAATAAGTGCATAGCAAAATATACCGTCATAGCGTTTGTTATCAAAAGGCATGTCAGTTACTGAACCATGAAAAATACTAATATCAAGCCCGTTTTGCCTCGCTAAATCAATCGCTGTTTTTGAAATTTCGATACCTGTTACATTTATTCCATTGTCTATAAAAACCTTTGCATTTCTGCCATATCCAATACCTGGTACCAGTATGTCTTTAACATTCCTTTCAAGGAAAAAGTCCTTTGTCACGATTGCGGATTCTGTAGGTTCAAATCCCCACATCGTTTGTTTTTCAATAAAACTTGATTCCCAGAATTCCGTCATATTTCTATCTCCTTTATGTCTTATTATAAATTGGAAACCGGTAACGGAAGATTATTACAAGAAAGAAGACTGTCGGTAAATTTCGCCGACAGTCCTTCTCTTACAAGCAGTATACTCCTAATCCAATTCGCTGGACAGTTCCTTGAGCGATTTGACTTTACCATGGGGATGCTGGTCTTGCTTTCGTGACTTCCAGGCAGCTTCTTTCCTTCTCTTCTGGTGAGCCATATCAGAAATCCTCCTTTGGAAATTGAGATGTATACCACTTCCTTATACTGTCATACCTCGTCTCTGTTTATTCATGAAATTATTTCGATTAGACTGACCCAGGAATCAAGACGGCAAGGATTTTTTCTTTGATTCGGCATCCAGCTTAAGCCACTGTAAAAAATCGAGCTGGTTCTCTTCAGATACACCGTGGTCGGTCGGATATAGTTTGAAAGTAAAGCACTCCGTTTGTTTTTTTAAATAGACAGCTGTCTCGTGTCCGATACGAACCGGGAACACGGAATCAAATTCGCCATGTGAGACAAAAACTGAAACGTTTTTAACACTCCGAAGTGAATACTCCGTTTTCACAAACTCAGGGATATATCCATTCAACGCCACGATTCCCTTTAACTGTTCTCCCATCGAAAGCGAAAGCGTGATGGACAGGATTGCACCTTGGCTAAAGCCGAGCAAATAACGTTTGTCAGGATCGATCGGATACTTCTCCGTCGCATAATGTATGAATGCTTCGAGATCTTTAACCGCTTGGTCAAACATATCGCGAATTGGGTTTCCTAGGCTTTTCAAATCATAATACTGATATCCCCCACCAAGCGGTAAATTACCGCGAATCCCAATGATGATGAAATCTTCAACCAGTGGAGCGACCAAACCGAACATATTTTGCTCATTCGATCCTTTACCGTGTAAGGTGAAAATCGTCGGATATTTCTTTCCTTGCACGAGATTAGCCGGTAAGTGAAAGTCATATTGATAATTTGGATTCATCTTAGTTTCCTCCACGCTGAAAGTTATTCACTTCGCTTGCTCATAATAAAATGGTCAACAGAGAACGGTGATCGTTCGGCAACAACCAGATACAACGAGACTAAAATGAATACGAGGTCCAACTCATAGCCGGCCGTTTGACCGTTGCCAAGGAGTCCACTTGAAAATTTCGCAGTCATGATTGCACCGATGAGCATGATGACAAACAATCCTGATACATAGCGAGTAAACAACCCCAAAATTAGCATAATACCGCCGACAAGTTCAAGTACCGCAACAGCATAAGCTAAAAATCCCGGGACCCCTATTGAGCTGAACCATGCTTCTACATTGCTAAGTCCCATTTGAAACTTATCTACACCGTGAAAGATAAATATGATGCCCAGCACCACTCGCATAATAATGGAAACAACAGCTGTTCTAGTCATTCGTTTCTCTCCTCCAGAAATATTAGTAATAGAAATATAAATTCTATATGAGTAATTTATCGCATGTTACATTGACTTGTCAACACCGAAATTGATAATATAAAATTAATTTTGGTATTACAAATATTTTGGAGGTATGGCCAGATGGATATTGGTATTACTATACGAGCGATCCGGAAGCGAAAAAATATCACCATCGCTCAAATATGCGAGACAACCGGCCTGTCCCAAGGCTTTATGAGTCAGGTTGAAACGAATAAAACCTCACCGTCCATCTCAACGTTAGAAAACATAGCCCAAGCTCTGAATGTTCCACTAGCCTACTTGCTTTTGAAAAAAGAAGAGCGAATGCGAATTGTTAGGAAAGACGAACGGACAATTACAACAAGCGGTTCAGAAAATCTAAAAGTGGAACATTTGAGTTCCACAAAGAATGTACGGATGATGATCGTAGAGATTCCTCCTAATGGTATGACTGGAGATGTCCCTCATGCGCATGAAGGCGAGGAGGTTCATGTGGTCATTAAAGGGAGAATATACGCGGAACAAGGGGAAGATGGGGCTGAATTTGGTGAAGGAGATTCCTTTAGTTGGAATGCTTGTACGCCCCATTTAGTAAAAAATATTGGTACAGATACGGCAATTGTACTGATCTCCATTTATACTGAGAATGAGAACGGACAGGAACTCATCTAAACCAAAAGCCCTCAATCGAGCCAGATAGGCCGAATGCGGGCTTTTTAATACTTTATAAAAACTAATACGCAGTTAATTCGTGTCACTATTTGAATTTAGGGAAAGCTTCAGACTTTGAAACGTGTATCATCTCCGGCGGGAATTTAGTTTTAAAGTACTTTTCAACACGGGCATGGATATCTCTGTGGTACCATTCGGACAACCCATTGTTTTCAAATAACTGGGGCATCCCCAGTCGCTCTGATCGCTTCCCCATTGAACCATCCCCGATATTGAGCGTATCGATCCAAATCCGATCTACAATACCTTCGAGCACATTGGGGAAATCACGGGTGAACGGAAGTACAGGCGAAATTGAGGCCTGAGTAGCTATTCCGGCTTGATGCAACTCCCTTAATGCGTTTAACCGTAATTGGATTCCTGGCGCATACGGAGCAAATAACTGCTTCATATCTTCTCGATCCGTTTCAATGGTCATGGACACCAGCACTTCGCACTTTGATTTCAAGTGAACAAGCAAGTCAAGATCCCTCGTAATGAGGGGGCTCCGTGTCTGAATTTGAAGCAAGTCAGGCGGACATTCAATCATAGCTTCTATAATACGCCGCGTAATTTCAGCCTTTCGCTCTATCGGCTGGTAAGGGTCCGTTGCCGAGGACATGAAGATATTTACAGGCTTATTTTTACGACGAAGTTTAATCACTTCTGTCCTGTAATTTTCCGCAGCGTTTGTTTTGATGTCAACCCATTCTCCCCAAGGTATATCTTTGAATTTCTGAATCGGCATTTCTCTTACATAGCAATAGCTGCAAGAGAACGCGCAGCCGCTATACGGGTTCAAGGAATGGGTAAATCCAATATCTAAATAGCCTTTCGCTTCGCTGAGTATGTTCTTGGATACGATATCTCTTATGTTAATGGCCACTTAATATGCTCCTCCTCCCTTAGAAGTCGGGGATCGAAAACTTGCAGCTATTCCCGATATTCTTCAGTTTCGCTCCATTGCTCTTTCTTGTATACACTTTAATAAGATGATGTCCCTAAAGTAGTGGTAACTGATGAACCTGTGCTTTAAAGGCACATTGGCGGAATAAGCAGCATTATAGATCTAGTTTCTAGATCTATTTGTGTAGAATAGGTCGTTTTCAGGGAAATAAGTCTATTTTCTAGACTTATTTCTGATAATCCGGCGCTTTAGAGGCACATTGGCGGAATAGACAGCACAATAGATCTAGTTTCTAGATCTATTTGTGTAGAATAGGTCGTTTTCAGGGAAATAAGTCTATTTTCTAGACTTATTTCTGATAATCCGGCGCTTTAGAGGCACTTTGGCGGAATAAGCAGCATTATAGATCTAGTTTCTAGATCTATTTGTGTAGAATAGGTCGTTTTCAGGGAAATAAGTCTATTTTCTAGACTTATTACTGACCATAGACTTCATACCGGCGTCACCATTTCACCAAGGTTGTTTTTGATACCCCATATTTATGCACAGCGGCCATAAGGCCAAGTTCACCACATTCGATCTCTTTGATAATGGTAAATTTCTCCGATGCGCAATATTTAACGTTAGACATGAAAATGCTCCCCTCAAAGTAGCAGGTTTTTATTATTTCACCTGTCTACTATTTGGGGAGCATATCACTCTTGGGACAGCCCCTTATACACAAAATAATAGAAATAGCTTATTATCGGCTTCCTAGGGACCAGCCGGATTGCTTTATAAGGTTTGTAACAAGTTCATCGTCGAATTCGATTCCGAAGCCCGGCGTGCTTGGAATATGAATCTCTCCGTTTTCGATTCGATACCCAGACACATCCATTCCTTCGATTGTAATGTCGTCGTATTCCACAAATTCGAAGTTGCGCACCACGGCTGACAAATGTCCCGACGCATAAATGCCATAAGCATTGCCGTAACAATGAGGCGCTGACCGCAAACCAAGCGTATCCAACTTCTCGCCTAATTCCAGCCAATGCGTGAAGCCAGGCCAGATGATATCGTACTGAAGCACATCGACACGGCCTCGAGTAGCCCATTCAATAAGATGTGGTGAGGCAAGCCCTTCCCCATCCGCGATAAGTACATTCTGCCCACGTTGCCGGAGCCATTCCTTCAGGTCCTCGTACAAGGCATCATCCTCATGGAACGCTTCTTCCAGCCAATACAGATTCACATCCGCCAAAGCCGCCAAGACCTCTTTGGTTAAGTTCAAATTATATGCATTATTTGCATCGATCATGATCTTGCCATTGGGACCTGCCACTTCCGATATCCCTTGTACGATCGCGATGTCTCGCTTTGTCCCTTCCCAGAGTGGCATATGGCGTCCGCCTCGTCCAACTTTAATCTTAAAATGACGATGACCATTCGCATATCCTTGCATCGCTTCTTCTTTCATGAACGCGACAGCGGTTCCCTCATCGGGCAGGTGCAAATCGTCGAAGTATAGAGAGGTATCATAGCATGGGACAATCAAGGGTGCTCCCCTTTCAAAGTGGGCACCCGACACCAAGTCATACACGGGTTTGCGTTGTCTCTTGCCTAACCAATCGAATATTGGATATTCCAATTGCAAACGATACGCTTCGCGCAATCTGCCCTGGTCGTCGAATAAGTCAAGTAATCGGCGACCTATTATGTCTTCGGCCCATTCCTTCGTCATATGAATCGAACTGCCGTAACCTGTTTGTCCATCGATCGTAATTCTGGCTATATCCACTGCGCAGCTTTTGCCATGAATTCCGATTCTGCCATTGGCCCCCGCGCTTCTGGCTCGTTCACCCTTTAATTTGGCGAATTCGATTTTTTCCACTTTCCAATCAGATTGTATACCCGTAATGTTCATAGGTTCCTCCATAACCGCCTCGATGGCTGCATGTCCCGATTTTATTCGTAAGTAGAATACCAAATTATAGAATTATACTGTTAGTGGACAAGAACATTCTTCATCAATTGGAAGGTAGCTTCGTCCTTGTGACTCTCTATTTCATTCTTTACTTTATCTGTGTTGATCAAATAGAATGGGATTACCGTCAGGGTCTTCAATTGTAAAACTTGCAGGCCCTTCGGTTGTTTCATCTGCTTCAGTCAGTATTTTAATACCTTTTGCTTTAAGCTGTTTTTGAATATCTCGAATGTCCGTAAACGAATTAAGATTTTCGCCATTTTCATTCCATCCTGGA
The DNA here is from genome assembly GCF_056269345.1 of Paenibacillus sp. J22P15. NCBI lineage: Bacteria > Bacillati > Bacillota > Bacilli > Caryophanales > Paenibacillaceae > Paenibacillus > Paenibacillus sp. J22P15. The sequence continues at coordinate 596,479 of NZ_JBWDNT010000001.1, forward strand.
TTATAGGTCAGAATATTCTTTTCAAACATTCCTTGGAATAGGCCAATTATACAACTTTCATTCTTCATAATGAGCCAATTCTGGGTAATATCACCTCCCAATACTTGGAATCCGAGATTTTCGTAAAATAATTTTGATTTGTTAATATCCTTTACACTTAAACTTACAGAGAATGCTCCTAGTTTCATATTTCCTCCAATAAAAATTATTTTTGAATAGATGCTACACCTGCAGAGTCGCGGTAATAGGATAGTGATCCGATGGGTATTTGCCGCCGTACATGCCTTTGTCGACGTTCGCTGAAACGATCTGAATATTCGGCGTAACGAAAATATAATCGATCGGTTCACCTTCTTCGCCGCCCATGAAATCATGAAAAGTGCAGCCTGGATGCACATCAAGGTAGGTATATGTATGGCGCAGACCTGCTTGTTTCAGAGTCTGGATCGTTTTGGTTTCTGGTTCACAATTGAAATCGCCTGTTAGGATCACGGATGATCCGCTGGTTATATTCATCTTGTCCAAGATGAGCATAGCTCCTTTTATCCTGGCTTCCTCGCTTATGTGATCCAGATGCGTATTAAGAATCAGATACTCCTGCCCGTCGATTTGCCGAAGCCTAACCCATGTGCAAATACGCGGACAAGCGCTGTTCCAGCTTATATAGCCAAGCTGTTCCGGTCGTTCGGACAATCCGAAGGTGCCGCTTTCGACTGGTTTCAGCTTTTCTTTATGGAAGAAGATCGCGCAATACTCGCCCTCTTCGCCGCCAAGCCTGCCCTCCCCGATCCATTCATACTCGGGAAGCAGCGAATTCAAGCTCTCCAGCATGGGCAAGCTTCCTTCTTGCGTGCATACAACGGCTGCTCCAGACGCTTTAATCACTTCTGCGGCTGCTTCTATACGGTTAGGCCAGGCATTTTCCCCGTCCTCCGCGACATGGATACGAAGATTAAATGACATAATCGATAATTCCACAATGATCCCTCCTAACATGAATATAAGATAAGCATATGGCGAGTTGATGGTATAATCAACCCTTAATTAATCCCTAATGCTTGTAGTTTTTGCAACCTGAAATAATAACCTTCCTTGCAAATAAGCTCTTCATGAGAGCCAATCTCAACCAATCTTCCTTTATCCATCACAATAATATAATCAGCCTCTTTGATCGTCGAAAGTCTATGTGCTACAACTACAATCGTTTTATGTCCTTTTAAACTTTCAATTGTTTCTTGTATATATTGCTCTGAAATAGAATCAATCGAAGAAGTAATCTCATCAAATAACAAAATCGGAGCATCCTTCAAAAGAGCACGTGCGATCGAAATTTTTTGGCGCTGCCCTCCCGACAATTTCACACCTGATTCTCCTACCTGTGTACGATAGCCGTCTTGTAAATTTTCAACAAACTCAGCAACGCCAGCCTTCAAAGCTGAATTGTATACATCTTCCTCAGAAGCCATACTGCGGCCTAATAAAATATTTTCGAAAATAGTTCCTTCAAACAAGGGACATTCTTGCGGAACATAGGCTGTCATATTCCTTACCTCATCTGGGGAAGTGCAGGAAATTTCATTTCCCAATACGGTTAAACTACCTTCATATTCATACAATCCCATCATAAGCTTTAGCAGCGTGCTTTTACCGCTTCCACTCTCCCCAACAACAGCAAGCATCTTTCCTCTTGGCAAAGAAAACGATATTTTATCCAAAACAGTAGTATCATTATATCCAAATGAAAGTTGGTTAAAGCTTATAACACGATCTGCATTAAAAACTGATTTAGCGTTTACATGTTCTTGATCCTCTTGAGGTAAGTCAACAAGCTCCAAAACACGAACGCCTCCCGTTAAGTTATTTTGCATATTAGCTATCATGAACCCTATGCTGGCAAGCGGATTTACCAGCATGCTGCCCATACTTTGCAATATGGGAATCTGCTCAATTGTAATTATTTCTGCCTTCCACAAAAGAAATCCTATGCCAATACTAAAGAGAACAACAAAGCTAGCTTGAATCTGACCTAACGTATTTTGAAATGCCGTTAGTTTCACCGCAGACATTTTCTTTCCTTGCAAAGTTATGCAATCCTTCTCATATCTATCGAGTAAAATAGCTTTTTCACCATAAAATCTTAACAACTCTGCATTGGAAAGCAAATCAGTCATACCCATAACTGATTTAGCAACGTGTTTTCTTGCAATTTTATACCTCACTCTAGCAGGAGCGATAAATTTTATATTTATCCATAGCATCACTAAGCCAAATATAAGCAGAACTACACCGCTAATCCAACTTACGGTGAAAATAGTTACGATCGAGGCTACTAGAGTAAATATTAAAGATAGCCCACTTTGCACAGTGCTCTTGAAAACCTCTGAAGCAGCATTAACGTCGCCATCTAATCTTACAAGCGCATCTCCTGAATGTTTGTTTAATAAATTACTTAGTTTGGACTTAATAATACTGTTAAACGCCGTTAGCCGTATGTTTTTGGTCGCAAGCGTAGCGTCTTTATTGCTTATGCCATTGCCGATAGCAACAATAACAAGTAACAGTAAATACAAGATAGCATATAAGATAATGTCTGATACAGCCTTTTGATAATTCCCATTTGTAACTGCGCCAAGCACGGACCCAAGCATCAATGCCATTAATATATTTTCACCATAACTAGAAATAGCTACAACAATGGAACTGGTAAAATAACTCCTTTTCCACGCTAAAATATATTTAAATAAACGCTTCAATTCCGTTATTGACTCCATTGTATTATTTCCGCACCCTCCTTTAATTCTTGAAGTTTAAGTATTTTCATATATTGACCTTCTTGTTTGATCAGCTCATCATGAGAGCCGCTCTGTACAATTTTCCCCTCATGAAGAACATAAATTCTGTCTGCATTTTTGATAGTAGCCATTCGATGTGCAATAGTTAGTGACGTGTTCCCTTTTGTCAAAATACGCAGGCATTCTTGAATTGATATTTCTGAAACAGCATCCAATGCGGATGTAGGCTCGTCCAATAGGATCAACTCGGCATCCTTGAGCAATGCACGTAAAATGGTAATTCTCTGTTTTTCGCCGCCGGAAAATTGAAATCCGCCTTCCCCGACATTCCCATCTAAACCTCGTTCTTCTAACAAAGCTTGCAAACCTGCTAGCTTACACAATGCCACAAGCTTTTCATCCTCTATTTTCATTTGGCCTGTTATCAGATTATCTCTTAAAGTCCCAGGGAAAAGATGGTTTTTTTGACTGACTAATGCAATATTCCGGCGCATCGTTTCTTTGTCCCAGTCATCTAATGAAGTTCCCATAATTTCAACACTGCCGATATTAGGACTTACAAATCCGCAAATCAGTTTTATTAGAGTAGATTTTCCAGACCCGCTGGCGCCAACCAAAGCAACCGATTCACCTTCACGAATTTCCAATGAAACGCCATTTAAAATTTCTTTTTCACCAGGATAAGCAAAATGAACATTATCTATTTTTACAATGCAAGGTCCCTTTTTATGAGGTGTTGTTTCATTCCCGTGTTCTTCTTCAGGTAAGTCTAAAAAGCTATATATACGCTCACAAGCTACCTGCGCCTTCCTTAAATAAGTGACAATATCCGGTGTATCTTGAAGCCATGAGAAAAACCCTCCACCTATAGCGACCAGAGAAAGTAATTCGCCTTGTGTCAGGGTACCCTCAGAGATTCTCCACACTCCCAGAGCAACCATTACAATTAGTGGTAAAAATCCAATTGCTTTACCTGCCGCTGCAACATAAGCAATTGTCTTTTCATTTTTGATCGCTGCATCCGTTGTTTGTTGTATTGCTTTTTCATAGTGATTAAATATCAGATTCTCTAGTCGAAAAGATTTTATCAGCGTAATAAAATGAATCCCTTCTTTTGCTCTCTGTTGAGATACTGCCAGTTGGCTTATATAAATTTTTTCATTGATTTGGACTTGTTTTGTCATAAGAATACTAAAAGGAAGAACCAATAAAGATATTGAAATAAAAACAATCGTAATATTAAAATCCACAGACAGCATAAACGCTGTAACTCCAATAAGTTGAACAAATAGAGTTGTTACCATAGAAAGACCATAGTAGGTAAAACCATTAAGTGTATCCATTTCTGAACCTAAGTGAGATATGATTTCTCCGCTATCATGTGTTTCCAAATAAGGCATACTTAGCTTAGTCGTTTTTTTACCTATAGCTAAACGCAGTCTTAGAAGAACTTCTTCAGACATACGCCCTTTAGTATAGGTTGATATACCATGAAATGGTGACGCTAAAAAGGTAGAGCCCAGCAATAATATGAATGACATCATAAATGAATCATTTTGAAAAATAATATCATCTGCAACCTTACCAATCATTTTTCTCATATAAAAATCCAAAAGCAAATAAACAATTGTGGCTATAATGCTTGTTATGTACCATGGCCAACTTTTGAGTACATCTTTCATAAGAGAGGTAACATAGTTAGTATTGATTTTTTGAAGGTTCAATAAGATCACCCGTATTCATCGTCTTTGACTGTTCATATTTGTGGAAATTATTTAGAAGGTTTAACTCGAGAAGTAGATTAAAAAGAAATCACCGTAATTGGGAATTGGAGTTGGAGAATACTCATGAATATAATATTATTGTTACAATATAAAATTGAATATTCTAAATGTATAAAACGAGGTTAGCTTCCTTAATTTTACTGTATCACATTCGAAAAATGATGTGTATTTTATAATAACGACACAACCACTGCAATAAAACGACAATTACTCGTTCCTCCAAAACACGCATAATGAGTTCATAATAAAATGGAAACAGTTTTAAAAATATCATCAATAAGAATACAAAAAGAACCGCAGCCTAACGACGAGGCGCGGTTCTTTCATCTTTTATATCATCAACATTAATCCACTTTCTTTGGTTTAATATGCTTCTCCTGCACCTTTAACGGTATAGCAAGTGTATGCTGCTCTGACCCGTCCTTTGCGCTTCTTTCAAAAAGCACCAACACCATTTGAGGCTGAACGGCATAATCAAATTTGACATCGATCAAAAATTTTCCCCACTCAGGGGCTCCCGCGTCAGTTTGAGCATGACCCTCTGCTAATATTTGATGACCGTCCTCCAGGCTCCAACTGAACGCTCCCTCAAATACACGAGCTTCACCTTCTACGACAAACTCATTTCCTAACTCTTCATTGGGTTCTGGCGTGTATACGCGAAACGCTTCATTTTCTGATTTAATAGTTGGTGTAATCTCGCCAGACTTCCCATTAATGCGTACTACGACAGGCTGATCGATATGTTGGAAATGAACAAGGACTACGTTCCAAAATTCATTTGCTGCATCCTTCTCAGCTTTTTTCACTGCCCATGGGCCAGCGAGCTCCGTCTGCGCCTCCAGAGCGATGCGTACCGCTTCCGACCTATTGATACTTAGTTGTTCTTGATCATCTGTCAAGAGAATCAGCTTCGCTGCATGAGCTCTTCCAGGGAAAGATTCCATTAATGGTCCATCATACCACGCTTCAACTTGAGCTCCAACGACAAAATCCGCGTTCGTTATAGCCGTACCATCACTATTAAGCAGCTCCGATTTTTCTGTTATTGTAAGTGAATAGGCTTCGATATATGAATCATCGCCTTTATCAATATACGCAGTCACTAATATGGTATTACCGTCAATGGAGACAATTTCAGCTTTCTCTGAGGTTATTTTCTGCTGCTGTTCTTCCTGCACAGGTGTTTCCACATCTTCAGGCTTACTCCCATTATTTATTTCCGCTTCGCGTGCGCATGCGGCCATAAGAATCACTGTACATACCATAAAAAGATAAAGTGCCATTTTTCGCATTGTCATTTATCTCAACTCCTTTCCTTTTGTAGACGTGGAGAATACATCAATTGTTTCACGTTGATTTGTTTGGTTTTAACCTGTCACACACATTTGTGCAGTATCCCACACTTATTCAATAATTATTGGTTGTTACGTCTTCGTTTAAACAAAACTGTCTCTAACTTCGACGCAAACGACTACCGATCGTCGAGGCTCCGACATTAATAATAGTTCATAAACAATATGAAGCAGCTGCCATGGCAAACTGCTCCTTATATGAGAACTAATATTCTCCATTAGTCGAGTGATGTGTTCAATATTATCTTTTCCTTAACTTAGCTATTCCAAGATCGATAACATATCCAAATATGAACCAAAATGCTACATTCATTAGATAGAGAGTCGTAAATGAAGGATGAGGCCGAATGCGGTAATATTCTGTTATCCAAAAAGGTGGACTTGTAATAAATAATAATAGATTTTTATCATCTTTTCCCATTATGTTATAGATGACTACGATAACAGCAAATAGGGTCAACCAAAAGCAGAATTTCTTGAGTATATTCAAAATTAGCCTCCAGTGATAGGGATTAGTCTCACCAACTGCCTTACAACCAAATTGTAAATAAAACTTATGTTGTAGACCAGTACCAACTTTATATAGTACTCTAATCCATATCGATTACCTGCGATGTTTCCTAAAAAAGCTCCCTAATAGCACAGTTTTTAGTTGTTTCACCATCATTTCTTCCTCCGGCAGGCACTTCCCACTGGTTTCTCCATGTATTAAAACAAATAAGATACCTTCCTTCGAATCTAACCACAGCGTATGAACCTGCCAACGGTTGCAGCTGAGAGAATTATCTAAGCTTCAAGCCTTAAAGACTTATATTTCCACATTCGATACAGTCCTGCAACTAGAATGATAAAAGCAATAACTTCAATAATTCTAGGAATGTAATTCAATAATGAGAACATCTCTCCAAATGTCATTCCCATCGGTAATGTTGTATTGTTCGCAGTATAAGAATCAACGATTCGATTAATTATGATAGGAGCAATAAAATCATAAATCTTTAGTAAGATGATAATAAGAAAGAAATAAAAGCCTGGTTTGAAGTGATTTTTCCAGCACAGTATAAGTCCAAAAATCAATAATAATAAGTAGAAAATCAAAATCAAACTTACAAAAAAATTAAAAACCTCCACCGAATTACACCCCTTTGAATTTCGAATATTAAATACACTTAACCATACGGTAAATATGTATATTTATATTGCTCATTAATTTGTACTATTCTTGGTGGATATTCAACGGAAAATTTCAATCTTAATAATCAAGAAGGTTCTCAATAAAAAAAAGAAGTATGACAGCAGTCTGTCATACTTCTTCATAAAACTTGAGCGAATTTTGAAGTTGTCTTTGTTTAAAGGCACTAAATGGATGGTATGATTCGAATTTCCTTATCCAAATTGGCAAGCATCATGTAATTGCGATTGAAAGTAAAGATACGTTTTATCTGATAATAGGACATGATTACAGCAGTGAATGCTTCGCTGAGAGAAAAACGGAGCTCGGGTCTGTCGATAAGCAGTCTTCGCGATTCTCTGTCAAATTCGGGGCTGCTTGAGATGACCTCCAGCTTGCCGTTACTCACTGCCTTATCAATTGCATTCAGAAAATATTCCGCCTGCTGATAGCTGTATTCATTGCGAAGCCATTCGTGAAGATCAAATATTATGGAGTTGGTCGTCACGTAATTACGTTCAAGATCATGCAAATCCAGAAACAGGGAACGGGCTTTCATATAGCAGGGGTCTTCAGGGTTCATTAAAGCAGCTAAAGCTGTTTCATCCAGAAAAATTGTATGCTGAATGTTCAAGTGGTTATCCATATGTCAGCACTCCTTAATCTTCTAGTTTGCAAATACCATCTAAATACAAAAGTGGGTTATCTTCCTTTTGATCCACTGAGATGGCGGGTATTTCGTTTGGGGCGCTTGCCAGGTATTGGACAATGATCCCATTGACGAGTGCTTGCACGGTTGTATGCTGCTTATTGGCGATTGCTTTCAGCTCAACATGATATTGCGGATTGAGTTCTATAGTGCTATCTACTTTTTCTTCACTTCTTGAGGAAATGAATTCGGAAGCGGTAGACTTCGCTTTTTCGATGAAGCGTTTGTAATTATTCACCATCTTGATTCACTCCTTATGTATAACTGTTATAAAGATTCGTCGAATTATGTCGGTTTGAGGGGGTGATGTCGGGTGGAGAGAGTGTGAAAAGTAAGCAAAAGAAAAGACCGCCGTCGGCGGTCAGGGTTAATGAAACATCTTATCATAACGGACTATCTTAGTTTGAAGACGATAGTACCAGCTGTGGATATACTTTGCCTTGCGATAATAGCTTTTCGTGTTTACCCTGCTCTGAGACTTGTCCCTTATCCAGCACATAAATGACATCCGCATTAATTACTGTAGAGAGCCTATGCGCGACGACAATTGTCGTTTTCCCCTTGCGGATCTCATCCAGTTGCTGCTGTACTTGACGCTCAGTTTCCAAATCTAAAGCAGAAGTGGCTTCATCCAAAATGAGAATTTCGCTGTCCGCTAGTAATGCGCGGGCCAACGCGATCCGTTGCCGTTGACCGCCTGACAATTGAATTCCCCGCTCTCCAACCTGTGTATCGTAGCCTTCGGACAACGATTCAATAAAATCATGAATTTGCATTTTTCTGCAAATCTCTTTCATTCCATCTTCGGATACTTGACGCCCCATCAACAAATTTGTTCGAATTGTATCCGGAAATAAATAGGCTTCCTGAAAAACAATGATCACGCGCTCCATCCAATTGTCACGGCGAAAGAGCGATAATGGTACACCATTAACTGCAATATGACCAACATCCGGTTCATAGAAACGGATAAGCAGTTGGGCAATCGTAGACTTTCCCCCACCACTCGTTCCAACAAATGCAACTTTCTTTCCTATTGGTATGTCGATACCGATCCCCTGAAGGACAGGAATCCCATCCGCATCATATTGAAAACCGATGTTTTCAAACGATAGACTATGAATCGGATCAGATAATGACCTCGATCCTTCTGAATCCGTACCTCCGTCCATCACTTCCCGAACACGTTCCACAGCTGCCATACTGCCGGCAAGCCCCATAAAAAATTTATATACTTTTTCATAGGAATCCATCAGCTGGGAAGAAAACTGAAACAAAACGACAAACCACCCAATCGAAAGATTTCCCTCAATAACCATATAACCTCCATACCCTACTACTGCCAAACGGATACTCCAAAGCATAATCAGTGAAAACAAAGCCTGCTGATTCATGCATTTCACTTGTTTCATGATGTTGGAGAAATGGATGGACAACCTTTCCCGGAAACGGTTGATCTCCCAATCTTGACGGTGAAATGCGATCACTTCTCTGGAGGATGCTATCCCCTCTTCGATCGCTACGAGAATGTCAGAATTGCTGTCTGCAACCTCTTTACTTACTTTTTTCAGTTTAGGAGCGAAATATTTCCCTAGACCAATATAAATAATGCTGACTCCCATAACCACAAGCAAAAGCAGAGGACTTGCGATACCAATAATAATCGATAGAATAACGGCACCGCATATTTCCATAACACCGCTAGGAAGCTGGCTTCCAACTAATCCTGCGGACTGGATAATATCCTCTGTAAGATTTGTAACATACTTGCCTGTGCGTTCTTTCCGAAATAGGTTCACCGGCATCCGATGCAAATAATGGAGCATATCCTTAACTAGCAGCTGTTGAAGCTTAAACTCCGCCTTATTACGCACTAAAGCTGCATAAAGATGCAATACGTTATAAGCGACGGCGAGTCCGGCAAGCCCAGCCAACAAGGGAACGAGCAAATCAAAATTCTGTTTCACAAATAAGTCGTCAATGATAAACTTTTGGATTCCAATCACACCTAAATTGGATACCATTTCTAGAATAAATAATAGCGTAGTAAAGGCCATATATCCTTTGACTTTACTTGCATACTTCCAAATCCACATTCGATTACTCACAAGCCGACTGCTCCTCTCCTATAGCTAACCTGTAGAAAGCTCCTTGGCGATTAATGAGGTTATCATATGTACCTTCCTCTGCAATGCCACCATTTTCCACGACTATAATTCTATCGAAATCTTTTATTGTAGATAAGCGGTGAGCGATAGCAATGGTCGTTCTTCCTACTAGCAATTGATTCAGCGCATGTTGAACTTCCCATTCACTTAAGTTATCTAGGGCTGAAGTTGCTTCATCTAACAAAACGATCCGAGGGTTTTTGATGAACATACGAGCATTGGAAATACGCTGCCGTTGCCCGCCAGATAACCGCACGCCTCGCTCACCAACAAAAGTGTTATATCCTTGTGGGAATTGTTGAATAAAATCATGGGCATAGGCAGCCTTAGCAGCAGCTTCTACCTCTTCGTCCGTAGCATCTGGAAATCCGAATCGAATGTTTTCTTTAATGGATGTTCCAAACAAATAAGTCTCCTGAAAAACAAAACCCATAGCTTCGCGAACTTGATTGAGAGGCAATTGATTGAGCGGCACACCGTCTAAACGGATTTCTCCTTGTACCGGATCGTAGAAACGCCCGATCAACTTTAGTAGTGTCGATTTTCCATTACCGCTTGTACCGACAATAGCAACTTTTTCTCCAGATCGTATATCCAATGAAAAGTTGTTAATGAGAGTGGACTGGGCCTGATAATGAAATGAAACTTGTTGAAAACAAATCTCGCCCCGTATCACAGGAAGCTGAACAGTTCTTTCACTTTCCTGCACAGCTGGTTCCTTTTCCATGAAAGTAAATAGCTTTTCGACCTGATTCATTAATACCTTTTGCTCGGAGGTCATCGTCACAATGAAAGTAATGTCTTGGATCATTCGAAAATAAAAAAACATAAATGCGACCAATGCGCCTGTGCTTACCTCGCCCTGACTTAACAAATAGGCTCCGTAGGCAAATACAGCCACAGCGCCGAATTGTACGGAAACACGACGTACTAGTCCTCTCGTATAACTCATGAAGTGCAGACGGTTTATTTTCACATGCATTTCATTTTGCTTTGTTAGGCACTGATCCGTATCCCAATCCTTGCTACGATACACCCTTAATTCCAGCAACGCCGAGACCGTATCATAAATCTTTTTATGAAATGCCGTTCTCTTAATTTGAGTTTCCCGTCCTAACTGTGCAGCCCGCTTTTCAAAGTAAGGACCAATCAAGTAGTAAGATAGAAAACAGGGGATGACAACTAAAGTTAAGGTGAAATGAATCGAAACCATAAGTACTGTAGATACCAAGAAAGTAACTCCCGTTATCACCATCCCGGGAAAATAGCGATAATAAATTTGCTGCACTGCGGAAACTTCCGAATTGAACAAAGACAACGTTTCTCCAACCGGATTTTGTTCGTAGTAGGAAAATCCAAGCTTTCTTAGATGACTGAACAAAGTTAATTGCAAATCCCTCGCCGCTTTTTCTTGAACAATGCGTTGTAATCGGTTTCTAACTAAAGTGAAAATGACCATTAGGATGACTATTCCTGAGAGAATCCCAAGCATGCTCAGAAACTCTTTCAAAGTTCCGCTAGGGAGCAATGTATCGATAAAATATTGTATAAACTTAGGTATTGAAAGTTCTACGCCAACAATGGATAAGCTTAAGAAAATAAACCCTGAAATCATCCATCGATAAGGCTTTAAGAAGCGAATGATCCACAAGTAAGAGTGTATTGATGATCTTTGTTTTCGCTTATTTACGTCTCTGTTTATAGTATTTGCTGTAGTTTGGATCGTAAGTCCCCCCTAATTTTTAATCGTTTTGTTGTTCATTTATAATTGAATCCCCTTTTCAGGATCCTCTGAAGTATAAGTATTCTATATCATCCAGATAATCCCTACTTTTTGTTGTATTTTATCAAACATTGGCACATCATTTCTATTCACACAGGTTGCTCTGGAATCTCGAAATTTTCCATTTTATGCTTTTGAAGATGCGCCTTGTCGGAATTTTTCAACCGCATACCTATAGTCGTTAGGTCAGACTTGTATTTCTATACCGACTCAATTCTAATTTTCATGGGAGCCGGAGACATCAACAATATCAAGAACAATTATTTCAACAATAACATACACAAATGGCACCCAAGCGGGTGCCATTATCTTCTTAAAAATGTTTTTGTATAGACTATAATATATCTTGTAATTTCTCTATAACTTCAATAGCACATTGTTCTATATCCTTATTTGAGCAATCAAGAGTTTTATCACTATACTTAATGTATAGAGGAAGCCTTTCCTCGAAAACGTCCTTAAGACTATTTCCTTTTTTTATTACAATGCCTCTCGTTGTTATGTTTATTAGTCTCCTTTGAATTTCCCTTCATGTTGTTGTATAGCTATATCTGTATCCACGTTTTGCAAGCAACACACCTATAGTGCTTTTACCAGCTCCAGACATACCTATAAGAACTATATTCATATTCATCCTCACTTTTGAAATTAAACCATTTTTCATTTAATTAATTCGGACAAAATGCGCATTATCTGATCGGAGTTAACGGAGAATTAGCAGAAATTTTATCTGCCACAACTGTGAAGTATGCAGGTACATATGGATGTTGCGAATTTGGTTCCTCTTCGAGAACTCTTAAGTACATTCCTTCATTGGCTAGCGCGGATAAAATTTCCCCAAGTGTCCACCTTCTTAAGATTACCTTTGGTAAGTTCATACGTTCATCTTCTGGTAGAATCCCGTGATAAGCGATAGTATCTTCAACGAGTGTAGATTGGAAGTAGTTAGCTTCTGACTTAAAGGCTATGGTACTGTCTGTAACGTCTAACAATTTACTAGAAAAAGGGTGGAAATCTGTTAAAATAAAACGACCATTTGTTTTTAACATTCGCGTAACAACTGAAAAAATCAAGTGTAAATCTGAAAAGTAGTGCAAAATCCCGAATTCCATAAGGACTATATCAAAATCCCTTATGTCCTCCTCATTAGGAATGTTTAGGACATCTGCATTTATGTATTCCACTTTAACACCGGCTGCTTTTGAAACTTCTAAAGCGTACCGTCTGTTCTCCTTAGATATATCTACAATGGTTACTTCGGCACCAAGTATCGCTAAAGGTATTGCTTTCCTTCCAGTGGAGCCAAGAAGATTAATTATTCTTTGCCCTCTTGGCTCTCCTATGTACTGTAACCAGCGTCGAAGTGGATATTTAGGGTCTTTTTTTAATTTTTCTGCCTGTTCAGACGGAGTTCCAAAGTGAATTGTCCAAGCATCATACGCTTTGGTATTCCAAGCCAGTTTATTCGTTTCGGTTTGTTTTTCTTGCATTAATACACCTCCATTAACTTTGGAATATGTATGGAATCATTATCCACAGATGCACAATATTATCATAAATTCGATTAAACGAAAAGTAGTTATTTTGAACATTACTGCCTGTTAGTTTATTAAAATGAGCAGGCACCTCAGTGCCTGCTCATCTTAGTGTACTATTCAACTAAAGTGTTTCGTTAGCTCAATAGCAAATTAATTACAATCTCAACTTGTTATTTCTCCCAAAGCTCGATCAGTCGGCCTTCAGGATCTTCAATCCAAATAAACTTTCCAAATTCACTAATCTCTTCTTTCTTTGCAAGAGGTACACCAATATGTTCAAGATGCTTAATAGTCTCGTGTAGACTATGTACTTGGAAATTTAACATAACTTGTTGCTCTGTTGGAAAATAACTGTCATTCTCGGTAAAGAAAGAAAAGATAGTCTCATTTCCTAATTGGGGTTTTATCACAGTCCCATTCCAATTTTCTATTTCAATCTTCAACACTTCACTGTACCATTTTTTTATAACTTCAAGATTCTTAGTTCTCCAAAATATGCCTCCGAAACCTTTTATCATCGTATCTAACTCCTGTCAGTTTAGTATTGCTGCTTCTTAATTCCTGCCCATTTTTCTCCCACCATACTCCTTTTCGATTTTGTTCTAAATACATGACGATGGGAACAGGCAATATGTTTCCAAATTATAACTATACTAAACGCTGGCTATTCCAGTAAACTGCCCACTATATTCTTCTCTTTTTGCTCATATGTTTCCTTCAGTCGCTTTATATCCGCCTTAGGGGGTAGACCAAACATACGAGAATATTCACGACTGAACTGGGATGCACTTTCATAACCAACCCGATATGCAACTTCAGTGGAATCTGCTGACTTCATTAGCAATAGGTTCCGGGCTTCTTGCAACCGAAGCTGTTTTTGAAATTGAAGGGGGCTCATGGCAGTGATTTCTTTGAAGTGTCTGTGGAACGAAGAAATGCTCATACTAGCGACATCAGCAAGTTCTTCAATTTTTAATGGTTGATTATAATGTCGGATAATTTGATCGATTGCCCCCTTGATACGGTAGTTGTTGCTTCCTTCCATTGCAATTTGTGCAAGTGTAGCTCCATATTGCCCTTGAAGGAGTCTATAAATGATCTCTTTCTTATGGATAGGAGCAAGAAATGGAATATCTTGAGGAGCATCGAGCAATTGAACCAATCGGAGCACAGCATCCAAAATAGAAAATTCGATCTTAGCGACAAACATGGCTCGTGAAGCATTATCCTTTAAATTCACATGAGTTTTAGCGTCTTGTAAAACCTCTAAAATTTCATTTTGGCTAAAATCAAGTTTTAAGCTCAAATATGGAGCTTCAGGTGATGCCTTTATAACCTGCCCTATCACCGGAAGGTTCATGGATGTTATTAGGTAATTGGATGGTCCATACTCTAGACGTTCCTCAGCTAGATAGACTTCCTTTAACCCATGTGTCACAAAACAAAAGGAAGGACTAAATACTTTGTAGGCTGGCTCATCTACCTTGTCTGAACGAATAAGAAACAGAGAAGGAATCGTTGTCTGACATACACCCGATTGTTTGCAATGACGCTTAATCAGTTCTGTGAGGTTATCCTGTTGGGTCATTATTTCTTCAAACATAGGCCACTCCTTGATGCTGTAATTTGTTTTATTATACCCATTAGTTTGCTAATAAGGAATGGCAGTGAGAGGATTAGGCAATCATTTAAGACAAATTAGATATCAGATTTATTTTCAGGAATGCATAATAGAGTCATAAGCTTAAACAGTGCTTTTGTACAGCTCAAGATTATGAATAAGCTCAAAACGAGTTACGAATAATTTTAACAATCTGGAGGGTTTTTGATGCAAAAGGTAATTTTGAACAATGGTGTTGAGATGCCTATACTCGGCTTTGGTGTATTTCAGATTGCAGAACAAAATGAGTGTGAGCAAAGCGTTTATGATGCTATTACGGCAGGCTATCGGCTGATTGATACAGCTGCGTCTTATTTGAATGAAGAAGCAGTTGGCAGAGCGATTAAACGGAGTGGCGTAGCAAGAGAGGAATTATTTATCACTACGAAACTTTGGGTTCAGGATGCTGGTTATGAACGCACAATAAAAGCATTCGAAAAATCACTGGAAAGATTGCAATTGGATTATTTGGACTTGTATTTAATTCATCAGCCATTTGGCGATGTGCACGGCTCATGGCGTGCCATGGAGGAATTAAATCGTGAAGGTAAGATTAGGGCGATTGGCGTAAGCAATTTCCAATCGGATCGTCTGATTGATTTGATTATTCATAATGAAGTAGTTCCTGCCGTAAACCAAGTTGAAACGCACCCTTTCAACCAGCAAATCGAAAGTGAAAAGTTCATGAAAGAGTACAATGTGCAGATCCAATCCTGGGCCCCTTTTGCTGAAGGGAAAAATAATTTGTTCCAGAATGAGGTATTGGTATCCATAGCTGAAAAATATAATAAATCTGTTGCTCAGGTAGTTTTACGTTGGTTGACATTAAGAGAAGTCGTTGTGATTCCAAAGTCTGTTCACAAAGAAAGAATTATCGAGAACTTCGATATCTTTGATTTTGAATTAAGACAAGAGGATTTGGATTCGATTAGCACGTTAGATACAAAACAAAGCCTATTCTTTTCACATCGCGATCCTGAGATGGTGAAATGGATTGGTACCCGTAAACTTGATATTTAAACGAAGCATTATTCGAGTTCTTGATTTTTACGGATGTTGCCAACTACCCATTTGGCAGCATCTAAGAGGTCCATTGCAACAAAATCTGGTGATGCTTGTTCATACCACTTGTGACGGTATTTTTCCAAAGACTGCTTACCCCAGCCTGTCTCTACAAGAATTCTTTTGGCTCCTACTGTGGCTGCTGCAAGCATATCTGTAGAACCCACGTCACCAATTACAGCACATTGAGTAAGATCTAGTTCATACTCAGTTGCAGCTTTTTGAAGCATGCCAGGTCGTGGTTTATGACACTCACAGCCATCCTCAGGCTCGTGTGGACATATATATGCCGCATCGAATCCATAACTTTCAAATTCTTTTTGAAATTCTAATTCTGTCGCTAAGCCTTTAGTAATGTTGTGTTGATTTGTAAGGGCAAATATTTTAATTCCATGATCTTTTAATAACTTCAGTGCTGTTAATGAAGACGGGAATAGCTCAAAATCTCGAGGATGAATGAAGTGACCATTCCCACCTAAAGTTCCATCACGGTCAACAAAAACAGCTTTAATTATCAATAAAAGATCCCCCTTGTAATATATTGCATAAATTCAGTAATTCTCTATGTAATTGAAATTATCCTGCCAATCAGCTCATAAGAAGAAATAAGGCAACCGATCAAGTCGCCGGCTGCCTTTAGATGTAATTAACACCTTACATATTTGCGTTTGAAACCAATTTGGCCTTTATCTACTGCTTTTTGAATGTTCTCGGAAGCGAGTAAAAACTTGCTTTTAGCCTTGTCCCGATTAACTTCTACTGGTCCAACAACCTTTGCGGTATCGACCGCCTTATCATGAAGCGGCAAATAGGATACCGCGACTGTGTAAATAAAATTATTCATAGCATATTTTGTTCGTTCGGGAGAATCGTGAATCGTATTTTTCACAATTTCAAGCATATTGGAAAGTTTACTTCCGGAAAATTCAACGTCTGGTCGATTACCCAAAAGCCAGCAGTAACAACTCCAGCCCGCTGACATTTTCAGCTCTTCGCCGCTTGTGATCCATTTATCAGCAACTTCTTGAGCAATATCTGTTTCTGCTAAGGTTACTGCCACTACATAATCGGAAAGCATATAAAAATAAGCCAAATCTATCCAACGCATAAAATCATCTTCAGTCATTGCTTTTGGGTCTGCAATTACGCCAGCAAAGTACATGGCGTCGTAATTCCCGGTTAAATAAAGTTGCTCAGCTAGAGGTTGGTTTTTTTTGATTTTCTTGGCAATGGGCTTCATTTGACCTGTAGCCACACCAAAAAGTGGTTCGTGTGCACCATTGGACATGTATATTTTCTTGGTTCGTTCCTTGCTGAGAGCTTCAAGCTCCTGCATAACCATTTCGAAATTCAAGTTTAACACTTCCTTATTATAAAGAATTTCATCAATTTTATCATAATCACATACCGACCAGCTATAGTGTAGTGGTTGTATTAATCTTAACTTTTACACTTCAGCACCGCTGTCATCGAAACGATTCCGTTTTAAATAATAATATATTAAATGGTCTCTTAGTTCCTCTGCTCTTTCAAATCCTAATTTATTCAATAATTTAATGGATTTTTCATTTTCAGGTTCCACAGTTGCATCAATCATAGTTAATCCCATTTTAGTAAATCCAAAATTGATGACTTCTTTTAAGGCTTCACTCATCAGTCCCTTGCCCCAGTATGGTTTAGCCAGATCAAACCCGATCTCTGCGATAAAATCATCATTCGTTCTTCTTAAACAATGGAATCCGCATGTTCCGCTGAAATCATCATTCATTTTGTCATACAAGCCCCATCTACAGCCCGAATCCTCTATATGAAATCTAATAATTTCTTCTGCTTCCTGTATATCTATACATGGTTCAATATCCATAAACCGTGTAATAAACTCATCTGAGAAATGTTTGAGCACTAATCCGGCGTCTTGTAAAGTCAGAATCCTCAGATTCAGTCTTTCAGTTATTAATGAAGGAAACTCAATTTTTTGATTATTCGACACGGTCCCAAACCTCTCATATTCGTAACTTTGATAATGGTCCTTACTCTATTCACCAATGTTTTTCCATGGCTTCTTCACTTCGAAAAAAGCCATTTCTTGAATAAAACTGAACACTTTCGTTACTTGGCCATAGGACAAGTAATCATCCATTAATCTTTTATTTTTTTTGCAAGAAAGACAATTCTATTGACTTCGGAAAAACCATTTTTCTTGTAGAACGTTTCTGCTGGAACATTTCTATCTGTTAGTAATGTTATAGTTTTTATATCTTTTACTATTAATTCTCTTTCTAGACTTTGAAACATTTTCGAACCAATACCTTGACCTTGAAACTTAGGGTGAACACACATTTCATTTACATAGAACTCATCATTCTCCCACCATTTCTTATGGTATCCACAAATAAAACCAATAATTTCCTCTTCCTCAACCGCTACTATACCCATAAACCCTGGCGTATTTATATAATCCAATAAATATTCTTTTGCTTTATGATCCAACCATTGATCATTCCAAGGTTCTCCATTAAAAACTTCGAGAAATAAGGTTGTACATTTATCTAGATCTTCAATTTCAAATAGTCTAATCACTTAATGACACCCCATCGTATATATATTATCGTTGCATATCATTATATCAACGGAAGTATGTATTAGGAAATAATATACAAAAAAAGCAAGCCCCTGAAATCAGTGGACTTGCTTTTTAGTACTGTTATTCTAATGATAATAAATAGATTTACTTTGCCTGAATATACCCTTCCGCTTTAAGCAGTTCGGCGATCAAAACAGCACCGCCTGCTGCTCCACGTAATGTATTATGTGATAGTCCTACAAATTTATAATCAAATAATGAATCAGCACGCAATCTGCCCGCCGAAACTCCCATTCCGCGTTCAATATCACGATCAAGTCCCGTCTGTGGTCTATTCTCTTCTTCAAAATAAGTTATAAACTGCTTAGGTGCGCTTGGAAGGTCAAGCTCCTGCGGACGTCCTTTGAATTTCAGCCAGCGATCGAGAATTTCTTCTTTCGATGGTTTTTTCTCGAATGATACAAATACAGTAGCCAAATGTCCATCCAATACAGGAACGCGAATACACTGGGTTGTAATTAATGGCGCACTTGCTTTAATAATTTCATTATTTGCAATACTGCCCCAAATGCGAAGTGGCTCCTGCTCACTTTTCTCTTCTTCACCACCGATATACGGAATTACATTATCTAACATTTCCGGCCAATCGGTAAAGTTTTTGCCAGCACCAGATATCGCCTGATATGTCGATGCCACAACTTTTGTTGGGTTAAAATCTAGCAGTGCATGAAGTGCCGGCACATAGCTCTGAATGGAACAGTTAGGCTTAACCGCAATAAAACCAGTAGATGTTCCAAGGCGCTTTCTTTGTGCAGCAATGACTTCAAGATGCCCAGGGTTAATCTCCGGAATGACCATAGGTACATCAGATGTCCAGCGATGAGCTGAATTATTGGAAACAACAGGCGTACCCGTTTTTGCGTATGCCTCTTCCAACGCTTGAATTTCATTTTTTTTCATATCCACTGCACAAAAAATAAAATCGACCTCTGAAGCAACTTCCTCCACCTTCGAAGCATCCTGAACGACAATGTTTTTCACATCTTCAGGAATGGGGCCCGACAGCTTCCATCTGTTTTGTACAGATTCTTCATATGTTTTACCTGCGGAACTGGCACTAGCCGCAATTACGGTTACTTCAAACCAGGGATGCTGATCCAGCAACTGAACAAATCGCTGTCCCACCATACCCGTTCCTCCAACAATACCAACCTTTAATTTTTGTGTCATTCTATATTCAATTCCTTTCAACTTGGATGATCTTACTTAAATAACTATTCAAACAGTTTGATTTGATTAACTTTATTTTGAATGTAAGCTGCTTTTTCTTGGCCCCAATAAAAAAAATCCCACCCCCAAGACTTTGGTCAGTCTTAGGGACGAGATTGATATACCCGTGGTACCACCCTAGATTCGCTAATATGTCGCCATATCAGCCTCTTCAAGTACGGCATCATCATGCAATGCTTATACTCTAGCTCTGTAACAGGAGCTCCTGGCACACCATCCCATGTATCTTGTGTTCCGATGTGCTGCTCAGAGTCTTTTTTCAACAAAAGAACGTTTACTCCTTTTCAGCTAACGGAGCTCTCTGTGAAACCATTCATTTATTTACTCATCTCTTCAACGCAATTGAATATTGAAATTATAATATCAAATAACGCTGGTGAGGTAAACAATAATTTTTAAATCCCGAAAAAAATAATCATTTCAAGCAACTTTTCTGGTTTAGACATATAACAATATCTGTCATTTATTAATGTAATCAACTTGTTAATATTTCTACTCTTCTTCTAAAATGAGCTTCTGTGTTTAGGTACAATCATGTTTCTTCGATCAAATTCCGAAAAATCTCACAGCAGTTGCCGTCGTAGCCTTTGCAACCTCTTCCTCTGGTTTCCCTAAACATCGGGCTACCGTTTGAAGAATGTGAGGCAAAAATGAAGGCTCATTCCGTCCATCAGCCGGTTTTTCCTTCAAATCCCTCGGAGTCAGAAATGGCGCATCCGTCTCAATCATAAGCAGGTCCAGCGGAATCATTCGGACAAGCTCCCTCAGATGTTTGCCTCTGCGTTCATCGCAGATCCAGCCAGTAATACCGATGTGGAACCCCATTTCAAGATATACCTTAAGCTCAGCTGACGTCCCAGTAAAACAGTGTACAACAGCTTTTTTGACCTCATGCTCCTTAAGAATCGCTGAAAAATCTGCAAATGCCTCCCGTTCATGTAGAAACAGCGGCATTTTCAACTCAAGCGCTAAACGGATTTGTTCGATGAACCATTTACGTTGTACGTCCCGTGGTGAGAAATCTCGGTTATAATCCAGACCACATTCCCCTATGGCCACCACTTGCGGACTGGCTGCTAATTCTTTTAATTTGGACATCGTCACTTCGTTGCAGTTCTTAGCATCATGGGGATGAACGCCCGCGGTACTGTAGAGTTTTCCCGAATAACGGCGAGCATAGCGAGCTGCTTCTAAACTGTTTTTTAGACTCGTTCCTGTAAGGATAAGGGAAGTAACGTTGTTTGCGACTGCCCTCTCGACAACCTGCTCACGATCCTGCTGGAACGAACGATGCATTAAATTAACACCGATATCTATGATTCGACTATTTATCATTTTGGATCTCCTTTACTTGTGAATTCCATATAGAGCTTCTCTTAATTGCATTATAACTAATCTGAAACCCCAGGGGCTGGGAAAGATTGATTAAAATTAAACACTCCTGTTTAAAGCGAAAAAAAGACAAAAAGACACCCTGTAGGGTGTCTAGAGATGGAACTTAATATAAGAAGTTGAATCTTTTTATTGAGTGGCTCTTTATTCCAGATTTCTTATGATTTGGGGCATTGCTTCATAAAAGAAATGAACCAATTTGTTCATTTGTTCCACAAAATCATCACTACCCGGTGCGCCTATATTAACTGCTGTTTTTTGACCGTTATATACTTCATTGAATAATGGGATTTCACTAATATCACTATTGGCTCTTATCCCAGAGGAAGCAACCTTTATTGCTGTATTATGATTTCTACGGAGAAAATCCTTCATACAAAATTCGGCTATTACGCTACGAGTGAAATTATCGGTACATACAAACATAATATTCATGCTGCAGCCCCCGCGACTATGTTTTTTTACACTTCACTGGCGAATTTGGCACCTAGGCTACGCAGCCACCGAACCATATCAACTGCGGAGCTGCGTTGCGCTGCGTCCAGTGGGGTCAATCCGTCCCAAACTGAAATCCAGTTCAGATTTGCACCTCGGTCGAGAAGGTACTCTGCAGAGTGCCGCTGTCCACCGTGGCACGCGCACCAGAAGGCGACTGTGATTTTGTCCAGAGGAGCGGAGAATCCTGCTCCCCAAGGGTATCGCTCTGAAAGTACGGCACCTGCGAAGTATCGCTCAATTGCATCCATATGTCCTAGCGCAGCCGCATGCCATAGTGCGAACTGAGCTCCTCTTTCAACCAATCTATGCGCTGCCCGCCATTGTGCGAACGCCACTGCGTCGTCTAGCGGTGTTCCGCCGGCGATCACTGCACCTGGCGCTTCGATGTCGGCACCAGCATCTAGAAGCGCGTCAAGCACATCTATGTCATCGCAGCTGGACGCCCAATGCAGCGGTGTCTCGGTATGCGTTCCAGTGAACTGAGCATTTACCTCCGCACCGAACTTGACTAACGTATTCACAGTAGCTGCACCGTTAGGAAAGTGACCGGGCCAGTCGGTTACCACATGAAGCAGAGTTCGAGACATTCCGGAACTTTGGCCTTCGTTATTATTGTCACTTCCGATAATTCTTGCCTTAGCCAAGCCTGAATTTTCTTCAAGCATTCGCTTCAATAATGGGATATTGCCAGTGTGAATGGCATTAACAACGGTTACTGCCAGCGTCTCGTTATCATAAATAAAGTCCATGAACAGAGCTCCTCTCATACATATGATCAAGTCCGTTGCAATAATAATTCGTTGTGCTTCTTAAGTCTCCTGCCGGTTAGCTAAATGCGCAGCAATACATTGATAATAAACCAAAAAAAGCCGCAGCTATGCGACTTTTCAGGAATACAATTCAATGGAGTGAGTGACTATTTATTATTTTGTTCCTCATCTCTGCGTATAGTTGAATTTTTCTCAGAGCTCGAATGTTCAATATTTAAGTCAATATGAATATCTTTGATCTCGATATTGTTTAACAAGTTCTGCTCTACGGGAGAGGCTTTCTTCCATCTCTCGTAATGATAACGAAATAAATTATGTTCGAAATTATAGACATCCGTCTCTCTTTTCAGTCCTGCTTGAAATGTGTCCCGAATTTCTTGTTCAATAACATCAGCCGAATTCTGAGTTAATTGTTTCAGATTGGTTAATTGATTATTGATTCGATTTACCATATAGGCGTTCGCTTTCATATCCAAATTGTAATGGAGATTCCCCCCTGTTTTGACCAATTTTAACTTGGTTTTTGGTTTATTGATGACGATTTGAACAGCGGGCTCTTTCGCATTCGGAACGGGAATGCCAGCTCGTATCGCTCCCTTTTGAATCCAACGCAGCCCGTTCAACTCTTTTATTGGAATAAAGCTTTTAAATACATCATTTTTAATGAATATTGCCCCATTTACAGTCAATTTAGGTTCGGGTTTATTTTTTTCAGACCAACTTTTTTTGTTTATAGTGAGTGATGGAATGCAAGAAGTAAACCCTGGTTCATTTATCTGTCCAATTAATCTGTGGAGTCTGATCGGATGAATGATTGATGTCTGAGAGTACGTCCCTTGCGGTTCATGTAGGATGGTACTCAGTGGAGACTGTCCAAAAAAGCCGCCTGTGGAGAGAATTTCCTTAACTGATCCTCTCGTACTATATACCCAAGGTGTCAGACGAAATTCATAATATCTAATGACACTATCATAAACATCTCCTATTCCTTTTTTTAACGTCGATTCGCTAATCACAATAGAGGTCACATGACCCCAATAAATTCTTTCTTGCGCCGTTTGATAAAGCTCAAATAGTGACTCTTCAAAAGTATCCCCTATGCCCTCACCTACCCAAGTCTTTGAAGGTTCTTTATGACCGTCGCTCGTTTTAGCAACAGACTGAAAATCAAGAAATTGAATATAACCATGATACTTACCATCCTTATAATCGACTCCTATTGCAGAAGCATAGCTTAACTTTTCGATTTCTTTAACGTCTGTAGAACAGCCTGATGCAAGTAATAATCCAACCGTTACAATTAGGATGCATCGAATGCTGTATATCACCTCTTTCACCTCTTTCGTTTATTTAACATGGACGACGAGAAACGTGTTCTACGAAATGGATCTAGGACGAACGCTGACAGCCACTCTTTAAATCGCAAAGAAGAAATCGGTTCAAGATACGAAAGTCCGAAGGATTCGAGTCGGCAGAGATAGATCATAATTAAGAACATGCTTAGGAAGAAGCCGTATATGCCAAGGTACGAGGATATCAGCAAAATGAAAATTCTGACTAGGCTGACAGTACCAGACAACGATTGATTAACTAAGCAAAAAGTTGCTACGGTTGATAGAGCTACGATAACGAGTATTGTCGGAGATGCAAGGCCGGCTCGGATGAGCGAGTCTCCGATAATCAACCCGCCAACGATTCCAATCGTCTGTCCGACAGCTTTCGGTAACCGAACACCTGCTTCCCGCAGTAATTCGAATTGAAATATGAGAAGGAACGCTTCAAGAAAAGAAGTGAGCGGGACCCCCTCTCGAGAAATGACTACTGTTGTCATCAGAAAAAATGGAATCTGATCAATATTTACTGATGCAATGGCTATCCAGAAACCCGGTAAAAAAATACCTATTACCAGACCGATAATCCGAAGAATCCGTTGAAATATGACAAAATGAAAAGGGAAATGGACATCTTCAGGTGACTTTACTAATTCAAGAAAATTGCAAGGTCCTATTAGAGCCATGGGCGATCCATCTACAATGATTGCGAATCTTCCTCGCATCAACGTTTCAATGATAAAATCGGGCCGGCCGATATAATCAATCAATGGGAACAACGAGAAAGTTCGATCTGACAACCACTGCTCTAGCTGTCCGCTGCTTACAATGCTTTCTGTTTGAAAAGTTTCTAAACGCTTACGTACTTCGGAGATTACCTTCGGGTTCGCTTTATGGTCCAAATAAAGCAAGGCTATTTGCGTCTTGCTTAAGCTCCCAATGACGAATTGCTCGCTAAATAATAATCCCGTTTGCATTCGCTTCCGTATAAGAGATATATTTGTAAATAAATCTTCAGTAAAAGCATCTTTTGGACCCTTTATTGAAATTTCAGTATTGGACTCCTGTAATGACCGCTGGGGAACTTTGGAAACTTCAACTGCCCAGAAGTTCGAAGCTCCTTCTCGATAAATGATCAATTTACCCGTAAATAAGCTAGTAATCATTTCTCCGAACGTACGATTAATTTCGAACAACGGCATTTCTTCTGAATATTGCGGTACTACATTATCCAGATTGTTAGTTAGACGGTTTATATAGTGAATAGACCTAGTAAAGTAGGTATTCATTTCGGTCTTCTCAATCATGCCCTCGCAATAAAAGGCTGTCATGTGATCGGAGACCTCCATTTGTGGAAGTGTCGGAAACTGGACATCGGAATGCTTTGCAAATGCGGCTTTCAGTTGTTCTTTTAACAAGCTTCCATCGCGTAACCATGCGTCCTCTTCTACAAATAACTTCGATTCTTCAGATGACTTATTCATTTCTTGCTCCTTTCCATTGGGGTACAAATGTAATCAGAAATAGAAGCGTGGTTAGTGTAACTCCGAACCAGAGTGAATAGGTATAAAAGTAGTCATGAATCCACTTCTGCATCACGATATCACTTATCCTTAGTAGCGAAGGCAGGGATAGAAGAGCCGAAATGATGAGCATTACCGTCTGGCGAATTTTTGGTGTGCTGACACCGGCAAGTTCACACATGAGATGAACGATAAGTGATGTTCTTATAACGCTGCCCGCCATTAATTGAAATGCGGCAAAAAAATCCACATGAGAAATACTAGTTCCGATCATCACCAGCCTCCATTGTTCAAAAGCGGGAAATCGTAAATTTTCAGCTTGAAAGGGACCAAACGAAGCTATGGCACCAATAGTTGGACCCATAATTAGCCCTACCAACAAAGACAATAAAATAAAGATGGTTCCGTAATTCAAAGGTTTTTTCAGCTTGTGCTGGATCAAAAGCAAAATCAGCAAATCCATGCTTCCCCCAAAGACCACCACACTGCCCATAAGTTCAGAAGCAACCCCTTCCTTCAATAGAGGGTAGAGCATGCTATAATCTTTGACACTCTTGGTCATCAAAGAAACTCCGATTCCCAACATCCATACGACGGGTAATAACATTGTAGACATATAAACTAATGTCTTAATTGACCCTTTAGCCGCTATATACGATAAACCTATAAAACTTAGAGTAATGACAAGATCATGTGTATCGGGAAGAAAGTAGATTTTCACATTCTTTGTCGTATCGAAGACGATCATGATTCCTGCGACCAATAAATAAAGAAATATGCTTCCACTTATGAACCATAATCCGAATTTCCCAATACGTTTTTTAAGCCAAACAGAAAAAGGTGCCGTATTCATTGACTTCAAAACGAGATAAAGAATCACACTCCAACCAATTAACGCTAAGTAAGCGATCAAAATACTGAACCAAGCATCGCGTTCCGCTGTTTGGAGAAGATGTGGGATAATCAATACATGATTGGAAATTCCAAGCGATAGAAGCATCAAAAAAATGATTTGTATTCTAGATATCGATGCCTCCATGATTGTCCTCTCCTCATCTGTATCTTAGAGTATTTTTACATATGGTATACTTTCCCTTAGGCTATCCGTTTATTCATCTAGATAATGTATTAAGTCAGATACTCTACCCGAACTTTAATAAAAAAAGCACCATGTCATTGGCGGTTGCTATCGATATATAATTGATTCATAGTACTAGAATGATCCCATTTGATTTTTGCCCCAAGAGCTTCTCCAATAAATTGGAATGGCACCATTGTCCGTCCAAAATTCAATACGGAGTCCGCAAAAAAAAGAGGATGTCCCTACAGCAGAGGTAACTGATAATCCAGCGCTTTAGAGGCACATTGGTGGAATGGCCAGCATGATAGATCTAATTTCTAGATCTATTAGTGTAGAATTGGTCGTTTTCAGGGAAATAGGTCTAGTTTCTAGACCTATTACTGATAATGCGGCGCTTTAGAGGCATTGTGGTGGAATGGCCGGCATGATAGATCTAATTTCTAGATCTATTAGTGTAGAATTGGTCGTTTTCAGGGAAATAGGTCTAGTTTCTAGATTTATTACTGATAATCCGGTCTTTTAGAGGCGCATTGGCGGAATGAGTAGCATGATGGGGCAGTCCCAAAAGTCATCAAAGATGACGATGGGATAGCTCCTTTCTATTCAGAACAAATGTGGTTCCCAAATTCACTACGCAGTCGAATGTTCTTCCGATCGCTGTTGTTCGCGGATTCCTGGAATGAATTAGACGAGGAAGGAATCCGCGAACAAAGGCGACCGCTGGCGCTTCTCCAGAATCATTCGACCTGCTCCGTTTGGTTAAACCTTGAAAATTTTAAAAGCAAAAGAAACCTGTCCTTGTTAGAATGGAAGTACCACCAACCATTACTAAATAAAGAGAGGCTTCATATGTTCATCGAATATACCTGCTGAAGAAATTAGCGATCGATAAAAATCCAAAAACGGCCTTGCGGGCTTAGACCTGCAGGGCCGTTTTCGTGATCGTTCAAGGCGACTCAATCGTAATTAACTTAATAAGTTTACCACTTTTGAGACGGCCCCTTCTATATTTAACTAATTACAGACTAGCTCTTTTTCACTTAGACCTAGTGTTTTAGCTGTTGAAGAATGAATTTCGTTAAGAAGCTTTGGATTATCTAAAAGCGACTTTCCATAGGAAGGAATCATTTCTTTAATTTTCGGTTCCCACTCTTTCACATGTTGCGGGAAGCATTTTTTAATGACTTCAATCATAACGTGAACAGCAGTAGAAGCCCCTGGAGAAGCACCTAGCAATGCTGCAATCGAGCCATCAGCTGCACTAATAACTTCCGTACCAAATTGAAGTGTACCTTTGCCGCCAGCTTCAGTATCTTTGATAACCTGTACTCGTTGACCGGCCACAACCAAATGCCAATCCTCGATTTTTGCGCTCGGGATAAACTCTCGTAACTCTTCCATACGTTTTTCTTTCGATAACAGTACTTGTTCGATTAGATACTTTGTTAATGACATATTTTTTGCGCCTGCGGACAACATAGTTATGAGATTATCCGGTTTTACAGATGTTATCAAATCAAACATGGAACCTGTTTTTAGAAACTTTGGTGAGAAGCCGGCAAATGGTCCAAATAGCAACGATTTTTTATTGTCGATAAATCTTGTATCAAGATGCGGTACTGACATTGGAGGAGCTCCAACCTTAGCCTTGCCATATACTTTTGCATGATGCTGTGCGACTACATCCGGATTGTTGCACACCATAAATATTCCGCTTACTGGGAATCCGCCAATATGCTTTCCTTCAGGAATACCGGATTTTTGCAATAAATGCAGGCTTCCACCGCCGCCTCCGATAAAGACGAATTTTGCATGATGGCGTTCCACGTTGCCGCTGTCGTTTTTAATTTTCAATTCCCACGAGCCGTCACTATTACGTTTCATATTATCAACGCTATGTTTGTATTTGATATCGACTTTTTTACTCTTTAAGTGGTCAAACAAAATACGCGTTAAAGCACCAAAGTTGACATCAGTTCCAGTGTCAATTTTGGTTGCCGCAATCGCTTCATTTGCTGGACGATCTTTTAATATAAGTGGAATCCACTCCATCAGTTTTGCAGGGTCATCAGAAAATTCCATCCCTTTAAACAGGGGATTGCTTGACATGGCTTCATAACGTTTCTTCAAAAACGCTACGTTTTTTTCCCCTTGCACCATACTCATATGAGGCAATGGCATAATAAAGTCCTGCGGATTACGTATCAGCTTGCTGTTAACAAGATAAGACCAGAACTGCATGGATAGCTGAAACTGTTCATTAATTTTGATAGCTTTGCTAATATCTATAGATCCGTCTGGTTTCTCGTCAGTGTAGTTAAGCTCGCACAATGCAGCATGTCCTGTTCCTGCATTATTCCATTCGTTAGAGCTCTCTTCTCCTGCACTTTCGAGCTTCTCAAACACCTTAATATTCCATTGGGGTACTAATTCCTTTAAAAATGTTCCTAAAGTCGCACTCATGATTCCGGCACCAATTAAGATGACGTCTGTTTTATTTTCTCGGTTGCTCATTTTTCCCATCCTTATACCCTGAAATTTGCAGAAGGAATGAAGGCGCTCCTGATTGGAGCGACCTAGTCACAGACCTTTTCTGTTTAAATTAGAACGATTCCATAGTGTATTGCAATTTTTTTGTCGAATAAAACGTCTACTATTATCTGATAATTATAAGCTATTTAAAAGCTGGTGAAAAGTGAGAAGTTCGTTAACAAGTTCCCGTTAATTGTGAGCCTAGCGTATTCGCTTTATTAACGTCTATTTTGCCTATTTATTTTATTTTTTCTTTCAACATATAATCATACACCTTCTTAATGCATTCTTCCAGTGTATATGCAGATTCTCCTTGAATTGAAGGTGATTAGGAAAGTAGATTTCTTCATTTCTTTGTTGCACCTACCAAATAAAAAAACAATTTCCGGTTTCGTATCCAGGAAATTGTTTTATATGCCTAACTCTTAGTAACAGTCATATGCAGCCAAGCAAGATGCCGCCAACAGCTCCAGATATGACGATGATCCAAGGCGGGAGCTTCCAATAAGTAAGCATGATAAATAATATGACGGCTAATACAAAATCTCTCGTTTCCAAGATCGCAGACGTCCATAGTGGATCATACAGTGCAGCAAGCAATAAACCGACTACTGCTGCGTTGATCCCATTCAATGCACCTTGAATCTTAGGGTTGTTTCTAATAGCATTCCAGAATGGGAGTACTCCGGCAACGAGAAGAAATGCTGGTAAAAATATTGCAATGGTTGCAACGATTGCTCCAGTAATGCCGCCAGCCAAAGTTCCGAGATAACTAGAAAATGTAAACAGTGGACCAGGTACTGCCTGTGCAGCGCCATAACCTGCCAGAAAATCCGACTCGCTTACCCATCCAGCAGTTAACACCTCGCGTTCTAGAAGCGGCAATACAACATGGCCCCCGCCAAATACCAATGAACCTGTACGGTAAAAGCTGTCGAACATGGCCAACCACTTGATATCAGACCATTGACTTAGAATCGGCAGCACAATAAGTAGTACGAAAAATAAAGCGAGGCAGACAATAGCAAGGGGCCGGCTTATCGTAATATGTAAAGCTGGCTTCCTCTCTTCTGCAGTCTTACGATATATCCATAACCCAATTAGTCCAGCTGCTACAATGATAAGTACTTGACTATATGCGGTTTGCCATAATAAAGAAACGACTGCAGCAATTACCGCTATCGTAACTCTTTCGCGATCAGGCGTTAGTTTTTGCCCCATACCCTGAATGGCATGAGCAACGATGGCTACAGCTACGATTTTCATTCCTTGAATCCAGCCTGTACTTCCTATGTCATTGCCCTGAACCATCAAAGCAAAGGCTATTAACGCGATGATTGATGGTAGCGTGAAGCCTAACCAAGCAACAAGTCCACCTAACAATCCTGCTCTAACAATTCCTACGCCAATCCCAACTTGACTACTTGCTGGTCCAGGTAGAAATTGACAAAGCGCAACAAGGTCTGCATAGCTTCGTTCATCCATCCATTTACGGCGACGTATATACTCATTATGAAAATAACCCAAATGTGCAATAGGCCCTCCAAATGAGGTGAGTCCCAGTTTCGTAGATACACGAAATAATTCTAGTAGGTTGGTGATCTTCGCTTTCATATGGATTACTTGCTCCTTAAATCTTATGTGATGTAACTGATTTCATTGTAAGCTCATCCTTATTGTCGTTACAACACATTAACAAACTCTTAATAATTTACGATTTCATATAAAATAAAAAAAACCGCAAATCATGCGGCTAAATTACTTCGAACTTCATCGTTTGTTGTGCTTTGTGTACTAAGCCAATCTTTTAAATCCTCGTTCGATACTGGCGTGGGGAACAACCCGCATATCTCATGAACAGTCTGCTGAAAAAAGAGGGGTCTTCGTATCCTACCATCGTTGCGACGGATATAATTTTTTCATCTGATTCAAGCAGTATTCGCTTGGCGTTCTTGATTCGAATTTCATGTAGAACATCAAAAACGCTCATATTGAATTCTTCCCTCATCATACGGTTTAACTGCCTAGTGCTGACGTTGAATAGTTTGGAGAGTGATTGCAATGTAACCTTTTTATCGAAATTCCGTTCCAAATAACCATAGATACGCCTAGCGCCAATCTCGCGGTCCAACTGTCGCGGGGACGTATATGGATTGCTTCTTTGAAGTTGTATTAAGCTGTAATGACGAGATAGCTGAATAAGCAGTTGGATCATGTGAAGCCTAATCAGAGTCGCATGACCCAAACCATGGTGCATGATTTCGCTAATCATGCTCTCAAGCAGCATTAATATTAATGCTGCATCCTGTCCATGCAAAGTGAGGTGATGGTTGAAACGTACGTCGTGCTTCAGAAACGGGTGAACGTAAAAATAATCCATGGACCCCGTGATTTCAAGCTCATTGAGCAAAGCATCAGAAATCAACGAAGGCATAAATAAACAGTTAATAATTTCCATTCTCGCCCCTGGCTCCACGTTATAAGAATGTGTTTCTCCAGGGTTGATGATGAACACGTCTCCTGCGTTTATTTCGTAATTCGTGCCATTGAATACATGAATTCCACTGCCATGTACAACATAGACGAGCTCGACAAATTCATGTCCATGCTCGGGGACCGCCCCTTGCTCCGTCCGTGTGATCCAGAAAGGGAATTCATCCTTCATGAATCCCTTGCTTCCGAGTATTTCCTGCACCCGTACTTCACCTCTGTCTTATTAATCCATCGAACATTAGCTATGGTTTT
Organism: Paenibacillus sp. J22P15; assembly: GCF_056269345.1. Lineage (NCBI taxonomy): Bacteria > Bacillati > Bacillota > Bacilli > Caryophanales > Paenibacillaceae > Paenibacillus > Paenibacillus sp. J22P15. The sequence continues at coordinate 628,247 of NZ_JBWDNT010000001.1, forward strand.
GGACTGCTAAGTCATATAATTCGCGATTCGGCTCCCGTAACCATTCTTCCCAGCTCATACCAGCGGTCGACAATATCTGTTCGATTCGTCTCTTAAACGGTAAACCGACTTCATTTAGCTGACGTTCCATCGGATCTTCTCTTCCTGCCAGCTTGCGTGCAACCCACTCATTTAGTTCGTGCTCGAACTGGTCAGCCAAATCGGGCATTGTATCGGCTAAATTCATCAGTTCATCGGGATCTGCTTTCAAATCGTATAATTCACGTACTGGTCGATTAAATGGTCCTGAATCATAGGTTCGAATAAATTTGAAGTCGGCTGTACGTATTCCGCGGGCAGCCTGCCAAGCGCATTCGCTGAGGTATATTCTATCGTGTGTGCTGTCTGTTTTTCCATGAATCGAATCCCATAGACTTACACCATCAAGACCTTCAGGGAAAGTGATTTTGGCCCTGTCAATCCCTTCGGGAGCCTCATTATGTATTGCCTCTAATATCGTAGGAAGCAAATCAACCTGTTGTACGAGCCCTGAAACACGCCGTCCCGCTGAAATTCGACCTGGCCAACGAATAATTAGTGGAACATGAACGGTAGGCTCATACAATCCGCAATGATCCCAGTAAATGTCATGCTCCGTAAGACTTTCACCATGATCACCTAATAGAATGAGGAGTGTATCCTCTTGAATACCAAGCTTCTCCAAATGATCATCCAAATCCTTTAAACGATCGTCTAAATATTTTATTTCTGCATCATATAGTGCATCGATATATTGGCTGTCTGTAATCGGACCTACTAAATCATAATGATGGTGCTTAAAGAAAGGATATGCCGAGTGATTATAGGCCCCTTCCATACTTTTGTTCTCTGGATCATAGGGATCACGTCCCGGTTCGTAAAATTCAGGAATGTAAGAAGACGGCGGCAGATATGGCGTGTGTGCGTCCCAGTAATGTAAAAAAAGAAAGAACGATTCGTCCTTATGCTGCTCAATCCATGGCATCGCCAGATCGTTGACGGTTTTCCCATCGATCCAGCGATTGCCGCCAACACTATTCATATAGTAACGATATCCTCTTGCAAACCATTCTTTCAGTTGGTACATATTATCGACTGCCGAAGTTGTAAATCCTGCTGAACGCAGGATGGTTGGCAGCCATTCTATCGACTTTGGCAAATGTGTAAGCTCCGATCCATGTGATACGACACCAGTTGTGAGCCCTGTTTTTCCTGTGAAAATACCGGTATGTGCAACCTCTGTCGGAATATCCGCAGCGTAAGCTTTTTCAAATAATACCCCTTGTTTAGAAATCTTGTCCATATGAGGGCTCGTTTGTTTGGCATATCCGTATCCGCTTAAACGGGACGCTCGCAACGTATCCAGTGATGCGAGAATAATCTTCATATTGTAATATATCCTCCCAAGGAGCACCCTTCAAGAACCATTCTCTTGTTGTCAAACCAGGATTGAATGATATCGCTATTTTCTTCAACGGAGTAAGTTGAGGTACATATCGTAATATCGGGATTTGCCGGCTCATCGAACGGATCTGAGATTCCTGTGAATTTCTGCAACTCACCACTGCGCGCCTTCGCATACAGCCCCTTGACATCACGCTGCTCACATTCACTTAGCGAACAATTTACATATATCTCAACATAACCAGGGAGTTCGTTGCTTAGGTACTCCCTCATTTCACTATAAGGCGTAATTGCCGACACTAGTACATCCACACCATTACGTGCTAATAAATTTGCAACATAAGCGATTCGACGAATGTTCTCGAATCGGTCTTCCTTGCTGAAACCGAGCCCTTTGCATATCGTTTGGCGAAGCTCGTCTCCATCCAGCAGCTCGACTCGGCGTCCTTGCCGGACCATCTTGGACGCAACATATTTTGCAGTAGTCGTCTTTCCGGCCCCCGATAATCCAATAAACCATAATACGGACCCTTGTCGTGTGTCCATGTTTGTATTCCTCCTAAGAGTCAAAGTTAAGAAAAAACATCAATGGGAACTCCACCATTCTGATGTGACAGTATAGCAGCCTCAATGACTTCTTGAGCCGCCAGTGCATCGTGACCCGATGCTTCAATTTCATCAGGTGCAGCTCCAGCCTTAATCTGTGCGATGAAACGATTAATTCTATGCGTAAATGTATCGTTGAATCCCTGCATCCCGCCGAACAACGGATTGCGTAAAACCGTCAGTTCATCGGATTGATGGGGATAATAGGTCATGCTCTCGTACAAATTGTCGATGACGAGCCGACCCTCATGGCCGGCTACCTCGCAATACTCTATCGGATGACGCATCGACATGTCATAGCTGCCTGTCAAATGTCCCACAGCCCCTGAAGCGAATTCCATATTAATAGAAACTGTCGACCAAGAGCTCCTTCCCGGAGCCTTGGTCATGAAGGACTGCACTCTCTTCACATCTCCTCCAAAGTAACGCATGACGTCGATGGAGTGAGGATGGAGAGCCCGCATTTGCAGCCACTCCATATCGTCCCTTGAATTTTGTATAGTCAGCCGCATATTTAGGAATAGCAAAGATCCAAGCTTCCCGTTCTCCACCAATTCCTTTGCCTTAAATGCCGCGGGCGTAAAACGATGGTTCAAATTGCAGCCGAATCTGATCCCTTTCTCACGTGCAGAGCTGACCATATCGCGGGCTTCTGTTATTTGGTTCGATATTGGCTTTTCAACAAGCACATCCTTGCCTGCCTCAATAGCGATCATAACAGGTTCATAGTGATGGCTTCCATTCTCGATACCGGCCGTAGCCACAACAACAATATCAACCGGCACCGCAAGAAGCAGCTGCTTTAGATCAGTAAAGTAAGGAACACTATACTCTCGACCTGCAGCCTCAGCCCTGTCCTGCAGCAAATCACATACCGCGGCAAGCTGCGTATCGGGATGCTGCTGGTACGCTCGGCAGTGAATTTTTCCGATATGATTAACACCTACAACAGCAACTTTAATCATTAGAACCTCCCTTACCTCCAGCGAGGCATCAACCTCTTCTATTTTTTCTTTTCTTTCTCTTGAAGCGAGCGAGCGTTCACGATAGATCCGATATGAAGGGAATCGTACGCTTCCTGGGAAGAGGTAAACGGCTTACCTTTGCCATGCCAATTCAGGTTGGTATAAATTGGATTGACTCGACCCACTTCCTTCTCGCGACGGGCAATATATTCATTCATCCGCTTTGTGAGCATAGTTACGACATCAGGTTCTTGATCTGCAACGTTTACGTTTTCTTCGGGGTCCTGTATCAAATTATATAATTCTACTTCCGGCTTAAAATGAAAGTCAGGTTCAAGTGCACAAATGAGCTTCCACTCCTGTGTACGCCAGCCATGTTTACGCATCCATGTGCATTCAGTGATGTAGAATTCACTAATATGTTTTATATTTTCATCGGTCATCATTTTAGTCAAGCTTCGTCCGTCGAATGCAATATCTTTATTCACATCAAGCAGTTCAAGTATAGTTGGCATAATATCGGATATGAGAGTCACGTCGGACACTCTTTTTCCCGAAGGCACACGACCGGGGAATTTGATAATAAGCGGAACGACAAGCGTGCTGTCATACAATCCATGATGGTCGAAATAACATTCATGCTCATACAACGTCTCACCATGGTCGGATGTGATCACAATAAGAGTTTCCTCTTCAATACCAAGCGCACTCAGCTTGACGAGCAAGCTTTGAATGCAAGCATCCATGTAGGCGATCGCCCCGTCGTATTGGGCCGTTACATAATGATGATCTGTGACGTCTTCAGGAATCCATGATTTCAGAAAATCAGCAAAAGGCTTAAACGAATAGACCGGCTCCATAGAATTATTGGAAGCATCTTTCTCATCAGCACCATAGAAGATTCGTTCATACGGCTCTGGCGGTAAATATGGCGAGTGTGGATCCATGTGGCGCAGAAATAATAAGAAAGGTTTTTCCTCAGCAGCAAGTCGATCAAGCTCAGGAAGGGCTACAACATTAAGATTCTGTGCCTTAGGTGTGCGGCCTGTTTCGTCTGGCACCCAGGATTCATAATCAAGATAGCTCTGGAAGCCTCGGGAGGATGGATTCCCCGTAAATCCAATACAAGTTGTATTGTAGCCTTCCTCAGCTAACACCTCTGCCAAAGTTTGAAGGTGTTCCCCTAGGGGACCCTCATGCCTTAGAGCGACCACGTCAGTTGCAAAAACGTCTTTCCCAGTCAGCATTGAAGCATAGGCAGGTGTTGTCGGAATGCTGGGGCTAAAATGTTTCTCAAATAAGACACCTTCACTAGCAACCTTATCTAAATGAGGTGTAGTTAGCTTAGAATAGCCATAAGAGCTCATATGATCACTGCGCAAACTATCAATTCCAAAAATGATAACATTAGGTTTTTTATTGGACATGATCGATTTCCTCCTAGCGAGCGTTTAGTTTTTTTAGACAAGCGTTTAAATATCCGTATGATTCCGCAGCGACAATAGAGACTTGATCAAGTGAGTGATCTGCTCCTGCACCGATTACTTCTAATACAACTGGACCATCATACTTGCCATCAACCAGTGCTTTGCAGTAGCCGAATAGATCAATCTCACCACGGCCACAAGCCTGCATTTCAATCGGTCCAGGACCTTGCTCTCTGCCTTTGCAATCGCGTATATGTATATGCTTCACTCGGTTCAATACGGCAGGCAAAGCTACCTCTGCATTTTCACCAGCTCTGTGGATGTGGCTAGGATCCATATCAATTCCGAATGATTGAGATGATATTTCCGACATTGCTCTAAGTGTCGTCTCCGTATTATAGATAGCGCTTCCAACATGAGCCTTAACACACAGCTTAATGTCATAGGAAGCAGCCCTTTCTGACATTCGAGCTAACGTTTCGATGGAAGACTTCAGGTCTTCTTCAACGCCAAGCTTACCGCCAGGCCCAACATTAATGATCGGGATTCCTATTTCTGCTGCTGCCTCGAAAGCATGAAGCAATCGTTCTTCATCTAAAGATGCAACTTCCGTAGATAAAAATACAAGACCATTCTCCTTAACGATACTTTGGAGCTCGTTCTTCTGCGCTCTCCAGCGGCTCAAATCTAAATGCTCACACATGCCTTGTATAGCTGCGATTTCAATCCCGTCAAATCCGCAACGTGCGATTTGCTTTGCTGCTTCGGCAAAGCTAAATTGTTTAAACAACACTGAGTTAACACCAAGCTTGATCATGTAAGGTGAACCTCCTAAATTTTTTTGGTATTACATCATAAACAGTGGATCACCATGCAGCGGCGGAAGCGGATGCGGTCTTACAAGTTCTCCGCCACGCTCATACGATTCCTGAACCGCATGCACGTATTCCAATACGGCTAAAGCATCTCTACCGCTTGCGCGCAGTTGATCCTGAGATACTTTGTTTGAGACATCCTCCAGAAAGGCATGAAGTCTGTTGTTAAATGTTCTGTTGAAATCTTGCGTTCCGAAGTCAGTAACCTCAGCCTGGATCGGAGTACTAATTGCCGGAATGCCTTTTTCCGCTTTCCAGAATGAAACTTTCTCTACACAGTTTTCGATACAGAATGTACCTTTTGATCCGGCAACCTCAAGACTCCACCAGCCGCCGAGGCCATATACCGCATCTCCCCGCTGACTAAGCAGGTAACCAACGCCTCCATTGGCGAATTTCACGTGAATACTGTTGATCGAAACCATGACATCCCCAGCGTTGCGACGAAAACCTGGACGATCTGAGAAAGTTTGAATATGAGTGATATCCCCGCAAAAATGACGCATAACACTGAATGGATGGGTAAGGAATGCTCTCATATGGAAATACGGATGGCCTTTGACCTTCGGAGAACCAGCAAGACCGTAATTCTCTTCGCCGCCGTTAAAGCCCATTTTGGCAAGGCAATAAACAAGCTCTCCTACTTCGCCGTTATCCATGTACTGCTTCGCTTTCTCCGCAGGCTGTGAAAAATAATGATTCAGATTACAAGCAAGATAAACCTTATGCTTCTCAGCAAATGCAACAAGCTCACGGCCCTCACGGACATCGTTACAGAGCGGTTTTTCGACCAGTACATGCTTGCCATAGCTTATTGCTTCCATCGCCGGTTCGAAATGCCAACTCCCGTTGTCAATACCGCCTGTCGTGACATCAACGACCTCAATGTCCGGCTCTCCTTCGAGCATTTCCTTCAGACTGTAGTACGCCTTGACACCATGCCGTTCCGCAGCAGCGTCCGCACGCTCCTTAACAACATCACACACCGCTACAACATCAGCTAGCTCGTCTTCTTTATAACATTCTGCATGGTTATTCCCAATCCCGTTCATACCGACAATTCCGATTTTTATCGCCATTCTCGAGTTCCCGACCTGAGCCTTAATCAGCTGGCCGGAAACTTCACCACCTTTCTATCTCATCAAAGTTTTTGGGGAACTGTTTCTACTATCATCATAATCAACCTACAATTCAGTTTCATGGCTGATCGGGACAATAATCGATTCGATCGGGACCATTTGAAAAAAAACGGCATCTCTGCCGTTTCCAAGATAAGTGTAGTAAACGAAATATGGACAAAAAAAAGGTAATCCTCGTGTAGTTTTTTCTACCACTCCGAGGATTACCTTTATAATTATAGATTCTGTTTTAATCAATCAGATTTAATTATTTTGCTCAAGGTATTGGTAAATTGCCATCAGATCTCGTTTATTCAACTCACGAATACGATTGAATATTGGAATATCTGCAACTGCCTCAAGATTTAAGCTGTCAGCAACAACCTCGCTTACTTTTCCAGTTAGCCATCTTTGCACGTCTATGCCGTCGACAATTTCCTTTCGTCCTTCATCATTGATGCCACTTGCATAACAACTAACACATGGGACTGATAATTTATACACGCCATCGTGGAGCCCATCTTCCGAAATTACTTTCTTCCCTTTACAGAATGGACATGGATGACTTGCTTTAACTTTATTGATTAAAGTGACGATTTTTTTGTAACCGAACGCTTCATAGACATAGGTTAGTTTTTTGTATTTTCCATTGGTGAAATACTTATCAATGATGGTTTCTCTTGTTTCAGAGATATTGTCAAAATCACAAATGGTGATCCGGTTATTCATGCTAATGGATTCGATACTGCTGCTAATATTGGCCCAGAATGGCAGGACATTTTGTATAACCATTTCATAGTGTGCAAAACTTGCCAGTTCTAGTTCAAGCATTTTCAGTGCAACTTGTGTTTCCCTAGGCAATAGAGAGACATCTTCCGTCAGAACCATATCGCCGCCTACAATGGCTTTCATTTTTTCCAGCACCTGTAATTGCCCTACGGTTTTTATGGCTTGATCAATAGGCTGCTGAATAATCTCACGAATATCCGTGTCACCAAATTTTAGCTTTTTGTGATGATTTAGGACGGTTCCTTGACAGATTGGACAGGTAATCATTTCTTTGGATTCTTTTATATGCTCTTTTATAAGAGATTTAGATATGAACATATAGGTCCCAATGATTTTATTAAAGCCTTCCCAAGTCCTTGATGCCTTGGTTTCTTTATCATAGAATGACTTTTCCCAATACCCATATAAGAAGGTATGTTTTTCTGCTTCTGTCATCTCATTATAACTTTTGCTTATATCCTGACCGAGCTCATTCTTAATCTCATCAAAGATGAAATGTAATTTTTGAAATTGATAAAATTTTAAAATCTCCATCACATCAGGATGCAATAAGCCATCCCAGAAAGGCACGGTTTTGTCCTTTGTAACAACGTCAAAATCAAATTTTTCAATGACTCGGCGGCCCGAGCAGCATGGACAATGATTTTCTTGATAATAGAAATCGAAGCTGCTCGTATCTTTATTGGTTGGATGCGCCGCCACAATATGGTTGATCAAGCCACCAATTTCATAGAGAAAACTATATTGACTATACAAGTGCCGTTCCAGATCAATGGCGATGACCGGTGCAATGGTTTCAGATTCGTATTCACCATAAATTAGACGGGCCATTGATGATAAGCTTTTTAAGATACCGCCCTTATAGACGTTTTCTGCATGTTTAAAATAGGCAATATGATTTTCTTTTAAGTAGTTAATTCCACTTTGTTGATTGAGTGTTGAAGAAATATGCAATGGAGCGACACGATCTGCACTGTTTTGCCCACGATAATAATCATCATGACTGACAACATCAAGATGCTCCACAGGCGCAAGCTGTCTTTTACCAAAATCAACGATATAATCAGAGCTTTCTAGCATATACGAATGATGTTCAATCAAAATCATTGAGACGAATTCATCCTGTAGAATGACCCTAATACTATCAATGAATTGATTTAAAATATTTTGTGATAAACCTTTTGAAGGCTCGTCAAAAATAAAAAGCGTATTTGGGTTTCTTGAGCCTGCAAACAGCTCAGAAACTAAATGGACACATTGAAATTCACCCGTGGATAGGGACTGTGTTTTTCTTTCCAACGTCAAATAACCAAGTCCAAGTTTGATCAATAAGCTCAAGCGTTTATGAGCGACGTCTTCATTTGGCAGTTCATCAATAATATCTTCAATCGAGCGCTGAAAAATATCATCAATTTCATCACTATACTTTGTGAGCTTCCTTTTAACATCAAGAAAAGTCGCAACGGTTGACCGACTGGTAATCGATTGATTTCGATCTTGACCAACCATTACCAGTTTATCTTTGGGATATCGCTTCAGAAAATCTTTGGACATACATTCATTGACAAGTGTAGATTTACCACATCCAGACTCACCCGTAAAAGTTACAACTCTGTTTTTGGGAATTTGAATTGCAGCCATTTGAATATTACGACAATAAAGATCTTGAAACTGGTAATATTCTGTTGGTGTTGCCTCATTTCGTTCTCCTTTGATAGGTTTTGGACGTGGTGATTCTTCAACAATTTTCCCGCCGTATTTACCACTACCAGGTCCAAAGAACACATGCTTATCCGCTGCATCGAGCACCGTGTCAGAATGGTCTATGAGCCAAACCTGATTCTTATACCCCAATTGTTTAATCTCTGTTAAAATTTTCAATAGTGTTTGGTGATCAAGACCTACAGAGATTTCATCAATGATAATAACAGTATTTTCACTTGCTGCCATGAATTCTGCCAAGTAAAGCCTTGTTACTTCTCCACCTGACAATGTACCCATAATGCGATTTAATGTTAAGTAACCAATATTCATATTGATTATATTTTTTAGAATTTTTTGTTTACCTTCACTAATCTTTAAAATTTCTGCAAGTGAAAAAATAGTTTCAATACTAAAGTCGTTGATATCGGAAATACTTTGCGCTTGATCAAATAATTCAAATGTATATTGTTCGACTTCATGATTATAGCGCTTCCCCTTACATTTTTTACATTCGACATTTTTAGTAGTTCCGCGACCTTTACAATCGGGGCACCAGCCTAATTCATTATTAAATGAAAAAACTTCAGGTGATAGATTAAATTTTTCAGCAAGAGTAACACGAATCTCTGTAAACACGCCAGTATGTGTGCCAATTGTTGAACGAGGATTTGAAGAAATGGATGATCTGCCTAGAAAAAGTACAAGCGGCATTTCTTCCATCTTGATGGAACTGAAATTGGTTTCCATAATGTTAGGAAATAAATACTGGTATTCAGCCTTTGGCAATAAGGAAACGAGACGCTTCTTGGATTCTTCACCAATCGTTTGACAGAAAGTTGTTTTACCAGATCCAGACAAACCAGCAATTCCTAACGATTGATCTACTGGTAGTACTGCATCTAATTTGTTAATATTGTTCGCAATTAATTGATTTATTTTCAAAGTGATATCCGCTCCATTCTCATTAAAAAATGACGCTTTCCGTGTTCCGGAAAAGCGTCTGATTGTAAAAAAAGCTCTATTGTTGAAGTATTGTTTCGAGTTGTTTACCCATGTGCTTCCAAGCAGCATTTGCTCCCTCAATGGCTCCTACTCGTGCTTTTGTTTCTTCACTAAATCCAGATTGATCAAGATGCAGATGGATCGTTCCATCTGAACCTTTTTTCAAAGTCCATGTAACCGTAGTGCTTTCTCCAGCACTTACCCAAGTGTATGACAATGTATGAGGCTCTTCCACTACGAGTACCTCGCAATCTACAATACCATTCCACCATTCGGAAGGCTTTGCACGAAACTGAAATTTATGTCCAACGACAGGCTTAAAATCATTATCCCAAATCCATTGTGCAAGCGTATCCGAATCAGTTAAAGCGTTCCATACCTTCTCGATTGAACTTGTAAATTGATAATCTAATGATACGTCCGATTTCATTATTTTTCCTCCAATAAAAGTTTTAGTTTATTTATTCTTTCATTCCAAAATCCTTCGTAAAATGATACCCAATCTTGAATTTCCTTCAACGGAGCAGCATTCAAACGATACCTCGTTTCTCTGCCAACCTTATGAGAAATTACGAGATCTGCATCTTTAAGGATAGCCAAATGCTTAGAAATCGCTGTGCGACCCATCTCAAAATGAACGGTTATCTCATGTAGAGGTAAGTCTTCAACAGCGGCCAACATTTGAAGCAATTTCCGCCTTGTTGGATCGGCAATAGCGTCATAAACATCCCTATCTTGGCTCTTATCGTTCAAAATCACCCCTACCTTTTCATTATCATTTCCTGTAGTATAACTTACTAAACTTTATCATAATCTAATGAGACACCTTTTAGTGTCTTATTGAATTATAAGACACCAAAAGGTGACGTGTCAAGTTTCCTTTATTTCAGCTTTAATGGAAAATCCTTGATAAAGAAAGAAGGGGCTGTCTCATTAGTAGGTCTGCTCGCTTGATGAAGAAATAGGTAAAAAAAAGAAATGGCGGTGTTGGGGTGGTTATCCCTGCACCGCCATTTCTGGCTTTTGGTCGATTGCGGCCTTCTTGAGCAAATTGTGGGAAAGCGAAATCCACCCGGCTTCGAGACTCACCTTTGGCAGGACTCGAAGCAGAAAACGCCGGAATCCCCGGTTGTTCTTTATTTGTCCGAACACAGTCTCTGACTCATCGGTCGGGCGTTGTTGCAAGCTGTACCCGATAATGAACTGGTTTTCCGTTCCGATCTGCACATTGTAGCCAGGTTTGAGCTGGCCATTTCGCATGTGATCTTCTTTCATTCGAATAAAGGTAGCGTCGGGGATCGGTCTTGCTCTAGCTGTTCAGATCGCCAAGGAACTCTGGCTTGACTTCATATTTTTGCAACCGTAGGAGCAGATCTTCACGGAGCACACTCACCGCTTTTTTAAGAGGCTTGTCCTTCAGTTGGGATTGCTGTTTAGTTTCTAATAAGAAATTGAAGCACACCTGTGAAGACGGTTTCCAGCACGTCTTTCATACGCTCGGAACGAAAGCGATTAAGCATCCCTTGCCCCTGTGTAGAATTTGGTCGTTTTCAGAGAAATAAGTCTAGTTTCTAGACTTATTACTGATAATCCGGCGGTTTAAAGGCACATTGGCGGAATAGGTGGCATAATAGATCTAGTTTCTAGATCTATTTGTGTTGAATTGGTCGTTTTCAGAGAAATAAGTCTAGTTTCTAGACTTATTACTGATAATCCGGCGGTTTAGAGGCACATTGGCGGAAAAGGCAGCATAATAGATCTAGTTTCTAGATCTATTTGTATTGAATTGGTCATTTTCAGAGAAATAAGTCTAGTTTCTAGACTTATTACTGATAATCCGGCGGTTTAGAGGCACATTGGCGGAATAGGCAGCATGATAAATCTACATTTGTTCTAAATAGAAAGGATCTATCCCATCGTCATCTTTGATGGCTTTTGGGACAGCCCCCTGCTGCAATCTTACTAAACTTTAAATTACACTTTTTTAAATTCGATCCAGTCAATTTGCAAGCCCGGTTTGGTGAAATCAAATTTCATTTCATAAAGGCCGATTTCCAGCTCAACTTTCACAAGCTTCTGTATGAACCATCTGCCGTCTGTTCCATTTGTTTGAATGGTCGTTACTACTTGATCGTTCAGTAACAAGTTGCAAGCACTTTGAGCCAGATCATTTTCCGGGGACATCATGTTGACAAAGACGCGATATATACCGGCCTGATCAACATTGATGATTGTCGATCCTGCTGCATCAGGTTTAGCCTGATCATTCTGGGTGAATAGTTTCTCTTTCTCACTTGATAGTGAGGGATTCGCCTTGAACATTTCAACTGTTTCTTCGATCACTTGTTTTCTGGAGAACACAGGTGCATTCATAATGAACTCGCAAATATTAATCGCGCTGCGCTGCAGTTCTCCACGAGTTAGAGTACCATTTGCCAATGATTCAATCGTATTGTCTCCATAAGCATTGGTTTCCGAACCATAGTTGCTGACAACCATATAAAGATCGTTTTGTGCGCGGACCATCCAGTTTGTAAATTTACGATCTGCAGGTCCTCCTTGCACGACATCGTTCATGATGGCCCACCAGTCCGTCATCACGATACCTTTGAAGCCCCATTCACCGCGAAGAAGTGAAGTGTTCAGATCATAGTTGGAGGCTGCCCAATGACCATTAATGGGATTGTATGAGGTCATAATCGAATTTGCTCCGCCTTGCTTAACCGCGATTTCAAAGCCTTTCAAATAAATCTCACGAAGAGCACGCTCCGACACAACCGCGTTTACTTTACTGCGATGTTTTTCTTGGTTATTACATGCAAAGTGCTTCAGTGTAGCATTTGATCCGCCTTTCATAATACCGCGTGTGCATGCTGCTGCAATTACACCAGAAATTAGCGGGTCTTCGGAAAAGTACTCAAAGTTGCGTCCATTAAGTGGACTGCGGCGAATATTCATGCCTGGTCCTAGCAAAGCGTCCACATTGTTGCGTAACAATTCTTGGCCTTCCATGACGTAAAGCTCTTCAACCAATTGTGCATTCCAAGTTGCGGCAAGCAGAGTTCCAATAGCAATCTGAGTCGCCTTCTGCCCGCTGTCCATCCGAATTCCAGATGGGCCGTCTGCTGTACAAGCAACTGGAATGCCGAAGCTGTAGAGACTGTCACTTACACCTCCGAAAGCTGACGCCGTACCTGGAGTAACCAAAGGACTGCTCATACCTTCGCCTCTGACAATTGCGGCTAGATCATGATCGTCGAGTTGAGCTACAAAAGTTTCAATGCTAACTTTTTGATCATAGACATCTCTCAATTTGTAACCTTGATCGCCAGTTTGCTTCAGTGTTTTGGGAAGATTAATCTCAATCCGTTCTGCCATAGAAATCTGACGTGTCGGTACTTCAGCAGAGACAAGTTCATATGAACCATCTTCCTTACGAGCTCCAGGCTTCATTCTTGTGAAGCTTTCTGTAGGTGCCATTGCTTCTGCTAATTGCTTCACTACTTGGAGCTCTTTAATCTCATAACCGTGCTCGCCGTCTACGCCTATTTCAACTAATTTTTTGACACTGTTACCAACAAATAAACGATAGATACCTTCTTCAAGGACATAAGCAGAACGATTGCCCGTTACACCGTTGTCATCATAGGATGCCATCGAATGAACAGGGAAACTTACAGTAAGAAGCTGCGATTCACCAGCTTGAAGTTCTTTTGTCTTCACGAATGCCGCCAACACTTTAGCTGGTTTACCCAGCTTTCCTTGCGGTGCTTCAAAATAGACCTGAACAACCTCTTTGTCTGCATAAACTGTGCCCGTATTTTTTACGGTTACGTCGATTTCAATGGTTTTCGCTCCATCTTTGTCGACCAGTTGAGCTTCCTCGGACATGATTTCGAATTGTGTATAAGATAATCCAAAACCAAATTCAAACTGAACTTTTTGTGGGCAAAACGTCTCGAAATAACGATATCCAACATAGATATCTTCCTCGTAAATGCTTGTAAATTCATGGCCGTAATTACGCGTCGATGGATAATCTTCAATCGAGTAAGCAATCGTATCGGTTAGTTTACCGCTCGATGTAACGTCACCAGCTAGTACGTCGGCGATTGCATTGCCGCCCTCCATACCGCCCTGCCAAGCGTAAATTACAGATGGAATTTGGTTTACATAACTTTCATCGTTCATCCAGCTCATATCGATAATATTCGATACATTCAACACAACGACGGTTTTCTCAAAATATGTAGTTACTTGCTTCAGCATGGCCTTTTCATCTGCTGTTAATTGGTAGCTTCCGGGCTCATTGGCATTATCTTGATCTTCTCCTGCTGTACGACCAATTACAATAATGGCTTTATCGGATTTGCTTCTTGCCGCAGTTGCCAGCTCATCAGTTAAAGGCATTTCTGCTTGATGCCATGGCTCAGCAGCCCAGCCTCCACCGCCATTATCAAAAGGATTTTGTTCAATCCATTTTTCATATACCGACGCTAGTTCTTCGTTGACCTCAACGTTCTTTTTACTGCGAAGCCCGTCTAACAGATTGGTTGTATAGGAAACATGAACACTACCGCCTGATCCTGTACCGCTGCGATAATAATTAATTTGAGTTCTACCAAAAACGGAAACTTTATCATTGTTCTGAAGAGGAAGAACTTGTCCATCATTTTTTAACAGTACAGAACCCTCTGCTGCAACTTTTCTACTAAATTCAGCAAAACCTTCTAATGGAACTCCTAATGATTGAATACTCATAAAATGCCTCCCTGTTTTCATTCGTCTTGATGTCATTTCATTCTCGGAATTTCCAGAATCTATCGAAACGTTTCGATTCAGTATATCATATGAATATACCAATTTTAAACAAGATTATTGTCTAATTTAATAGATACCTGAAAGCAGATTTGTGAAGTGATAGCAGGTGAACGCAAATAAAAGAACAGACCGTCAATGTATGTTGGCGATCTGTTCTTCTTAAACCATTTTAAGAGTCACGGGTGATAATGAAATTCAATAAATGCTTCAGAAAAGCAGATTTGTACGGTAATCGTTTCAATTCTTCCACTGCGAGGCAGTAGTGTTCCCACATCTCTTTTCTTGCACCTTCCTGACCAAGGATGGTCACAAAAGTCGAATTGTTGTTTTCAACATCTTTGCCGGTCGGTTTGCCGATTAAGAGCTGATCTCCCTCTGAATCAAGCAAATCATCCTTAATCTGAAAGGCGATGCCCATATGATAGGCGAATTTTTTTAAAGTCGCCATTTCCGCTGTGTTAACCTGAGCAAGAATGGCAGGCATAACGAGAGAAGCCTCGAATGCAATACCTGTTTTGTAAAAACATACTTTATTCAATTGCTCCAGCGTCAATGCTTTCCCTTTGGAATTTAGATCCATCGCCTGACCCATGCACATTTCTCCCGCCGTTTTCGACGAATATTGCATCAAGGCTAGAACTGTTTTAGCATCGAACCCGTCAATTGACGATTGTTCTTCAATCGCTTTCTGGATTAGAAATAAGCCCGTTAATTCTGCAGTAGCACTATTATGCACCTGATGTAGAGTTGGACGCCCTCTTCGTGAAGAAGCATTATCCTGTGTCGGTAAATCATCGAAGATCAAGGATGCGGTGTGCATATATTCCAACGATCTTAGCAGCGGAGCGATAGCTGAAGCCTGCAGTCCGTATTCCTTTACGCCCATAACCCAAGCCAATACAGGCCGTAAACGTTTGCCATCCCCTTCGAGACTATAATTGGCTGCATCAATCAGCGAATTTTTCATAGGAGAAATCCCGTTTTCATTAGGAATATGCAATAGGTCGTTGATCTGCATGCGGACCGATTTGATCGTCTCCAAAAAGTTATCCTTTTCTTTGCGGTTGTTTTTCAGATCAGATACCACATGATCCCGAAGCAGCTTATCGAAGAAATCAACATCATCCGCTTTTCGAACCATTTGCTGGACGAGCCGATTGAATTCTGGATTTCCGGAGGCGAATACATCCATTAACTCATTATACTTTTCGATCCCGATGCGTTTCTTACAACGTTTAAGCCCGTTAATGGCTCGATCCAGAATCACATCACGGGTCTTTTCGTCAGAATGATAGACGTTATGGATCAAATGGGAAATGACAGTCCAATATAATTCAAAGGGATTTACAAGATCCGAACGTTGACGATGGTATTTTAAATAATAGGTATAGGGCGTCACTGCCCCGTCTCTCATATCATCAAATATATCTGCAAAATCATCTGCAAGCTGATTGTATATGCCATAAAAGAATGTCCGATTATCAAAACCTTCATCCTCGGAAGCGCTAATGACAGAACGGACAATTAATCTTGAAGAAGAAGATTTTAAAATGATAGGAATATAAAGCTCTTCGTTTGTGTATTTCTCATTCGAAAGATCCTTTACTCGGTCAATATGCTGGGAATGAAAAAACACATACGACTGCTCAAAAAAAGTATGCTGGGTTTCTGGCCGCTGATATTTCTTGATATACTCAAAAGCTTCGCTGAGCTCAGCATGCACGTAATGGATTAGCTCTTGGTTATTTCCTGTCCAATCGCCTAATTCCGGTACCGTTCCACTTATAAGCGCTTCACGTATCATACGTGAATATTGTTCTTTCTCCTCTGTATTTAACACCCCAGAGTCGAGAAGATCATCAATAAAAGGATAGGTCAAACCATAGGAATATCCGAGTCTGATCGCTTCATCAAGCCTTTGTGCTCGCTCTGAAGGCAATATTTTGTCGTCCATTTCTTCAATCACGTGCAAAATAACACCGATAATAATTTTTATTAATTTGCGTTGTGCTTGCTCCGCATTCATTTCCTTCGGAATATTGGAGGACACGCTTTTGAGCTTATTAATTACCCATATCGTTGCGTTCTCTATGCTTTCCTTCTGGCCCCAACGATATAATGCTGCCAAACTCAAAAATTCTGGTTGTTCTTCTTTGTTTGTTGCGCTGGAAGGAATCAAGTGTTGTTTCACATCAGCAACTACACGTTGAATTCGGGTCCAGGTATCGGGAGAATCTAGAGCTTTGCCTAAATCCCTCATATAAATATAGGAAACACTACGGTTCAAGTAATCATCTAGTTTTCCTGTATAGCTCAAATATTGAATATATCTATTATAATCCTGGGAATCAGGTTTTTCCTTTCTTAGCGAAAAAAAGGACAGTAATGAATGCTGATGAATATGTTTCTTCTTCCACAAATGAATATCTTCTGTCAGGGCTGGCACGTATGACTTCTCCCTAACCTGACCATAAAGTGAAACATAATATTGAGCAGCCTTCTGCTCAGCTAGCCGATACCATGTATCGGAACGATCTGTAAATTGCTCATTCATACGACGGATTACCTCGACTTCTATTTTTGATTAACATGTATCCATTGGGGGAGGAACAGTAGGAACAGTTCTCTCCATGGATAGAAACTGATTTGAAGTCATAGCGCAACAATTTCGTGGAATCATGTTTACATCTGTATACGTGAAAAAGTGTATTGGGTTACGTAATCGATATGAAGGTAACTACATGGAAATTTGAGGATATGAAATAAATTCCACTTTGAACAGTATGTAAAAGAAAAAAACGCATACTTCATGCGTTTTTTTTTATTGCGATTTTGTAATATGTATATCTGACTAAAGATATGCCATGCAGTAGCATTTCACCACTAAACTGATTTCTTTTCCATAACTGCGAAGTAGTTGTTCTCATCGTCGGCAAAGTTGAATACTCGGCCCGCAGGCATGTTTACCAATTCTCCGACCGTAATCCCTTTACCCACAAAACCTTGGAACAGTCCGTCTAAATTGTCGCTATGGAACATTATGGAAGGGGTGTTTAAGTTAAGCTCCGGCTGCATTTGTGCAATGAATTGCTTGTTATGAAGAACGAAGGTCGTTTGTGCTCCTTGTGCTGGAGAAATTTCAATCCATCTGAACCCTTGACCGTTGTCTTCTTCTGCAACGACGATAAAGCCTACCTTTTCTGTCCAAAACTTTACTGCTTGGTCTTGATCATTCACGTAAAGCATAACTTGGCCGATTAGATTGATCATGTTTTACACTCTCCAATATTCATATAACAGCAATTGAGCTCGCGAGCCATAGACATAGGCAATAAACAGAATAACGCTGTTATTTTAATATTATCAATTTTTATATTGGCAGACAAGCACTAGGCTTCAGATCCATTCCATGTCCGGGCAAGGCGGAATCCGAGGTCATCGATCCCAAATGTCGGGTGGCTGCGACGACGGCAAGTTGAACCACAGCCTCTAGCCTCCTCAGCCCAGCTGCCGCCGCGAAAAATTCGGTAGGTGCCATATACTTTCTCATCATATACATCCCAGCACCATTCCCATACATTACCGAGCATGTCATACAGTCCCCAAGCATTCGGTTCTTTTTTTCCGACTTCTTGGAGTTGTCCTCCTGAATTTTCATTGTACCAAGCGATCTTATCAAGTTCGCCGTATTGATATGCTGCAGTTCCTGCTTTACACGCGTACTGCCACTCTGCTTCTGAAGGAAGGCGATAGCCGTCAGCATCCCAATCACAGATGATTTCTTCACCATCATGGCTAACAGAATAACATGCTTTCAATCCTGCTTTCTGTGAAAGTAAATTACAGAACGAAATGGCATCATTCCAAGAAATATCAACAACTGGTTTCTGTTCTCCGTCTGATGATATGAGTGATTTCTCAGTAATCCTATAATATAGTCCCGCAGTTACAGGATACGGAGCAAGTAGGAAAGGCTTTATTTCAGCCTTCCACTTACTTTTTTTTCTATCATCTCTTAAGTCAATTACTCCGCCAGAAATCTTTATCATGGGATAATCTAGATTGCTTGACAAGCTGCCTTCCTCCTAATCTCTAGGCAAATTCAATGCTCATTGGGTTTAGACTTTTTCAAATCCATAATCCCGTTCGACCAAACATACTCTTGTTTTATAAGAAAGGTACCAATCAGATCTACCTTGTCTTTGAGCAATCAAATGTCGTTCGTTTTGTTTCCAATGTTGAATCGCTTCGAGAGAAGCCCAGTAGGAAACAGTAATCCCTACACCTTCTCTAGCACTTTCTACACCTAAAAATCCAGGTTGGATGGCTGCAAGCTTCACCATTTCATCTGCCATTTCTGCATAGCGGTTATCCTCATCTGTTCGTTCAGATGTAAAAATGACGGCATAATAAGGGGGTTGTGGTGTTTTAGCAATCTCACTCATGACTTTACCTCCGATGTTTGGTTATTACTTTATTTACAATAACGGATAGGATAAGCCAATGTAAAACTCTTTATTGTTAAAATAAAGGCTATGTTAAACTTTGTTGTAGATATTTGATTCATGTGAGCTAACGATAATGAGAAATGCTTTTTTATTTTTTTCAAAATTAAAAGGGAATCTCAAAATAACAATAATAATATAATAAAAAACAGTTTATATTTATTGTGCAACGATAATTTATATGCTAAAATCATGTTGTTATTAAATAAGCGAGGTGTTTTAAATGAATGTTAAACGAGGTTCAACCACTTTCTTAAAGGTAATTATTTTTCTGGTTGGAATCGCAGTGCTTGCCTTGTGTATCTGGTTGCCTGAGATAGCCGTTAGAGATGCAAGGGTACATTCAGATACAGCTTACTTCCTAATCCCATTTTTAGTATGTGCATACGGATTCTGTATTGCATTTTCTGTTGCGTTGTATCAAGCATATAAACTACTAACCTACATCGAAAAGAACAATGCTTTCTCTGAATTATCCCTTAAATCATTGAAGATAATAAAGAAATGTGCTTTTACAGTCATTTTCCTCATTTTGTTAGGTGTAGTAAGCTTAAGGGTGCTTGCTCAAGTTACAGATAGTGATGATGCAGCGGGTCCTACATCATTATGTCTAATGGGTATTTTAGCAACATGTATCATTGCAGCTATTGTGGACGTACTTCAAAAGCCATTAAAAAATGCCCCAGATATAACAGACAACTAATTTATTTAACTACGGGGACGATAGCTCAATGAACCGCCTTTTCACCAAGGCGGTTTTCTTATGGTCAAATATCAACATTAGAATTTAACATAGCCAAAATAAAAAAAAGGACAGGCTTTATACAAAGTCTATCCCTTAATTTATTTAGCTAGCCGTTAATCGAAGTAAACAGTCTTCCCCGTTTCAGCAGATACATATACAGCTTCCAGTATAGCGGATACGACCATCGCTTCTTTAGGATTAACAAGCGGTTCAGTATCGTTGACGATACTGCTGATCCACTGCTTAGCTTCATATTCGAAATCCGTCATATTTTCTCCTCGGAAGTGCTCTCTTACGTTCTTATCAACGTCAATAACGTTAATGAATAAGCTGCCGTCCCTTTCACCATTTATGCGTAGACCATCCGTAAAATCAGCGCCGCCCTTGGTACCGCATAAATACGATCCATCAGGTTTGGCAACATTAAGCGCCCAACTGGTTTCAATCGAAACGACGGCGCCATTTTTGAATTTCACATAACCAAAGGCGGAATCCTCTACTTCAAACTGTTCTGGATCCCACGAGCCCCATTCATTTGCTGCATTTTCCGTATCCTTTAATTTGTGAAATACACTGCCTACTACGCTTTCTGGCTCATAATTGTTCATCAGCCAGAGGATGAGATCGAGCGAATGGGTACCGATGTCGATCATAGGTCCTCCGCCTTGTTTCTCCTTATCTAGAAATACACCCCAAGTAGGAACACCTCTTCGCCGAGTCGCAACAGCTTTGGCATAATAGATTTCACCAAGTTCATCATTGACGATCATCTTTTTGAGCAGCTGCGCGTGTGCTCTGCTGCGATTCTGATAGCCGACCGTCAGCTTTTTTCCAGTCCTTAGATGAGCCTCGTACATTGCTTTCGCCTCTGCACCGGTCTTCGCCATCGGTTTCTCGCACATGACGTGCTTGCCTGCTTCCATCGCATCGATTGAGATGGCGGCATGCGAAATATTCGGTGTCAATACATGAACGACTTCAATTTCTTCCATGGCGAGCAGCTGTTTGTAATCCGTAAATACTTTCGCACCAGCCACCCCATATTTCTCAGCACCTTCTATCGCCCTTTCTTCAATTAGATCACAAAAGGCGACCATTTCCACGTTATTCAACTTAGCCAAACTTGGCATATGCTTGCCGTTTGCAATCATTCCACATCCGATAATACCTACTTTAACAGTCCGCATTGGATTATTCACCTCCCAATTGGTTGAATTCAACTGTTCTCTTCTCTCGATGAGCGATGTAAGCTGCTTCAAGCAGCGCCGTCAGCTTCGTTCCATCTTCCAAACCAAATGGCATCGGTTCGTTGTTTAAGAGACCATTCACCCATTGGGTTAGCGGGAGAGGCTGCTCCTTAGGCAGCTGACTTGGAGAAATCCAGCCTTGGAGCGATGAATTAGCTTGCTTGGAAGTGAATTTCACTGTATCCCCGGAGATGATTAATGTCCCTTCCGTACCATAAAGTTCGAACGCGGATGGTGTATTATAGGTGACTAGGCTAGTTTCTAGCAGCGCCACTGCATTGCCCTCAAATTCAATCGAGCATTGTGCATTATCTTCAACGGCTCGACCTGTAAAATGGCTAAACATTGATGTTATGCGCTTTGGTTGTCCCAGCAGCCAGCTTGCCAGATACATAGGGTGGCACCCGAGATCCATCATAGCCCCCCCGCCTGCTTGATTCTCGTCGTACCAATATTCTGGCAGCCAATTATTTAAAGCTCCGTCATGGCCATTACGAATACGAAGAAGTGTAATTGCTCCAAGTAATCCCTCGTCCATCAGTTTTTTTGCGAACAAGTGATGTGGTCTTGTACGAGCAGGGAAAGAAATACAAAACTTGACGCCAGCCTTCTGAACGGCCTCCGATATTTGATCACATTCCGCTACAGTAAGTGCCATCGATTTCTCTGTGAAAATATGTTTACCCGCATTTGCTGCGGCAATCATCACTTCAGCGTGCCTGCTGGTAGGTGCATTGATGACGACAGCATCCACATCATCCCTTTGAAGCAAAGCATCCAGATCGGAATGAAATTCAGCTCCGAGCTCTACAGACCATGCACGACCACGGTCTGTATCTTCATCCCACACAGCTGTAATATTTACAGTACCAAGCGATTGTAAGTGTTTTGCATAACCCTCCGCATGAACATGCCATTTGCTAATCATTGCTACATTCAACATTTGATTATCCCTCCATATCAAAACTATGAAATTTAGTAGTAATGCTTTATTTCAAAGTATATTAATTCTCGAATATGGAAGCAGGGTAACCGGCACCGAATGGCGCGTCAGGCCGCGTGTATTCCCCCGCTAGATATCTGCGTACAGGCGTAGTTCGATCCAAATAGTCCTTGTCGTTCGTAAACCGATCAGAGAATCGAACCCAAGGTGGACTGTAAATATAATGTGCAGTATAACGATCATAGTCTCCATCATGCATGTATGTACGATGCCAAACGGCGTTGTGGAAGAGCAATACTGATCCGGCGGGAGCACAGATAACTTGTCCAATCGGCAAATCGTCTTTGTTGCTGCGAATGTCTGCGGGGAGCGGCACCTGCGCGCGGTGGCTGCCAGGAATCATTTCCATGTTACCCATCCTCGGTAGAGATTGATCGGTGAGCAGAAATGATGCGCGAAGCTGCAATAGAGGGATAGGGTAAGCTAACTTATTGAAATCATAGGCACCAGAGCCGTCTTGATGCCAACCGCCTTGGCTTCCAAATGCGGGCTGCTTCGTACACCAAGCCGATTGAAGAATGAAACGGTCGCCATATAATGCTCTTACTTTCGGCAGAACAGCCGGGTGATCAATTAAGTTGTCAAGTGACTGTTCCGTCTCAAAGCCTCGTCCAACCTGAGCCCATCCCGTTGTTCCTTCTCTCTCATGCAGGCGGATAGCAGCCTCCAGACATTCTTGTGCTTGGTCAGCTGTTAAAACATTTGGTATGACTAGATAACCCCATGATTCAAACATAAAACGGTCAAGCTCTGTAAATTCGCCGGGTTGGGAGATGGCGTTAATCCCTTGGTACTGATTCGCATTCATATGACAGTCCCCTGACTAAATGAATTGAGTTCGAAGCGTTAGTACAAATTAGATTGAGCTCTAGCATGACCTGACAAGTGCAGGCGATAATATGAATATCAAACGATCAAATCATCTCCACCTCCCGCATGTAATAATCATATATATAAAATATGAACAATAAAATAAATCATGCCTAAAAAACGAAGATCATTCACGTAATTTTCAAGTTAAGTTATTAAAATTTAGTCTTCAATGGTCCGCTTTTACGTCGAAATGGTCATGTAGTTGTTTGAATCAGCTGTCTGTAATCTAAAATCATATATGTTAAATATATACAATTGAAAAAATTTAAAGATATTGGTCTAAATAATCAAAAAAAAGAGAAGGAGCTCCGAAGAACTCCTCCTTTTCATGTCATTCACGCTCATTATAGAGATTACCGTCAGATGCTTTTTATTTACTTGAAAGCTCACTTTCTGTTACCCATTTATGATTAGTCATTTTTTCCCCACCAGTAGTCGGAACATAATCAAACATGTAAACAGTTGTTTGCTCTGCAGAATCAATGATAGCTGTTGCTTCATTCATTCCAACCATATGGTCTGCTTGTATGACGACCTCTGACCCCGGTTCATAAGGCTTTTCTCCAGCATCTTTAAGCTCTTCATGAATAACCCATTTATGATGGGTCACTCTTTCTCCACCGGTAGTTGGGGTATAAGTTACGGCATACGCAGTTGTGCTGTAAGCACCTACAATCGTTGCTGTGGCTCCGTCCATCCCTTTCATGTGATCAGCTTTTATAATCGCTTCACTTCCCACTTTGTACGTTGGGTTATTAGCTTCTTTTAATCCTTTAGGAATTTGACCTGTACTCGAGTGATTCATTGCTGAATGGTCTACATTTTGATTGATGTTTACTGGTTTCTCATTATTTGAATCTTTACCGCATCCACTTAGTGCAATCAATGCAACGACACTAATTAAAGCCAACTGTTTTTTCATATTGTAAAACACTCCTCTAGATATTTGTTTATGTGCGTTATTTACATCATACCCCCTCTGGGTATTTTAAAAACATAATAATATAAGTGTAACCTGTACTTTTGAAGATATTGTGAAGACAGCTCCGAATGCACAAAAAAGAGAGGCGCCAGTACGATCAGGTGCCTCTCTTTGATTTTATGATTCGTATTTTCCGAGTAATTGGCTAATGAATTTTTCTAACACGGTGATATCCGAGATGTTTTTGTTGCAGGTGCCGCTGTCTACACACATATAATTTCCGATCGCTTTGTAATAATCAGGGGAAGCATTAGCTGGCTTCGACTTCGTAAGTGCAGTGAATAACGCAACCTCTTCATGCCGATTACACAAAAAACAGGTGCTCTTCTTATTTGTGGGTGTAAACTTCCCTTCAATGCCAATGAGCTGTCCGTCATAATAATACATCAGGAATAATCTATTCGACGCGATATCAGTCCAGCCAATATACGTTACATAACGGTAATCAACATCAGATAGATCGGGAACCTTCAGTTTTTTTACCTTCGGAAACAGTTTCTTAATCTGTGCTGCCGTCACTTCCATAAATTCCGTCATCAACGGATTTAATGAATGCAAAAACTGCTGGATATCTTCCGTTTTATTCAACGTCGAGAGCTTCTCCAAATGTTGCTTTTGCAATTCCGTCACTTCCGGGAAAGCTTCAATGATTTTAGTATGCGTGCTATACCTAACAGCTTCTACTACTTTCTTGTCAGAAACAGAGTTGATCGCTGTTTGAAGCAAATTTGCCTGCTTCTTTATGAGATTATATTGATGGTTTCTAATAAATGGATTATCCATTGCTTTTTCGCCCCTAATTTTTATTGGAAAAAATAGACGGTGCAAAGCCGATTATTAGAAACGATATGAGCTATTGTGGGCGAAATTATTTCAGTCCGGCCCCATGCAAAGTATCGCCCTTCTAATAGGCTTTGCATGAGCAGTTACTTATTCCGGCAATTTGAATTGCCATGCCTATCACTTCCTCTCAGTTACATTATAAAATGAATGATTACATCGTTACAACTTTAAATCAAAGACCCTCCAAAATGAAATTCGGAGGGCCTTTGATCATTCATATTTTGATTTAATTTGCAGGTTCATCACCAATGATAATTACTTCTGTTTCTAGATCAATATCAAACTTCTGCTTTACCGTAGTTTTAATGTCCTCAATTAAATCGATGTAATCCTTAGACGTAGCATGGTTTACATTTACAATAAAGCCTGCGTGTTTTGTGGATACCTCTGCCCCTCCAATTCGCTTTCCTTGCAGTCCGCTGTCTTGTATGAGCTTACCGGCAAAATATCCAGGAGGACGTTTGAAAACACTGCCGCACGATGGGTATTCCAAAGGCTGCTTACTTTCTCTGGCATACGTGAATTCATCCATTTTTTCTTTTATTGCTGCATAGCTGGCTGGTATTAGTTTAAATTCAGCTTCCAGCACGATATATTTTTTTTCTGAAATGATGCTCTTTCGATACCTTAATACAAGGTCTTCATTGGATAAGGTAAGCAGCTCACCAGCATCGTTCATCACTAATGCTTTTACCAATACATCAGCAATCTGACCGCCATAGGCTCCAGCATTCATGTAAAGTGCTCCGCCAACAGTGCCAGGGATACCGCAAGCAAACTCAAGTCCTGATAAATGCTGTTCTAATGCATGCCTAGAGACATCGATTATAGAGGCACCAGCTTGTGCATAAACCGTACCATTTTCAGTTCGAACTTCATTGAAGTTCTTTAGGTTCATTGTGATTCCACGCAGGCCTCCATCTCTAACGATGAGATTGGAACCGTGACCCAGCAGAGTTACGGGAACATTTTTTTCCTTAGCGATTTGAAAAACAGTACTTATTTCATCATATTGGGTCGGAGTAATGAATACATCTGCATTCCCCCCTAATTTTGTATAGGCATGATTTTTAATCGGTTCAGCGAGCTTAATATCCAAGTGAGGCAGTTTATCTAATATGCAGTTATAAAGAGTACATTCATTATTCATAACATTGTTCCCATTCGATCATGATCATCGATTTCACCTTTTCTTGTTGTTGATTGTGCATTGAAATTCAACTTTAAATTATAGCACAGTTTTCTGACTAATATGTGTGTAGAATGAACTATTTCTTTAATTCAATGATAATGTCTTCAAATAAATGAGTTTCTCTGCCTTTGCCTAGCTTTTCGGATAATGAAATTTCTGTTGATCCTTCTCTCGTTATTTCTAAAGAACCATGATTTTCAGGCGTGTGATCATATAGGTCGAGCTGAGTTGTTATAATTATCTTCGTTGCATTTGGATCTAGTTTCTCGAATGTTTTACTCCAGTTCATGTTATAACCACCCTTATCACCAGACCCGCCATTCCCTTGCCCTTTATATCGATTACCTAAATCATCTTTAATGTCAATATCCACATCTACAGCATCCCATTTGTTTCTAACTTCATCTGATACCATTTGGTCATAATATACGATGAAGGACATAGGCGTGAAGGTTAATTTCTCTATATTTACATTTACTCCTTCTTGTTCAGTACTTTGGTTAATGATCTGTGTAGCGTTATCTGTTGCATCTAATGCAAGCGCAAAGTTCCATTTTCCAGTTATTTTCTCTTGGCTATCTTGTTTGATAATACCTTCAATATCCCAATTTACATTGATATGGTTTCTTTCTTTAGCATTACGATATTCATTATTAAAATGGGATAAGCCTACGTAACTATTTTCACCCACTTTTGAGATTTGTGAGCTTTGAGTCCCGCCGAGAGCACCTTTAGCATTCAAAAAACCATGTAATCTAGGCTCGTCACCGAGGTCATGATCGCTTTCTATAGCATACGTAAGAGTAACGGTTTTTCCATCATAAATTGCATCTTTGATTGTGATTTTTATGCCATTACTTTCTTCTGTAACATTGATCTCACTGGAATATTGCTTGTAGTCATTATAAGAGCCGATTCTCCCAGTATCCAACAATCTAAAAATATTTCCAATAATGGGGATATCGCTTGCATAAGCGGGAAACGTTATTCCAAATGTTGCAGCGGATAAGCCGACTATTATGACAGCTGCAGCAGCATTCTTTTTCCAGCTCTTCATTTTACGCTTCTGTTTTAATTGTTCTTTTAATAGTCGTTTTATTTTAGCTTTCTCTAATTCATTTACTTCCATTTCCTCAAATTCATCTTCATCTATATTTACCTTGTTTAATAATTCATAAATATCCTTCATCACACACTACCTCTCCAATTCAGATTCATAGCTTTGTTATAAAGCTTCTTTTTCCCTCTATAAATCCGATTATCAATCGAAGCTTTGGTCAGATCTAGTTTGGCGGATATATCCTCCGTTTTTAGGCCTAGAAAGTACTTCATAATAAAAATATCTCGATCGACGGGTTCCAAAAGGTTAATCAACTTAATGAGTTCCGTTTTATCTTCGGCAAGTATGAGCTCATCTTCCGCAGATATTTCAAAATTCAAATCCATATGTTCAGAAGTGAATTCCACTTTCTTGATATTTTTTCTGTAATAATCAATCGCTTTAAACTTTGCAATCGCACATAACCACTTTCTAAAATCCGCTTTGTCCCCATGAAATTTATTCGAATTGTTCCAAATGGAAAGCAATATATCGTTCATACATTCTTCAATGACGCCATCGTTCTCAAGCGGTGCCAGTACTTTATACGCTATCCCTTTGATTAGGGGCAAATAGGTATCAACAATAAATTCTAGCGCATCTTCTTTATGCCGCTGTAACCGTTTTATGAAATTTGCATCCGTAGACTTCATTTGCGATTCTCCTTATTTTTTGTAAAAGTTTTTACACTATAAACAACGAAATTATATTTATTTGTTCTCACATTAAAATAAAAAAAACAGTCGATTCCTTTATCGTACAGGAAATCGACTGTTTTAGGTTGAATTTACACATTTTGCGCAGATTGATGTAAGGTTTCTGTAGCAGAGGGGCATTAAGTTCATTATAGAAATTAATCAAGCGGGACTAACTTTGCTTCAATAGCTACACGTCGATCTTCCAAGAACGGTGGTAAATCCAATTGTTTACCAAGCTCTGCGATCGTTGAATCTTTAGTGAATCCTGGACCGTCTGTCGCAATTTCGAATAAAATTCCGTTCGATTCGCGGAAATATAAGCTTTGGAAGTAGTATCGATCTACAATTCCTGAAGAGTGGAAGCCGCGTTTCTTGACGACTTCATCCCAGTAGCGCAGCTCTTCTTCGTCTTTTACACGGATTGCTAAATGATGAATGCTACCTCTTCCGGGCTTTTCGCTAGCCCCTTCTGCTTGCTTGACGACGAGCTCTCCAAATGATTGGCCAGTTACGGACTGGTAAATCGCTTCGTTGTCTGAGCGAGACACCTCGACATAACCAAACATGTCCGTTAATGTTTTCGCTAGGCGATCCAGGTTGCGAACTGTGATTTCGACAGAACCCATTCCCAAAATACGATGCTCCAGCGCGACAACTGAGTCGTTCCATGCTGCCCATTTTTCGGGTACTTCTTCGCCATTATTATTTATCATGATCATACGCAAGCCTTCATGATCTTCGAAATGCAAAGCATCTCTGCTAGCATATTTTGTAATCTCACTATGCTCTATTTGTAATGTCTCTAAGCGTTCTTTCCAATAAACCAGACTTTCGAATGACGGAACAAGTAAGCCAATTTGTGTGATCGCATTTGTACCGCGTACGGTTCTTCCTGCATTTGTCATTTCGAAGAACGATAGCTCTGTCCCTGCACTCCCCGTTAAATCCCCGTAAAACAGGTGATACATCGACGGATCGTCTTGATTAACCGTCTTTTTCACTCTGCGAAGGCCCAAAACCTTTTGATAAAAATCATTATTCATTTGAGCATTTTTTGTAATCATTGAAATATGATGGTGTCCTGGTATTATATACATCGCTATTCCTCCTATTTAACTTGACTAGTCAATTGATGTTGTAAAAAAAATTACTCTGTCGGTAATTCTTTTTCTTGGCTATGTTTATGAATGCGTGTCATCAGTGAGTATAGTATTTTTTGTTCCTCATCATTTAATACATCATCAAAAAAAGAGGTTTGAAATGCAAGCTGCTGCGGCATTGCGATCTCCAAGATAGCTTCAGCTTTCTCGCTGAGACTAATCGTTTTCGTTTTCCAATCCTGCTTGCGCACAATATAACCTTCATTCTCAAGGCGCGCAAGCATACGTGAAATACCGCCCTGAGTTACGGTTACTTTCTCTGCTAATTCCATTTGTGTAAGCGGCTGATAAACTTGAATTTGCATTAGTACATCAAATTGAGCAGTCGTTAAATCAAATCGTTTGAGAAAGTCATTCGACATCTGGTTGCTTTGGTTTGTAAATCGCATTAAACGTAACCAGATTAACGAGCCTAACGTATTATTACGCATTTCGTTACCTCCTTCGTATGACGATGCCATCACTTTACTACTCAATTGATTTGAAGTCAAGCAGAATAATTGTTACATCTAGTGTGTTTAATGAATAAGACATAAACAACTAAAATAATTATAGTTACTTGACAATGTAAATGGAATTGGTTATGATTATCTCACATTAAAGATACTCAAACTAGAGACGGTTTGGTGATGTGCTTTAATTTTAGTTGAGCAATAGAATAAACCATTCTTGTTTAAGGAATGATTATAATTGGGTATTATTAATTCCACGGACAATGGTTTTTCTCTATCGCTGTAGAAATTTACTTGGTGGTGTCCTTATGGGTTTTCTAAACAAATTATTTGGTAAAACTATTTCTGAGGAGGAAAAAACAATGTCAAAATTAAATATCGGAATTATTTTGGGGAGCACTCGTCAAGGTCGCGTTAGTCCGCAGGTTGGAGAATGGGTTAAAAAAATTGCTGATCAACGTGGGGATGCTAACTATGAAATCGTAGATATCGCGGAATTCAAGCTTCCACTCTTAGGAGAAGCAGATGCTACAGAACAAGCTACTGCTTGGAATACAAAGCTTGCTAGTTTAGATGGTTTCGTATTTATCGTGCAAGAGTATAACCACAGTATCTCCGCTTCCTTGAAAAATGCACTAGATTATGCACGTGAAGCATGGAACGACAAAGCAGCAGGTATCGTAAGTTATGGTTCTGTCGGCGGTGCGCGTGCAGCTGAGCATCTTCGTGGAATCTTAGGTGAATTGTCCGTAGCGGACGTTCGTGTTCACCCAGCATTATCGTTATTCACTGATTTTGAGAATGGTTCTGTTTTCAAACCAGCGGATCTGCATCTTACAAATGTGAATGGCATGCTAGACCAAGTCATCGCATGGAGCGGTGCGCTAAAAACATTGCGTAAATAAGAACTAAAGCCGCCTCTTGAGTTCAAGAGGCGGCTTTTTGTCATGATCATGATTGGAGATCAATACCAGGAGAAAATGGATACAAATTTCCATTTAAACTAAATGAAGCTTGTCCTGATTCTTCTGATACAATAATGACCAGCGCATCGCAAAGCTCAGATAAACCAAGACCTGCACGATGCCTTGTCCCTAGCTTTTTCTGATCAGTGGTTCTCTGCGTTAATGGGAGAACATTGGCTGCGGAGATAATCTTGTCACCTTGAATTAATACTGCTCCATCATGCAGAGGTCCGCCAGGAGTGAATATCGATTCTATCAACGAATGCGTCAGCATCGCAGACAACGTTACTCCATGAGTAATTAATCTATCAATTTCATCTGATCTTTGTACGACCAGCAGCGCACCATGATGCCGTTGTGACAAGTGGGCAATGGCCTTAGATAACTCGTCATATTTTGCTGTATAGGGAGCGAGATAGCATTTCAAATAAAAAGTCGAAGCAATTGATTCAGCCCTAATAAATTGTTCTTTTAGAGAATGAAACTCGTTTAACAAACAACTACCTTCTTCATGATCTAATCCCTTTATCAAGGCTTCCATTTTTAAGTGTAATTGCTCAAGCCCACTCTTCACTTCTACCTTCATTGGAGAGAAGTCACATATTATTTCATCCACAGGTCCACCCCACACTCATAAGACTACAAATTACGAAGACGAGTACTGTATCTATTTTGCTTAGAACATCCTCTTTTATACAATCACAAAAAATTTTATGATCAATTATTCATTATTGTTTAGATGAAATTCGAAGCTGGATGTTGTGGAATCCTGCTGTTCCAAATTGGGCAAAAAAACGTAGATGCGAAAGATTTCCACTTATTCGTGAGATGAGCGTTCGATTTCCATTCACACAGAGGTCGATGAAACCTTCTTTTTTGATGACCTGTACAAGTATACGTTCGTCTAATCCCTTCACATGATAAATCGATGAAGCTTCATCCTCCCGAAATGACGCGCAATTGATCTCATGAACCCCCAACTTACCGTTCGAGGGTTCGAATCTGATATCATAACCTCGTTTGAAATCTGCATCTTCACCAAGGGAGAATCCATAGTACATCGTCGACTGCTCAGGGATTACCTCAAAGGAAAAGCTGAATTCCCCCTCTACCTTGCCCCAATGATGTTCAGAGAAGCCCGTTAGATTTCCTGTTGAGAGAGCTGCTGCCACGGTTTCTGTTTGACTAGTTGCGTCAATTAATTCCTTAGGGTGTTTTAGTCCTAGAGAACCGTCGTGTTCCTGAACAAGTTCACGGATTACTAATTCTCCACCATATCTGCCTGGCTCGGATAAAAAACCTGCTGCAAATCGTCTTCCTTCCGGAAAAGCTGCCGTTTTGGGTACCCTCATCTGGACACTATCAAAGGT
Source organism: Paenibacillus sp. J22P15 (assembly GCF_056269345.1). Classification (NCBI taxonomy): domain Bacteria; kingdom Bacillati; phylum Bacillota; class Bacilli; order Caryophanales; family Paenibacillaceae; genus Paenibacillus; species Paenibacillus sp. J22P15. The sequence goes on from NZ_JBWDNT010000001.1 coordinate 660,110, forward strand.
ATCCATCACTGGTCGCAGCCATGGCCCGAACGGCGTGCGCGAATAGCGATAACGTGCTTGGCCGTCGTTGCTAAATATTAAATAATACCAGCCATTCCATTCAAAGTAGTCTGAGCACTCTGGTTCATCATGGTATCCCGGAACGAGGAACGGTTTCTCCTCCTCCCATTCGAGCAGATCTTTGGATACGAGATGGGCAAGGCATCCCTCGTGTTTCCCTCCATCCACTAGGCTAGTCGTAATCAACATATGATAAATGCCTTCTTCATCCTTGAAAACATGAGGATCTCTTACAGAAGCCAGTGTATAACGCTCAGAAATATTTATGTAGTTCATCGATTTTACGAAATGAATGCTATCGTTACTGATAGCATACGTCAAACGCGCCGGTGAGCCATCAACTGCACGTACTGCATAAAAAGCATAATAAATACCATTTTCACAAATGACAGAACCTGTGCAAATAGATCCTTCCCAATCCTCAGAAATTCCAACTGCCAGCGGATGATGAGTCCAGTTTGTTAAATCCTTTGATGAGATATGCGCCCATTGATGGGCACCTAGTCCCCACTTGCTTGCATGCCCGCGGCGATCGAACAGATAATAAATATGAAATGTTTCACCGTCAAAAAACGGCATGCAGTCCCCAACCCCAGTATTGAAGCCTTTTGGTCTCCAGTACTGAATCGTATCAGGCTCAGTTCCGAGATAAGTTGTTTCCCTTGTCTTCAAGCTCTCTATATCACGGATTAGATTTAACTGATCTACATCTGTAAGAGCATGATCCCAAATCTTTAACTCCTGTATTGCGTCATGTGCTAGTGCAACTGCTTGGTCTAATCGAATAGCGCCCATAGGCCATTCTTCATCAACCAGCACACCATCTATGAAGAGTTCCACTAAATGACCGCTGTAACGTAATAGGATATCATGATTTCCAGTGCCTATAGCATGCCATGGAATGGACAATGTCAATGGATGCTGTTTGGCATCTGTGAATAATTCCACAACAAGTGATATCGCTTTCAAATTAGGTAATGTACCCGAATAAATACGGATTACAGCTTCTCCATTGTTGTTTTGGATTCGCAACAGATCACCATGTACTATTTCGCCAGAAACCCGTGCATCTACAGTTAATTGCTTTGCAATGCCAAGCTGGGCAGACAGTTCAGTTTGTCTGTGCTTTAACTCATTAATTTCGCTGCTATCTCCTGCATTTATCATCATTTCACAACTCCATTCTTTTCAAATGATAGACTCAAGCTTAGGAAAAAGCTCTTTATTGTTCTCATAAAGTTGAATGAAAATGGCATATTGACGATCATAGATGGCATGATTGTACAGATTGGGACGAATAGGATCAGTATGCAAACTCACAGCAGTGTTACATGCTTGTTCAACACTATCATAGATTTTCACTCCAACACCGGCCATCATTGCAGCTCCTAAGCAAGCTTGTTCGACTGTGTTACTTCTATAGACGTCCTGGTTCAACACATCAGAAAGGATCTGTGACCACAGCTGACTCTTTGCGCCGCCGCCGGAAATAATAATTCTCTTCATATCAACACCAAGCGAACGGAAGATCTCTACTCCATCTCGCAGCGAATAACAAACCCCTTCAAGGACAGCTCTTATCATATGAGCTTGATGATGACCTAGTGTGAGACCAAAGTACATCCCCCGTGAGTGTGGATCCATATGAGGAGTTCGATCACCAGATAAGTAAGGAAGGAAAATCAAACCATCACTTCCAGCAGGAACTTCCATTGCCATTAGATCGAGACTCTTAAAATCGGGATTCCTTAGCACTTGCGATGCCAACCATTTTAGTGAAAGTCCAGCACTCATCGTTGCGCCCATCAGATACCATAGGTTAGGAGCTGCATGTACATAGGTATGTGTTCTAAGCTGCTTATCATAGATAGGTTGATCTTGTGGCGTGAACAACTGGCCGCCTGTTCCGATCGTGCAAGACACATCACCGGGCTTAATGACACCGTTTCCAACAGCTTGCATGGCTTGATCTGCCCCGCCGAATACAACTGGGGTACTTGCAGCAAAGCTTGATACAAGTGCAGCTTGCGGTGTTACATATCCTGCAACATCCCAAGGGTTCCCTATTATTGGGAACATCGATCTCTCGAGTCCAACGGCTTCAATGAAGGAATCGGACCAGCGCAAGGATACTGAATCGTAGGCTGCTGTGCTCGATGCATCTGTTGTATCTGTTCCAATCTCACCGGTCAAACGATAACGGACGTAATCCTTTGGCAACATAACGCAATCGATTTGACTATAAATATCAGGTTCATTCTTTTTGATCCACATTAACGATAAGAGCAGAAATCCGGTCGACACCGAGTTCTGTATCAAGCTTCCGAGTTGTTCAGCAGTAAATTTCGATTCGACCATAAGTTTCTGAGAAATCGAACGCTGATCGCACCAGATAATAGCTGGACGCAGCACTTCTCCGTTTTTATCAAGTACGACCACACCGTGCATTTGTCCGGACAAACCGATTCCCGCTATCGAAGCCCCATCCACCCCAGCGTTCTTTATCGCCTGCGAACTGGTTTCGTTGACGAGCCTCCACCATTCATCCGGATTTTGCTCAGCATATCCTGATATAGGAATATCGATGTCATATTCCATTTGTGAGAAGCCTCGTATGTTACCTGATGAATCCATGAGCATGGATTTCACGCTTGAGGTTCCGATATCAATCCCCATTAGTAACGACATGTGTGGTTACATCCCCTAAAATGAGTAATGTATTAACAATTGCATCATTACTATAAATCTATTAATTGATTTAATCAAGTAATAAATAATGCTTGGATATGAAAAAGTCTATATGTACCACTATGTGCTTATAGACTTATAAAATTGTGATTAGCTTCGATATTTGAAATAGCTAGAGGGTTGATCTAATAGGCTGTCAATAGCAACGATTGCAGAGCCGATTAGCATGGTATCTTTCTCATTCGAGGCCATTTCGATTGATAATTTGCGTGATACATCGGGCAATACATGCTGATTGATGACTGATTTCACCGTCTCGTGCAGCAAAGATCCTGCTTCTGTGAGCTCATCGCCCAAAATAATACGATCTGGATTAAAGGTATTCACAATATTAACAAGCCCAAACCCGAGAAACCACGCGGCTTGGCGAACAGCCTCTTCTGTTTCTCCTCCTTTATTCTCCTGCAGTTCTTTCCAGACGGATTTAAGTGAGATATGCTCTTTGTTTAGTGTCTTGAGCAGTGCAGAGGTTGAGCAATATAGCTCAAGGCATCCTTTATTACCGCATTCACATTGGGGGCCTTTATAATCAATGCTCATATGCCCGATTTCACCTGCCATACCTAATGATCCGCGGTAAACTTTTCCATCAACAACAATACCTGCACCAACACCTTGTCCAGCAGCAACGTAGATCATTACGCCCTGATCGCGATTTGGCTCCTCAAACCACCATTGAGCGAGCGCACCTGCCTTCGCATCATGTTCGATATAAACTGGAAGCGAAAACTCCTTCATGAGTTCTTCCTGTATGTTGATTTTTTCCCACCCTGGAAAGTAGGACATCAGTCCAATTCTTCCCTCGTTGCGAAACAGAGGGCCTGGTGTGACCACGCCAATTGCTACGATATTTCCAATAGCGTTCATTACGATCATATCAGCTATTAATTTTTTCATCTGATTAAAAGCATTAACAGATCCATCTGCTATTTGGATTAGAATTTGCTGGTTACTATATTCGGTACCTTCAAGGTCGTACAAAGCTACCGTGATTGATTGACGTGTAAGTCGGATACCAATGACTTTATAGGGCTCACAATTAAGCTTTATCCCGATAGAGCGACGTCCCTTTTTGCCGTCAATGATGCCTGTTTCCACTACAAGCCCCCAACTAATGAGCTCATTTATAATATTAGTTATTGTAGATTGATTAAGACCTGAGGCTTGAGTCAACTCAGCCCTTGAGCTTATCGGCTTTTTTCGCATAAGTCGAATGACTAATGAACGATTCATTTCTTGAACATCTTCAAGATTCGTTCCACGTTTCGTTTTTGTAACAATCACAGCTTATCCCTCACATTTTAAATGTTTAATTAATCAAATAATACATCGAATAAACAAAATATATCATTTTGGAAAAAAACACACAAACAGATATACACAATTACCTTTCAGCGAGAGAAGGCTTACTACCCTATCATCTTCTTGGCAAGTACACATGGAATAAAGTTCCTCCATTACTCTCTGCCCACACTTGTTCCCCATGACGTTCAACTAGCGTTTTCGTGATAGCGAGTCCTAATCCCCGGATCAGCGAGAAGCTCTTGGTGATTGGTTCGACGCAGTACAGATCGAATTCTAGCTAACAAATCATGAGGATCGGACGGTTTTACGATATAATCGTCAGCCCCTGAAGATAAACCTTGAATTCGATGATTCATCGAAGCTTGTGCAGTAAGCATAATGATGGGTATCGGATTAGTACTGCGTATTTGTTTGCATAGAACCTCTCCGTCCATATCTGGAAGCATCAAATCAAGAATAATTAAATCATAAGGCTGTCTGTCTAACTTATATATAGCCGCTTGGTCTCACTTGCTTCACTGGTATCGTAACCAGCTTTGTTTAGATATGCGATAATGACTTCTCTAATTTTATCTTCATCTTCGACAACAAGTATTTTACTCATATTCATTCCATTTTTTTTCTTTAAGCTGTTCTAGTGAAATCCGATTAACAAACTTACTGAACTTTTCTTTTCCTTTTGCATGCTCTTTATAATAATTAATGAGGTTAATTATTATTGGGATTAATTTCTCTTCCGATAAATCTGTAAGTAAAAGCTGAGCAAACGAAGTTTTTATTCCTTTTGGCTCTCCCCCAACATAAACATCAAACGTATTCCGCATTTTTACGACCGCGATATCCTTTAATAGAGGTTCACTTGTACCGAGGGCGCAGCCTGCATAAGCAATTTTCATTGGAGTTGGTGTGAGAATTCCGACGATTGCTTCGTTTAATTTCCGTGCTATGTCTAAACCGGCATCCTCGGGACCTCTGCAAAAGTTACATGCGATCAAGCTTTTTGTCGTGAACCCTGATGGATTAACCTCAAGACCAGCTGCACGTAATTGTTTAGTTATTTGATCTTGTTGATCTATCGGTATTTCCACATAAAGCTGCTTAAAAGGTGTCATCTCAATGTTCGCTTCTAGTCCAACAAGCGAACCAATCGTCACCAGTTGCTGAGGTGTAAACAAGCTCCCTCCGACCTGGATAGCAGGTGATACAGCTATTTTTATTTTGTCATTCATATTGTATCTCTCCTTTACATCATTGCCATTATAATATACCCCCTCAGGGTATGTGGGTCAAGAGTTTTTACTATACACAGGTAGAAGTAGAGTATTACTATCATCGTTATTACTCCCCCTAGATCATCCTGCTTAACAGAACACAAAAAGAGTGAGTCGATGGTTCGACTCACTCTTTTTGTTCAATAACGATTTCTTACACTAAACTCGACCAAATAATCTGTTTAGTCCCAAGTATAGACTCGGGCACCCATGAGTAGATGGATGGCACAAACATAATGACAACAAGCTTTTCAACCGGATCGACGAAAAAACCTGATCTGCCGGCACCTTCGAGCTGGTAGGTGCCTATAGATTCATAAGAAAGCTGACTAATGGAAAGGTCTAATCCAAGGGCTTGCCCTTTGTCTTTGATTTTACCGCCCCAATGGTATGCAGGAACATTAAAGAGATGACGCTTCGTTAATAGCTCAACGGACTTTCTTCCAAGAATGCGTTGACCATCGAAGGTCCCTCCATTCAGCAGCATTTGACCAAATTTCCACAAATCATACATGGATGAATAAAGACCGTTGTCTGAACGCGGAGGCAGATCTGTACTCTTTTCAGTCCTAATAAGTCTCTCCATATCACTTTTGTCTACCGTGCAAACTTCTGCATGAAGATACTCAGGCAAGTCAAAAAAGGTCCTATTCATCTGAAGAGGTTCGAGAATATTCTCAATAACGTAATCTTCATATTGCTTTCCAGAAACTCGAGTAATAATCTCTCCAAGCAGCGCGAAGCCCGCAGAGGAATAATTGTAGGCTTCACCTGGTTGGCAAATGAGGGGACCTTGCAGCACTTTACGAATCCAGTTATCAATGCCATTAGCGCCCCACCATAGCCTTGGATAGGGTTCATTAAAATATCCAGTCACCGGTAAAATACCGGACGTATGTGTTAACAAGTGAAAAAGAGTGATGTTCTGATGAGTAGAATTATTGAACTCTTCCAAAATGCTGGAAACCGGTAAGTCGATGTACAGCTTTCCGTCCTCAATTAACTTCATAATAGCGACGCTTGTGAATGCCTTAGTAATAGATGACATATTTCGTATGGAATCCGGCTGTAATTCACCTTGCTCGGTCAATCCATGAAGTCGCCCCATGGACTTCCAAGCAGCGATTTTCTCATGGCGAGCAACGAGATAGCTGGCTGCTTGAAGTTTTTGCTGTGAGATAAGATGAAGTAAGTGATTATCTAGCTTATTCAATTGTGTGGAATCCAGGCCCACCTCATCTGGTGAAGCATCCAAAACTCCCTCTGTTATTTTCCAGCTGTTAAGCAATTCGTTCATCGGACTCGATCCCCTTCCATAAATTAGGAACAATGAATCAATTCTACACGAACCTTACTTAACGCGTCTATAAGCAGATTATCTTTTCATTTAGAAGTACATCATTTCAAAATTCTGCCTCCCCAAGCGTTCATGCCTCCTTGTAGATGCGCAAGTTTTGTATAGCCGTTCTTTTGAAGTATGCGAGCAGCTTTCTTGCTTCTCATTCCACTTCTGCAATACAAATAAACATCGGTATTATTCGGTATCTCAGCCATGCGGCTATCCAACTGCGATAAGGGAACATTTTTCGCTCCTGGGATGTAACCCGATTTATATTCAGACTGTTCTCTAACATCCACTAATATATGGTCCTGTGATGCCTCGATTTCTTTTCTAAAAGTAGAATTTCCTAAAGTTCTTAATCCTTTAGAAGATCCAAATTGTCTGTAAACAAACCACACAATTAGCAATATTATAACGATGTTAAGCAGTGTATTCGTATTCATTAAACAGCCTCCTATTTACTTTTAAAAAAATTTACTGTTAAATTTACAACTATCTACATATACGCGTATGGGTATAAATATCTCGCTAATTTAATATCATTATAACCATGATCATACAATTTCAAATTGTTACAAAATGGACGCCCATACTTTCACTGTAGTGGCGGTTAACAATACAACCAGACCATAGCGCAAATATCGAACATTGATTTTAGAGCTAATTCTAGATCCAAGCGGTGCTCCGATCAAACTGCCCAGAACAACAAATACGGTTGGCCAGATCGGAATGGATCCTGCACTTAATTTCCCGATAACACCGCCAATAGCGGATATGAATACGATGGCAAGTGAGGAAGCAATCGCTGTTCGAGTCGGAATCTTTAAGACCGTCAGCATTATGGGAATAAGTATAAATGCACCTCCTGCTCCTACTACGCCAGACACTAGACCAACCATGAGGGCCGATACGACGGCAATATTTTTGTTAAATGCAATATCGCCTAATTCTGATTCTTGTGTTGCCCGGCTAGTAATCAACATCATTACTACGGCAATCAGAGCCAACGTTCCATAAATGACATTAATGACTCCTTCATCCAAAAATCGTGACCCAAACCCTCCAATCAAACTCCCGAGCAGTATACTGCTCCCCATGTACATGACAAGTCTTTTATGAATGATCGCTTTCTGGTCACTTTTGTTTCGAAATGCAAGTATACCAGCTAAAGAAGCGAAGAATACTTGAAACATGCTAATGGACGCAACTTCCTTTGCAGTGAACTCCGCTAAGCCGAGACCGGATGGTACGTATAACAAAAGGGGGAAGTTAATTATGGCTCCGCCTATGCCGAGTAATCCTGAAAAGAAGGACCCGACAAAGCCGAGCAGCGTCATGATGATATAAAGGAAAGTGTCCATAATCCCTCCTTGTTTGATTGCGAAAAATGAGTTATAATTTAATTCCAAGTAACTTCATGCGAAATTAGGTGATTTCAAATGTTTACTCTTATTAAAAAAATATTTGATCATAAATGTCCTACTTGCAATGAACAATTAATGTCAGTAAGCGACAGTTTCTGTTCCTCGAAGGTGTGCCCACAAGGGCATTACAAAGAGGAAAACTATAGTTCCCTTGGCGTAACAATTGTATATGATAGCTTAAAATAAGCGAACACGCTCACCCGTGTTCGCTTATTATTAATTTCATACAGCAGTCTTGAGAATGATGGCCGCCCTTACCGGCTCTTAACGAGCAGCTCCATCGCTTCTTTCACAACCCTATTCGTATCTCCGCCGGCAGATTGCTCTTCAAGAATACATTGATAAAGATTTTCTGCTACGATTTGTGCCATAGCTTTATCTGCTGCATTTCGGACTGCGGCAAGTTGGCTAACGACATCTTTACAAGATTTTTCTTCATCCATTAACCGCAGAACTCCGCGCACTTGACCTTCTATTCTTCGCAAACGTGTTTTCATTTCATCTGTATAAGTGTATGGCATGATCTTAGCCTCCCATTTCATAACGCGTACATGTATGGGTATATTATAAACTAAAAAATAATAATATTTCATCTATTAGATAAATAAGTTTACTTTTGCATCAGCAGCATCTCCAAGGTAACCGGCAACACCGGCAAGCTCGATGCCATCAATTAACTCCTCACGCTGCAACCCAAGCAGATCCATTGTCATCGTGCATGCAACTAGTTTTACACCTTGCTCCTGAGCGAGCTCAATGAGCTGAGGCAACGAAAGTGCATTATGTTTTTTCATAACATGCTTAATCATTTGAGGTCCCATTCCGCCAAAATTCATTTTGGACAATCCGAGCTTCTTCGGGCCTCGCGGCATCATCCAACCAAACGCTTTCTCAAGAATACCTTTTTTCAAAGGTACGACTTCATCCTTCCGTAAAGTATTTAAACCCCAGAAGGTGAAAAATATCGTTACCTCATGATCATATGCCGCTGCTCCATTCGCAATAATAAAAGCAGCTATCGCTTTATCAAGTTCCCCGCTGAAGAGAACAATGGTTGTTTTCTCTGCTACCTGTTCCATTTCATTGTCTTCTCCTTTCGTTAACAGTAAATTTGCTTACTAGATTTTTTTGACTAGAAATTTGTAAACGCCGTTTTCTTCTTGATGTTGAACAAGCTCATGGTTTGTTTTTCTAACCCATGCTGTGAAGTCATTAATTGAGCCTTTATCCGTAGATAACACCTCCATCAATTGTCCAGGCTGTAAACCATCTATTGCTTTTTTTGCCTTTACAATCGGCATAGGACATGCCAGTCCTTTGGTATCAACGATAAGATCTGCTTTCATTTGTTTGTTCCTCCTCTTATTTATCGTGAATGGCACAGCGGTTCGGACCGATTTCCATATGGCGCTGTTCCTCTTCACTCGGTGTGATTTTACCCATATTAATTTGGCGAATCTCTTGGTAGGCATTCGGGTGCTGCGGTAGATTACTCGTTACCATGCTGCGGAAATTAGCTTCATCCGAAATTTGCAGTCCTGCATTATTTTGATACAAGTCGGACAACCGTGCAGCCACACGGCCACCTTCGCCCAGCTCAGAAATAAAACCAAAATGAGCAGGCAGTACAATCAAATCTTGTGATAACTCAGGATAACGGTTATATAATGTGTGACGGAGATCACCGACCCAATCTTCTGCGAGACCAGCTAAATCAGGCCGACCAATCGATTCTATAAATAAAATATCTCCAGTCAGCAAATATTGATCATCAACTATGAATGAGGTGCTCCCAATTGTATGCCCAGGAGAATAGATAGGCTGAATTTTTATTGTCGTCTTGCCAACGGTAATATCATTACCGCTCTCAAGTTTAGCGTAATCAAATGTGACCTCCGTCGCATCCTTTGGTGGCATCCAGTACGTTGCAGATTGTTGTTCAGCCAGTTTTCTGCCACCAGAAATATGATCCGCGTGGAGATGAGTGTCCATCGTATGAGTTATACGGGAACCAAGATCACTCGCAAAGCGATCATACTCCTCAGTCATTCTTAGCGTGTCTACGACAGCGGCTTCACCGTCGGATACGATCATATAGGACAGACAGCCTTTACCGATTCTTACGAACTGATAAATAGCGCCGCCGTCACTCAAGTCGCCGATCTTCACCGGTTCTAGGTGCTCACTCCAAGACTTCATGCCGTTCTGAAGATAATATACTTCCTTTAAGCCAGCTTCGATGAGCAGTTCTCCAACAAATTTGGATGAACCTTCCTTTGCACATACAACAAGCACTTTTTTATCTGTTGGTATTTGATCTAGAATTTCATCCACGCCTTCAAGCAATTCAAAGTATGGGATATTAATATTTTCAATGCGTTCGCCTTCGATCTTCCAATCCAAAAAGTCACTCTCATTGCGGACGTCAACAATAAAGAGGTCTTCTTCTTTTTTCAAAATAATTTTTGTCAGCGTTTCCGCACTCATTTCAATTAGTTCGGTCGTTGAAGTCATGATGTTCCTCCTATAATGCTTATTGTAATGTGCTAAATAGTGTCATTCTCAGTTGATCCTGTCCACGCGGACATCCCTGGTAAAACGTTGTACACCTGCTCAAAGCCTTTATCGGCAAGCAGTTGGCAAGCTAGATCGCTGCGTGTGCCGGTGCGGCATACCACATAAAACGTTTCATCCTTATTCAACTCATTGAAACGCTTCTCTAGTTCACCTAAAGGCATGGACTTTGCATCACGTATTCGGCTGAAAGAATATTCCGCCGGTTCACGAACATCGATGATCATAATCTTCTCATTACCTTCAAGCTTCTTTTGCAATTCATCGTTAGTCACTGTATTAGGATAGTTTGTCTCTACTCTTGTCTCACTTGGGCTAGATTTTCTAAGGTAATGCTTCAAGACATCTCCCTGCTCAATCGTACCCAAGTATTGATGGCCGGTTTTTTTGCTCCAACCTTGAATATCAGCCAGTGAACCCTTATCTGTAGCCAGTACTTCAATGACCTGACCAGCCTGTAGTGTGTCCATTGCTTTTTTTGTCTTAACGATTGGCATCGGGCAAGCCAGCCCTATGCAGTCCAATGATTCGTTTGCTTGAATTTGTACATTCATTGCACAAGCCTCCTTCGGATTAATTAAAATATGTTTTGATCGTATGCACAGTTTTGAGTGACGTGGAAATAATGTTATATACCCATGGGGGTATGTTTGAAACAAAAAAATATACTTAATCTCATTACGTATACCCCTATGGGTATAAGGTGTTGATATGAATATACATGGTTTTAATTTAGATGTCAACGCTGCTTTCTCAAAAAAAATAGCCGCATATATGCGGCTTGAACATCAATCCATTGAATTCTTCTCTCTATCTCTTCTTTCCCGATCTCTTTTCAAAGCGCTCCTCACTGCTTCCTTGGATAGGTCTCTCTTTGGCAGCTTACCGTTTATTTCGAATAATAAAAATATAATTATGATTAATAAAATAACAATAATGATCTCCATCACTTCCCTCCTAAAATAAGCAATTCAATAGAAAGTTAATAAAAAAGGCTAACCTTCATTAAGAAGATTAACCTTTTTAGTTATTTTTCGAATGCTTAATCACTTATCAAAGACTTCACAAAACGAAGAGCAAACAAAATCATATTAACCAAATCAAGATAAATATTAACGACCATCAAAGGAATGTCACTATCAGCAAAGCCATCTTTGGACATTCGGCTAAAGTCGTAAAGCGTATAGCCTATGAAGATGAGTAAACCAAAGCCTGCATACATCGTCTCCATCATTCCTCCGAAAGGAAAGATGAACTGCATCAGCCCAATAACAATGAGCCCAATAACCGATGCGAATAAAAATCCGCCAAGAAATCGGAAATCCTCTTTCGAATACGTAGCGTAGATCGCAAGTCCGGCATATACGAGTACTGCTACTAAGACGGTTTGAAAAACGATCGTCGTTCCCATGGAAGCGATGTAATAGCTTAAGGAAAATTGCAAGGTTGCCCCGGATACTACCATAAACACGTACATCAATGAATATCCAATGGCTTTGGATTTGCGTAGAAACATAATGGCAATAATTAAACCTAACTCTACAACATACAGTGGTATTCTCGCTGCGGTTGGAAGAAGCGTTCCAACATACATGCCGCCTATTGAAACAATTAAAGCAAAGAAAAAGGTCAGCATTAACTTCTGCATTGGTTTACCATAACCGCTTGTTTGACTATAGCTCATCTTAAACTTCTCCCATCTTGAATAATTATTGTCCCAATAATAACATGAAATTCAGTTTTACAAAATGATTATTCACAAAATAATGCCGCATCAGATAAGATCAACTTTCAAATAAAATATTGCCTGTTTGGGATAAGTCATAGCCCGCAATTGCAGCTAGCTCCTGTCGATATTCATCTGATTTAAGAATTTGAATAATCGTATCAATGAGTATTATATTTTCTGATTTCTTCATTATGACAAGATCATAGCGTTCACTAATTAAAGGTACAAAATCTACACCATTCACGATCGATGCAGCCTTCTCAATCCCGACTCCCACATCCCCCTCGCCGCCTGCAACTTTGGCTGCCACGCCTAGATGGTTCGTTTGCTCATCTTCATAACCAAGAAGCTCATGGGCAGAAATCCCATGCATTCGCAGCTGTTCGTCGAGCAATACCCGCGCCCCTGAGCCTTTTTCCCGGTTAATTAGTCGTAAACCTGGTTGAGATAGATCGCTCCATCCTTTTAATCTATGTGGATTTCCACGTTGTACATACAGACCAGCTTGCCTCGAAAGTAAATTAATGACGACATAGGACGAGCCAACGAGCAGCTTACGAATGTAGGGAATATTGTATTCACCAGTATCTCCGTCCAGCAAATGAGTACTAACAACGTCTGAATGACCATTGTACATGGAGATTAAGCTATCGAGACTACCGACATTGGAGCGTAAAGGTCTAAGTGAATGTGTTTGTTTCTCAATATGTCTTGCTAATAGATCCAAGCTGATGTCTTGTCCAGTGATGACAATGGAACGGGTTCCATGATTTGATTGAGCCCCATTTGTGTTATCCGACTGAACCACTAATGGATCCCGAACACTTGGCTGGTTTCCTCTCGAGCGCTGCTTATAAGCATCTAAATCGGATGAGTCTACTCGCATCTGTTTGCCTACACGATAAGAGGTCAATTCACCCTTTTTAATGAGATCATAAACGGTTAGTTTTGATATTTTTAGAAGCTTTGATATTTCTTCAGGTGTATACGAAATATTTTCAGATATGTTAATCACCTCTTAAGGATTGTATACAGCAATGATTATTGTAGCATAAACGAATGATAAACTGCTTGTATTCACTTTACAAATGTATTTCTGAAATCGTATAATCGAAAAATGAATTATATCTATTTATAACTAAACATAACAAAGGTGGGGATTTATTTGATTATATTAGTTAAAAGAAGTTATGTCTTATATGCTTTGATCATAGTTTTAATGCTTTTATCCGCTTGTGGATCGAATCAAACGAATTCAACTAATCAAACGGAATCTCCTGCTGAAACCGTAGAGTTAACGATTTCCGCAGCTGCAAGCCTGACCGATGCTTTAAAGGTGATTCAAGAACAATTTGAAGAAGCTCAGCCTAATGTAAAATTGAACTTTAACTTTGGAGCCTCTGGCGCTCTTCAGAAGCAGATCGAGAACGGAGCACCTGCGGATCTCTTCCTTTCTGCTGCGGTCAAAAATATGAATACACTTGTAGAAGGTAAATTTATCGCAGACGACAATCAAACGAACCTCTTAGCTAATAGCTTGGTGCTTGTCGCATCTAAATCATTTAAAAGCAGCTTATCCACGGTTAGTGATCTTCAAACCGATGATGTTAAAACGATTGCAATCGGCATTCCTGAAAGTGTGCCTGCAGGCAGCTATACGAAAGAGGCATTGGTTCAAGCTAAGCTATGGGATAGCTTGCAAGCGAAGCTCGTTCAAGCAAAGGACGTTAGGCAGGTGCTTCAGTATGTTGAAACAGGAAATGCGGATGCAGGCTTTGTATACAAGACTGATGCTTTAGCATCTGATAAAGTAAATATTGTGCTGACGATTGATCCTGCAACCTATACGCCTATTTCGTATCCGATCGGTATTGTTACCGCTACAAAACATCTTCCAGAATCGCAGAAATTTTATGACTATCTCCAAACAGAAGAGGCAATGGCTGTTTTTCAGAAGTTCGGCTTCTCAAAACCAGAATAAATATTGCCTTTCATAGCACTTTTGCAGCTAGTAGACCAGAAAACCTCCGATCTTCCATTAGGAAGACGGAGGTTTTTTTCCATGCTCTTTGGAGGCTATGGGTTCAAAATTAACTTTAAACCTTCAATTTTTAACTGATCCATGCGAATAACCCAGCCTTTAATGCTTTCACATGTTTCCTCGCTGAAATTAAATAGCTGTTTCATATCTTTGGTTAACTTCTTCTCATCATCATTGTAGTCGCCGTCAGCGAATATAAGAAGCAGAATTTCTGCGAAAAAGATCTTTTTCACATTCTCATCGTTCAGATTTCCTATAATGTCCTCAAGCGGTTTCTCAGTTGAAAAGCTTAGATCTGTCTGTTGAATGTCCATCTCTTGCATATACGATTGAAGATAACCTTTTTCCTTTTTGTGAATGAACCCATCGGCGTTGGCCGCTAGATGCGCTAATTCGAGAAAAGCTTCTTTATGTTCCTTGGATTGTAGAAAATGTAAAAACAATAGGTCCACTCCCTTCATTCAAAAAATGATTGATCTTACTCTTATTCGACATGTTTTGACTATTTCCTACTTGTTCCACGATCTTTTCTATGATGTAAAATGTTTTGATCTCCCGTTCTTTTGTTTAGATTATTACAAGAGGATGGTGGTCACAATGAAAAACAAATTAAATACACTTCAGTTTATGAAATGTCTATACAACCGTTTTCGAGAGGATGATGTCCCTGCACTCGGAGCACAGCTGACATATTATTTAATTTTGTCATTTTTTCCGTTTCTCATCTTTATGGTCAGTTTGCTTAGTTTTATCGAATTATCAGGCAAAAGTGTCATTGCTGAGCTGATTCGTCTCCTGCCGGCTGAAGCAAGTGAAACGATAATCGGTATTTTAACAGAGGTAATGGATAACAGCAGCGGTACATTGCTATCCTTCGGTATGATTGCTACGATTTGGTCAGCTTCAAACGGTATTAACGCTATTTTGAAAGGATTAAATAAAGCTTATGATATGGAGGAAGAACGTCCCTTCTGGAAAGTTCGAGGTATTTCGCTGTTAGCAACCCTATTTGTCGTTATCGTCATTATTTTGGTGATGGTTATGCTTATTTTCGGAAAGGCGATTGGCGAATACTTATTTCAGTTGCTTCATTATCCGGATGGATTTCAATGGATATGGAGTATCTTCAAATATGTTATACCCATAATGGCTATGGTCTGCGCCTTTTCGCTGCTATATTGGATCGTTCCAAGTAGAAAACTTCGTCTTAGAGAAGCTTTACCTGGGGCTTTGTTTACAACCTTTGGATGGATTGTCTCATCTGTTATAATGCAATTTTATATGAACAACTTTGCTAACTACTCCAAAACCTATGGCAGTCTAGGCGGCGTAATCATGTTATTAGTTTGGCTTTATATTAGCGCAATCCTCATCATGCTTGGCGGTGAGATAAATGCTGCGCTAGCATCAGCGAAAAACGAAACACCTCGCGATTACACAGCAATACTTTCGCCATCATTAACCTCAAGAGGAAAATAGGCATATGCTGAGTTATCTGAATTTGAGGGGTAATGCTAAATGTATCAAATTGAACAAAACTATATGAGTATTGCTTATCCTTATATGAATTCTTACTCTCCTTTTGAACGCTTGATACCAAGCGAACCGCCGCTTACTTTTGTGCTTATTCACGGCGCTTGGGCAGATTCGAGCTTCTGGAATGGCATAGGTTATGAATTAAGTAAGATGGGACATACCGTTTATGCGCCTGAATATCCCGGTCATGGTTCTGATCCTAATAAAAATGTTACGCATGCCATGATCTCTAATTCCGTTGCAAGTTTTATTCTTACAAGAAATCTTCACGAAATCATCCTTGTTGGGCATAGCTTCGGAGGCTCAGTTATTCAGAAGGTAGCTGAGCTTGTTCCTGATCGCATCAGAAGACTCGTGTTTTGGAACGCTTTTGTACTGAATGACGGTGAAATGGTTGCCGATGAGTTTCCTGCTCCTGTTCAAACGATTTTTCAGCAGCTAAGGCAAAGCTCCAAGGATGATACGATCATGCTTCCTTTTCCGTTGTTCCGTGAAACGTTTGTCAATCTAGCAAGTCTTAGCTTAGCGGAGCAAATCTACAGTAAGATCTCCCCTGAACCAGCAAAGCCTTCATACGAAAAGCTGGATCTCAAAATATTTTATAGTCTTCCTACCCCCAAAAGCTATATTTTCCTGACAGAAGACAATGTTCTCCCGCAATATAACAGCAATTACGGCTGGCATCCGCATATGTCCAATCGACTGGGCTTGTTTCGGTATATCCAAGGTCATGGTGATCATATGACAACTGCAAAGACGAACCCAGCTATGCTTGCCCATAAAATATATGAAGCTGGACGAGATTAACCAGCGTGAACAAAGTAATACATTGCTATGGAGTCCAGCCGAAAAAAAAGCCGCGAAATTCGCGGCTTCTTTCATTATTATAAATGATGTTATGGAACAAATTGCTGTACAATACGAACGATTTCTCCATCCTTGACGGTCATATGATAAGGGAAGCTCTTCATATCAAAGTCGTCTTCCGTATTTATAATCTTGATGAACTTTTCAACAGTAATCGACTCATTCCAAATGATGTCTGCTTCGTCGATATTACCAGTTCGATTATAGATTTGCATGAGTACCTCTGCGTTATCAGTGATCGGCAAACTGTGAAAGGATTCATCGTCATTTATGATGTAATAATCGTCTGGCGGGCCATCAAGGCCTGAATCACCTTCATATTCCATGAATTTCTGAGCAGCTTGCTCACCCTCGTACCAATCGATTTGATCGAGAGACAGTGTGTATTTATTGTTATCCTTTTCAACACTGCCAATGTAGCCAGTTACTAAATCCGGTGTTTGTTCTACCGGTGTATAATCACGGCCTCCCGTCGGCGCGAAGCTAAAGGCCGTGAGACAAGCTATCGCAACAATTGCGATCATCGTATATTTTTTCATAGCGCAGACGCTCCTTCTTGTATGGTGTATATTCTTATTCGGCTTACCTATAGAATATAACGAATTAGGGGTGCAGAAAGTTACAGAATAGAAACAAAAAATTAGAATTCTAAAAGAAAAACCCGCGATGTACGCAGGCATTCACTTAAATAACAAATAGTTCCATGAATTGCTGGACAGGCGTGTTTTCTAAAGCCTCTTGATCTTGGAACAGTTCCAAAATCGCTTGTGTTTGCTTGACTGGGAATCTGCTTCTCAAGCTAGCTTCGAACTTAGTATGCAGTAACGGTATACCTTCTAGACGTCTGCGCCGATGTCCGATCGGAAACTCAACTTCTACCTTCTCTGTAGTCGTTCCATCCTTGAAATGAACTTGAATGGCATTAGCAATAGAACGTTTATTGGCATCCAAATAATCCAGTGAATAAGCCGGTTCCTCGGTTGTAATCATTTTTTGACGCAGCTCATCGATTCGCTTGTCGCTGGCGAAGGAATCCTCATAATGTTCGGATAATAAATGTCCGTGCAGCAGGCCGACAGCAACCATATACTGAATACAATGATCACGGTCTGCAGGGTTATGAAGCGGTCCTTTCTTGTCGATAATTCGCAAAGCGGATTTATGTGTTGTAATGATTACTTTATCGATTTCATCCCATCTGTCCTTCACAATCGGGTACAGCTGTATTGCAGACTCAACTGCCGTTTGGCCATGAAATTCTGCAGGAAACGATATTTTGAACAATATGTTCTCCATTACATAAGTACCATAGCTCTGTTTGAAGGCAAAGGAATTCCCTTTGAAGAGAACATCATAAAATCCCCATTCTGATGTCGAAAGAGCAGCTGGATAGCCCATCTCACCTCGAAGAGTCATTAACGACAGCCGAACAGCACGACTTGTTGCATCTCCGGCAGCCCATGATTTTCTCGTCCCCGTATTAGGTGAATGCCGATAGGTGCGAAGCGGATGACCATCGATCCATGCATTCGAGACGGCATCGATGATTTCACTTTTTGTCCCCCCTAACAGCGCTGTCACTACTGCGGTAGAAGCTATTTTCACGAGAATGACATGATCCAGACCGACGCGATTAAAGCTGTTTTCAAGCGCTAAAATCCCTTGAATTTCATGAGCTTTGATCATAGCTGACAGCACGTCTCGCATGATAAAAGGCGGTTTGCCTTCCGCAATGTTGGTTCTACTCATGAAATCGGCTACAGCCAGTATAGCTCCAATATTATCGGACGGATGACCCCACTCAGCCGCAAGCCAAGTATCATTGTAATCAAGCCATCGATTCATGCATCCAATGTTAAAAGCAGCAGTAATTGGATCAAGCTGAAATGATGTGCCGGGCACTCGTGCACCATTCGGAACGACTGTCCCGGTCACAATCGGACCCAGCAGCTTCGTACATTCTGGAAACCTTAATGCAAGTAATCCGCAACCAAGCGTATCCATAAGACAAAAGCGAGCAGTCGCATAAGCCTCTGCGCTATTGATCTCATAATTAGCAGCATACTCCGCAATATCCACTAGCACTTGATCGGGTTTCGGCCTCTCGTTACTGATTTGTGTAGAAATCCGTCTCACGTCCCTCCTATTTATTAGGATCGCCGCTCAATTGGCAGCCAAGGCAAAAGTTCAGGTCCGATATAATCGGCTGTTGGACGTATGATTCGATTGTGCGCGCGCTGCTCAATAATGTGGGAAGCCCAGCCGCTTGTGCGGGAAATAACAAAGATAGGCGTGAACAGTGAGGTTGGAATGCCCATAAATCGATACGCAGATGCGCTATAGAAATCCAGATTAGCGAAAAGTTTCTTCTCCAGCAGCATAATCTCCTCTACACGTTCAGAGATCTGATATAGAGTAGGATTCGCACAATCTTCAGAAAGCTTTCTAGACCAGCGTTTGATAATATCTGATCGCGGATCTGAAATAGAATAGACACGATGTCCAAAACCCATAATCAATTTCTTATCACTTAACATTTGCATAATTCCGCTTTCTGCCTCGTCAGGGCTTCCGAATTGCTCAATTAGCTCCATCGCTGCTTCATTTGCACCACCGTGTAGATTTCCACGGAGCGTTCCAATTCCAGTTGTAATCGCAGAATAAATATCCGAAAGCGTAGACGAGGTTACACGAGCTGCGAACGTAGAAGCATTAAATTCATGCTCCGCATACAAAATGAGTGAAACATCAAAGGCTTTCACATGCAGCTGATTTGGCTGCTTACCATGAAGCAGCTGTAGAAAATGTCCGGCTACACTGCTTTGATCTGTTTCCGTATCTAATAGTCTGCCGCTCTTATGATAATGATACCAATATAGCAAAATAGAAGCGCTGCTTGCTATAAGTCGATTAGCTATATGGAAGGAGTCATTCCGCTCATTCTCCGGCTCAAAGGCTGCCAGCGCAGAGACACCTGTTCGCATTACATCCATAGGGTGCGTATTACTAGGCAGCTGTTCCAAAATGTTCTTCAAGCCTGATGGCAATTGTCTAAGTCCTGCAAGTTTTTTTTTGTAATCGTCCAATTCACTTTGATTCGGGAGGTTCCCGTATAGGAGTAAATAGGCCGTCTCTTCAAAGGAACCATGGCTGGCGAGATCGTCGATCGAATAGCCGCGGTAGGTTAAGCCCTTTCCTGACTTGCCGACTGTTGAAATCGAGGTTTGGCCGGCGATAATATTAGCGAGACCACCTTGTTTTTTACTCGTCATGAAGGTTTCCCTCCTTCTTCGTGCCATACAACTGATCCAGCTTTTGCTCATAGCGCAAATAATCTAGAATATCATAAAGCTCAGTTCGGGTCTGCATAAGACTAAGTACGTTTTTTTGAGTCCCTTCATTTTTAATCGATTCATATACATGAAGAGCAGCCGCACTCATCGCACGAAAAGCGGATAACGGATAAAGGGCTAAGCTGACTCCAGCTTCCTCTAACTCTTTTGTTGTAAATAGCGGCGTTTGACCGAACTCAGTAATGTTCGCAAGAACAGGAACCTTAACCGCATTAACAAATGCTTGATAATCCTCAAGTCGTGTAACCGCTTCTGGAAAAATCATATCTGCACCAGCCTCAACACAAGCACATGCTCTTTCGATTGCTGCTTGTATCCCCTCTACTGCAAGTGCATCGGTGCGTGCCATAATGACAAACTTAGCATCTTCTCTAGCATCTGCAGCTGCTTTAATCCGATCGACCATTTCTTCTTTACTGACGATCGCTTTATTAGGACGGTGCCCGCAGCGTTTTGCCATGATTTGGTCCTCTATATGGACGCCTGCGGCTCCAGCCCGATTCATTTGCTTTATCGTACGTGCAATTTGGAATGCCCCTCCAAAGCCGGTATCGGCATCTACGAGCAGCGGCAGCTCCGTTACACTCGTTATTCTTCTTACCTCCTCCAGGCAATCCTGCAGCGTAGTGATGCCAAGGTCAGGTAATCCGTAAGAAGCATTGGCGACACCTGCTCCGGATAGATATAGTGCGTGAAAACCTACCCTTTCCGCCAGCATCGCCGAATAGGCATTAATGGTGCCCGCAACCTGCAGCGGTTTTTCGATACGAAGTGCCTCGCGTAGCCGCTCTCCGGGTGTAAGAGTCATAGATCCACCCCCATAATAGATGAAACTATTTATTTTAGAAATTTGCTGCTAATTACTATGCGGTGAATTTCATTAGTTCCCTCGTAAATTTGCGTTGCCTTAGCATCGCGAAACAGCCTTTCTGCGGATGACCCATGCAAACATCCTTCCATTCCAAGCATTTGAAGAGCCGCACTCGAAGCTGAAACCGCTGTATCTGAAGCGAACATTTTGGCCATGGAGGCTTCTTTCGTACACGGTAATCCTTCTTGATGCAAATATGCTGCGCGGTATACAAGCAATCTCGCCGCTTCTACTCTAGCTGTATGGTCGGCAAGCTTTACTTGCTGGTGTGTCAGCTTTGCTTGTGTCTTCCAGCTGTTTCTCAATTGTGGATTAAACCTTTCATCGAGCAATTTCAGCGCTGCTTGCGCAATGCCCAGCGCTTGTGCTCCGATCCCGATTCGTCCTCCATCTAATGAGCCTTTAGCAATAGCAAACCCTTTACCTTCCTCACCCAACCTTTGAGATACCGGCACTTTCATTTGATCAAAAAACAGTTCACAGGTATTAGAGCCATGAAGTCCCAGCTTCTTTTCTTTTCTTCCGACAATTAAACCTTCCGTATCACTCTCCACAATAAATGCAGTAATGCCATTTGGGCCTTTGCTTGGGTCAGTCACTGCGAATGCAACGTATACATTTGCAACTCCGGCATTCGTAATGAAAACTTTGGAACCGTTCAATATATAAAAATCGCTATCTAATACAGCAGATGTACGTATAGCAGCAGCGTCTGAGCCCGCGTGGGGCTCCGTTAGGGCGAAAGCACCTAAGCTCGCTCCTGTTGATAGACTTCGAACATATTTAG
This sequence comes from Paenibacillus sp. J22P15, assembly GCF_056269345.1. NCBI lineage: Bacteria > Bacillati > Bacillota > Bacilli > Caryophanales > Paenibacillaceae > Paenibacillus > Paenibacillus sp. J22P15. Next base: position 682,018 of record NZ_JBWDNT010000001.1, read on the forward strand.
ATATTTGATCTTTTGTTCCATATTTTAAAATAGGCAAAGTACAAACTGAGGTATGAACTGACAAAATGACGCCTACCGCTGCGCTGACTTTAGATATTTCATTCACTGCAATGATATAGGAGATGAAATCAGAGCCTGCTCCTCCCCATTGCTTAGAAATTGGAATCCCCATAAATCCTTGTTGGGACATAATCGCAATCAATGAGCTGGGGAACTCATTATTTTGTTCCATATTCAGCACCATTGGTGCAATTTCTGTCTCTGCAAAATGTGTTACCTTTCTTTGCAGCTCTATCTGTTCCTCTGTAAGCTGGAATTCCATCGCTCATCACCCTCTCGATGAACCCTACCTCTGCTCGTTGTACTCGTAAAAACCGCGTCCACTCTTGCGTCCCAGCCTGCCAGCCTGCACATATTTGCGCAGCAGCGGGCAAGGTCTATATTTTGAATCGCCAAATCCGGTTTGCAGCGTCTCCATAATTGCCAAACAAGTGTCGAGTCCAATGAAATCGGCAAGAGCGAGCGGTCCCATCGGATGGTTCATACCTAGCCTCATCACTTGATCTACAGACTCCGGCTCCGCAACTCCTTCATAGACGGTATAAATGGCTTCATTAATCATGGGCATCAGAATGCGGTTCGAGACAAAGCCTGGGAAATCATTTACCTCTACTGGCGTTTTCCCAAGCGTGAGTGTTAATGCCTTGATCGTTTCAAATGTATCTTTCGAGGTCTCTAGCCCTCTGATGATCTCTACTAAAGGCATAATGGGTACGGGGTTCATGAAATGCATGCCGATAACAAGCGATGGACGTTTCGTTGCTGCGCCTATTTCAGTAATCGACAATGAGGACGTATTACTAGCCAAGATCGCATTCGGTTTGCATAGCTGATCGAGTTTCTTAAACAATGATTTTTTCGTTTCCATATTCTCTGGAGCTGCCTCAATGACTAGCTCTGTGTCTTTAACGCTCTCCAAATCAGTCACAGCTGTAATAGAGTTTAACAACTGAGCTTGCCGTTCTTCTTTCAATTTCCCTTTTACGACTAGTCTTGTAAATGCGTTGTTTATGGAGTCGATGCCACGAGTTACCGCAGCTTGGTCAATATCGTAAAGTGTAACCTGCACGCCGCTTTGTGCTAATGTCTGAGCAATGCCGCAGCCCATTTGTCCGGCTCCGATTACTGCGGCCGCTTGGATCGTCATCACTGACCTCCTTTGTTTCAACCATCTACCCCAATAAGTATCGCATCTCCCTGCGCCCCTCCGCTGCAAATCGCTGCAATTCCTAGTCCTCCTCCGCGCAGCTTCAATTCATGAATCAAGGTAAGCACAATTCTAGCGCCGCTTGCACCTATAGGATGACCTAGCGCGATAGCACCTCCATTGCGATTGACCTTTTCCTCGTCCCAACCGAGTATTTTTCCACATGTCAGAATGACCGAAGAAAACGCTTCGTTCACTTCGAACACATCGATGTTTTTTAAAGGAATGCCCGTTTTTCGTAAAAGCTTCTGAACTGCAAGTGCTGGAGCAGCACCAAGATAAGGCGCTTTTGTACTTATCGAACTATGACCGATGATTTTGGCGAGCGGTATATGTCCGCCTCGAAGCGCTTCCTTCTCAGACATTAAGAGCAAAGCAGCTGCTCCATCATTCACACCAGGTGCATTTCCGGCTGTAATCGTTCCATTCGCACCATAAATGGGTTTCAGTGCTGCTAGCTTATTCATGTTTGTATCTGGGCGCGGTCCTTCGTCGATAGCTAAGACAGCTTTTGCCGAATTTGAAAATGGTTCTATTTCATTCTCAAATCTCCCGCTTTTCATAGCTGTACTTGCGCGCTCATGACTTCTTACTGCCCACTCATCTTGCTCCGATCTGCTAATATCATAATCCTCGGCAATTTCGTCCCCGTACTCAGCCATCAGCACATTCCCGAATGGACAAAGCAGACCATCGTTAATCAAAAGATCTGTTAATTCGCTGTTGCCAAGCTTGTTCCCCCATCTTGCCGTTCGAACAGCGAATGGTGATTGACTCATACTTTCCATACCGCCTGCAACCAAAGTTACTGCATCTCCTGTACGTATGATCTGATCCGCCATTGTAATGGCGCGCAGTCCCGATGCACATACTTTATTGATCGTTTCTGATGGAACACTCCAATCAATACCGGCATTCATCGCAGCCTGCCGTGCCGGGTTTTGTCCACAGCCTGCTTGAAGCACCATTCCCATCATGACTGCATCAATTTGACTCGCATGAAAGCTAGTTTGCTGAATAACCCCCCTTATCACAGAAGCTCCCAGTTCGACTGCTTTTACATTTTTAAATATGCCGCCTAGCTTGCCAAACGCCGTTCGTTTTCCCCCGATAATTACAGTCTGGCGCATGATGGTTTGCCTCCTAATCCTTCAGCATACGATAGACGCAATTCGAGTCCATGCCGCCCGTTCCAAGCTCTGTTTCCAAGCACTTCGCATCCCTCAAAAAACGCTCCATTCTAAATTCCTGCATATAGCCGTAGCCCCCAAATACTTGAACTGCTTCAATCGCAACGAAAATCGCGGTTTCTGCTGCAAACTTACGTGCAATCGCTGCTTCTTTACGGAAAGATAAGCCCTCATCCTTCCGCCATGCTGCTTGATAGGTGAGCAAACGTGCTGCTTCGAGCTGGGCAGACATATCTGCAATCTTGAAGGAGATGCCCTGCTGCTTCCCGATCAAAGTGCCAAATTGTTTACGCTCCTTGGCATAGGCAGTTGCCACTTCGAACGCACCCTGTGCAATGCCTACTGCTTGTGCGGCCGCACTAATATGACCAATATCCATTATTGACAAAGCGATTTCATGCCCCAGTCCTTCGTTTCCTATTTTGTTCGTAAGTGGAACTTTACATTGATCAAGCCTCAGCTCTGAGATCATGTAGGAGCGTAAGCCCATATTGTTTGCTCTTTTGCCAATGCACCATCCAGGAGCGCCGCATTCAATTACGAAGGCACTCAATTGGAGTTTTCCTCGGCTTAACTCGGTTTGTGCGAAAGCAAGGCAATAATCCGCTTGATTCGCTTGAATGACACAAGACTGTTCGCCGCTGAGTTCCCATAGATCCCCTACTAGTCGTGCGGAGATGCTGCTAGCCATTCCGCCTTTAACGGTTTTGACCGTTGGCAGAGCGCATGCCCCGAGTTTTGTACCCGTTGCAAGTTCCTTAAGGAATAATTTTTTTGTGCTTTCACTCCCAAATGTATAGATCGGCCATGTCGTAAATAGCGTATGTGCAGCTAGCGCAGCTGCTGTTGAAGCACATACTCGCGCTAATTCTTCTAACACAATAGCAAAAGTGAGCCAATTGCTTCCAGCACCGCCATACTTCTCATCTATCGGTATTCCTGTTACTCCTAACAGTCCCATTTTGTCAAAAAGCGATCGATCAAACCGTTCTCTCTCATCACGCTCTCCTGCTTTAGGTGCAACCTCACTTTCCGTGAATTCCCTTAATACGGAACGGGTCATCTCCAGCTCTTCGGATATTGAAAATTGCATCTCACTCCCTCTCCTTCTTTTGACAGGCATGGTAAGTGGACAATGTTCGACGGTATCCGCACGTATCGTAGTATATGAAAGCGGACCCTTGAAAAATGACATCCAACCCTCTGCATTATAAGCAAGTTATAGCTTTGACAATTAAAAAAAGAAGCCATCCCTGTTAGGTTGACTTCTTAATTGGAATAATCTCATTTACACACTTTGCTGGCTAATTACTCCACCTGGTTCAAAGGTAAGCAGCTTCGTAGCTATTTTATCAATGAAGAAACGATCATGGCTTACGGTGAGTACTGCACCAGGGAAATGGATTAAAGCCTGCTCCATGACCTGTATGCTGGTTAGATCAAGATGATTGGTTGGCTCATCCAAAATGATTAGCTCAGCGCCGGATAGAAGACATTTAGCCAATGCTACTCGCGCCTGCTGTCCACCTGATAGGCTGCCAATTACTTTTTGCAGATCAGCCTCGGAAAATTGCAGCATCGAAAGGAATTTATTCACTTTTTTACGCGGTGCGTTAAGACCTAGTCCAAATATGTTCACTGCATGGCTGACCGTATCCTTCTGATCCAGCTCGTCCCACATCCGGTTGAAATAAGCATAGCTTACTCCTTTACTAAACTGCACCGAACCTGAATCAGCAGATTCTTGTCCAGTAAGCACTTTAATTAATGTGGATTTTCCGCTTCCATTAGCGCCGATAATAGCAATCCGATCTTCCTTCTGAATATCGAAGCTAACATTTTGAAAGATCACGCGTTCCGCGTAATTTTTACTGATTGTATCGACTGTGCACAAGTTGTCTGGAAAACGCAGGTTTTCATATATATCTGTAATCAGAACATTTACGGGATGAGGCTCTACTCGCTTCTTCATATCAGCTAGCTTACGTGACAGCCGATCTTTTGAGGACTTTCTTTTGGATCGGTTGTCGAGCTCCTCCGCTTCCATGAGTAGAAGCTCCTCTTCCCATTCAAATTGTTTGTCGAGCTCCTTCTTGCGCAGCTTCTTTTTACGAATATAGTCCGTATAATTGCCTTCATATTCTTGAAAATGATAGTTTTCGATTTCAATGGTGCGAGTTACAACGCGGTCGATAAACTGCCGATCATGGGATACGAGAACCATCGTACCGCTGTAGCGGTTTAGCCATTGCTCTAACCATGCCAAACCTTCTAGATCTAAGAAGTTCGTCGGCTCATCGAGCAGTACGACATCTGGAAGCTCAATTAGCATTTTGGCAAGTGCAGCACGATTACGCCATCCTCCGGACAACTGATCGACAGGCTGCTGACGCGATTGTTCATCAAATCCAAGCTTTGACAGCACCGTATCGATCTCAACAGCTGCATTCCAGCCATTATGATGCTCCATTTGCTCGAATAGATCAGCTTGGCGATTCAATAATCGATCCATTTCATCCGCATCTTCGATTGCACCAAGCTTTTCTCCGATTTCCTGAAGCTCACGCTCTATAATCCAAATATGCTCATAGCATAACTCAAGCTCCTGACGTACGGAACGATTGCCGCTCAACTCGGAAAATTGGGAGAAATAGCTCACCTTAACCAGTGGATCTACCTCTACTTTGCCTGCTGTAGGCTCTTCTCTACCTAGTATAAGCTTGAATACAGTCGATTTCCCCGCACCGTTTCGACCAATGAGACCGATTCGTTCCCCTTTGCTAATGCGAAAATAAATATCTCGAAAAATCAGAGTATCTTCATATTTTTTCGTTACGTTCTCCAACCGAATGACGCTCATGTCGCTCACCTCTGTATATGGTTGTAAACCACTTGCGTGCCATGTGTCAAGCTTAACGCAAGATAGAACCATAAAGGTTAATTTATTGATGGCTTTAGTCGCAATGGACTAATCGCAACGGTTGAAGTCTTGAATCCCGGCATTTTACAATTAGGATCAAGCTCAGGGTTAGTCGCTTTGTTTACGTTCTGTACTCCTCCCCAATGCATCGGCACGAATAACGTATCTTCTCTAATTTTATCGGTCACTCGGCTTCGTACGCTGAAGTTGCCTCTGAGAGATGTTATCTCTACCCATTCTCCATCCTCGATTTGATATTTTTTAGCTGTTCTGGGATGGATTTCGACGTAATTCTCAACGTTTCTAGCTACTAATGAATAGCTTCTGTGTGTTTGGACGCCAGTCAAATAATGAGCCAGCACCCTGCCATTCGTCATTGTAAGCGGGAACTCGTCGCATGGTATTTCCTGAGGCAGCCGACTTGCAACGGGCATAAAAATCGCTTTTCCATCAGGATGGGCAAAACGCTGTTCGAACATCATCCCTTGGTTTCCATCTTCATCGGTTGATGTACATGGCCAATAAACACCGCCTTCTCGGCGCAAACGATCGTAGGTAATACCATAGTAATCTGCTAGACCGCCGCGGCTAGCTAATCTCAACTCGTTGAAGATCTGCTCGGCTGACTGGAAATCGAAATGGGATTGCTTCCCAAGTTCCGCTGCGATCTGGCATAAAATTGTCCAATCATTTCTCGTTTCGCCTGGAGCAGCGACCGTTGATTCCCGTAATAGAACGCGTCCTTCCAGATTGGTTAAGGTGCCCTCATTTTCCAAATAGGAGGTGACAGGTAGAATGACATCGGCCATTCGTGCTGTTTCGGAAAGAAACATGTCCGCGACGACTAAGAAATCCAAATTTTTAAATCCTTCTTTTACTAAATTGGCGTTTGGATTAGAAACGACTGGGTTTGAGCCCATAACAAACAAAGAACGGATGACCCGTTTATGAACAAGCTCCATCATTTCATAAGCGGATACACCTTTGCGAGGGATATCCGCTGCATTTATCCCCCAAATGTTTGCAATGTATTCACGGTCCTGCTCATCTTCAATACTCCGATATCCGGGTAACTGATCGCTTTTCTGTCCGTGCTCTCTGCCTCCTTGTCCATTGCCTTGTCCAGTAACGGCTCCATAACCGCAGCCAAGCTTTCCAATTTTCCCTGTGGCTAGTACAAGATTAAGGTAATTCCGAACAGCAACATGGCCATCTGTCTGCTGTTCAACGCCCCGAGCTGTAAAAACAAGTCCCGTTTCCGCTTGACCATACGCCTTCGCAGCTTTCTGGATGGCGGTTTTATTCAAACCTGTTATTAAAGCTATGTCCGTGAGTTCTATCGTAGATAGATGCTCTTTGAGCTCTGGAAAACCATTCGTTTTATTGGTAATGAACGTCTCATCCACTAGCTGCTCATCAAGCAGAACCTTCAACATGCCATTTGCAAGAGCAGCATCAGTGCCCGGTTTGAGCTGCAGATGAATATCAGCTATTGCTGCTGTTGCCGTAACCCTTGGATCAATGACGATAATAATTGCGCCATTTTCCTTTGCCTTCGTAAAATACGGCATTAGTGTCGGCTGACATTCCGCGATATTCGTTCCTGCCAGAATGATACAGCGAGCTAGCGGTATGTCGGATAATCGACTAGTAAGTCCACGATCGATACCGAATGTTTTATTGCCTGCAGATGCAGCAGCGGACATACAAAACCGTCCGTTATAATCGATATATTTTGTACCAAGAGCGACTCTAGCAAACTTGCCAAGCAAATAGGCTGATTCGTTCGTAAGCGAGCCGCCTCCATATACTCCAAGCGAATCGGGACCATACGTCCCACTAATGGCTTGAAACTTATTGCGAACGAGTGTAAGAGCCTCCTCCCACGTTGCTTGCACATGCTCACCGTTCTTCTTTATGAGTGGTTGCAGCAGTCGTTCTCTACTTGTCGCATGTTGATAAGCATTCATGCCCTTCACACATAAGCGCCCTTCCGAAGCTGCATTTGGCAGTCCCTCAATCGAATAAGAATACCGACGCGACCCGGGGATAGGCAATTCTCGCCTAACACGCATCTTGCATTGAACACTGCAGAACGGACATTGTGTATCTGTGACGAAGCTTGAATTCATATCCTCATGTTTATCTAACAGTTCCCGCATACTTCCTCACCCAGCCTTTCCTTGTTATTCGTCGGTCTCGTTGATACTGCCGCTCTTTCCACTAATTCAAGTCGATAATCCGCATCCAAAATTTTTTCACGAATTTCAATGATGCCTTCTCTCTCGATCCATTTCCAAAGCGGTTCACCAAACGATGCTCTTTCACGGAATAACTGAAGACAAGAAACAGCAAGACTTGCAGCTAATGTATCTGAATCTGCTTTTCCAATAAGCTGGCCTTGCTTAACTGGATGTTCCGAATGGCCGCCGGCATAGATTTCCCAACCGGCTGGTGCGCCAGTTATTCCAATGTCATGTACAAGAACGCCAGCCGGAAGATGAATACCTGCCGATATGGATGCCTTTACAGATGACGGGAATAACATATCCCCGTATAATCTTTGAAGCTCACGTCCCACAAAGTGAGAATCATATTTTTCTGATGAATTGGGATTAGGGCCGCTGTAGACATTTACTTTGAACTCGCTTTGATTTCTAACTGTTACATCAAATTTATCTATATTTTCCTTAATCGGATGATAGAGGACTGAATAATAGTAAAAAGCGGATGCACAGGCGGAGCTGCAAGCAGCCGTTTTTCGTTTAAACTTTGTCATAATATCAGTGAAGTTCAATGAGGAGTCAGCGGCAATAGCAGCCTTGAATGCTTCATGACCTACGTCAGTACAGCTGCATATAGGAGTAAATTCAGCCGTTATCGCTTCCCTCCCATGTCGCAGCGCATATTGCACAATTGCAGCAACCATAGGTCGACAGCCTCCACAGGAGCTTGATGCCTTCGTGCTCTCGCGAACCTGCTCTGTTGTTTGCAGGCCATCTTCAATAACTGCACACATAATTACCGATTTATTGACAGCATTGCAGGCACAAATCGTCTCACGTTCAGACATATTTGCTATGAATTCCTCATTATCATTTTCTTTATCTTTATTTTGGGGTGTGGTCAGCTCGCTTACGGGTGCACCTCTTTTTACAAGCCCAAGAATTGTAGAACCTTCAGTGGTATCTCCGAATAGAATCGCACCGCTGACCGTTCCGTCTTTCATCGTAACCTTCTTGTATGTTCGGCGAATTCCGTCATACTGTTGAATGGCTGTTTCAGATTCATTCGCATTAATATTTCCCGCTGAAAAAACGTCAACTCCTGAAACCTTAAGCTGTGCGTAAGGTACCGACCCGCGATATGGCGTGACGTTCTCTCCGCATAGCATATTGGCTAGCACTTTACCCTGTTCAAATAAAGGTGCAACGAGACCGTAAGCGACTCCGAGGTGCTCTGCACATTCTCCAACGGCGTATACATGCGGCATGCTTGTTCTCATATAGTCATCTACGATAATAGCTCGATTAGTAAGAATGCCGCTTTTTTTGGCTAGGTCGATGTTTGGTCTAATTCCTACAGAGATCACAATCAAATCCGCCTCTAGTGTGCTGCCGTTTGTGAATCGAATGCCTTTGGCGCGATTTAGACCCAATATACTTTCCGTCTCTTTACTCATACAAAACCGCATGCCTTGCTCTTCTAATTCCTTGCGAAGCATATCAGCAGACATAGAATCGAGCTGTCTGTTCATCAGGTATGGAGCATTGTGAATGACATTTGTTTCCATTCCCAGATTAAGCAAGCCTCTCGCTGCTTCGAGTCCTAATAAGCCTCCGCCGATAACAGCAGCTTTCTTATATTTTTTCGCATAAGCTATCATCGTTTGGCAGTCCTCAATATTTCGGAAAGAGATTACTCCCTTCTTGTGAACGCCAGTTATGGGAGGAATAAAGGCTGAGGAGCCGGTTGCTATAATGAGGTGATCATAATTTGCACGAATGCCCGATTTCGTCTGAACATATTGTGCTTCAGGATCGATTTGTGAAACTGTCTCGCCTGTATATAGTTGGATTCCCCTTTCCTTATACCATGACCAATCATTAATTACGATGCTCTCGATGGAAGAATCGCCCTGCAGCACTTTAGATAATAAAATACGATTATAATTGGGATGAGGCTCATTGCCAAAAACCGTCACATTAAATTTATCTGGTGAAAGCATTGTGATTTCATCCACACATTTGATTCCAGCCATACCATTGCCGATGACTACTATGTTTGCTCTTTTCATCTAGGTTCACATCCACTCGCGCAATTTTACGATATCGTTAACGAAACTCATGCGTACCTCCTGATCAGCTTTAAGCCCCTGCCATAGATTTGAGTATAAATGAACAGAAAAAGCCCTTTCCCTCGATCAGGGAAAAGGCATCGTTGCCGTTGGTGCTCGCACGCCACTGTGCGTAAATCATTCTATAAGGCTAGAGTAGTTCAAAACGAATCCTATGTCAATATACATGACGTCAAATTAATGTTTTATTGGTTTTTATCATTTTATGTAATAATTGTTGACATGTGAATGACGTGAATTTATAATTCGAGTTGTGATTACAAATTCGTGATCCAGTAAATAACAAGATCGCACAATGACGTGCATCCATTGGCAATGAAGCCGCATTTCGTTCCTTTTGAAGGACGGTTTGCGGCTTTTTTAGTTTTAACCATATAGATAAGGGAGAGATAAGGATGGAGAAAAAGGGATTTTGGCAAAGCGGGCATAAGCCTACCTTGTTTAGCGCATTTCTTTATTTTGACATGAGCTTCATGATATGGGTTTTGATTGGCCCTCTAAGCGTAATTATTGCGGCCGACTACCCTATGGACCCCGTGCAAAAAGCCAATCTCGTAGCGCTTCCTATATTAGGGGGCTCGATTCTACGATTAGTGTTAGGCTTTATGACAGATTATATGGGCCCTAAACGAACCGCGCAGCTAGGCATGTTATTTACACTTATTCCATTAGTTATGGGTTGGAAATTTGTCAACTCCTTAGATCAGCTATATATTGTAGCATTGCTGCTAGGTGTTGCTGGCGCTTCCTTTGCAGCAGCCTTGCCGCTTGCAAGTCAGTGGTATTCGAAGGAGCATCAAGGCCTTGCTATGGGAATTGCGGGAGCGGGCAACAGCGGAACTGTTATCTCAACTTTATTTGCTAACCGTCTTGCTCAGCATTATGGAAGCTGGGAGGTTGTATTCGGTCTCGCCGTTATTCCTATTGTACTTGTATTAATTATATTTACGATCTTTGCCAAAAACAGTCCGAATCGTCCTGCACCGAAGAAGCTTTCCCAATATGCAAAAGTATTGAAGCAAGGTGATGCATGGATATTCTGCGCTTTCTATTGCGTCACCTTTGGCGGATTCGTTGGTCTCTCCAACTATTTGACTATTTTCTTCAATACACAGTATGGACTCTCACCTGTAAGAGCAGCTGATTTCACTACCTTCTGTGTAATTGCAGGCAGTTTCTTCCGGCCTGTCGGCGGATATTTATCTGATCGAATTGGCGGCGCGCGAATGTTAACGATCCTGTATGCAGGAGCTGGTTTAATGCTTGCTGCGGTTGCTTCTTTGCCTGCATTACCTATTGTCGTTTCAATGCTATTCATAGGAATGATGTGTCTGGGAGCAGGAAATGGCTCTGTATTCCAGCTTGTCCCGCAGCGCTTTGGCAGCGAGCTTGGCTTAATGACCGGTATCATCGGCGCAGCAGGCGGCTTAGGTGGATATGCTCTTCCTCTAATTTTGGGTAAGATCTATCAGTCCACAGGGTCATACTCATCCGGATTTCTTCTTTTAAGCTTTGTGACACTCGCTTCTCTTACTTTGTTAATGGTTATGCAAGCAAAGTGGAAAAATAAATGGATGGCTAAAGGCGGAAAAGCACAGCTTGATAACAATAGGGATTTGTCGCATATTAATGCTTAATCACAGTTTGTTCTAGATACAAAAAAACCATCCCCATGGATAAAGTGAGAACTTTAGTCTGCGGGTATGGTTTTTCATTATTTTAATTCTTCCTCAAACGAACGCTATTTATGTCGTTAATTATATTATTTCTTATGCAATAACCGACAAACATTACAACGTTAATCTGGTAGACTCTATATTAGGTTGTCCCATCACAGAATAGGAGCGCTGATAATGAATAGAATAGCGAATGAACATTTTGAGAATGAAACGATTGCTTTTGATGGATTCAGCTTTATCGGGTGTACCTTTACGAACTGCGTCATCATTATAACGACACTAGATTTCAATTTTGAACGATGCTCTTTTTATGAATCCTCCTTGCATGTTAATCCGAAGCTCCCCATCTTTGCTGTCTCACACAAACTCTCGCAATCTACCTATGATTCGGACACCAACTGTTTTCGGAACGACTATAAGTATCCGCAAACCGTTGTACAATTACCCGTTAGTATTCAACGTTAATATGAATTTAAGTGTCGACTTATAAAAAAATCGCGCTTCTCAACGAAGCGCGATTTTTGTTATTACTTTAGCTAATTAACGATTCTACTTGCTAATCGTTCGATTCGAAGCACAAGCTCCTGCATATGGAATGGCTTAACCACGTAATCATCCGCACCGATTTGAAGCGCATTAATGATGTCTGACGTATTGTTGCGAGCAGTGAGCATCACGATTAATAACTGCTGCTCAGGATAATTTTGTCGCAGCTGTCTCAATACTTCTAACCCATCCAAATCCGGCATCGAGCCATCGAGCAAAATAATAAACTTTTCACTCTCTTTATACCAATTCGATGATAGAAAGGATTTCCCATCTGAATACCCGGCTGCAGTTACCTTCGTATTGTTGGAAGGTTTCCAATTCGAGAAACGATTTATTATAATTTCTCGGATCAATGGATCATCATCGACTACGATGACGTTTAGATTCGTTTCATTTTTCGTAGTATTCAATTCCTTGGAGTAAACAATAGTTTGATTTCTACCCGCACGCTTTCCGGTGTATAGCGCTTGGTCAGCTTCTTCAACAAGCGTCGCTGCATGACAATTGTGTTCTGTTATTTCGGTTATTCCCGATGAGAATGTTACCTGAAACGTAGTATCATTTGCCACAAACTTAACAGCGTTAAATTTCTTGCGAAGACGTTCTATGAAATAAGCTGCTTGTACAGCATCGGTATCTGGTAGAATGAGAGCAAATTCTTCACCACCGTATCGACATAAAATGTCATTCGGTCGAATGGCTGCTTGCGATACAGCTACAAATGCTTGAAGCACTTCATCGCCTTGAAGATGACCATAAGTATCATTTACATGTTTGAAAAAATCCAAATCAAGCATCACAAGTGAGAAGATTTCGTTAGAGCGCTTAAAATCTTCAATCTGCTGTCGCATGGACTGGTTGAAATGCTTCCGATTGTAAGCACCCGTCAGCTCATCGATTACGATAGAGCGTTCCCAGTCCTTTTTCATCGCAAATCGATTGTCGATCAGAGCCGTTAAGAGCTCCACATCAAATGGTTTGGCAAGAAAGTCCATCGCTCCTGAACGATAAGCGTTCACCTGATTTTCCACAGAAACATTACCGCTAATCATAATTATTGGAATATGCTGCTGCTTCGCTTTATCTACGATATGATTCAGCACATACATGCCGCTGTGGTCTGGCAATACGATATCGAGAAGGATGAGGCTTGGCTTCCATTCGTAAAAAAGCTTTAATCCCCGTTCTGCATTTATTGCAATGCTTACTGGATAATCATTCTTTTCTAAAACCTCTTTCACGTAGGTAACAAAATCAGCATCATCATCGATAACGAGTATACGATTATGAATGCGAGAATTCTCGTCGTGGCCGTTCGTTTCTTCATCGCTCGAACTCTCTAACGATTCCAATCGCTCAAATACCTGAGGAAGCATTGCTGTTAAAGGCAACAGATGCTCCGACCACTCCTCAGGCAAAAACGTTTTTTTACTGCTTTCAGCGAAAATTTGCTCTTTGGACTCAGAAAACTTTTCAATCTCATGCAAACCAATGGTACCGCTTGTTCCTTTGAGGTTATGGAAAAAACGGTGAATTTCTTGCTCCTCTACTTCTTCTTGACTGGACCAAGTATCAATGATTTGGATAATGCGCTGCTGGATCAACTGCTTATATTTTTCTGTTTTCATATGTAAGGGGCTCCCCCAATTATCGCAGCATACGTGAGATTGCTGTACTTAGTCTGCCAGGTAAATAAGGCTTTACAAGAAACTCATTAATTCCCCACTGTGCAGCTTTTTCTTTCTCTTCAAAGGCGCTGGATATAATAATCGGCTTATTAAGCAAGACATCTGATTTTTTTATTTTACTAATAATATCCCATCCTGTAATGCCGGATTCCAGCATGAGATCAATGACTACGATATCTGGATTTAACTGTTCGATCTCTTTAATGGCTAATCCACCCTCTGTAAACAAGTGTACATGATAACCATTAGAACGTAATTCATCTCTAAGCAAGGTAGATAAGTTAAGGTCATTTTCAATCAACATGACTTGAATGGCCGCTCCTGGCAGGACCAATTCCTTCGAATCATCATTTTTCAACTGTACTTGCTTCGTTAACGGCAGCGTTACGATAAATGTGCTGCCATGACCAAAGTCGGATTGAACTTCAATCTTGCCTTCATGTTTAGTGATAATCTCTTTGACGATGGCTAAGCCTAGACCTGTTCCGCCAATCTCTCTGCGGTCTGAATTATCGACACGATAAAATTTGTTGAATAGATGAGGCAATGCATCCTTAGGTATACCCAGCCCCTGATCTTCCAACCTAAATATAATTTCATCATCCTTAATGTCGCTAATTAAATTAATTTGACCACCATGCGGTGAATACTTAATCGCATTGCTAAGCAAATTAATAAAAACCTGCAGCATTTTATCACGATCTGCTAAGACAATATCTTCTTTGACGTTGTTCTGCCAAGTTATTTGATGAACGCTCGAATGTATTTGCTGCATATCGATAGCTTCATTAATTAATGGCGTTAATGGTGTAGGCTTCATATCATACGTTTGTTTGCCCGATTCCATTCTTTGCAAATCTAGGAAATCGTTAATTAACGTCGTTAATCGCTGGGCCTCCTGGTAAATAGTCGAGACATACTTGCGCTGCCGTTCCGGCTTGAGCTCACGGTGAAGAAGCAGTTCAGCAAATCCAAGTACACTAGCTAGAGGTGTACGCAGCTCATGGCTGACTGTGCTGACGAATTCCGACTTCATTCGGTCAACCTCATACTCCTTTGTTATATCCCGATGAACAAGCAGCAATCCGAATTTCTGCCCATTCCGATACAACGGCTCGCAATAAATTTGAATGAATTTACGTTCAGGCTCTATAATTTCATAATTCATACTGCGAATGCCGTTAAAATGTCCGTGCTTGATCAGCTCGTCCATGAATTGAATTAACGGTTCGGACTCAACAACTGACGATTGAACATACCCTTTAAATTGATCAAACGGCAAATTTGTGATCTGATCCTCTTGTTGGAAAAATCCGAATATCTCTGACATTTTACGATTGATTTGAAGCGTTTTACCATCCAAATCAAGCAATTGAATGCCTTCTTGAATTGTGTTAAGCATGTCGCCGGTCATTAAGCGCTGTTTCTCTGATAGCTCATACAAATGCAGCTTGTCAAAGGCTAATGACACTTGCGTCATCATTCCAGCAATTTCTTCTTCCTCTTGTTTTGTAATCGTTCGATTCACCTTTGTAATGACTAAACAAGCAACCATTTCTTCCGCTGCATTAAGTATCGGCAATATGAGGTCAGTCGCTCTCATCGATTGTTCGTGATAGCCCTGCTCCCCAAGTGAACACTCTCGAATCAAACTGTACGCTTGTTTGGTTTGTGCTGCCCGTAAAACAATTCCGTCGTCCACTTGCTCGATGAACTGGTTTGCAGCGATTTGAGATATACCGACAGAAGCGTAATCATGCTCTCTGTTCATCATGACAATTAAACCTTTATCAGAATCAGTTATTGCGACAATATTAGTAATGATGCTTTGCAATAGCTCTTGTTTATCAAGCGTATTAGAGAGAGATTGCACGAGTAGATTGCGCTTCACTAAGTATTTCTCATTTTGCTCCATTAATCCAACAGCAACTTGAAGCTCCTCTTGCTGTGCCTGCAGCTCATCCTGCTGAGCAATCAGTTCTTCGTTCTGTGCTAGGAGCTCTTCCTCTTTGCTCTGAATTTGCAACATCATCGTTCTAAATGTCCGGGCGAGCTCTCCGAGCTCATCTTCTCTTGTAATATCATCAAGCTCCGTGTATTCCCCATTAGCGAACTGACGTGCATGACTAGTCAGTCTCATGAGCGGTACACCTATATCTCTGGCAACCTTTCTCGTAACGAAAGAAGAAATAATTAAGACCAGAATGATATAGCCAATTAATAAAATAGCTTGAATCGATAAGCTTCGAATTAATTCATCATTTTTTTGTTCTGCAAGAAGCTGTACTTGTTTCTCGAAATCACGTGAATAGCTGATTAGTTTGTTTACTGGGTTATCTTCGCCTGCAGATACAAGTATCCGAAGGGCTTCATAATCTTGAGCTTTGGAATACTCGATGGCTTTGGGTAATATCGTTTCGAAATAATTAACGAAAAAAGATTCAATATTATTCATTACTTCTTGTTCCGTCGTATTGATCGGATACGTCTTGATTTCAACTAAAGCCTTGTCCAGCAATTGTTTCTCAGAGAAAATTTGATCATATTCGTAATCTGATAAATAAACGTAGTAACCGCGAGCTCGCAAAATAATATCATTTGAATGGTCAGCAATTTGTGCGACAAGCTCCTGCTTCTCTCTCATCTTTGCCGTTTCTGATTCATAATTTCGTAATATGAAAACCGAGCTCGTTAATACGAATATTGCCCCAAATAGAATGAGTGTTAACGCCAGAATCATCATCACAACAAACTGTCGAGTAATTCTTTTCTTGTAATACTGTCGAAGCTTACCCACGCAGCATCTCCTCAACCTTATCGATCAGATTTAATGGACTAAATGGCTTTGACATGAACCCATCAGCTCCAGCGAGCAGCACCTTTTCTTGTTCAGCCTGCTGGCTCTTCGCCGACAACATAAGAATTTTTGATTGCTGGCGATTGGTAAGCTGCCTTGTTTTTTCTATGACTTCAATTCCGGTCATCTTCGGCATCATGTAATCTAGAATAATCAAATCGAAGTCATTGTCTATTATTTTTTGTAGAGCTTCATCCCCATCAGCTGCTTCCTCAAGGTTGTAACCTTCGTCTTCCAGCGTATCCATAATAAGCATTCGTAAAATAGGTTCATCTTCTGCAATTAATAGTGTTTTCATCAAATTATCCTCCACTGCCTTGTGCTCTATTTCTCGTTCGACAAGTTATGCCAAATATCAACCATTAATTATTCGACGTTCGACAAAAAAATCCTTTTTACAGCCCTATTTATGTATTGTCAATCCTACTTAAATCTCATATAACAACAAAAAAAGCAGATGCTCGAAGCAATCTGCTTTTTGTTCTATATTAACATGATCGTGATTTTACAATTATCTTACGGATACTCTCGCATGATAAATGATATTTCCGCTCTAGATCAGCGACAGTCCATCCATTCGAATAATAAAGGTAAATTTCTTTATTACGTTCAGCAAGCAGCTTCCGCGTTCCGCTTACCTCACCCCAATGCGCGCGTTTCTCCGCAACCTTAGGAACATAAATCAAATCACCTTGAATGTATTTTTGAAGCTCTTGCAATAAGCTAGGGGGAAGCACATCTCTCCCATTTTTGTAGTTCACAATAAACGTCCTCCTCGAACAAGCTAATCTTTTTAAGGTTATTTGTTTTAGCAGTCATCAACATTTTTTGCTTCCTCCTTTCGTTTTTTGGTAAAGCGTGTAATTGTCTGAAATTAAAAAAAGCCATGGATTTCTTGTACCTCCATAGGTGCTTCTTTCGTGTGGGCACTTTCTCATTATATTGTAAGCCTTTTCTTCTGACAAGAAATGTTTAACAATATTTCCATAATATTTTTTGAATGAAATTAAGTATTAAAAAAGGAGACCTTGCGGTCTCCTTCATATAGGTGATCTCCGTTTAAACGGAGATCACCTCCAGGTTGTTAATCAAATCGATCATCTCCTTTCAACAAGATTTGTCGGCCCGACTTCATCAGTATATAGCGTTTATCTAGACTAGCGAAAGTGTCAGAACACTTATAAATGAACTTTACCAATATTACTGCTGTCAAGAGATAAAAATGAGTTTTTTATCATCACTTTTTAATAAAAGTGTTTTTGAGCAGCAGCAGCAAGGGGTTCATTCCTCATAGGTAATTAGTGGTTTTTAAATCTATGTTATGGTATTTCTAGCACATCACGCAGGCTTCATAACTCAAGGAGGTAACAACATGAATAACACAAAGAAACAAAAGTTTACTAGATTAATAGCAGGTATTGGAATCAGCTTATCCATTGCAATTGCGAGCGTTCCTGTCATAGCTCCACAACAAGCATATGCAGCGACATCAAGCACAACTAAAGCAAATA
Organism: Paenibacillus sp. J22P15; assembly: GCF_056269345.1. Lineage (NCBI taxonomy): Bacteria > Bacillati > Bacillota > Bacilli > Caryophanales > Paenibacillaceae > Paenibacillus > Paenibacillus sp. J22P15. Next base: position 700,036 of record NZ_JBWDNT010000001.1, read on the forward strand.
GCGTCATTGCTACAGGTAAAAAATATATTGGTGTTCCATACAAATTCGGTGCGAAATCAGGCATCACGAGCGCATTTGATTGCTCTTCATTCACACAATACGTATTTAAGAAAAATGGAATCACACTTCCGCGCTCATCCAAGCAACAAGCGAAGTCGGGTTCATATGTATCTAGAAAAAATCTTAAACCAGGCGACCTTGTATTCACTGACACTAATCGTGATGGCGTTATAAATCACGTAAGTATATATATCGGTAATGACAAGCTTCTTCATACGTACAGAGTAGGTGTTGGCGTTACAATCTCCAAGTTCAAAGGCAGCACATGGGACAAGACTTATGTAACGGCGAGACGCGTAATTAAATAAACAACAAGGCGGATCTCATCCATTGAGATCCGCCTCATTTTTTTATAACAGTCCTAACATTTTCAGTCCATGCATAATACCATCCTCGGTTACATCCTTTGTTACATAACGAGCGGCTTGCTTTACTTCATCTATCGCATTGCCCATAGCTACACTATGATAAACGTGCTTCATCATCTCGAGATCATTCAGACCATCCCCAAATGCATAAATATCTTCACTTTCAAAACCCGCACGTTCGATCAGCGCCTGAATACCGATTGCTTTCGAGCCGCCAGGAGGAAGAATGTCACTGCCAAAGAGATGCCATCGAATAAATCCAAGATCAGAAAAACCTTCCTTATAGCAGCTCTCATCCTCTTTCTTGCAATAGAGCAGGCATTGGTAAATATCCTTTCCGATGTAATAATCGGGCTCCATTGGCGGAAGTTTCATTCTCAGAGCTTCCTCTTCATGTTCCAAATAAGCGGTTTGATGAGTGCTTGATCGCATACCCTCCGGTGTCATATAAACTAAGGGATGCAAATTATTTAATGTAATCTTTGTAAGCTCTGCTAATCGAGCAGGATCGATCGAGTGACTGTAAACCACTTCACCATTGTAGACCACATAGGAACCGTTAAAACTAACATAGGACGCGATGTCTAATTGTTCACTTACAGGTTTGATCATGAAAGGTCCTCTGCCTGTGGCGATTACCAGCTCATGTCCTGCAGCTTTTAATTCCGCAATCGCTTGCTTCGTGGAGGGTGGTATATTTTTGTCATGATCAACCAAAGTGCCGTCTATATCAAAAAAAATAAGTTTTCGTGTCATTTAATTTGCCTCAATCCTTCATATTCTATTCCTTTAGTATAGCTTATTTCGTAAAAGTCTGCGTCCCTCCACATACACAAAAAAACCGCTGCCGCTGGGCATCGGTTTATTTGGCTAAGTTATAGTATGAATTAAGCTGCCAATTGCATCATTAATGAGTGGTCAACACAATTGTATATCTTGCTGCCAGTAGCTATAGACTTACGATTAAATGCGTTAATCGAAATAACAGCAGCTTCCGTAACTTCCCTCTGCGCCAGCTCGATTAGAAGCGTCAAATCCCCAGACTGATAGGCAAATGCCATTGCTCGTAACAGGCTTCTCATATCCTCATCCTCTGGAAAGCCTATTGTCTCATCACTTAATTCCTCTCTAACGACTTGCAAAGCATCTCGAGCTCGGCGGAGAGCGGCTTTGATCGCACCGATTGTCTTATTAAGCTGAGAAGCAGTCTCCTCTATCGAATAACCGAGCACATCTCGCAGAAGAAATACTGTACGTTGAAGTGGAGATAAATGGAGCATTAGTGAGTACAGCGCTTCTTCGTAATCTAAACTGAATAATTGAACTGTGGATTCAATATGACTCTCCTGCTGAATGAGCAGGTGATAATGATTTTGTCTTCGTAATTGATCGATCCATGTATTTTTGGCAATACGAAGCAATAAAGCTTCCGGGTTATTGTGATTGGAGTGTACGGAGGCTCGCAACCCCTTTAACCACGTGTCCTGCGCTAAATCGTCTGCATCCCAGACCGATCTTGTTAGAGACAGACAATAGCGATGCAAAACAGCTTGAAGCCGCTCGACATTAACTTGTTGGTTGAAGGATTCTTTATCGTTCAGCATATTTGTTTCATTCATCATTCTGCCTCCTCAGCATTTAACCGGATATACAAAAATTTGAAAGTTAACCTTACTGAAGTAAACGAATGAAACATGAATAAAGATACTCCTTTTAAAAAAAGAGATATGCCGTATCTTTTGATCACTTTTAATCGTTTACAGATGGAAAACATCAAATTCCATTGGGAGGTCACAATGATGAGTAATTATGTTCCATATGTAGTCGAACAGTCGAGTCGAGGTGAAAGATCGTATGATATTTATTCCAGGCTGCTAAGAGACCGCATTATATTTTTAGGTTCAGCAATTGATGATCAAGTAGCGAATAGTATCGTCGCACAATTATTATTTCTAACTGCCGAGGATTCGGAGAAAGAAATCTCCATGTACATCAATAGCCCTGGAGGTTCTACATCAGCCGGCTTTGCTATTCTCGATACGATGAATTTCGTGAAGGCGCCTGTACACACGATCTGCACAGGTTTGGCCGCATCTTTCGCAGCGGTACTCCTGCTTGCCGGCGAGAAAGGCCACCGTTCCGCCCTGCCTAACAGTGAGATTATGATTCATCAGCCTCACGGAGGCGCGCAAGGTCAAGCGAGTGACATCGCGATAACCGCCAATCGTATTTTGAATATTCGTTCTAAATTAAATCAGATATGTGCAGAAAGAACTGGTCAGCCTATAGAGAAAATTGAAAAAGATATGGATCGTGATTATTATATGTCATCGGAGGAGGCATTGAAATATGGAATCATTGATAAAGTGATTACGTCTATGTAGACAGTAAACTTTTATGAATCCAAATCGCTGCTTGACTGCCGTCTCCCATCGCAATCGTCAGCATTTCAGAATGTGCCGTCACGTCACCAGCAGCCCATACATGCTTCACACTGGTGAGCTTGGTTCGCGGATCAACGATGATGTGATTGTTATCCATCACTTGAGCTCCAAGCTGCTTGGCAATGGAGGAGCGAACCTCATTGCCTCCGAATGCTACAAAACATCGATCACGATAAATGGATGATCCATCTTCTAGTACAACGCCTTTAAATTGTTCATGTTCCGTTACAACAACACGGATTGCCTGTTCTATACAGGGTATTCCTTTCTCTATGAGGCTGGTTCGCAGTTCTTCGTCAATGGGAGTGAGCTCATGATTCACATAAATGAGCTCTTCCGTCCAGTGTGTTAGAGTTAGCGACATTTGTGCACCCGCATTTCCAGCACCTAGCACAAGTGTGGGCTTACCTGAAGTTTCGTAGCCGTCGCAATCTGGACAAACAAAGACGCTAATACCCATACAAGGAATAAGATTACCAAACTTAGGTAGACGATCTTTAACTCCTGTTGCAAGCAATAGTCTTTTTCCAAGGACACGAGTGCCATCTGAATTTTTTACGCGAAATAACTCATTTCCCCTCTCTGCTTCGATAACTTTAGATTGTATGAATGTGATGCCTAATTTCTCTGCTTGGGTTTTTCCCGCATGACGAAGATCGGCTCCACTAATCCCGTTAGGAAAACCGATTATATTATGGTAGCTTCTGCATATTGTTGATCTACCCTCGTCTGAATCAATAACGGCAACATGGTGACGATATCTTCCTAATTGTATGGCAGCTTGTAGACCAGCAATGCCTCCGCCTACAATCACACAATCATAGATCATCGTAATCCTCCTGCGAGTTAGTTTATGTCGTTTCTATAGGAATGGAGTTTTTATTATTTATGAAATGATAACCTACTATTCAAGGTATCTTATTGGAAATTGAAATAATGCTTCATATGGGACTTCAAATAAGTACTAAATGAAAATTGGGGCTGTCCCAAAAGTCATCAAAGATGGCGATGGGATAGCTCCTTTCTATTCAGAACAAATGTAGATTTATCATGCTGCCTATTTCGCCATTGTGCCTCTGTAGCGCCGGATTATCAGTAATAAGTCTAGAAACTAGACTTATATCTCTAAAAACGACCAATTCAACACAAATAGATCTAGAAACTAGATCTATCATGCTGCCTATTTCGCTTGCCCACAATTTGCTCAAGAAGGCGGCAATCGACCAAAATACAGAAATGGCGGTGCAGGGATAACCACCCCAACACCGCCATTTCTTTTTTCACCAATTTCTTCATCGAGCGAGCTGTCTCGTCAAGTGAGCAGACCTACTTTTGAGACAGCCCTAAACCCCATTTTTCGTTTATATTGTGTGTTGTAGGTTGAGAAGAATCCGCTATTGGACGCTTAATCTTCTTCGCTTGATTAGTTCTGGAAGTGCAATCCCGAGTAATACAACGATGACACCAGCCCATTGCAATATACTGACATGCTCATGCAGAACTATGGAGGAGAGCATTACCGCGACAGGCAGCTCGGATGCGCCGAGAATGCCGGCCATTCCTTCACCAACATGTGGAACGCCAATCGCAAACAATACGGGTGGAATAAATGCGCCAAACAAACCAAGTAAAAATCCGAAGAGCATTAAATCGCCCCATATAAGTCCATTAAATAAAAATGCTGGCGGGAATAATATGAATACGAGCAGCATGCCTCCTGTGATCATCCATACGCTGCGATAGGCTGGATGTACGGACGGGACCGCTTTTCCGCTAAACAAAATAAATAGAGAATAGCTTACAGCTGAAAGAAGTCCCAGCACTACGCCCATCATATTGAATTTCCCTGTACCCTGCTCAATGATGCCGGCAGCAAGCATAGTTCCGCCGAATAATACAATAATCGTTAATATCATAATGGCATTTGGCCGCTTGCGCTGACTGACGGCTTGAATTAAAACACCAATCCACGTGAATTGAAACAGCAATATAATCGCAAGGGATGCTGGAATGTACCGTAGAGATTGATAATATAGCAAACCAGTAATCGCTGTGGGTGCTCCTGCTGCCATAAGCAGAAGACGCTGCTTCCAAGTGATCCCTTTCATGCTTGTTAACGTATTCGACTTGCTCCCCTCGTTCACTGCTTTGCCGCGCATCTCACGCCATTTCATAAATAATGCTAGTGCCCATGCGAGTAAAAATCCAGTTAACAATTGACTCCCGACAACTTCACCCAGCTCGTAACCTCTGCCATACGCAATAACTACAATTGTAGACAAAATGCCATAGCTTGCGGCACCTAGAAATACGGATAATAAATATTTCATTTGTATGATTCCCCCTTCTGACGTTCAATAATCTCTGTAAGTTCGCATAAAAAAAATCCTAACTGCGAATATAAGATCAATATCAATTGATCACATATTCGTAGTTAGGAAGTTAAGGCTTCCCGTAGAAACCCCCACCCTATTCAAGCTTGCTGTTCGTGAGGTTATACGAATTATTAAGTTGTAGGGCACTGCTCAAACACATTGAATGTTACATGACAAGTACAGTACTGTCAATAGATAAATAACTGTAATGTAGGTTGAGCAACAAGTCTAATCGCGATCATTTTGCAAAAAAAAACCTCTATAGCCTGCGATTATGATATGATTGGACGACAAAAATTAGGCTGCCGGATGGAGTGAATGAACCATGAGCACTGCTATTCATAACGGGACAGTGAAATCTGTTTGTCCTTTTGATTGCCCCGATACTTGTGGGCTAAGCGTCACGATCGAGGAAGGAAAAATAACAAAAATTACAGGTGACTCGGAGCATCCTGTAACACGCGGAGCGATTTGCAATAAGGTTAGACAATTGAATGACCGCGTATATCATCCAGAACGGATCCTCTATCCAATGCGGCGTACAGGAGCAAAAGGTACACTTTCATTTGAACGGATTACTTGGGAGGATGCATATGAAGAAATTGCAGCACGCATGAGCAAAATTGTAGCTGAATACGGTGCGAGTGCCATTTTGCCCTACAGTTTTTATGGGAACATGGGCGTTCTTAATGCTGAAGGAATGGATCGACGTTTCTTTCACCGACTTGGAGCTAGTCAACTGGATCGCACGATATGCAACGCAGCTGGTTCAGCAGGATATACCTACACGATGGGTGCGTCCAAAGGCATTGATCCGGAGGATACGGTTCATACAAAGTTATTTCTTATTTGGGGCTGTAATTTAGTATCTACGAATATGCATCAGACGATGCTGGCAACGGAAGCTAGAAAAAACGGTGCAACGATTATTCATATAGATGTTCATCGCAATCGTACCTCAGCATGGGCGGACCGATTCATCCACCTGCGGCCGGGCACGGATGCAGCACTGGCTCTCGGCATGATGCACGTCATCATACGTGACGGATTAACGGATCAAACATTTCTTGTTCAACACACGGTAGGATATAAAGAGCTATCTGAACAAGCAGCCGAATATACTCCTGAACGAGTTGAAGAAATTACAGGTGTCCCTGCTGCTGAGATTGAAGAGCTTGCAAGATTGTATGGTTCTGCCTCTCCTGCACTCATCCGAATTGGCAACGGACTTCAGCATCACGATAATGGAGGCATGATTGTCAGAACCATTTCCTGCTTGCCTGCCCTAACCGGACAGTGGAACGTTCGCGGCGGCGGCGCTATTAAGGGAAACAGCTGGTATTCACGGCTAAATTCTAAGAAGGTTGAGCGTCCGGATTTAATGCCTAATCCCGATGTTCGCACGATCAGCATGAATCAGATAGGAGATGCGCTGCTCGATTTGACTCCTCCTGTGCGGATGCTGTTCGTCTATAATAGCAATCCGGCGGTCGTAGCACCTGATCAGAATCGGGTTCGGCAAGGGCTCTCACGAGAAGATTTATTTACGGTTACGCATGACTTGTTTTTAACAGACACCTGCAAATATTCCGATATCGTGCTGCCAGCTACATCACATTTTGAGAATTTAGATTTGTACACGTCTTATTGGCATCTTTATTTGCAGCTTCATGAGCCGATTATGGCACCGATGGGTGAATGCAAATCCAACTTTACTCTTTTTAAAGAATTAGCACTTATACTTGGGTTTGAACGTGATATATTTGATATTTCCGAAGAGCAAATGATACGCGAGGCGATAGACAGTGAACATAACCCATTGCTCACGGGGATTACATTTGATGAGCTGAAAGCACAGTCGTGGATGAAGGCTGGAGGAAATGAGCTTCCATCCTATACATCGAACATCCCAACTCCATCTGGAAAAATCGAGCTATTCTCGCAAAGTATGCAGCAAGCGGGTATGTCCCCTCTCCCTGCTCATACGCCATTGCGAGAGCCGGAGACGTATCCATTTTGGCTCATGACAGGACCGAACCACAGCTTCATCAACTCTACCTTCGCGAACCAAGAACGGCTGCAAAAGCTTGAGAAGGAACCGTTCCTTCATATGCATGCAGATGATGCTCATAATCTTGACCTCGTTGATGGAGAACGCGTGAAAATACGCAATGATCGGGGCGAGGTCGAGATCATTCTGCGTGTCGGTACTGATGTATTACCAGGCGTTCTCGTAACGCAAGGCCTCTGGTGGGATGATGAACGCAAAGGACACCAAGCGGTTAATATCCTTACACCTCAGCGACTCGCAGATATGGGCGGCGGAGCGACCTTTTTCTCAAATCGTGTAGAAGTGTTGAAAATAACCTAAATGTGAAATTGTATTGTCAAAAAAACCTGAACTCCTATGTTACAAAGGATTTCAGGTTTTTTCATTTATCCTATTCGATTAATAGCTAATACCCACTCGTTCTTGAATATAAGCGCACCTTAAGTATTCCATAACAGCAAATTCTGCTGTATCCGCGAATGAGATGGAAGTACCTCCAGAAGGAAGCACATCCTTTAGAATGCGATAAGCTCTTCGCTCATCCTCTTGAACAAGCCTTGTCGGACATACAATTGTCCATGCCAAATCGGTTTTTGAAAGTTCCAAATAAACTTGTTCATGCTCTTTAGCAGCATCGTGATGAACGCGTTTATTTTCGATGGATTGATATCTAAGAAGCTCTGGCTGAAGCTCACTTTGCAAAATACCAGCTGTCCCGATGGTTACGATTCTTTTTACTTTAAAATGCTTCATTGCAGCAATGATATGTGTCATGCCGCCGATAAGCGTCCCATTTCCTTCTGTATTTAAGGCACAAATAACACCGTCGACGCCTGACATGGCCTCAAACACATCCTGTTGATTGCGTACATCTCCGAGAAAGCTGCCTTGCTCCATCTGCTCAGGTGAACGTACGAAGCGCTTAAACGAAATGCTCTGATTTTCCAAATCACGCTTGATGTATTGACCGGTCTTGCCAGTTGCTCCAATTAACAATAGCTGCTGTTTCATCATATTTACGCTCGCTTCCTCTCCTTATTAAACAACTTCCACAATCAGAAGTGGATCAACAAGGTGTTACTGCAGCTCAGCCACGATGTTGGGCGGGGTTTGTCCAGTTAATGCGCTGACTAAGTTCTGTGCTGCAAGCATAGCCATATCAAATCTGGTTGCATATGTAGCAGAACCAATATGCGGCAAGGTCAACACATTCGCCATCTTTAAAAAAGGATGATTAACGTCAATTGGCTCTCTTTCATATACGTCGAGGCCCGCAGCTGAAATCGTACCTGACTGAAGAGCCTCAATCAAAGCCTGCTCATCGATCGTTTGGCCTCGCGACATATTGATGAAAATCGCTGATGATTTCATTAGTCTGAATTCTTTTGCACCGATTAGCTTGATCGTTTCGGGCGTAAGCGGCGCTAATAATACGACAAAGTCAGAAGCAGCAAGCAGTTCCTGAAAAGCGGTATAGCGGACACCAAGCTGCTCTTCAACATCCGGTTTGCGGCTGCGATTATAGTAGAGCACATCCATATCAAAGCCAAAACGAGCTCGTCGAGCAACGGTTTCACCAATCCGCCCCATTCCAATAATTCCGAGCGTTGCATGATGAACGTCTTTACCGAACAGCTTAGCCCCATCACCGGTTTTCCAATTGCCATCCTTCACATATCGATCCAGCACAGCCACTCGTCTTGCTGTTCCCAGCATAAGAGCAAATACAAGATCCGCAACCGTATCGTTCAATACATGCGGCGTATGAGTTCCGATGATTCCTCGTGCCTTCATAGCAGCGACATCGAAGTGGTCATATCCCACACTAATGCTGCTTACAACTTTTAAATGGGGCGACTGTTCGATTAATTCCTCGTTAATTTTTGCGCCAGCTGTTAAAAAACCATTCGAATTTGAAAGTTTCTCTAAGAGAAGCTGACGCGGAATCGGAGTTTGGCCTTCCCATTTATCAATATTACAGTGCTCAGCAATGTAGGCTTCAACTTCAATTGGGATTGGGCGGTCAATGAATACTATTGGTTTCATAATCAAGCTCCTCTCAAAAATTGTTATTTAATAAGAATAACATAACAATTAGCGAGAGCGTGAAGCATGATTATAATCTGTTATACAGTAAATATGATGCTGACCGATTCTTATGCGTGCATAGCAGCTTGACGCTTGATCAGATCTTCAACCACAATACAAGCCATTGCTTCAACGACAGGAATAATACGCGGACAGATACATGGATCATGTCTTCCGATCGTCTCGATCATCTTTTCTTGACCATGGATATCAATCGTATTTTGCGGCAAAGAAATCGATGAGGTAGGCTTAACCGCTATTCGAAATACGATTTCGGCGCCAGTACTTATGCCGCCAACGATGCCTCCTGCGTTGTTGCTTAAGAACCCTTCCTTGCTCATCTCGTCATTATGCTCACTGCCAAGCATCTCAGCAGCAGCAAAGCCTGCGCCGAATTCGATACCTTTAACTGCCCCAATCGATAGCATCGCTTTCGCAAGCTCTGCATCAAGTTTATCAAATACAGGCTCGCCGATTCCGGGCAGAACACCTCTTATTCTGCATTCCACGATGCCGCCGCAGCTGTCACCAATGGCTGCTAGGTGCTCGATCTTCTCAATCATGCGAAGCGCAGCTTCTGGATCACATGCTCTAACCGCATTTTTTTCGATCTCTTCCTCGACATAAGTCTCACATTTGATGCCGCCAATTTCCTTAGAATAGGCTACAACACTTATCCCGCGATTTTCAAGAAGCTTACGTGCAACTGCTCCGCCTGCTACTCGCCCAGCTGTTTCTCTACCCGAAGCTCTCCCGCTTCCGCGATGATCACGTAAACCATATTTTTTCAAATAAGTGAAATCTGCATGCCCAGGGCGAAAAGAATATTGAATATCCGAATATGCATCCGGCTTCATATCTGTATTGTGGAGCATGATAAACAAAGGAGTTCCCGTTGTCTTTCCTTCAAACATGCCTGATAGTATACGAATAACATCATATTCTTTCCGTGGTGTAGTTACAGAGGATTGTCCAGGCTTCCGACGATCCATTTGTTTTTGAATATATTGTTCATCCAGTTCGACGCCAGGCGTTACCCCATCAACAATAACACCGACCGCTTCTCCATGAGATTCACCGAATGTTGTTATTTTAAAGCTGTTTCCATAAGTACTTCCTGCCATGATGTTATCCTCCCGAGTGAATGCTTTGACGCATTCGTTATATGTCTATTATAATTTTGAATATGAAATAAATGAAATTGAAATATCGGAACCTTGTTATAGAGAGGAATTATATCATGTTATTGAATACGGAGTGGTATCGTATTTTTTTGCATACTGCGAAACTAGGTAATTTAACGAAAGCTGCACAAGAGCTTCACGTTACACAGCCATCGGTCAGCTATGCGATTAAGCAATTGGAAGCGCAGCTTGAAGTGAAGCTGTTTGACCGTCTCTCCAAGGGGGTTAAGCTTACTCCCGAAGGGAAAGAAGTACTTGAATATGTGGAGAAATCTTTTGCGATCCTGCATGCAGGCGAAACCCAATTACAAGCGCTCAGAAATTTGACTGCGGGTGAACTGAGAATTGGAGCAAGCGCTCCCGTTATGAAACATTTGTTGCTGCCGCTGCTCGATACGTTTCATGCGGAGCATCCCTCCGTTCGTATTCGACTATCTCAAGGAAAAACTGCGGATATTCGTGCTCGTCTCAAGTCAGGTCAGATCGATATTGGCCTTGTTCACTTGCCGCTGACGGATCATGATCTTGATGTCTCGCACCTTACTGATATACAAGATTGTTTTGTAGTGGGACAAGCCTATCAGCATTTAGCTGATATTCCCTTTACCGCCCAAGCATTAGCAGAATTGCCGCTCTTGTTGCTCTCCGAAGGAAGCAGTACAAGAGTTTTTATCGAGCAGTGGTTTTCTACACAAGGTGTAACTTCCGATGCTGATATGGAGCTCTCCAGTATGGATATGCTGATTGAGATGGCTGTTCGAGGTTATGGAGCAGCCTTTGTCACGCAATCATTCATTGATCAGGAGTTGAGTGATCAGAAATTGTATCAGTTAAAGACGATTGAACCGATTCCGACACGTTCTGTAGGTTTTGCAACGAGGCGTGGAAGCTCTTTACCCCTCATAGCTAAACGTTTTCTTGAATTACTTAAATAAAAGTAAGAAGAGCCACTCAGCATCTGAGAGGCTCTTCATATTGTTTACCATTTCATGCTTAGTATGCTCTACCATATTGTTTTGGCGGTAACGCCTCGCCATTTAAAGCTTGTATAGCATGCAGCGCCCAGTATGGATCACGGAGCATCCCGCGCCCTACACCGACAAGTTCAGCATCTTCATTGGCAATTGTCGCTTCAGCCAGCTTTGGATCATCCAGCAAACCGACCGCGATAACGGGAATCTGTAACGCTTCTTTAATGGCGCGAGCAAAAGGTACCTGATAGCCAGGATAATTTCCTGGACGACGAACTCCGGCGGGACCTTCGCCTCTGCTGGAAACATGAAACACGTCCACCCCAGCTTCTTTATATCGTTTGCTTATTTTTATAATGTGGTCCAAATCATAGCCGTTATCCATGTATTCAATGGCTGAAATACGCATAATGAGCGGCATGTCTGCTGGTATTACGCTTTTGACAGCCTGCACAACTTCGACGCCGAACCTTGCCAAATCTCGTCCATACTCATCCTCACGAATGTTCATACCAGGAGAATGAAATTGGTGAACCAAGTAGCCATGAGCGCCGTGGATTTCAATCGTATCAACCCGCTTCCACGGCTCTTCTTGCAGCGTCCTTGAATTGGTTCACAATTACTTTAATTTCTTCGATTGAGAGTGGCTTAGGTGTTTTGAAGCTAGGGCCAGCTGGAATTGCTGATGGGCCAACCGGTACTTCCGCATCCTCCGCTTTGCGTCCCGCATGTGCAATCTGAATACCTATTTTCGCATCGTATTTATGAACCTCATCAATGATACGTTTGAAAGCTGGTACTTGCTCATCTGTCCATAATCCTAAATCTTGATTTGAAATGCGACCATCTGGATCAACGTCTGTCATTTCAATAATGATGAGTCCAGTTCCGCCTATTGCGCGTGATACATAATGAACATAATGCCAGTCATTTGGTATGCCATCCATCGCTTCTACAGAATATTGACACATAGGTGCCATTACAATTCTGTTTTTTAGTTTTAGATTCTTAAGAGCAAAGGGTGTATTTAAATGTTTAAAAAACGTCATCTTGTATTCTCCTCTTTGTTATTTATTGGGGATCATGCTAGTTAAATTTTTACCACTATAATAAGATGAACGAAAGTGGTGGTCTTTTTTTTATATCGATTCCTTAAAATCTGAGCTACTGCGATTATGGTTTAATTTATAAATCGAATGTTCACAAGAAAAAGGATTGTCTCCGGCTGCCGCATTCGGAAACAATCCATTCACCTTATAATCCAGCTACCAGCGAAAAAGTTTGGGGGCTATCCCTTGACAGCCCCCAAGGTAAGGCCGCCTATAATACGTTTCGAGGCAAAAATAAATACAGTTATAATGGGAATCACGGAGATCGCGACCCCTAAATACATTGTTCCATAATCAGAATTATAGTATCCTCTGATCATTGCCACCAAAACAGGAAGAGGAAATTTTTCCTGTGAAAACAATAAAACCAGCGGATTAAGGAAGTTATTCCATGATCCAATGAAGGTAAATATCGATAAAGCAGCGATTGCTGGTGTAATTATAGGCAGCACAATACGGTTAAAGATGCGAAACTCACCGCAACCGTCGATCCGGGCGGATTCGATAATCTCGTTGGGTACCGTGCTATCGATAAATTGCCGGATGAAAAATACGGCATAAGCATTTGCCATTGCCGGTAGAATCAGTGGCCAGTAAGTATCAAGCATATTCAACGAGTGAACCAATTTAAAGTATCCGATAAGTCCCAATTGACCCGGCACCATTAGTGTGGCAAGCACAATCAAATACAACTGCTTATGCCATTTGAAATGATATTTCGCAAATCCGTACGCGGTTAAAGCACCCACATACCCTGATAGGAACACCGTCGTGACAGATAGATACAAACTGTTTAGAAAACCTCTGAAAATGTTGATTTGCTCTGTCATACGCGTATAGTTATCGGCTAGTGAACGCCCTGGTAAATAGAGAAACTTGGATGATAAATCGGCGTTGTTGTGCGTGGAATAAATAATCATCAGATAAAAAGGAAATAAGCAAATTAGCGTCAATAATATGAGCATCGCATAGACAACTACCCTGCCGTTAAATATCACAGACTTGCGTCGCTCATGAAGCCTTCTGCCTTTAATCATTAACATTTGCGACATGCCACAATCCCCTTATCCGTGTGATTTTTCTCGATTCAATAATTTAAATAAGATAGCGGAAAATACAATGATAATGATGAATAACGAATAAGCGATAGTCGCACCGTATCCGAAATTATTGTTTTTAAATGCCTGATTATATAAATACATGACGATGGTCAGCGTAGAATTCTCAGGAGCTCCTTGTCCGCCGGTTAATGTATAGGGAACGTCAAAAATTTGCATGCCCCCGATCAGGGATGTAATAACCTGGAACATAATAATGGGTTTTAACATGGGAATTGTGATTTTAAAAAAGGTTTGTGCGCGACTCGCACCGTCTACCTCAGCTGCTTCGTTAATATCGTGTGGTATGCCTTGGAGGCCGGCAATAAAAATGACCATCGCATATCCGAAGTACTGCCAGAAAAGAACGATTGCATTCAACAACCGCGCATAGTCTGGGTTGTTTTTCCAATCAATCGGGGATGCTATCCACCCCATATCTATCAAAAGACGGTTCAGGCTGCCTGTCTGCCAATCGAAAATGAGGCTTACCAGCAGTCCTATCGATGCGGCGGTGACGATATTCGGAAAAAAGAATACGGCACGAAAAAAATGTTTGCCCTTTATATACTTCTCATTTAGGATAAAAGCCAAAATGAGTCCAATCGTAAGCTGCGGTAAAACGGCAATGATCCAGATATAGAAAGTGTTATAGATAGACAGATAAAACACGTCGTCTGTCAGAATACGGATGTAGTTGGATGAGCCTACGAGTTGAGGCTCGTTAAAGCCGTCCCAATTCGTAAAACTTAGATAAAACGAGTAGAGAATTGGATATAAACCAAACAACAGGAAGGTGATGAAGAAGGGTATAATAAACAGGATTCCGTAATGCTCTTTATTGATGCGTTTTGCAAACACAACGATTCCCCCCTGAATTGATGTAATTCCTGGCCCTTGTGGCCAGGAACTACATTACGTTTGCGTGATTACTCCGTGCTGATTTCCGGATACGCTGATTTAACGTCCTTCTTGAATTGCTTTATAGCTTGATCCTTATCCATTTTGTCGTCTACATACAGCTTCACGCTTTTGCTGAAGGCCGCACCGATTTGAGAATCGTATTTTGATAATGGAATGCTTTGGATTTTGATCGCTGTGTCTTTTAGAAATCCGTATATGCTCTGGCCGTTCAAGAACGGTTCTTGCTGGACGGAAGCAATCTCCTCTACTACGGGAACGCTGCTGACAAAATCGCCTTGCTCAGTTCCGTAAGTTTCTAGGAATTGTTTATCTACCGTGTAGAACTTAAGAAACTCCCAAGCCAGATCCTTTTTTTTGCTCTTCGAATACATGGAAATCCATGTTCCACCTCCCCAGAAAGGTGCCGGTCCTGCTGTTATTCCCCATTTTCCGCTGGTATCCGGCGCGTTCGCCTTCAATACATAATGCAAACCCCAGGATGGTAAAGCATAGAACATGACATTTCCTTGCTGCATAGATGATGAGTAGCCTGGACTCCCTGAATCCAGCATGGCATCCACGTTACGATTACGCGCCTGTTTGGCCAGATCGTATACTTCCATCCTGGCAGAATCAATGATTAATTTCTGATCTTTAACCCACGGATCTGTCGCATTTCCGAACTGCACAGTCAAAATATCCGACCAAGAAGCAAGTGCATGCGTCTTACCGTTAGATTCGGCAGCTATCTTCTCACCCAAAGCGAAAAATTTCTCCCAATCCGCAATGTAAGTCTTCACTTGCTCCGGGTCATCCGTTCCTAGGTACTGTTTCGCCAAATCGCGGCGATAGTAGAAACCTCCGGGTGTTGCCTGCCATGAGATGCCTTTTACAAGGCCTTCGGTGTCACGGGAAATATCGGCAACATATTTGAACTGATCATTTAGATAAGATTCCGCATCATAAGGGGATGCCGAGAGATTTTCTAAGGCCGGATGGTCGATCATCTGGCCCAGCATACTCACTTCAAGGAAGAACAAATCCGGTGCACCGGCTCCTGTCTGAAGGACGGATCGTAGCTTGTTCATATATTCTTCCGATGGAATTTGCGTGTATTTCACTTTAATTTCAGGATAATGCTCGTTGAATTTCTTAATGGCATAACCCACGTCGTTTGTGAAAGACCAGACGGTGATTTCTCCCTTGAGTTCAACTGCCGACGCCGATTCCTCTTTATTGGCCGAATTTACTGACTTGCCGCTTTCATTCCCCGTCCTAGATTTCCCAGTTTCGCTGCTGCCTGAGCTCTGGCCGCATGCGGCCAGGGCGCTCACGATAAAAGTCAGGATTACAGTGAGTATCCAAATCTTCTTCATTTACATCCCCCTCTTCTTATCGTTTCAGCAAATTGAAAGTACGATCCTTTAAGGGTAAGTGCAATTTCTGCTGCAGCAACCCGGACTGGTACCCTGCCATGATAATCTCGGTCGACTTTGCCCCGTTAGAAGCATCAATTTCGCCATACTGTTTATGTTCATAGGAAGTAAGGATGTCTTGCAGCGCTGCATCCATTCCATTTACCTGAACGGCGTTGCTGACATAACGGGTCCGCAAGATTTCCGGCTGGGAGACATGCTGAATGGTAAAGTCTCTGCCACCGTCACCAAACGTAACCGTCCCGTCCGTTCCAACGATGCGCAGACCTGCGGAATCCAGATGACTCCCAAGATGAATAGTACTGATCACGCCATTCTTAAATTGGAATTGAAGCAGCATATGATCTTCAACTGGATGGCCATATCGGACCTTGCCACTTTGTGGCGCACCTGAAACGACCCATTCGACGGCTTCGTCATGCATAAGAAACCGGTGCATGTCAACCCAATGGGTGCCCCAAGACATCAAATCCCATCCACTCCCGACCCATCCTTCCAGCCTGTCCACTTTCCCGAGCGCCCCGTCATCAATCATCTGTCTCGAAACCTGGTACGGCCACTCGTATCGACGTTGGTGATTGACGAACAGACGGGCGCCAGCTTTCGCACAACGCTCAACCATTTCATCGACCTCATCGATGCCTACCGCCATCGGCTTCTCGCACCAGATGATTTTGACGCCTGCTTCCGCAGCATAAACAGCCATTTCTTTATGCAGTGTCGGCCAAGTGCAAATGCTTACTATATCGGGTTGTTCCCGGTCAATCATTTCTTTATAGTCGTTATAGATTGCAGGTACTCGAAACTCATTCGCAAAAACCTGTGCATTCTCATTTGATATATCAGCAACCGCAACGATTTTGACCCGTTCATTCAATCTGTAAGCGTTTCCATGTGAATACGCAATCGAGAAGCCCTGCATGTTGGAATCTACATCCGCTGTTGGTCTGCCGCATCCAATTATAACTGATCTGTATATGCTCAATGGTTACCCTCCTGTATCGTCCACTTACATGCATTTTTGAATAACTGAATGTATTGCGGATGAGCAACTGCCCTTTCGTCATGTCCAATCATGATCGCCACTACGCGTGAGTTACTGCTATTCCTGTGCCAGACCATCGGGTGTCCTCCATTCTCTTTATCTGTCACGGCGATTATATGATTACCTTCGCTGAATTCCAGATCATAATACATTTCATCCATAACCTTGAATGATTCAGGAACGTGCTCGAGAAGCGGATGCCCTTCGACCTTCGTGACGGTAAATCTATAGTCCGGTGCCGAATGATTGGAATGCCCCCATTTCCATACAGCACCGACATAGTCTATGTAAGATGGCCAATCATCCCAGTTCCCGATGGAGCTATGCATCACGACAACGCCTTTGCCGTGCTCAAAATGGTTGTTAAATTGCTCTTTTGCATGTTCACTGATCGTGTGTCCCGATCCGGTCCACAGACAGCTGTTCAGCACAAGAAGATCGCACTCGGTGAAAGGCCGGCTTGTGAATTCTTCGACATCCTCCGTTACATAAACCTCAAAGCCGTTATCCTTCAGATAACGTTCGAGTATTGTAGTTGTCGCAGTGACCATCGAGCCGCCGCTAAGGATAAATGCTCGCACTATATCTTCCTCCCTAAGCATGGTGTCTTCTTCATATAGCTCCAAGAGCTTTTAAGTATTCGTAGCTTCTGGTAACCGCTTGATCACCTGCGATTTCCAATGTGGTATGACCGTCATATCCGCATTTAACGAGTTCATTAAATACGCCTTTGATATCAATCGCGCCTGTACCAAGAGCAATTGTACTCATCCCGCAGCCAAACCGTTTACCACGTTGTTCGATCATTTCCTTCGGTAGATCCTTCCAGTGAACATGCTTGATTTTTCTCCCGAACACCTTCACAAACTCAACCGGGTCGGCTCCGCCCAACCAACAGTTGCCCGTGTCCAGGTTAATGCCGAGATGGTCAGGATTACCCAAACCGTGCAGAAGTTTCTCTAGCCCGGAGACCGAATCCGTTAATTCACCGTGCGGTTCAAGAAGCAGCGTTATTCCATGATCCTTTGCAACCCTTAGCGGCTCGTACAGCTTCTCAATCACGGAGAACACTTTCTGATCCTCGGTAAGGCCGTGACCAAATTCAGTCATAGGCTCACCTTCCGTGGTAATTACATATTCCACTCCGATGGCTGCAGCGGAGCGGATGGCTTTGATGATTTGTGAAGTACCGTACCGCCAAGGAGCGCTGGGATCGAGCAAGTTGGCATGGGCACAGAACGTTGTAATCGTAAGCCCTGCCTTCTCGAACATTCGCTTAAGATCATGAGGATTCCCATCGAGACTAGCGGTCGCAGCAAACCCAAATTCTACACCGAGCTGTCCGCCGTCACGGTTATCCGTTACGTCTGCATACCGGAAACCTAATGCCCGAATCCGTTCCAACTGATGCTCCAATACGGTAAAAGGATCAACAAGCGCAAAGCAGCCAACTGTCATTGCCATTAATAACACCCCTTAAATTATTCGCTACAAGAATTATCTTCTCATATAATAATGTGCGGTAATATAGTAAGAACACTCTGATTTTTGACCATTTGCACTTAAATTACTTCGGTGATATAATCCTAGAAAATTGTATGATAAGGAGTGTCTGCAATGATATCGATTGTACTTCCGGATGTGGCAAACACACTGCAGATCAGGGGGTTCAGCGCTTCCGTAGTGGGACCAGGTTGGTCGTTCCCCAATCATTTTCATCCCTCTTTCGAACTTCTTTATTGTTTTGATGGAGAGGTAACCGAGTGGTTGGAGGATAATCCGGTCATGTTCAGACAAGGGGATTGGTTGCTAATTCCTCCCGGCTTCAAGCACAAGACACTGAATCAAACGAACAACAACTTCACTTTTATTACGTTAATGTTTGACATTGATGACCCGCACTGCCGCCAGGAGCTGCAATCTTTGTCCAATATTCTGGTAACCAAAGCAGATACGGCTATGACTGAAATTCCCAATCACTTGACATTCTTGGACTCCATCCTTTTACAGCACACCTTAAATGAACCAACCCAATCACATTCACTCATGGTACGGCTAAGTCTACAGGCATGCATCCTATTGATTTTAAAAGACGTCATGTCCCTTCTTAAACAAAACAAAGATTCGATGGATGGGCAGGATAAAACGGCCAATATTTACGAACTTACAATTGCAAATCAAATCCAAGAAATGTTGTACACTTCATTGGAGGAACCCGATACGACGATTCAAGAAATTGCCCGCAGAATCGGCATCAGCCGTAACCGCTGTACACAGCTTTATTCCAAGGTTTACGGCATATCTCCGCGCAAATATGTAACCATGCAAAAGATTCACCGTTCGAAAGCAAAGTTATCCCAAACAGATCAAAGCATTGAATCCATTGCTTTTGAGCTTGGCTTCTCCTCACTCTCCCATTTTAGCCGGCAATTCAAGCGATGGACTGGTATCTCACCTAAAAACTATAGGCCGCGGCATAAGGTCATAGAATGTCAGATATTCAAAGATGTCGATATCTAGAAATCGACTCTATTCTTTGCCTGATTCCCCGAGCTGTATTCCTCCTGCTTGCTCTTTACTCAAATCCGCACTTTCAATATTGTTGTGATTTATTATTGGAAAAAGTTCAAAAAAGGTTTTTTGTTGATATTATTTGCGCCGTAAATTATAATATAGAATGCTTTTATTTGTTTACGGGAAAGGAACGACAACGATGAGTGATATGAATAATTATCAAGTTTTATTGTATTATAAATTTGTAGCTGTACCCGATGCAGAGCAGTTTGCTGCCGAGCATCTTGCATATTGTAAGAGTTTAAATGTCAAAGGCCGTATTTTAATTGCGGATGAAGGCAT
Source organism: Paenibacillus sp. J22P15 (assembly GCF_056269345.1). Classification (NCBI taxonomy): domain Bacteria; kingdom Bacillati; phylum Bacillota; class Bacilli; order Caryophanales; family Paenibacillaceae; genus Paenibacillus; species Paenibacillus sp. J22P15. The sequence continues at coordinate 720,022 of NZ_JBWDNT010000001.1, forward strand.
CAACGGAACACTCTCAGGCACAGTTGAGCAAACAGAACAATATATAGCACATATGCGTGCGAATCCACTCTTCTCAGACATGGTGTTCAAAATCGATGCTGCCGATCAGCATGCATTCAAGAAAATTTTTGTGCGTTACAAAAAAGAGCTTGTCACTTTGCGTTATGACAAGCCGTTGGATCCGAACACCCTTAGTGGTGCTCGTCTCTCGCCAAAAGAGTTCCACGAATATTTGCAACGCGAGGATGTCATCGTGCTTGACGGAAGAAGCGATTACGAATATGACCTAGGTCATTTCCGTAACGCGATTAGACCTGATCTTGAAACGTTTAAGGAATTCCCTAAATGGCTTCGAGAAAATATGGCTGATTTCAAAGACAAGCCTATCCTTACCTATTGCACAGGCGGCATTCGCTGCGAGAAGCTCACAGGCGTGATGTTAAGTGAGGGCTTTAGCGATGTGTATCAGCTTGAGGGCGGTATCGTAACCTACGGCAAGGATGAAGAAGTACAAGGCAAACTGTTTGATGGCAAATGTTATGTTTTTGATGAAAGAACCTCCGTTGTCATCAACCAAACCGACGAAGCTGTTGTTGTTGGCAAATGCCACCATTGTGCTCAGCCGGCTGACACTTACATCAACTGTGCGGATGACTTGTGCCATCGACAACATATCGTGTGCAAAGAATGTGAAGAAACGAAGCACGGCTACTGCTCCACAGCATGCGAAGAGCACGTCGTTAGCGCAAAATAATTAGCTTGTAATTGAAGGTTAATTTGCAGGAACATGGATAACCTAAACTAGCCTCGGTCTTGAAGGCAATTAAGCTAGTGGAGGTTATTTGATGGCTAACAACAAACACAAGTCGATTCCAAGTAAGAATCAGGCGTTTGAAGACAGCTCCAAAGAAGCTGAAAACAATTCGGCGTCGGCTAGAGCAGAGAATAGCAATCAAAAAGGCCATGTTCCTAATAGTCCATCGACGGGCTAGCCTGCTGAATTTTGTTTGAAAAAACGCAAAAGAGCTGTCCATGAGGTTTTACTCTCGGACAGCTCTTTTTGTATGTGTTTAATTAGCACTAGGTTTGAATGATCGCTTCCCAGCGATGCTGATATTGTGTAAGACGCGGATGAAGCCTAGCAGGCTCCTCCGTCAGTAAAAGCCTGACTTTCACGATCCATTCCTCAAACGACGAGAAGGATGCAAATAGATTCGCCATATCTCCTGTCATTAGAATAAAAAGAGGCCTCGGGTAGGTTTCCGCCAAATGCCTTAAGGCAGAATCGATAGGAGTATACTTTTTACGTTTAATCTCAAATCGTTCAACAACAACATTTTCCACTTCACGGTCTCGTTTCCACTCATGCAGCCGATCTTCACGCTTAAAGAATGGGCTTACTTCCTCTTTAGACATACGTTTTAAGCTTTGTTCATGCAATGGATAAAGAACAAGCTTACGAAAAGAACGCTTCTTCATCCAATCTACAGCTAAATCAAGCTCTCGTTCTGTCGTATGCTCGAATGAATCATAATAAACAATTGTACCTTTCAGCTCATCTGCTGGCGGCTCATAGCCGAATGGCATCTTTTGAACGTTATTACTCATGCAGCTGCAGCCCCCTACCCTTCTATGTCGTCAGATGCTTAGGATTTGAAAATAACATATTTGGTAGGAAAATGCCATGTCAGAGCTTCCTATAATCGCTTTTCATAATGTTTTTCACTAAACCTGACCATTTGGAGTTGGCGGGACAATACTTCCTCGCCACTTTCTCTATGGTGGTGAGCCCCTTGCCGACGTAATTTTTGGAGAGGAGCTGTCCAAATTTCCGAACACTGTCTCCTTTCGTCTTAAAGCTGAACGCTTTGTTATACTTATCTCCATCAATGGCATTCAAGCCGAATAAGTTATTTTTACTTTTGGCCAAGCGGCTTTTGCCATTTCCGCTCTCAAGCTTCATAACAGCGATTGTAAAATAAGCATTAATTCCGTACTCATCCTCGACCTCAAGGATAGCTTGTTCCAAATCATGCCCAGAAAGCGCTGTGCCTTCAAATATTTTTTCAATATGCTCTATAGTTAAACCAGAATCTGACTCTACGGTTGATGTCGGCTTGGTTAACTTTTCCTCCTCAGATTCGTCTAACATCTTCAATTGCTCTACTCGTACTGCTCTCATTTCATTACGTCCGATTGTACGCTTGGGTTGACTCTCTTCGGTGTAAGAAAGGATAGATACTTCTTTTTTTGCTTTTTTGGCATAACCGCCATGGATAAAGCCCCGGCCTTGCAGCTCAAGCCAGCCATTATCTGTTTCTCCAGTAACCTCTAACGATGTCCCTTGTTTCACAACTTTTATGATATCCGATTTAGAACTCGGTTTTGTTCGTATATTAAGATAATACGCAGTAACCTCATATGTAATGGATTGCTCTTCGGCAATGGCCGGCGGCTCTATTACTTCGGGATTTGATTCAGAAAGGATACTTGGAGGCGATTCAATTGGGATGACCTCTTCTGCATTTAACGCAGATATGGAGTCAGTGCTTGGCGCAGCTATTTGAGGGGATGTGGGTATAGCGGTGGATAGAGAAATTGGTTCTTGGGCGGGAACAGTAATCGATATAGGGCTGAATATGGAATCATTCTCGCTTTGTGCCTTCTCCAACGATTGAGTCTCTAAATCGTTATTTAAAGGATGGACGTACATGCCTAATGTAATGACTAAAGATAATATAAGCAGGTAAAAAAATAAATGCCGATTCAACTTTTTTCGCATTATTATACCTCTCCCTTAAGTTAATTAAGTATACCTGTTACGATATAGGTTTGATGGCGAGAATAAACAGATACCAAGAAAAAGTGGACGGTCTGTGAAGATTATATGTCGCTGTTTCCATCAAAAGACGAGTTTTTATGCTGTTTGAACATTATGAGAAAAAATTTAATTTTTGCAAGGTGAGGCTATAAACGCAAAAAAAGCCCATATTCCCTGAGGAATACGAACTTTTTCTGAACGCAAATTTGATCAAAAAAAAACTTATTTTGAGATATCTAAACTGCTCATCTGCATTCATTTGTTTACAATTTTTTCTTAAAACCAGCCGTATGAGCAGCAATTATCGAATCCATCTGCTCATTCCACGCCGCATCTTCTGTGCAGCGCTCATGATGAGCTTCAAACCAAGCCACTGTGCGTTTAATTCCTTCTGCAAACGATAGTGTGGCTTCAAATTCCGGAACTATGTTTTTAATTTTTCGGTTATCAAAAACACTAGTAACAGCCTTGTCGCCGAGCAAGCCTCCCTCAAGGTCTGGATCATGCGAGATGAGAAACTCGGATGAAATATGAACAAGTATAGGTTCCACACCTGCAGCTGCGCCAATGGCCTCATAAACCTGATTCCACGTCAGCACCTCGTCTGAAGTAATATGATAAGCCTGCCCAATTGCTTCTGCTTGCCCAAGCAAGCCAACAAAACCTTTAGCAAAGTCAGTGTTATGCGTCATTGTCCACAGAGATGAACCATCACCATGTACAATAATGGGCAGTCCAGCACGCATTCGAGCAACGAGCGACCAAGGATGCTCCCAACTATTTAATGCAGCAGGAATCATTGTATCTCCGTAGGTAAATGAAGGTCTTACTATCGTAACTGGAAAACCAGTTGACGCTTGCTCAGCTAACAATAGCTGTTCACAAGCAATTTTATCGCGAGAATACTGCCAATACTGATTTTCAAGCGGTGTCTGTTCCTCTGTTATGATGTAATGCTTTGGCGGCTTCTGGTAAGCTGAGGCCGAGCTTATGAATATGTACTGGTCTGTACGTCCACGGAACAACGTGATGTCCGTGCTCACATGTTCCGGTGTGAACGCAATCCAATCAACAACAACATCAAACTGATGGCCCTCAAGAGCCGCAGCCGCCTGGATAGGGTCGCGAATGTCACCTTTAATGACCTTTGCGCCATCTGGAACAAATTCGTCCCGCTTCCCTCTGTTAAATAGATAAAGCTCAATCCCTTTTTCTAATGCTAGTTTGGACACAGCTTCACTAATTAGGCCAGTTCCACCAATAAACAATACCTTCATCGTCAATCGCTCCTCTTTTATACTGGCTTTTGATACGATTAAATGGGAAAGCTTACGGTTATAACCATTGATATCGTCAATTAATAGTACCATATTGACTAATCTATTAATATTTGAAAATGCTATAATAAATGCAACCATATGAAATTAGGAGTGTATACACTTGAATCGATTTGCAAGAACGACAATCTATTCTGTCCTTCTATCCTCCATACTGCTTAGTGCGTGCAGCAATCAGCCTATCTCGACAAATTCAGCAGTAAACACGCATAGCAACAATCATGGGGATCATCAAACAGCATCAGGAGATTTGCAAGAAACGACAGCCTCGCTGGAAGTTCTGCCTTCTTTCTTAGATGGCTCCTCGGATATGCTTCGGACGGCTTATCAGACTGCGGCAACGGTAACGGATGTTCTACCCTTTATTCCTTGCTACTGCGGTTGTGGCGAAAGTGCTGGTCATGAGAGTAATCTCAACTGCTTTATCGCTGAAATTAAGGACGACGGTTCTGTTGTCTGGGATGATCACGGCACTCGCTGCGGTGTATGTATTGAAATTGCTGTAACTACAGCAGCCATGAAGTCCTCTGGAATCGAAGTAGAGCGCATTCGCCAAATCATTGACGAGACGTACAAAGAAGGTTATGCCAAGCCAACGCAGACGAAGCTCCCTCCTGCTTCTTAATGAGTAGGATTTTAAATATCCCTGTTAAACAAAATGACAGCCTAGAACCACAATTTGTTTTGTGTTCTAGGCTGTTTTTTATGACCTCTTATTTAATAACGTTAATTGTGCCTCACTTATATTCTGTCTGCGTTTATTTTTTTGCAATAATCATGAATCGTTTGGAATTTGTCACTATTCCTTTACTGCTCCGATTGTCAGCTATAAATTTGTCTAGTATCGCGAAATCGTAGTCATCTTTCCCGAAGTTAGGAATGATTGGCGTATGTTTCAATACGAATACAAAGTCCTCATAGGTTTCGAAATAATCAGTTGAATCATATTCAAAACACTGAATATCGGTAAACCCCGCTTGATTCAGTTCATTTATATATTTGTCACGCTATGTCCCATCCGGATTAACACTGTACGTTTGATCGATTCGACTTAGTTAGATTAGCATTTGCTCTTGAATCATGCCTTCAGATAAATCTATCCCTACGAGAAGTAAAGTTTGATCAGCTATTAAAATTATCCTTCACCGCCGCCGGTGCCGATATCCAGTAAATGCGCTCGATAGTACATTCACCTTTTTATTAACGTTTCTTTTGAAATATTTATAGCGTTTGTCTAGTCTTCTATCCCCCTAGAGCATATAATAGAGGTTGGTTAATATCCGATATAATTACTTGGACAACTGGAGATTTAATAATGAATATAAAGAATCCGACAATAAAAAAACAAGTTTTTGATTTCATTATTCGTGAAGGACTCGTGTCCAAAGCTGCATTAATGGAAAGACTTACGGTTACGAGTACTAGCTTATCTAGGCTGTTAGAGGAATTGCTGACAGACGGTCTTATTCTCGCATCAGAATTCGGAAGATCTACAGGTGGCAGAAAACCCATTCTCTATCGTGTGAATCCTGAGCACCGTGCTTTATTTGGTTTAGAAATATCCCGTTTCTCCTCTTCGATTGGTTTATACGACTTAAATTTACAACCGCTGGCATTCGAGAGATGGAAGATGGATGAACGAATGACACCGGAGGTATTACTCGCCAAGATCGTTCAGATCGCTGAACGAATGATGAGCGACTTTCACATTCAGCGCCAGCAGGTTATCGGGATTGGGATCGGTGCTGTTGGTCCTTTAAGCCGGGAAGAAGGCGTGATGTTGAAGCCTCGGTATTTTCCAGCAGAAGGCTGGATCAATGTTCCCATATGTGATTGGCTGGAACAAAAACTAGGTATGCCAGCCCTCCTCGATAATGGCGCCAACACTGCAATTATTGGTGAGCACTGGGCACTTCGCAACGAAGAAGTAGAACATATGCTATATGTGCATGCGGGTGTCGGGCTTCGTACCTCCATGATCTCAGGAGGACAAATTGTAAGAGGGGCCGTAGATATGGAAGGCTCCTTCGGGCAGATGATCATTCAAACGAATGGCCCTAGACTTGGTGATGAAGGTAATTACGGAGCACTTGAAGCGCTTGTATCCATTCCTGCATTAGAGAAGAACATTCGAACACAATTAAAGCTGGGTCGAGCGAGCTCGCTGACAGGCTTACCGCCAGAGAAGATTCAATTTGATGTTTTGAAGAAAGCTTTTTTACAGAAGGATGCGTTCATAACCGAGCAGTTTCTGCAAACGGCTGAATATCTCGGAATAGGCATAGCCAATCTCATTAATATTTTGCATCCAGAGGCTGTCATATTAGGCGGTCCACTCGTCAATGTGCATAAGTCGATCTATGAAACGGTCATTCAGGTCGCTCGCAGCAATATCTATTACTCCCCGCAATACGAACCAAAATTTACGCAAGGTCAGCTGACCGAGGACGCTGTAACCGCAGGAGCAGCCATAATGCTGCTTCAGGATTGGGAGCTAGGATAAGTAAAAAAAGAACGATGCTTGGCGCGCGCCGACATCGTTCTTTTTCTTCAATTGAGGTGTTGATAATCCTCTTCAGGTCTCATTGAAATGTGATGAGTTGGATATGAAATTCGGATCATATATCTCAACAAATCCGCATTGCATACAGGAGACAAACAAATAATGCTGATATTGAATGTTTAAGAGCTTGCTAATTCCCGCTCCCGTCATTGCTAATTCATTGATATCACATTCATTATGATTACATTTTGAACATATAAAGCGATTAGCGATTTGTGCTTCTCTGTCCAGATCAGTCAGATCCTCAAGTTCAGACTCAGATTCATTCTGACAGTGATCCTGTTCGCTCACCAGTGGAATGAGATGCTCCTCCAAAACCTCATGCCTGCATACAGGACAATTATTATGTTCGAGAATGACTTGATTGTTGCACCATGGACATTCTATCACGGCAATAACCCCCTTAACTTTTTCGAAACGAAAGAGCCAGATTGCAGTTTGTACAATGTAAATCGCATTAGCATTTCAGTTCTTGTGCTACGCTGTAGTTTTTACATTAGAATTCCTGAATCTACTCTACATTGGCTCTTTATTCGCTAATTCTAATGTATTTCTGCAATGTAGCTTCTTTTTTCGGCAGTGATGTCAGGTTTCTACTGCACTTTGTGCATTAGATTTCGCTATAGCTATTAAATTCGTTGCTGGACTCCCCCATCCTTTTATTCCCATTGTTTTTCCATAAAAATAAAGACAAAACACCCTTCGGATGTTTTGTCTTTATGGATTAAGAATCTTTAGATCTGTTAGCCATCTCGATGATCATTACGATAAGCACGAGTAGTTGAATGAGCAATTCATTACTCATTGCAATCCCTCCCAGCTGCATGTAATGCTCCTTCGCTGTGGCTTCTCCTCCCGATTCATTACAACTAACTTACGTCTCCCATTACCATACTTATGGTCGAATTCTGAATTTTATGACGGATATTCTAACAGCGACAGCTGCCATAATTATTGACACGAAACATACCGATACAAAATGAATCATACTGTTTGATATGAATAAGTCTTCCTGCTTCACAACCTCCGCTGCACCTCGAACAAGCACAATTGCTATGGGATGCAATATATATATCCAAACCCGCCACTCTCTGAAGCCTTTGCCTGATCTGCCTTTCCACGAGAAAGCCCATTGGAACAAATAATAAGAAGCTGGCCACGCAAACACGTACATGCTGTCATGTCGCGGATATTCGATAGCATTCAAGATTATTCCTTCAGCAATCATCAGCGCTAAAAATACGAAAAATAAGCTAGCAGTAGTGATCGGCTTTCTAGATGGCTGTGGGCGCTTCGCTGCCCATGCTCCTAAAATAAGATAGATCGGAGCATAAAACAGACCATTTCGCGTGTAATCAAATAACTGAAACAAATGATCATATAGAGAATGAAGTACAGGGATGTTTTGCGTAATCCCATAATAGCTGTCGCCAATTAGTCCAATGATATAGAGTAAACTTCCTATTGCCAGCATAAGCGGTAACGATGTACTTTTATAAAGAAAATAGGCTATAAACAACCCTATAATCAACGCGGGCAAATACCACAAATGATAAAATGTCCCGTCAAAAATAATATCTCTCAAGAAGGAATATACGGTGAAATCCTCGGAAAAATCACCTTTATACACATTTAATGGAATGTATAACAAAATAGCAATAACATATAGAAGTCCGATTTTTCCCATATAACCGAACAATTTTTTGCGATCCTCAGCCTGTTCTCCCGTTAGTTTTCGAAAGAAAAAGAAACCCGATGTTATAAAAAATATAGGGACTGCAAGCCGAGAAATGATCCCGCTGAAAATAAAGTTTGTATACTCGTCGTATGATAGCAACGGGCCCGTATGATTGGCAATAACGAATAGGGCCGCTACAAATTTAAGCCAGTCCAGCCCGCTGTAATTCTGTTTAGTAACCATGAACTTTCGGCTCTTTGCCTATAAACGCAGTTACAAAAAAACCTTCCCTATTATTTCCGGATAAGCGATAAAGGTCGCAATTCACAATAGGTACACTTGTAATAGGTCCCTCTTCCGCTGGCACATAGTACACCTGTGCCCGCATGACTGCTGTTTCAGTGACTAGATGTTCTCCTGTATATGTGAATTTCTGAATAAAATCGATATATTCCTCTAAGCACAAATCATACTTTTCCATCATCTTGGCATGAGGATACCCCACATAACGGAAATGCCAAGGCTCACAAGAGATGTTCGTCAATGGCTCTTTGCCTGCTTTGTACCTTTGGATGAAGCCATGCTCCGCAGCCAGAGACTTGAATGTCATATAGACACCGCTATCCGGAAACGACGGCGCAATGAAGTCTACATGATTGTCGATTTTCCCGACATCTATAGCAAGTCCTGTTTGATGCTCGCTGTGTCCGGGTAAAGCCACGTAACATGTTGTATATTCAACACCGTTCTCGATCAATGAGTTTGCATAAATGTGCTCCTGTTCTTCTTTCGTACGAAATCCGCTCACCGTGACAATATCATTCCATCCTTCGCATTCACTCAGCAGCGCAATTAGATTCTGTAAACATGTTTTTTCCAAAAGCATGCCCTTTACCAGCTCTCTTATGGCAGGATTTGAATCTATTGGCTTGAGCTTATCCAACGGTATAGATTGCCTAATTGGGTTCGCTTGGTTAACCAACACCAAATGTCCCTCGTACATCTCTGACCGATTAACTTGGACAGTAGTATGTTTCACATAATCGCTTTCTTGATTTTGTGCTGCAATGTTCGTTTGTCCCATCGTGTCCAAGCCTCCTCTGCCGTCTTATATTTTCTTATTACCCTTGCAGTTAGCGATGTAGATACTTCTTGTGATACGCTGCCTATATGAGCTGCAAGCTCTGAGAATGTAATTTCTTCATTGTCTTGACTTCCGATTAAAGTGACCAAGGTTCCTTCAGGATACGGTCCTGGCAGCTTTACCATTAGCTGATCCATGCAAATTTTCCCGATCACTTTTGTCCGCTGACCATCGATTAACAACTCGGAGTTTTGCATGCTTTGTGACCAGCCATCCGCATACCCAATAGGAACCGTTCCTATCCACTCTTCTTCCTCCGCCTGATAGGAATTGTCGTAACCGAGGTATTCCCCTTTGCTAAGCTTCTTCACCTGCATGAGCTTGCTGTGTAAGCTTAAAGCAGGTTCAAGCCTTACAGATTGTACAAGCTGTTCCGGGTAAAAGCCGTACATTGCTGCTCCTATGCGTACCATATCCATGGCCAGATTTGGAAAGCGCAGCGCAGCCGCACTCCCCGCACAATGATAGTGGCGAATTTGGAGGCCTGATTTTTTGCTCCAATCGATCATGTCAATAAATCGGCTAGTTTGCAGCTCCAGAAACGTCGTATCTGCTTTGCCCGCTGTTGCGAAATGGGTATAAAATCCATCCACATCAATATCTTCGGCTTTCAGCCAAGGCAAGAGCTCGTCCCATTCCTCTTCAGATTGCAGGCCAATTCTACCAAGACCGGTATCCATTTTCACATGTACTTGAAGTTTTTTGCCCGTTTTATACGATTTAAATTGTCTCATTTCTCTAAACCAAACGGCGCCCGTAACGGTTAACATCAAGTCATTCTCTACAGCTAGAAGCACATCCTCAGGATGAATCGGTGTCAAAATAAGAATAGGAAGCTGTAACCCAAATGCACGAAGTCTCAGCGCTTCTTCCAAATAAGCTACCGCTAATACATCTGCACCGGCTTGCAATGCCATTTGAGCAGACTCGATATCGCCATGCCCATAGCCGTTGGCTTTAATAACAGCCATTAGCTTGACGGTCCGCGGCAATGTACCCCGAATTTTCAGCAGATTGTTGCGTATTTGGTTTAAATCTATTTCAGCCCAAGTATCTCTATGCATAACGGTCACCTCGCATACTGAATCGATTGTTTTTCGGCATGTCGAGTGATTGCATAATCAATTAGCTTCTCGACAAGCTCTGAATATTTTGTTCCATCCGTGCGTTCCCACATTACTGGATACATACTGAAATTTGTAAAACCAGGCAGTGCATTTATCTCATTCAAAAACAGCTGATTTTCTCCATCGAGGAAAAAATCCACGCGAGCAAGGCCCGAGCAGCCATGAACTTTATAAGCTTGAATGGCTAGCTGTCGGATTTGCAAAGTGATTTCTTCAGAAATCTGTGCCGGGATAGACATCGTCAACCGCTTGTCCATATATTTGGATTCAAAGTCGAAGAATACATGGTCGTGTATGAATTCACCAGGCAATGAAGCGAGCGGATTTTCATTTCCCATAACCGCGACTTGAATTTCTCTGCCTTTTACTTCGCTTTCGATTACAATCTTACTGTCATATTTAAAAGCTTCTTTAATCCCCGCAATTAACTGCTGCTTGTCCTGACACCTGCTAATACCAATGCTAGAACCAAGCGAAGCGGGTTTAACATAACAAGGGTATCCCAGCTTCTCCTCTGTCATTAGCACCATCTTCGAGTGATCCTCAAGCCACTGATCGTATCGATAGACAGAGTATTCGGTCTGGTGAATGTCAGCCTCAGCTAGCAGCTGCTTCGATATCGCTTTATCTAGTGTGAGTGATGAAGATAGCACCCCATTCCCAACGTAAGGAACATTAAGTAATTCCAGCAGTCCCTGCACCGTTCCATCCTCGCCGTAGGAGCCATGCAGAAGCGGCATAACGACCTTTTTTCCGGGTAAGGATAATTGATGAATGAGCACCTGTCCGATGGAATTAGCCTCACCTTCATGTATTGGCAAAGTTATCAGATCACTTATATGAAGTGCGTCAAGGTTCAGCTTGTCTGGTGTGGACCATAGCCCATCACGTGTAATGTAAATAGGATAAACTTCGAATTTTGACTCATCTATAGACTGAATAACGGTATATGCTGTTTTTAAAGAAACCTCATGTTCGACTGATTTACCCCCATAAAGAACATAGAGCTTTGTTTTCATACAAAAAAACCTCCTAAAATCGACTGGTTATCTATTACTAAAGATAACCGTCAATCGTTAAGAGGCTTGTAAATAAAGTTTAATAAAAGCTTAAGATTGTATAAAAGGTTATTATGATTTAGTGCTTGGAAGGGTCGAGCGCACCAGCAAGCTCTTGCAAATCTCGTCCTTGCAGCGCGCCTGCAATAAGCTCTGGCAGTCGATCCGGCGTACAGCCGAAGCAAGGAATGCCGAAACTAGACAACCGCTTTGCAAGCGTGACATCGTAAGATGGGACTCCGCTATCCGATAAAGCTAACAGACAAATGACACTAACGCCAGATTGACGCATATTTTCCATACGCCTGATGAGAGAGGCTTGATTACCGCCTTCATATAAATCGGAAATAAGAATAAAGAGCGATTTCTTAGGGTCAGTAATGAACTGCTCACAATATTGAACCGATTTATTAATATCTGTTCCGCCGCCAAGCTGGATGCCGAATAACATATCTACAGGATCATTCGCACATTGCTCGCTTAAATCTACCACCTCAGTATCAAAGGCGACAACATGTGTATCAAGAGCGGGCAAACTGGCGAAGATAGAGCCGATGATCGACGCATAGATGACCGAGTCTGCCATCGATCCGCTTTGATCAATATCCAGAATAACGGTCCATTCTTTACTGCGCCGTGCTCTCTCATAGAAATAAAATCGTTCCGGTATAAGCATTTGACTATCCATGTCATAGTGCTTCAGGTTTCTGCGGATGGTCGTTTTCCAGTCTAAGCCGGTAATGGATGGCAGCGGCGAATGCTTTCTACGATTCAATGCTCCCGTTACTGCACGACGAATTTCATGCGCTAATCGTGCCAAAATCTCGTCCACTACCTCACGAACCAGTATTCTTGCCGTTTCCTTTGCCTTCTCAGGTATACGACCTTTTAATGCAATTAGTGTTGCAACCATGCGGATATCCGGTTTTACCTGACTAAGAGTCTCCGGCTCAAACAATAGCTGTGTTAACCCTTTGCGTTCAATGGCATCTGCTTGAATAACCGACACGATATCGGAAGGAAAGAAGCTGCGCACGTCGCCTAGCCATTTTGTTAGTTTGGGTGAGGAAGCGCCTAGACTTGCCGACCGACTTCCGGGCTTATTCTGATTATCGGAGACGTCCGTCGTATCATCATATATAGCAGCAAGCGCTTGATCCATCAAGCTAAGCTCATCATCAAGAAGACCCTGCCCATTCGCCATATCCGTCAGCTTTTCATTTGCAGCTTGACCTAGTATAAGCCGCCAGCGCTTAAGTTGTTCAAAGTGTTCATTATCGCTCATATTATAAGTCTCCAAAATCGAACTCATTGAGCTCGTCCAATTTTTGTTGCTCTTCAGTGCTAAGCGGACGCTGCAGGACATCAGCTGCCTCCATCATTCCGAATCCCCATACGTCACTTAATAATTCGGCAATTGTACTTTTCTCTCTAGGCTCGAATGAAGAGAATGCTCTGCGAAGAAAGACAAGTGAACGTCTAAACTGCTCTTCATCAAGTGATTGTGTATAAAGATCCAGCTGTTCCCAAAGCTGTCGGCGTGATAATAGCACATACCGATTTCGAAGTGACATCCCTTCAAACCACCCTGCTCCGATATCGGCTGGAATGCCCGGAGACAATCGTCTCGACACTTCCCGTGCTAAACGTTCATTGTCAATGAGGTTACGCTCAAGCAGCAGCGCAAATGCAAGCCCGGAAAGCTTGGCATTACGATCATCGCGATAAGCAAGCTGCTCCAACTGCTGCACCCATCGCTCGTCATCCACCATTTCAAAATGCTGCTGTGATACCGCATGCATATCAATAATTGCAGCAGCCATACTTGCAGCTGCTTCATCACTGCAAATAGCAGAGTCAACAAGGAGCAGTGTTCCCCTAAGAAATAGCTGTTGGAGAAGCGGAACGAGTACTGCTGTATCTATCTTGCGGACATCGCCATAGAGCACCAATACAGAAAGATCACGCAGCGTACCTGCAATTTGAGCAAAATCACCAGCATCGACGGCAAGCTGCTGCAGCGTACGCCGAGCATCCTCCATCGAAGCGGGCAGACCACACTGCCAAGCCGCCTTCACAAGTGCCGCTGCTTCCATAATATTTGTGCTTTGTGCTAGCGATTCCTTGATGGCGAAAGACGCAGCGAGCTCAATCGTCTCTCCTTTCATGATCGATTCAACGACCTCAATTTCTGCTTCAGGCGTCCAGCGCAGCACCCAGTTCTCAGCCCAGGTTGCGCCGTTCTGCTGAACTGCACGTTTCTTCGCAAAGCTGATTTCCAGCAGCTGAAGGCGCTCAAGGAAAAAGGATCTTCTTAAATCAAGAAATGCTGCCTCCTCCGATTTCACCCTCCTGTTTTCTCGAAGATCAAGCTCTAGCTCGGTCGCAACCGTCGTTTTGTATTTTTCCAGCTTTAACGTCTTTAGGTTTCGCACCAAGTCCTCTTGAATTGGCGTTTGGCTAATGCCGTCCGGCAAGGAACCAATTGCGGTTCCAATATCCGTTCTTGCGAGAGCATCAGCTACAATAGAAAGTTCTCCATATCCAAGGCAAGTAATTGCTGCATCGCGAAGATCACGCAGCGTAGGCAATCTTCCTCCTTGCAAAGATGCCAGCGATTCCGCCAGCCTTACTGCTTCGATAACCGATGCCGCAGAACGAAACGTCCCGCTCTCCCGCATATGACCCGCAATTCTCGCTAAATAGAGGGAAGATAATTTACCTAGATCGCCGCCGACTAAACATTGCCATGCAAGATCAAAATATGACGGAGCTAAATTACCTGCTCCATACCCGGAATGACTTGAGAGCTTATAGTATGAGTATGGCATAAGCGTCAGCTTGGTTGGGATTGCCGGCAGTGAAGCTGCCTCCTTCTCCGTCATACTTTCAAGTCCTGCTTCCAGCGCTGATACATGGTATGCTCCGGTGACGACTACGATTTTATTCGCTGGTACGCCTCCAGCAATAGCTTCAGCAATTTTCGCGCGCATATAAGCCTCGCGAATATCATTGTGAGCAGTATCCAGCGGCGAGTGAATTCGTTCCTCGGCTTCTGACAGCTTGCGCATCTCACTAGAAAAAGCATGTATTGCACGTCGGTATGTGCTCGGCTCGCTGCTATGTTCAAATGATCGTTCCCAATAGGTTTCATAATCTGCATCACCGGATTTTTGTGCGACTTGTTCATATCGATCATTGATTTGTTGACGATGCAAGCGAACACCTTCGTAATAATCTTCTTTTTCATTAGCAGCTCTCATGCCCGCATGCAGACTAACCGATACATCGGATGGCAGGTCGATAAACCGTGCTTCTGCTCCATGGTTAGCTGCCCAAAGAAAAGCTTGATACTCTGGAGAATATTCCGCTAACGGAAAAACAACCGTACGAATAGGCAGCTGTTCCGTATACGCCAATATAGCGATTGGCGGCTTCACACCACTTAACGTAATTTGACCGATTAACTCCGTCGCATCCGATGGTCCTTCTACAAGCACAAGCTGCGGTTTTACTTCATTTAGAAAAGCTTGCAAATGATATGCTCCAGTTGGTGAGAGATGGCGAACACCGAATAAATGGACGCCGTAATTGGATACGGCAGCCGTGCTCACGAACTTAGCTCACGGCAAGCACGATATAGCCCTCTCCACTCGGCTCCCCGTTTCTTCATCACATTTTCCAAATATTCCTTCCATACTGTATCGTCTTTCGCTTCATCCTTTACTACAGCTCCGAGCAATCCCGCAGCAAGATCCTCCTCGGCAACTTGACCATCGCCAAAGCTGCTAGCAAGCGCCATGCTGTTAATCAGTAATGATATCGCTTCGGCAGTTGAGATGGCACCGCTTGGCTGCTTCAGCTTCTCCTTGCCGTCAACAGTCATCCCGCTTCGCAGCTCACGGAAAATCGTAACTACCTTACGTACCGCCTCTTCTTCTGGTACTGCTTCTCCTAGACGATAGTTTACTGCGATCTCACTCACACGTTTGCGTACAATAGCCACTTCTGTTTCTAAGTCCGAAGGAGCGGGTAGCACAACGATGTTGAAACGACGCTTCAAAGCAGCGGACATATCATTGACGCCGCGATCACGTGTATTCGCTGTCGCAATAATCGAGAAACCTCTAGTAGCTGGAATGTCTCTGCCTAGCTCTGGGACTGAGATCGTCTTCTCTGACAAAATCGAGATTAACGCATCCTGAACCTCTGATGCACAGCGCGATATTTCTTCAAAACGTGAGATGCCACCTGTTTCCATCGCTCGATAGATCGGGCTTTTGACAAGTGCCTCCTCCGTGGGACCGTTAGCAAGTAGCATCGCATAATTCCAAGAATAGCGGACCTGTTCTTCACTTGTACCCGCCGTCCCTTGGATAACCTTAGAGGAATCACCGTGTATAGCCGCTGTCAAATTTTCCGAAAGCCATGATTTTGCTGTTCCCGGCTCGCCAATGAGCAGCAAAGCACGGTCTGTTAGAAGCGTTGCAATTGCAATTTCTACCAGCCTGGTGTGTCCGATATACTTCGGTGTAATATCAACATCACCTGCTCGGCCGCCTGTAATGAAAGTGAGTACCGCGCGTGGCGATAGCTGCCAGCCGGCAGGTTTCTCTCCTTTATCATGTGCTTTAAGCGCTTCAAGTTCATGTGCATACAACAGCTCCGCTGGCTGCCTTAAGATAGTCTGTTTATGATCCATTCTAATAATCCCGCTCCTTCTGGTTTCAACTCAAGTTCCGCCGGCTTGGCGGCGATGTGTTCAGCTATCTGCTTTAATTGTTCACGTGTACGTTCAAATGACGCTTTTTCAGCAATGTGCCCTAGTCTCTCAGCATAGCTGCTTGGAAGGATAGCGATAATAAGGTGTACATCCCGTTCCTTATAAACAAAGGATTTCTCCGCAGCGAGCTCCAGCGTTGATATAAGCATTTCAGGGGTTTCTGGATGACCAAGACGAAATAAGCTGTATTGAAGATGGATCGTTCGTTCCTTATTGATCTGTCGAGCTATTTTGGATTTTGCGACCAGATAATCAATAACTTCTTTAGTTGGCTCTTTAACCAAACGACATACTAGTTCTTCCTCATCTAAGGCAATAAAACGTTCTATCCATCTCGAATCCCATCCCCATAGATTTTCATTATGTCCGTAAAAAATTTGAGCAATGGAATGAGGCGTTATATCATTAATAATACTAAGCAAAAGACGCGCTGTTTTACTCTTTTTCACAAGTAAATAACCTTCATACTTATCAAAAACCTCACTGGCACTAAGTGCTTCTCTTGCAGCTAGGAATGAAATGGAGAACAAATAGGGGCGCTTTTCGCGCAGCTCATGGAGTAAGACTAATGCCTCTTCATTCTTTGATTCCAATAAAATGTGCGCTGCTTGACCGATAATAGGTTCCATTTCATTAAAATTAAGCTGATCATTGTTTAACATATCCATTAGAAATTGTCTTACGGATATAAGGTTTGATTTCGGGTTAAGACAAGTGTTGACGGTTCTGAGCTTCTCCCTCCAACCCGCTTCTTGCGGATTAGAAACGATCTGTTCAATAAGCTCTAAGCCAAAAGTTAACAATTGCTCGGTTAATGCCGGTATTTCACATGCTTGAATCGGATCGATTGCGATATCTGTATCTTTTTTCTTCAATGCGTCCAGCAAACGGTCAACGACTTGTCCAGATTGGAAGCTGGATAATGCCATTAAAGCTGCGGCTCGAACTTCCTTTTTCCCATCATGCGACAGATCGAGCAATTCTTCCTCGAAGCTTGGCAACCCAGCTGTTAATGAAATAGCTGCTACTCGAACTGGAAGCGAGCCTTCTTTTTGAGCTGTCAGCAAAGTCGGCCATAACTCTTCTTTATTTTGTGTCTGCTTATAAAGTGAAGCTAGTATTCTCGCATCACCGCTGCTGCCCTGCATATTGAATTCCGCTTGTAGAATAGGCAAAGCAGCAGGACCTATCATTGGAATGACGAAGTCCGCGACATAATCTGCGATTTCTGAATAGCTGTCCTTTAAGGCGTACACTGCTGGGCTGAATGTTCTAACATCGCTAAATAGACTATTTTCTACACCTTGCCTGATTACATCCAGCCGACCAGATCCACGTTGCGTTAGTGAATCATGAAGCGGCTTAAGCTTTCGATAAGGAATACTCGTAATAGCCTGCGCCGCATTCGTATTCGTTCCTACTGGCAGCAGTTCACCCGGCACTTCGATTGAGCTTTGCGTATGCAAAACTGCTTGCAGCAAAACCGTTAAATCCAATAACCTATGTGCCACATTTTCTGGTTGAGCTTTTGTAACTCCTTCTACTTCTTCCGCAACACGCTTGAAAATCGGTGCTCTCTCACCGAACTGCTGCAGCTGTGGGAGCAAACGTTTCAAACGTACATCATCAACCGCCATGCCCGCACCCGCTATAACTAAGCGGCGGACGTCTTCATGCAATTCACGCAATAATGGAATACTCATTCTAGGCTCCTTCATTAACCTTAATAGAATAAACGGATCATTTCTTGTTCAGTAATAAGTGCAAGCGGCTGAGCGACTAAGTTTCCATCAGATAGACGATCCTCAAACATGACAAGAACAGAAGTTTGAGTGAATAGCTCTTGATTTAAATTAGGGATAAGCTGCAAAGTAGGATGACCGATTCTTGAAATAGTATCAAGCGGCAGTCTTACGCCATGCTCATCAACCAGAACATATCCCTCTTCCGTGGTTGCCACCTGAGCAGCATGCAGAAGCATCAACGGATTTTTGTCAGCTAATGGATTTTTAAGTTGGTTTTTCACCGTTTTTACTGCAGCTGTAAAGGACTGCTCTGCAAAAGAACGAATAGCGATTCGATCACTAGAATCGAGTTCTCGCATGATCATCTCTTCCCAGCGTACTCTTTTGTTCAAATCACCAGGGTAAGCAAATAACTCCTTTGCTTGGACGACCATGAAACAGGAATCTTCTTCTCTCATAAGTTTGGCAGCTCGGAAAGGTCTGTAGTTCCGCGTAACAACGACTTCACCATTCACAAGCGTCATCCAATGCCCTTCATCTACATATTCGCCTCGAGCTTCGTCCGTATAGGAGCGAAAGGACAACTGCACAAGCTCTGTATCTTGACTAACGAGTCCATGCTCCCTCAGCTCGGACAACTGCCAAGCATGTCCGATCTTCTCTTCTAAGACACTTGTTATGTCCATTGGTGTATTAGGATCTTCTATACGTGCTTTCAGATGTTCTCGGCTGCGTTTAATTAGGGCGTGCAGAGCAGCCAACTGTTCATATATTTCCGAATAGATTGCTTCTGGATTTTCACTAGAACCCGCTAGTACCAATATCTCACGAACAGCAGCCTGAAGGCCGGGAACATAGTGATTGCCAAGCTGCTTTGCTTGATCCTCATACATTCGAATCGACCGATTATCCAAGGCAGCTAGTCCAGTATGAACGATCTGCTGAACGAGCTTATGGGCGAGCTCTACACCTTCTAATTGTGAAGCAAGCTTCTTAGCAAGCGCATTTTTATTCACTTTTCGTTTGCTCTCAGTCCCTGCTGGAATCGCTGCTATTTCCTTCTTCTTCTCTTCACGCTTATCCGCTTTCTCCCGCTTATCTGCAATATCAGCAGGCGTTTCCTCAATCGTAAAAGCCTTTCCACCAGCATATGCGTACATCAGTCCTAATATATGCTTGCAAGGAAACTGTCTGCTGGGACAAGAACAACGAAATACAGGCTGTTCTACTTTTACAAAATCTACAGAACAGCTATAAGGCTCTTTTCCACTTCCTTTGCATTCTCCAAATAGGAGCTTATCATCTTCCGTGCGGCATAACCTCTGAAAGCTATTTTTGCGAACGAGGTCATTTCCATTTTTGATCGCCCCCGCATTCGGGGCCAAAGAATCGATATAAGCTTCAGTAAGATGGGTCATAGTTTCCCTCACTCGTTTGATTGGATTTAATCGATAATTTCCACGAAACAAGCAGTTTTTCCTGCTTTTAATGTCGGAATGTTGCAATGTAGCCATAGAAAAACCCAGGCATATGAGCCTGGGTTAGTAATTACCACGGAATATCTCCGATATTGTGCATGATTGCATCTATTTCTGTTAATTCTTGAGCAGATAATGGAGCGCTCTCCAGCGCCTTTACATTTTCTTCGATCTGACTGACTCGGCTAACACCGATCAGAGCAGAGGTTACTCCGCCTTCGCGTAAAATCCATGTTAGTGCCAATTGTGACAACGTTTGACCTCTTCTCGCGGCAAGAGCCTCAAGACTGCGGAATTTTTGAACCCGCTCTGCAGTAATCGCCTGCGGCTTCATCGAACTGGAAGAAGCTCTCGACTCTGCTTCAATTTTATCGACATATTTATTAGTCAGTTGTCCTCTGCCAAGCGGGCAATAGGCAATCGAGCCAACGCCATTATCATCTAATACCGTTTGCAAGCCATCCTCAATCCAGCGGTTCAGCATCGAATAATTAGGCTGATGAACTAAGCATGGTGTACCCAGCTGCTTCAATATTTTGACCGCTTCGCTCGTCTGCTCGGCATTGTAATTGGATAAGCCAACGTATAGTGCTTTTCCTTGTCTTACTGCATGATCAAGCGCGCCCATTGTTTCTTCCATCGGCGTTTCTGGGTCTGGACGATGCGAATAAAATATATCGACATAATCAAGTCCCATTCGCGTTAAGCTGCGATCCAAGCTGGACAGCAGATTTTTACGGGAGCCCCATTCACCATAAGGTCCTTCCCACATGTAATAGCCTGCTTTTGTTGATATGAGCAGCTCATCCCGGTAAGGAGCCAAGTCTTTCTTGTATACTGCACCAAACGTCTCTTCAGCTGAACCGGCAGGCGGGCCGTAATTGTTCGCTAGGTCAAAATGATTGATCCCTAAATCAAATGCTTTTAGAAGCATAGCACGTGAATTTTCCAGCGGTTGATTGCCGCCAAAGTTTTGCCATAGTCCTAGTGATATCGCAGGCAGTTTAATTCCACTTTTGCCAGCGCGTTTATACAACATATTCGAATAACGTGATTGGTCAGCAGCATAAGGCATGTATCATATTCCCCTTTATTTTTAGAATGATTTCTTCACAAAAAACATGCTATAATGATCACTTACTTCCTTTGATTCCATCAAAGTATATCTTATAACTACTGTAACAAGGAATGTCCGCAAGCAAGTTGTATATGTCATAATGTAATATGTTTCTGCTATAAATTCAGGGATGTGATATCGAATGTGCGAACGCTATGATCTGATCTATTATTATCACGGAAAGCAATTTTGTGAACCTGGCTATAGCTGGGGGCCGGGAGTAAAGGATCATTATAAAATCTTATTTATTCACGAAGGCAAAGGCAGCTACCAGATTGAAGGCCAAACGTATGCGCTCAAAAAAGGACAAGGCTTTATGGTATATCCAAACACCATCTGCCATATGAAGGCTGATATGCAGGACCCTTGGGTCTACTCGTGGATCGCATTTCAGGGCACTAGCGTAGATGATTTGCTTGCACAAGTGCAATTAAGCAAAACAAATCCTCATTTCACCTTCGCTCCCTCCAATTGGTTTGATCCTTGGCTGGATCAGCTATCTGAAGCGGGATTACTTGAGAAAAACAGCGGTCTAGTCGTTCATAGCCACCTTTTCCGTCTAATATCGGATTGGATCAATATGTTGACCGCGCCCAATCAGATTGGATATGTGCCGAAGGCAAAAGATGTTTATGTTCGCAAAGCGCTCGATTATATAGAAATGAACTATTATAACAAAGTAAGTATAACTGAGCTGGCGAAGCGAATTGGCATAGACCGCATTTACTTATCTTCTTTATTTAAAGAGGTTGTACAGCAATCGCCTCAATCCTATTTGCTGCAATATCGAATGGATAAAGCATGTGATTTGATGAACAATCAGCAGCTTTCGATGTCAGATATTTCCCACTCCGTCGGTTATACTGATCCGCTTCTTTTCTCGAAAATGTTCAAAAAAGTCAAAGGGATCTCCCCTTCTCACTACCGAAAAAACATAGTCTAAACAAAAAAAAGGCTGTCTCAGAAGGCATTAAGCCTAAAAGTGACAGCCATTATTAATAATTAATGTGATAAATCTTTAACCATCTTAACATGCGGAATATTTTCTTCCATAAATACGGTAGATGCTATTTCGTAGCCTTGTTTCTCATAAAAAGGAGCCGCTTGTACTTGCCCGTGCAGCTTCGCTTTGGCAATCCCCTTTTCTCGCGCAATCGCCTCAAGCTCATCCATAATCGCCTTGCCTAGTTTATGTTTGCGGTGTGAGGATAATACGCAAATACGCTCCATCTTCGCCATATCATCGACGACCCGCACTCTGCCTGTCCCGACAGGTTCATTATCATAATACACAAGAACATGATCAGCAATCGCATCGAAATCATCAAGCTCTACTTCCTCTGCAACCCCTTGCTCTCTCACGAAGACTGCTTTACGAATTTCATATGCCTCTTCTAATTGTTCAGTTGTCGTTATACGCTTCGTTTCCATATATCTCTTCCTTTCGCTTACCTTATTACTAATTTGCTATGTTTCAATATACCGTATTCTTTATTATAATACGATTTTAATAAATTGCACGAATTTAGAGACAACAAATGGCTAACCAAAGGACCAGGGTGATATGTGGGACGGCCTTGAACGAGTAAAAACCATCGTGGGGCCATTTCTATTGACAGTACGTTAGTGCCCTCCTATACTTATAGAATACTCATAATGATAATCATTATCGATAACATGTACATTCTATATGTATTTTACTGATGACGAACAAGAGGAGCAGTTAAATGACGACTGAAATGGATTTCACACTTGTCGAAACTTATTTTCACATATCACCAAATGGTGCCGCTCATCCTGTGCACGAGCTGCCTGCAGTTTACTTTTATAGTAAAGAAATATCACATGAGACGTTACGAAAAGCCGGTGAAATGGTTCAAGCAACAGGCATGCAATTAGCAGCTTCTTTTGTCGGAATGTCTTTTTTCAATTTGTGCATAACGAATCTTTTTTTTGCTGCTCAATACAATCGTTTTTTGGATTTATCGGTACATAATTTGACCTATCAGCTAGAAAACCATGATGATCATGCTCATTTAGGCTTCAAAATCAATGAGCTCCGCTGGACGGATGTTCCTCAGGACCAAATAGAACGCAAACGGTTTCTTGAGCATTCTTTCAGTATATTTTTCAAGGATGAGATCAATGAAATTATCGAGACTGTAGCTGAAAGCGCAGATGTAAAGTCTGCTATGATATGGAATCAAGTTGGCGGCCATATTCATGCCGTCCGTGACTTTATGTTCCAAAATATGACGGATCAGAATTTGCTTACAAGCTTCCAGCAAGATCTAGATGTCATTCTTGGTCTTTCGGCTGAAGTATTTAACCGTAAACGTAATCCTTTTATCCATAAACCACGATATATCGATAATCCATGGTCACCAGATGGTCATAAGCTGCTTATGCGCTCGTCTTGCTGTATGTATGATTGCCGTGTTGATGGTGAGAAATGCTATACTTGTCCACGCATGCTGCCTGAAGAACGTGAAGAAAGACGAAAACTAGTTGAAGCTGGCTCCAACTAAAAAAGCTGATGACAGATACCATTTGTATCCGTCATCAGCTCTAATAATAATATTAGTTAACATAATTATAATTACGTTACTTCTTTTTGAGATTAACCGGAATTTTACTGGAAATATTGTTCATCGCATTTCGAAGCTGTTTATTGTCAATATGTGTGTAAATCTGAGTAGTCTCGATACTTGCATGTCCGAGCAGCTCCTGCAGCGTCCGGATATCTGTTCCACTGCGAATTTGCATCGTTGCAAATGAATGACGGAGCTTATGGCTGGATAGACGTTTATCCACAAGTGATGGCATCGTTTCCTTAAGCAGCTTGATCGTTTCATCGGCGACAGTCTGGATCATTCGAATCGACAGTCTTCTACCAAATTGGGATACAAAAAACGGCTGCTCCTTCCCCTGTCTGGATTCCTTCCGCTCAGCGAGCGCTTCATTCAAAATATGCTGAAGCGCATCAGGCAATGGAATGACACGCCATTTACGCCCTTTTCCGAGAATATGTATAGAACCATCCTGCTGAAAATCTTGAACGTTCATCCGATGAACCTCACCTACACGCAAACCAGCATAGGCCATTAATAATACGATAGCGACGTTTCGTATATAATATTTCCCTTGAATCGTTTGGAGCAGTGCTTCCAGTTCATTTTCTTCCAAATATACAGGAATTCGATTCTTCTCCTGTTTAGACTTCGCAATGAGTGCTGCAGGATTACTTTCCAAATGCTCCATCTCGATCATCGCTTTAAAAAAAGAACGTAAAGAAGAAAGCTTCCGATTGCGAGCTTCGTCCCCTGCCCCCTTCTCACGACATACAGCCATGTAACGCATAATATCCAACTTCGTTATTTTTTTCGTTTCCGTTGGATAAACTGTCCCTAGAAAAAAACGAACATCATTTATGTAAGCTTGGTGCGTTGACTTTGTCATCCCTTTATTTTTCATCCATATCGAAAATAGTTCCATCTCAATGCCGTAACTATCCGTCAGTTCATGTTGTCCCATTCGCAAGGAAATCCTCCATATAATTCTAGTTTTTCGGCTCTATTTAAGTGACTATTACTCTATTATGATAGCTTAAAAGTTGATATAAAAGCAAACTGCGTGAAATATGTATTTCACGCAGTTTTTTTATCCGATTATTACTTACTTATTCCACGATATTCGTGCTTAATGTCCCTTCATTGCACCTGTATCGGTAATGATCAACTTAATGCTATAAGTAATTGGAATCCGGCTAAATTGTTCGTCCCAATCATCTTTGACCGATTGCCACTGTTTCGGATGCTCAATGCTCAGTCGTGTACCAAAACCGAGCACATCTGTTTTGTAATTCTTTTGGATCTTATGTAATCCGAGCTTTATAAGACGATTCACTTCTTCCTCGGATGTTTGAACTGCCCTGCTAAAAAAATCATCATCCATAGGTTCGTCTGCATTTAACCATTCTTCTATTAAACGTCCTTCCGATTCGATATCTACATGAAAACTAATCTGTCCTTCTTTGATTTGCGATTTCATTTTACTTTTCATTGTTTTGATCTCATAAGCAATAACTTGCTTTGTTTTTTGATCGTAACTTTTTACTAAACCACCTTTTCCTTTGCCTGACAGCCATATTAAGCCTAATAGTTCATCTTCTGATACAAGCCCTCTAAACTTTTGTGTTTTTCCTTTTATGACAGCGGCACCAGAAAATTTAACTTCACCATCAGCAGAAACAATATTTTGCAATAAATAGCTTGATTTTGCATTCATTTCCCCTTCGATTTTCATGAGTGACATCGGAGGCAATATTTTCAATGTTCGATAACGATTCTCGACCATTTCGATCACTCGGAAAGACGGAATGATCGTATTATCTTTCGACTCCAATACTTTTCTAGCTAAACCGCTGCTCATGACGATGAGACAATTAGGACGAATATCATTATCTCTTAACATAAAACTAAGGAGGTTATTCATGCTGTAGCGACGTGATAACTTTTCATTAATAACGATCACCTTCAGATGATGACCGATAACAGGACGTTCCATTCGAGCCGAAAATTCTCTAACCATTTCAAAGAGCGAGTCTCCTGTCTCTGAAACGTTTAAATATGACTTTCCTGAACTGCCGCTGGAGGTGTCCGAAGCTTTTCCCTCCGATTGTTTATTAATAATTTGCAGTGTATACGTAATCAAATCCTTCTTGCGATAGGAAGAAACAAGTTTATCCATCTTCTTCTCTATCTCTGTTTCATTGGCTACGTCAAGCGCCATACCTAGATAAAGACCGAGATCCTCAATCTCATCCGTACTCCAACAGCCTGTTTGGACAAGCAGTAATAGAAAACAAACGCAAACTAATAATAAGCGTCCGCTTTTGTTACTTCTGATAAGCATCATTTTTCACACCTTTTTTCCATTTTGTCAACAGCAGCAGTAGTATTGTAATGGAAAAGAACAAGTAGAGAGCCGTATTACCGAGCAAAGCGCCATACACAAAAAGCAAGTCCGTATTTTTTGGAAGCGTCGAAATGAGGAATACAATGGGTAACAAAGCATATAAACATTTCATTATTTTAACGTTAAACACCTGCGAAAGCCCTAAAGCAGCTGCATAGTACGTAATGGTGAAGGAGGAATAAATTTGCATAATCCATATCACTAGGAAAAATGATTCAAACCGTTCAAAGATTAAACCAGAAAGCTCAAAGCTTCGAACTAGGTCAAGCGTTGGCCATGTCCTTGTAACAACACCATGGATAGATAATCCACCGATTACTAGGATTACAGTCAGCAAATAAATGAACACTGGAATCGCAGTGCCATAAACGACCGCCTTAACTGCCCCTTTTGGATTGTCCATAAATGCAGTTATAACTAATATGATTTCTACACCTAGAAAGGATAGAGCTGTGGCTCGGACTCCCCCTAAAACAGGCATGATACCTTGTCCCAATATGGGGCGTAAATTATCTAATTCAAATATTCTTAAAGACATTAACATGACTAATAAATAGATGACGATCGTAACTGGTAAAATCATCTGAAATAGTCTTGCGATCGGATTAATACCGCTTGTCATTAAGTACAAGCTAACCCACATAAATAACATAACAATAATCCACGACGGTGTCCCCTCTAGCAAAAATAATTCCGTTACTTCTGCTAGTGCACGCACCTGGTATGCAGCAGTCAGAAAGAAATAAATGACAATCACGATGCCAACTACGCTTCCGACCCATTTTCCCAAAAGCTTCTGATTAAACTGGAAAATAGTTTGAGCAGCATGCGATTTGGATAATATAGCCATCATAACGCCCAACGCGATCGCAACTGCGCCGCCAATAATAACGGAAATCCATACATCAGGTGTTCCTACTTCATCTACGGAAGCTCTAGGCAAGGTGAGAATTCCTGAACCCAGCATAAAGTTCGATATGATTACAGCGGTTTGTACAGTTGTAATTCGATCCTTGACACCGTTTTCCATAAAATTCCTTCTCCCTTTATTTCTTAATACGCTGTTTATCTTTTGGATGAAGCATTTCAGGACGATTTTTCATCATGAAAATTGGCATCCGAACAAATAGATCCTTCCAGTCACCCAAGCGAAATGGAACCGATAGGCTCGCATAAGGCACACCGAAGCTCTTTAGCTTGACAACATGCGCTGCTAATAACAAAGAAAATAAAACTACACCATACATACCAAAGGCAGCTGCGCAGAACATTGCTGCAAAACGCAGCATTCTAAGCGAAATCCCTGCATTATATTGAGGAATTGCAAAGGATGATATTGCCGTCACAGCAACGACAATAACTAAAATAGGACTTACGATTCCCGCTTGCACTGCTGCTTCACCGATAATTAGACCTCCGACAATTCCCATTGCAGGCCCAATAGGTTTAGGCAATCGAAGACCTGCTTCTCTCAATATTTCAATAGCTACCTCCATAATAAGAGCCTCAATGAGTGAAGAAAAAGGTACGCCAGCCCTTGCTGCTACGATTGAAATTGCCAGTTTCGTTGGAATTAAGCCTTGATGAAAGGAGATGAAAGAAATATACATCGCTGGTGTCAATAAGGCGATCAAAGCGGCTAGATAACGCAGCATTCTAAGCAACGAGCCGACCATCCAGCGCTCATAATAGTCCTCAGGCGATTGTAACAGCATGCTAAAAGTAACAGGTGCAATTAATGCAAACGGTGTTCCATCCAGCAGAATGGCGACCCTTCCCTCCATCAAAGCGCCAATCACACGATCTGGCCTTTCCGTGCTTTGCACCTGCGGGAATGGACTCCAAAAATTATCTTCAATGAGTTGTTCCACATATCCTGATTCAAGTAGGTTGTCGATATTTATTTTTCCAACTCTTCGCTTTACCTCTTCAACTAATTCAGGATCAGCAATGTCTTTTATGTAAGCAACAACTAGCTGTTTCTTAGCACGTGTACCTACTTGCATGCTTATGAAAGCTAAGCTGTCATTCTCGCCATGTCGTCGTAATATCGCTGTATTATCAGATAAGTTCTCATTAAAGCCTGATCGCGGACCTCTAACTAATGCTTCAGAGATCGGCTCTTCAATATTTCGAGATTTACTCTTTTCCGTCCCTAATATTATAATTTCCTGAAATCCATCGACGATCAAAGCCGTTGCGCCCATCAATACCTTTGGCATCATTTCTTCTAAAGTCTGCACTTCTGATAATTGACTGACAGTTAATATTTGATTAATCAAAAACGATTTCGTTATTGATTTTTTCTCACCTTGATAAGACATCAGCGCTTTCAAAATATGTTGGTCAATCAGATCACGATCTGCTAATCCACTTACAAATGCGATAGCTGCGCGAATACCTGTGTTACCTATTGAGAACTCACGTACGATAACATCTGAATGGAACTTCAATTGTTCATAGATATCCGCTAAATGAGTGTGAGTTTGATCTTCCATTTGATTATTCATCCTCTTTTGGACGAGATCTTTTGAAAATAGTGGCGATAAGCATCGGAATCACCAGGGTGACTATTGCTTCTACGTAAACCGTCCACTCTGGAATGTTTAATTGATTAATTATCCCCATTGTAAATACACTCCTTGTAGTTTTGTGTCGAATTATACCTATTTTTGCCGTAATGAATTGGATATAAACTTGTAAACGATCAAAGCGCTGGAAATAAAAAAACAAGGAGAAGGGTTTCCCCTACTCCTTGTTGAATAATTTATTCTGTTGCTTATGAATAGCTAAGCGTTACTCCTTTAGGCAGTACGCCTTCAACCTGTTCGCGCACATAGCTGTCATTCATTTTTTCGCCGAAAATTATAACTTTACCGCTATCCTCACGTGTTCTGATCAATCGCCCAATACCTTGTCTAAGACGAAGCAGCATATATGGCATATCTACTTGCTCAAACGGTGACTCAGCATCCTGTCTCCTAGCTGCAAACAAAGGATCGTTTGGAGGAAAAGGCAATTCCCATACAATTACCTGTGAAAGCGATGGACCTGGAATATCTAAGCCTTCCCATAACGTCACTGCACATAAGATACTCGCTTCATCCTGTTGAAACTGCTCAATCAGATAGCTAATTTCACTTGAGCCCTCATATAAAAACGTATAGTCTGATGAATCAGCATGCTTATTCGATTCTGCTCTAAACTGCTCTAATTGCTCCAATGATGGGAATAAAATAAGCGTTCGTCCGCCTGTCTGCCTGAGCAATCGATATGCTTCCTCTACCTTCTCATTTAACCCCGTGAATTGCTCAGTTTTCGGTATAACTACAGCCATTTGCTTCTCGTAGTCATAGGGTGATGGAACCGAGAAGGACAACGCGTTGTCCATACCTAATATGTCCATCATGTAATCAAATGAGCTGTTAACAGAAAGTGTCGCAGAAGAGAAAACGATTGGCATCTTACGTGAGAACACCTGCTCCTTCAGCACTTCCTTAACCACTTTAGGCATAATGACGAGTGAAGTTCCTTCTTTATCCTGCGAAACCCAGCTGATAGGCTTGTCTTCTTTTTTGAATAAAGAGAGGGCAAATTGAATCATCTCCAAATGCTCTTCGACAATTTTTAGTTGATACGTATCGATCGTATATAAGCCGCTTTCAAATACAAGCTCTTCTTCAATGACAGAGAGAGTGTCCTGCAAACGATTGATTTCGCGAATAAGCTCCGCGCTCCATATGATTTCCTTACGGTCAGACGCCGGAACCTTCTTGCTGTGTTTGTTCATCATTTTAAATAAATATTCACTTTGAGCAATCGAGTCCTCAACCGCTACTGCTAATGATTCCCGAATTTCCTGCTGCAGCAGTCTTGTTACGATTCCTTCATATACAACATGGTTCAGCTTATAAGTCAGTGCTTGCTGCGCTGCTGTTTCAAGTAAATGACCCTCATCAAATACGACCGAGCTGTATTCTGGCAGCAGCGGCAGCTGACCTTCACGTTTTCTAGCTTCATACGTCCAAATATGCTCCATATAGAAGTCATGTGAACAAATGATAACATCTGCTGATTTACGGTAATGGTCGCGTGACAGCGTTTGACCGCAGCGATGACGTACGTCACAAACTAAGCAATCCTGAAATACATCCCAGCCCAGTTCGTTCCACTGCTCGTCATTCAAGCTCGGATAGTCCTTGCGGTTACCATATGGATAGAAGCTTTGCATAGAATCCGGTTTTTGCACAAAGCTGGGAAGATCGCGATAGATGCTGTCATACAGCTCAGCATTATCTTGGCCTACCCTTGCGTCATCAAGCTTGTTCAAGCAAATATATTGATCAGCTGATTTGCCTAATCTCGCATCAATCGTTAAATCCAAGTATTTGCCAAGCTTAGCGATATCCCCTTCGGGTTTAACGAGCTGCTCAATTAATGACTCATCCGCACAAGCAATAATCGCAGGTTTTCTCGTATACCTTGCATACGTGATCGCATACAGCAGGTATACAAATGTCTTGCCGGTACCTACCCCTGCTTCTGCAAAGATCGTTTGCTTATCCGAGTAAGCACGCTCCAGTTGAAAGGCCATATAAATTTGTTCATCTCTAATTTCGAAACCAGCTTCAGGCAGTTTCTCGTAGAAAACATCAGCAATCCAATCGCTAGCTTGCTCAATAAAAGGTTTTTTTGGGTCAAAATCAAATGGATATTTATTCACGGGTTACTTGCCTCCATATAGTAGGCACAAACGGCCGCGTGCATGCACGCAGCCGAATGTGAAATCTCCTGTACTAATCGCACACTCAAATATATCACTAGAGTGCTTGTTTAGTCAAAGATTCCAACAATCTATCTTCTTATTCGATCCATTTCACCAAATTCGGCTTCTCATCAAGAATAGATTCATATTGCTCTTTCCAGCCGTATATTGCGTCAGGATCAAGTTTTTTGTAACGTTCATACTTATGCAAACGATCCTGCTCTCGTGCCCATCCAAAGTGTTTCACCCTGAGGTTAGAGATTTTATGGGCTTTCAAATATATGTTTTCAGGAAATCTACCGCAGTGCTGAGGCGTTTGCCTCCATGCATAAGGAAATCCTTCGACGTATTTCAACAGAAATGGACGATATACCTCATGTGCTTTCCAGTAGTTGTCTTCGCGATATTGGTCTTCAGACCAGAAATCATATAAACGAAACATGTAAGCATAACTTTCTGGATCACTCAGCAGAATCGGCAGCTCATCCTTAAATTTTTCTTCAAAATATTCATCTGCATCCATATTCAGAATCCATGCCGGATGAATTCGAATCGTTTCTTCCCATTGCTGCGTTCTTAGCTTCACTTCATTATGAAATTGCGAGCTTTCATTTTTAATATAGGTTAAAGGAATACCCGCAAGATATTCATGAACAATTTCACCGGTCTGGTCTGTGCTTCCATCATCAATAATGACGGCATGGTCTATATATTGTCTGTGATGCTCAAGTACTTCCTTCAAAAAACGATCTCCTTCGTTTTTGACAATCATGGACAATGTAAGCTTCGGGCCAGCATCGGGCACAATGATCGTGAGACCTTTAGATGATTGTGTAGTCGTTACTTCATTTGTTTGGGGCCGTGTAGATTCCATAAATAATTGTGCTCTTACAAGATCTGATTCTCTATATACATGAAAGGCCGGATATCTAGTATCGACGTGCAGCCCGATGCCAAGCGCAGCTGCTCGTATGCAGAAATGTCGATCTTCGCCCCAAAACGATACGTTTGGGATCGTTCGGAATGAAATCGGTTTATCTAGAACTGTTCGAGTCATATATGTACATGCACCAAGTCCGCCTACTTCATATACACCAGGAATTTTTAGCATTACAATAAAAATAAGAGCCGTTTCCGCTCCGTCCCCTGCTTTGACTGTCCCATCGGATTGAAATGGCCAATAGGTATCCTTCAGCCATACTTGCGGCATTTCCATCGTATTCGGCTGCCATTGGGTCCAAAAAATAGCGGATATGATCTCTTTTTGAGATGAAATTAACGATTCGAGAGCTAACGGATGCAGCAGAATATCCGAATCAATGAGAAATAATCCATCATAATGCTGCTCTCTTGCCGTGCTAATGATGTCATCTTTCCAACTCGCAATTTTATCGATCAGATCATTGCTCCAGTAGTGAGTAAATTCATCCCTAGAGTAAGGTGTAATAGAGTCGCTTCGCTTCAAAATCGTGTGGCTTCCATGATTGTCACTCTGCTTCGTTATAAAGTCGCTTAATAATTGCGAGGACTGTTCATTATCATTGTCATCAATAAAGTAATAATCAACCTTAAAAGAACTCGCATCAATGCGTTCCAATGAGGATAAAAATTGGCGTAACACGGTCGGGCTCTGGCGTATGGGGCTTCCAATCAATACTCGCTTCAACGATATGCCTCCTTTATTCCAGAGAGATACGTTAGGAATGTTAAACCTTATGCAGCATATGCATCTATTATGCGATTTTCTCGTCATTTTCATTTGAATGGAGGTTCACCTGTCATCACAGCACTTAAAGAATGGGACCTAAAGCCGCTTCTCTTTGGATTATTATTTCTATGTTTTGCCGATGCAGCATTTACTGACATCGGACTTAGACTTAACCTGATTGAAGAATTGAATCCTCTCGTGAAACGGCTGTATGACTGGAATATGGTTAGCTATTACGCATTGAAGCTGGTGCTGCCTCTGCTGCTTTTACTCATTTATTACCAGTTGAAAAACCGCTATTGGATAAATCCTTGTATTCTCGTTACCGTGCTGCTTTATATTATCGTCAATATCTACCATCTCATTTGGATATCGTATGGTGTTCATGACAGCTGGTTTTCATTCGATTCACTATTATGATTTCCTTTACCTCTTACAAGAGTGTTGTATAATAGCTCATAGAAGCTTTGTGCAACACTTATTCGCTTAGAGAGTATAAAGGAGTCACTTTTATGATTGATGCACGACATTTGTTTCCGCTTAACCTCTCCAAGTACTTCCTAAAATGGCTTCTCATTGCTGGAGCGGTCGGCATACTATCCGGATCAGCCTCAGCCTTATTCCTAGCCAGCCTTGACCTCGTAACTGAAACTCGTTTCCATCATCCTTGGCTGCTATGGCTTCTTCCCGCCGGCGGTGTACTCGTTAGCTTCCTTTATCTCAAGTTTGGAAAAGAAGCAGGAAGAGGCAATAATCTTATTATTGAACAAATTCATTCTGGCGAAGGAACGATCCCTTTACGAATGGCTCCACTCGTCTTGTTTGGGACGCTCATTACACACTTATTCGGCGGATCCGCAGGCCGAGAAGGAACGGCAGTCCAAATGGGCGGCAGCTTAGCGGAATGGTTTGGTCAACGAATTCATTTAAAGTCGATTGACCGTAAAATCATTCTCATATGCGGCATCAGCAGCGGCTTCGGCGCTGTCTTCGGCACCCCACTCGCGGGTACGATCTTTGGCTTAGAGGTACTTGCTATCGGAGTAATTAGTTATGAGGCGCTGCTTCCCAGCTTTATTGCAAGTTATGTGGGACATCTTGTTGCTACAGCATGGGGAATTAAACATTTAGCCTATTCAATGGGTGCTGTACCGCCGCTCGACTGGCTCTTACTCCTCAAAATTATTATTGCTTCCGTCTGTTTCGGCTTAGCCGCACTGTTATTCACACAGCTCCTTCGTTTGTTTAAACGGTTATTCAGCAAATGGTTTAACCATCCCGTTATAAAAACCTTAATTGGCGGCATCATCGTGATTGCACTCGTGTATGTTATCGGCACACGTAATTATTTGGGACTTGGGATTCCACTCATTCAGCAATCCTTTCAAGAGGCGGTTTCGCCACTTGTTTTCTTACTGAAAATATTATTCACTACCATTACGCTTGGAACAGGCTATCAAGGCGGTGAGGTAACACCTCTCTTTGTTATAGGTGCCACGCTTGGCAGTGCGCTTGCAGGTTTGCTCAATACTTCAATTCCATTGCTTGCTGCTATAGGCTTCGTATCGGTATTCAGCGGCGCTGCTAAGACGCCTATCGCCTGCTTCATTATGGGCATTGAATTATTCGGATCTGATGGTGCAATGTATTTGTTCATCGGCTGTATGATCGCTTTTATATGTTCTGGTCAAATGGGCATCTATGAAGCTCAAATACACAAAAAAGGCCTGCTCCCGTCTTAACGGCAGCAAGCCTTTTTCTTTTGGTTAAAAATATACGATGTAAATCACTGCAGCGAGTACAATCCGATAAATTGCAAACGGTACAAGCTTGATTTTGTTAATGAGCTTTAAGAAGAAACGAATTGAAAGTAGTGCAAATACAAAAGCACTCAGGAAACCTGCGATAAAAAATGGCAATGATTCTAACGTGAAGTACTCCCAGTTTTTCGCCAAAGACAGTATGCTTGCTCCTGCCATAATGGGAACTGCCATAATAAATGTAAAATCCGCAGCAGCACGGTGACTCATGCCGAGCAGCACCCCGCCCGAGATCGTTGACCCAGAACGAGAAAAACCTGGCCAAAGCGACAAACATTGAATGAGTCCTACTGAAAGTGCTTGCTTATAAGTGATTTGGTCAACCGTCTCGATCTTTGGTTTCTTAGGTCCAAAGCGATCTGCAATGATCATAAATATTGCTCCAATGACTAGACCAATAAGTACGGTGCGGATCGAGAATAAATACTCATCGATGTAATCATCGAATAACAGACCGAACACTCCAGCAGGAATTAGTCCGACGAGAACATGCATAAGCTTAAGCTTATTCCCTTGCCCAGCAGCAGGCTGAGTTGCGTCCTTTCTTTTACGCTTTAAGCCGAGTAAATCAATAAATCGATTTCGGAAAATGATGACCACAGCTAGAATGGAGCCTAGTTGAATGACGATTTTGAAAGTGTTCGCCACGTATTTCCCCAAGTATTTCTCCGTTTGAAGCCACATATCGTCAACAATGACCATATGTCCTGTCGAGGAAACCGGTGCAAACTCCGTTAATCCCTCCACGATTCCCAAAATAATCGCTTTTAAAATTGTAATAAAATCCATGTGTAGTTGAATCTCCTAACTCTCAGATTGATTGATAGACGACAATGAACAGCACGAAGTAAATCATAACACAAAAGCACCCTTCCCAACAATTCCACTCGTTTACAATTGGGTTTGAAGAAGCATCTTCAATTTTTTTTACATTTAAGAAGAACTAGTTAGACGATACATTAGCTATAATCAGTTGAGCCTCTTGAACTACTAGCTTATCGCTCTGCTCCTTCCCAATCGAATAGACGTCAGCAAGTCCCGCTTCCCCTGCTTGTTGCCAATAACTTTTTTTTCATGGCTCGAACATCTTCTAACAAAATAAAAAACCTCATCAATAGGTAGGACTAGCCTACGAACGATGAGGTTCTCATCCTTTACTATAGTCGTTCAAAGCTTGTAAATCGGATATCAGCCGAAACGCTGACGATATCCGCATTTGCGGCATAGCTCTTCGACCGCTTCACGTCTTGAGAACCCATCGTAAAGGTTCGTTGAGCGCTCATTCTCAATAATTTCTGAGAAATGAGTATCATGGATGTTGCCTAGATTAATGACCCCTTCTCCATCCAGACAACAAGGAATGACTGTACCGTCAATGAGAATACCAGCTTGATTCCGCAGTGCATGACAGAACCCTTTCCCGTTATACTCGGGCTCTTTCAGATCCGGCCATTTGAACTCTGGATCTTGATTTAAATAAATGCGCTCAGCGATTTTCACGCCTGATCCTGGAATGAATTTTTCCTCGATTTTATAGTCGAGATCGAAAGCCTTCTCAATCATGCCGAGCAGCTCGCGATTTTTATTTTTCTGCTGATTTGTTTCATTGTCCATGTCTAAATTCCATAATCGAAACGAAATAATAATATTACTGGTTGCTACCGCTTCCTTCACGAATGATAATATCTCAGCTAGATATCCCTCTTTATTCGTTGAGCCGGCATGACCGTCAAAGCTGTGCAGCGAGAAGTTGATTTGACGCAGCGCTGGTTTATTCAGCAGCTTATGTTTATTTTTCGTAATTAGCGTACCGTTAGAAGTAATGTTGACTTTAAAGCCCTTCTCATGGCTAATATCGAGCAGCTCATCCATCTTGGGATGAAGCATTGGCTCCCCTTTGACGTGAAAATAAATATAATCAGTATGAGGCTTGATTTGATCTAGTGTTTTTCTAAAATCCTCAACTGTAATAAAACCTTTCGCGCGCAGCGTAGGCGGACAAAAGCTGCAGGATAAATTGCAAATGCTAGTCGTTTCTATATAAAACTTTTTGAACTTTTTCATTCTTCATGTACTCCATTTCCCGTGGTTCTAGCTGCCTCTGTCTCGCGAGCTTGAATCTTCATATCGTGTCTGACTCTATTATACAACGACAAGCTAGCAAGTGACAAAAAGGAATAAACGGCATCAGCCGATTATTCCCTCTTCTCGTCACGCAGCGGCCGAATTCCGACAGGTATAGCCTCAGGATAAGACTTTATGAAAGTCGCTTGGAAAGAGCCCACATATCGGAATATTGGACCGATAATCGGATTGCGAACAACAACAGTAATTTTGTAACAGCACTCGCTATCGTCATACCACTCATTTACCTCTGCGCAGCCCGTCAATATTTTGGGGAATCGAAATTGCAGCCATCCTTCGTAAAAGCGCTGTTCACCCGAACGTATCGTAATCCCTCCTTTTGAACATACGCTAAGCTCCAAATCGACAGCTAGATGCTGCTTATTACCTAGATAATCAACGATTTGCTCCCTCTCCCCACTGTACACCATCGTTGCATCAAAATGCTTGACTGCTCTAGAAAATTGAAATTTGCGAATCCAAGAAACCGTTTCACGTCCAAAAGGGTCAATATAGGCAAAATTCTCAATTGAAAATGGAATGTTCCTGCCTCCTCGGGGAAACATAATATGGCGAAATGTTCCAAGAAACAGCGGCAGTATAACAAGCTTGTTGTACCAAATAAGCTCCATAACCCCATGACCTATCGATGCGGTGCGATCCTGACTGCTAAAGCCAAAGCGCTGCTGGATGCGAGGATGAAGCTTGTGAAATTCAGCTCCTAGCACTTGTTCATATATTGAGCCCATCGTAAATGCCTCCTCTTTCATAGTTATGATTTGTACTTTCGTTTACAACGACTTGCTTGCGGCAAGTGACTTCTGCTCCAAAAGGCAGCGACTCCCAAACCAATCATCGGTAATGATAGCGTAATTGGGTTAAACGGAGCTGTAAGCAATTCGGAATTGAAAAACAGTGCTGGAGCTGTCAATGCAACCAGCGCAGCGGTGTGAGCAATGTAAATCCATTTTCGCCTATGGAAGAAAGCCGTTGATAAGCCAAAAGCAATTTCACATAGGCCAATCCATTGAACGATTTGCAGCTCTATCCCTTTAAACAAACCTAGCTCCTTCATCATCGCCAGTTCACCCGACTCTGGAAAAAGCAGCTTGGGCACAAGACCCTCATAACACCAAAGCAGCATCATAAGACATACACACAAGTAATGAATACATGCTCTCTCCGCAACGACGGAAGGCGAAATACGCTCTTCCATCCAAATCCGCAACCGATCAAAGCTCCATGCGGTAGCAAAACCAAATAGAGGTCTAAATACATAGTGATCGATTATTCGACCGGCAAGACCGAAGCGTGTCTGATAATCAAATAACGTGATAAAGGTAAGCTTATCTCCGTGCACCTTGTACTTCCAATAACCGCCACCCGAACGAATGAGCGAGATCGCCTGCTCTGATGCAAAGGTTAAGGTAGATACTCTTTCTTCGCTATGCTTGAGTAAAGTGCTTCCCGTTTCTCCCGTACCTGCTATTTTTAGTCCAAAGCCTATCCTTGTTTCATA
Source organism: Paenibacillus sp. J22P15 (assembly GCF_056269345.1). NCBI lineage: Bacteria > Bacillati > Bacillota > Bacilli > Caryophanales > Paenibacillaceae > Paenibacillus > Paenibacillus sp. J22P15. The sequence goes on from NZ_JBWDNT010000001.1 coordinate 757,786, forward strand.
TTGGAACTTCTGTTTGTCTGTTTCATTCATTCGTGGTAAATATGTAATCTTCGAGAAACGAAGATCCCATAGCTCATGCAGCTGCGGCGATTGTGTATGTGCCCACAGCTCATCCATTGTAGTACGGATTTCAAGCTCGACATAGATTGGTTTATTTTTCACCCGTATTCCCTCCCGCTTTTCAATCACTTATAGGATCATCACTGTCTACAAATCGATCTATTAGCTCAGGTGACGGCAACAAGCATACGTCAGTTTTTCCAAACAGTCGGAAGCGATTTCGAGCAATAATATCATAAACACGGTTTCTCCATGATAGAGGTACAAAGCGAAATAGATACAATATACGCCACAAGCCGCCAAGCTTGTGTAAAACACGAAGTGCCGCTTCTGATTTTGTATAGTACTTTGCGGATTCTACCATCACAAACGTATCGATATCATCTATTGGTAAATGCCCCTCTTTGAGCAGCTGCTCGCCGAGAGGCGATTGCAATGTTGCAAACCGAAATAACTTTCCCGTATCCCATTTCACAACAAAGTGAGTAATTTTACTGCAAAGCAAACATTGTCCATCAATGAGCAGAACGATAGGCTTTTGGATACTATTATTCGTTGCAGCCATTTTCAGCACTTCCTCTCTTCTTTCATTCTAAAGTTAAGCCATTCGTGATGGCAGTTCCATCTTTCGTAGAACGACATAAAGAGGGGTACTACAAAACGTAGTACCCCCTACTGACTTCGTGCATTATTTATGCGGCTATTCTTACTCTTCCCTCTGAAACAAACCTCTTCGTTTAACCTTCTCTACCGCATCTTTACTGCTTCGGACACCTAGCTTCTTTAGCATTTTGTTGACTTGATTTTTTAGAGTGCTCTCTGCCTTATAAAGCTTTTTCTCAATTTGTGACTGGGTATAACCAGCTTCGATAAGCTCAAACACCTCACGCTCCGCGCCAGTCAGCTCTTTAAGCTGCTCCTCGCGCTTTAATCGAGCAAGCTCGTTAAGCAAAGCCTCCATAGGTGCAGGATGATGATAGACGCTTCGTATCGTTTGCGGAAGCTCCTGAAAGCGTGTCTTTTCAAGATACTGAACTGCGCCTGCTGTAAAAGCTTTCGTCATCGTCTGTTCATCATTTAATGACGTTAACATTATAATTTTGGCGGAAGAATATTCATGCATCAGCATCGCCGTGTGAATGCCGTCAAGACGGCTGCCATCGAGCTGAATGTCCATCAAGACAACATCAAACGTGATCGTTTGCGCTAGGCTGATCGCATCGCTTGAATTCGTTGCGGTGCCTACGACGAGCAGATCAGACTCTTTATTCAAAAAAGCAGTGAGCGCTTTAATCCAATCCGTGTCATCCTCTACAATAAACACTTTAATATGACTCAAAGTGACTCCCTCCTTTAGAAAACATTATAAAAGCTTTTTTCGAGGCCAAACCAGCGCTGCACGAGTACCAACCCCTGCCTGGCTCGTTAATATGACTTTTGCCCCGCTCTTCTGCATCACATTATAAACATAAGATAAGCCCAATCCAAAATTTCTGCCGCTCTTGCCGCTGCTGTAGAACGGATCAAATACTTGGCTCAGCTTCTCCTCAGCAATTCCGATTCCGCTATCTTGGACTGAAAGCTCTACGCCATTCTTATACGCGGCAAGTCTTACTTCAATTGTACCCCCATCAGGCATCGCATCACTAGCATTCATTAATAAGTTTCCGAATGCCTCACTTATATGAATGGAATCACATTGTATGATCGGACGAATTTCATAGTATGCATTTACAAATATTCCTTGTCTTTTAAGTATAGTTTCATGTTGAAAGAGCACTTTCTCAATTAATATATCCAGCTGAACAGGTTGCTCCTTTAACGTAATGTCCTTGATTTGACTATGTATCCGACTGATCATCTCTAGCATATGATTTGATGCATTCGTAATGATTTGCATTTGTTGATTCGTCTGCTCGCTTACTTCGGGCAGCATGTTCTTTAAGTTTTCAGTGCTGATTGCTATTTTTCCAATTTCATTTTTAATCGTATGATTTAACATCGTAGCACCCGTGCTGACTGCTCTCATTGTACTTTCCATAGGATCATGCTCGAAGCGCAGTCTCACACCGAGGACACCATACATGAACGTACAAAGAAGCGCTACTGTCAATGAATAGATCATAAATACGGAAATATAATTAAAAAATTGAAAGTCAGGAGATATAACCTTCGCAACATAGATGAAGAAAAGTACAGCAAGCAGAGTAGGTACTATAATAATCGTTGTAATAAAACGACTTCGCTTTAGCCTTGGGTCACGTTCTTTCCAGAAGGCTGCAACTAATAAATAGCAGGAAGCCAAATAGTAAGGAGCGCACCAAATAAGCAAAATGATAAAAAACCATTTTTGATTTGAAGAAAACATGACAAACAAAAGCATCAATATGATCGGAAATGCAAGTACAATTTTGAGTTTCCTTCTTAGTTGATAGGAATCAATTACAGATGCATACAAGAAACTAAAAACAAGAACTGCATACGGTGTTAACGTATAGTTAAGAAATTGCAACACATTGGAGGACTGTATTAAGCCATTATTCGCAAATACATCAGAGAGACCTCCAATCGATGCGCTGCATAAGAACATTGCTGCCCACTGATTTGACTCACTCTTGCGATTGTTCAAAATGACAATAACAGCTGCCGTAAATAATGCTAAAAAATAAAACAGCATAGATCGTATCATCCTGTCATTGATTAGTATGTCTATCCTACCATATTAAACAGCTTGTTAGTCGAGATGTTTCAAACGTATAACTAGAAAAAATCCCAATCACACTCGAATGAGCGGATTGGGATTTTTTCGCTGGTCATATTAGTAGTCCGATTTCGGCTTGCGAGGCTGCGGCTTAGGCTTGTTTTGTACAGCTGGCAGATGCCTCATGCTTCTAAGCATCGGTCCTTTACATATTGGGCAAGTTTGTTCTGTAGCTGCGAACTCATCTCTAACCCATGCCTTACATTCTGGATTTTTACATTTAAAAATTTTGGTCGCCTTTAATTTCGGTTTATCATCTTCGTTAGTAGCCACGCTTCAGTATTCCCCTTTTCTCTCTACACTTACGTCATTAATTATTTATACCGTTAAATAAACAGGAATAACACAAACTGGCTTTGATAACGTAACGCTATTACCAGTATACGTCAATTTTCCATCTGTTTGATTAACTGAAAACGTAACAATATTATTCGTATCTCTATTGGCTGCAAGTAAATACTTGCCGTTTGGCATCAATGCAAAATGACGTGGATGCCCGCCTTCTACCGAAATATGCTGTACAAGTGTTAACAAACCTGTTTGCTCATCGATAGCAAATACTACAATGCTGTCATGTCCACGATTAGAGCCATATAACAATTTTCCGTCAGCTGATATAGCAATCTCAGCACAAGAATTCTCATCCTTAAAGTCAGCAGGCAGCGTGCTTACTGTTTCCTTAGTCGTTAACTTACCGGTCTCAACATCGTATGTAAACGATGTAATCGTCGAATCCACCTCATTTATGACATAGACAGACTTTCCATTCGGATGAAACGATAGATGACGCGGACCAGCTCCAGGATGCAAAGAAATTTCACTTTGATGAACCAGTTTGCTATCAGCTTCATCTAAAAGATAAGTCACGATTCGATCAAGACCTAAATCCGATACGAGCAAATAACGTCCGTCCGGACTATAGAACGAAGAATGCGGATGAGGACGATCCTGGCGTTCAGGATGCTGACTGCTGCCTTCGTGCTGTTTTACATCCAGCTGCTCACCAATTGTACCTTCTTCAGTGATCCCAAAAAGACCGATCATGCCGCCATGATAACTTGTAACCGTCAGGAAACGGCTATTTTCATCTCGTTGAATGTGGCAAGTCGTAGAATCTACTGTCTGTTTGCGGTTTAATAGTCGAATTGAACCTTTTACTGGGTCAATTGTGAATGCAGCAGCCTCTCCAACCTTCTGACCGCTTTGATTCACGGTTTCGGAGATCGCATACAGCAGCTTACGGTCTGCATCAACATTAAGAAACGTTGGATTTTTAAACTCAGCAACCGCATCTGTCAACGTTAATGTACCCGATTCATCATCGAATACATACACGTAAATACCATTCTCATCTGATTCCGCATAAGAGCCTGCGAACACAAGCAGTCGTTGTTGTTCAACTGTCACGTTTAATACCCCCTAAGCGTTTGCATGTCAGCGCTTTTTTAAGCGTCTGATTTTTACATCGTTATCTATTATAAGTTCTGAACGCTCATTCGACAAATAGGTATTTTCATACACCGTTTTTACTATTCCAGCTGCTCCCCGTCCAAACGACAAGGTCGCCGAGAATTAAACCCTCAGCGACCTTAGTCAGCGGTACTTCAATGCGTTTTTTATTGATGAGAATAAAAGCAGCGTGTTCGTTCTGGCCGATGATTTCCCCTATTCGTTCAATTTGACAGTTACTCATAAGAGTAGTTTCCTCCATGAACGCGCCGCCCTTCACTACAAATTATGATTTTGGAGAATCGGGAGCGCAATAACCATCTGAGCAAGTAATATCTGCGTCCCCTTCGTTTACTTGAATGAAGGTTGGATGTTTTTGTTCCCATGCTTTATTTAATGTATCCAAGAACACCTCTGGTGATTGAGCTCCAGAAACCGCAAATTTACGATCAACCACATAAAAAGGAACACCGCGTATGCCAAGCTTGCTGCCTTCCTCTTCCTCTTCTCGAACTTTATCAGCGAATTGGTTGGTTTGAAGCATCTCTGCTACAGCAGCGGCGTCTAAGCCTGCTTCTGAAGCAATCGAAGCCAGATGCTCACGATTTCCGACATTTACACCGTCCGTGAAATACGCTTTGAACAATTTTTCGGAAAGCTCCTTGTCCTTACCCTGTTGAGCTGCAAAATGAACAACACGATGCGCATCAAACGTATTTGTTGACACCGTACCTTCAAAGTTGAACGTAATGCCCACTGCAGCAGCTTGCTCAGCGACATGAAGCGTTGTTTCTTTCGCTTTCTCCACACTCATTCCATATTTAGAAGCAAGCATGCTATAGGTGCTCACGTTAGAATTAGGGTCAGCGCTTGGATCGAGCTCGAAACTACGAAATACGATTTCGATTTGATCCTTATGCGCGAATTTCTCCAATGCCATTTCAAACTTTCTTTTGCCTATATAACAGAACGGACAAACATAATCCGACCAAATTTCAACTTTCAATGCGGACACCTCCAAATGTTTTAAAAAAAGTATGATACTTTATTTCTTATTGTAACATGTTTTTATAATAATTTAAAAACAGTAATTTTGCCATTATTTTTAGAAAAAAAAAGATTCCTATCGCAAGCAGCTGCACTTGTCGATAAGAATCTCTTCTCTATACTGCAAATAAATGACGTCCAATTTTCACTGTTGGCTTACGGGACCAAATCCAAGAAGATGTAGCTGTCTCAGGATTAAAATAATAAAGCGCTCCGTTTGTTGGATCATAGCCTCTTACAGCATCTTGAGCTGCTTGATAGGCTGTTTTATCCGGTGTTAAGTAGTATTGCCCATCATCAACAGCAGTGAATGCTCTCGGCTGCTCAATGACACCTTTAACCGAATCTGGGAAGCTTGATGATGCCAATCGATTCATAACAACTGCCCCGACTCCAACTTGACCTTTATAAGATTCACCTCGTGCTTCGGCGTAAATGATTCTTGCTAGAAGATCAAGCTCCACTTTATTTACCGATACACTCTTTAAAGTTTTCCAAGTTTGTTTTCCAGCAATTCCATCTACTTGTATCCCATAATCTTTCTGAAAACTTTTCAGTGATTCCAAGGTAGCAGTACCGAAATACTTACTCACATCTTTGTTGAAATAACCTAGCGTTTTCAAGCGAAATTGTAGATCAGGCACATCATCTCCTGTGCTTCCGGCCTTTAAAGTTACTGGTGAAGCAGCATTTGCAGCCTCCAGCGGAATCGCGAATGCCATCATAAAAATGATAATAAGCGCCATACTATGTTGTACAAATGTTTTGTTCATCATTAGGAATGAACCTCCCTTTTCTTTTGCGATCATACAAATTGTCCGCAATTTGGAATAAGATTGGTAACTCGTCAACTGACTCGTTTGAGTTTAGCACAGTTAAAATGGAATTGTAACCGCGATTGATAAATTGCATCTATTTACTAATTTTGCTCTTCTTTGTTTATTTTGTAGATTACATTATACTTTTGGAGCAATCTTAAGCTCAGTAAAAACAGAAAAAGACTGCTGAGTCACCTCAACAGTCTTATCTGAATTTCATATAATGTAACGCTGTTTGAAACGAAATTAGTTATTATTTGTTGCTACTTTAGCGTCCGATGAATCCTCTTCTTTGTCACTCGATAAGAACCAAGCAACCGTTGCGATCAAGACAAGGACTACATAGAACGTGATCTTCCAACCAGCCGAGTGAGAGAACGACTCTGGAATAATGTTTACTTTAGGGTGCGACAACGTTACAACAGCCAACTTGACGCCTACCCAACCAACGATGACAAATGCTGCGACTTCAAGTCCTGGTTTGCGTTCTAGCAACTTCACGAATGCTGAAGCGGCAAAACGCATAATGATAAGACCAATGAAACCACCGATAAAGATTACCGCAAAATGACCGCCATCCATACCGCCAATCTTCGGTAAATTGGTAGTTGGAAGCGCCATTGCGAGTGCAACTGCCGCTAGAATTGAATCTACTGCGAATGCGATATCCGCAATCTCTACTTTTAATACGGTTAACCAGAAACCGCTTTTCTTTTTGTTATCTTCTTTGTCTTTGTCTTTGTCTTCAGTTACATTGTCCACATGCTTCTTGAAAAGAACTTTCCGGAAAATATGGTTTAACGCAATGAACAATAAGTACAACGCACCGATGGCTTGTACCTGCCAGACATCCACCAGAAAAGAAATGGCGAATAACGAACCGAATCTGAAAACAAATGCCCCTGCTAAACCATAAAACAATGCTTTCTTACGTTCTTTCTCCGGCAAATGCTTGACCATAATGGCCAACACTAGTGCATTGTCTGCTGCGAGCAAACCTTCAATCGCAATAAGGATAAGCAGAACCCATCCATATTCCATTAGCAAACCAAAATCCATACCAGATTCCTCCCCTTCGACTCTACTAAGTAAATTTAACTTGTGCTAACACCCAAAAAATAGACCTTTGCCGAATAGAGGCAAAGGTCTCGCTAACAACGTTAAGTTGCCAATAAAGCCGGAGATCGTTAGATTCTCGTAATGACGACTTTACTGTAGCAGCTACTCCCCTTTGGAATGAAGCACGATGAAGTTATAAAAAGGTATACGGGCTGTTTGAATATGGGTTTCAAAAAAATAATATTGACAAAAAAATATAGTTGTAACTATAATGGTTACAACAAGCGAACGCGTCGCTTTTTATTTTCGCAGTAATTGTAACTGTAATAGTTACAATTACTCAGCATTTATCACATCATCATAACTACGAAAAGGAGTTTTTATAATGAAAATAGCAGTAATCGGAGCAGCTGGACGTGCAGGAAGTCGAATTGTTGAGGAAGCTAAAAGTCGCGGACATCAAGTGACAGCGATCGTTCGCGATGCAAGTAAAGTTGCTAACAAAGCCGGAATTGAGGTTTTAGTTAAGGATATATTTGATACTGGCACCGAACTAAACCAATTTGATATCGTTATTAATTCCTTCTCAGCGAAACCAGGTGAAGAACACCAGCATGTGGAAGTAATTAAGCATTTGATCAAGATCCTTAAACAGTCGACTACAACTACTCTGTATAACGTTGGTGGAGCTGGCAGCTTGCTTGTAGATGACAAGGGTACTCGGTTAAAGGACACACCTGAGTTCCCTTCCATCTATTATGCTACTGCTCATGCGCAAAGCGAACAACTTGATGTGCTTCGCGGGGAGAAAGAACTCAAATGGACGTTCTTCAGTCCTGCTGCAATGTTTGAACCAGGTGAAAAAACTGGAAAAGTACAGCTCGGCAATGATCACTTTCTACTTAACGATAAACATGAAAGTAAGATCAGTATGGAAGACTATGCTGCCGTACTCCTTGACGAAATCGAGAATCCACAATTTATGAATCGTCGTTTCACAGCGATTAACCTATAATGACATTTCTTGAACAAGTCTCTGAAAAGAGGCTTGTTTTTTTGTCAACTATTTCCCTTTCATCGTTGTAGCTCCTTGATGGAATTGTTACAATGTAATTATTCTATAGAGCAATCGTTTAATTTGTTTACATAATTATAATTATGTTTAATTAACTACGTAAAACATTAATATCTTTAATTATAGGGGCTGACTGATCATCAACATTATCAAACAGAAGGATCGTGAGGAGCTAGATAAGAAACTCCCATCCATGCCATGGTATATCGAGAAATTTATTAATTACAAGCTTCCTGATTTATCTCCATCCTCACTCGTGGAATATATGAGGGATTACGAAACATTTCTGAACTGGTTGATGGCTGAAGGGTTATCCGAAGCGACGACAATTAGGGATGTTGCTTTGCTTGAGCTGGAGAAGCTGCATATGGACAGTATAGATGGTTTTCGTATGTATTTATCAACACATAAGGTGGAGCGAAACAGCAAAACGACCATTTCCCGCAAGCTTTCCTCCCTTCGATCATTGTTTCATTATTTAAGCCAAATTGCTGAGGATGAGGAGTTTTATCCGCTTCTCAAACGAAATGTAATGGCTAAGGTCATGATTAAACGTACACATAAACCCAAAGATACTGCTGCCAAACTAGAGGGTAAGCTCCTTCAAGAGGAAGAAATATCCGAGTTTATGGATTATATTAAGCAGCATTATAGTATAGATGTGGCATCAAATAAGCAGGCACTTTATGCTTATGAGTTAAATATGAATAGAGATGCTTGTATCATTAGCTTTATTTTACACTCAGGGCTGCGCGTCTCAGAGCTCGTGAATTTAAACGTTGACGATATCGATCTGAAGAAGAAATTATGTTATGTCTATCGCAAAGGTAAAAATGATGACACATTCAAAACACCCGTTTACTTCCGACAAGAAGCTGTAGAAGATTTACAAGCTTATTTGATTCTGAGGGATGTCCGCTACAAATGTCCTAAACGCGAAAAGGCTTTATTTCTAGCCGTCGCTAACGGAAAAAATGAAGGGTCACGGATGACGAAACGAGCTATTCAAGAAATGGTACTTAAATATGCCAAACGCTTTGGCAAACCGTACTTATCCGTCCATAAGTTAAGACATAGCTTTGCTACGGACTACTACTTAAGAAACGACATCTACAAGACGCAAGAACAATTAGGCCATGCCTCTCCGGAAACGACGCAAATCTACGCTCATTTAACGGATAAGACGATGGCACATGCGATTGATCGATTGAAAAAAGAGGACGAGCCAAGCTAACGCCTACTGCGCGATAGCTTGACTTGCCCTCTTTTTTTTGCGATTAGGAACTTGTTTGTAAAATGACGGATTCCTGCATTGATAGCTGTGTTAGAACGAGATTCGAGTAAATCCCACCTTTCTTCATTAACTCCGCATGTGCTCCCTGCTCTGCTACGCGGCCATCCTCAATCACGAGAATTAGATCAGCATCTTTAATGGTCGACAAACGATGTGCGATAATAAACGCTGTTCTGCCCGCTAACAATGTTTGTAAAGCCTCTTGTATGTGCTGCTCTGTCTCCATATCAACGCTTGATGTAGCTTCGTCCAATATGAGAATGCCAGGGTCTGATAACAATACGCGTCCGAAAGCTAGCAATTGCCTTTGACCTACTGAAAGCTTCGAGCCCCGCTCCTCGAGCTGTGTCTGATAGCTATCCGAAAGTTTGCTTACAACACGATCCAATCGTACACTTTCCGCTGCTCTCAGCAGCTCTTCCTCACTTGCATGCTCATTGCCATAACGGAGGTTCTCTTCTACCGTTCCAGCGAATATAAAGGAATCCTGAAGCACGATCCCCATTTGCTTACGCAAAGATTCTAGTGTCGCTTCCTTGACGTCCACGCCATCTATACGAACCGTTCCTTCAGTAGCATCGTAAAAACGCATCAACAAATTTACAATCGTACTTTTTCCTGCTCCAGTTGGTCCAACCAGAGCGACTCTCTGTCCTGGCTTAACTTGAAATGATACATTATGGAGCACATCTGGTTTATTTTCCTCATAGCGAAACGAGACATTCTCGAATGTGACTTCTCCCCGAATTTGAGGAAGATCACGAGACAGCTTACTATTTTTAACCTCAGGATCGGTATCAAGCACTTCAAAAATACGCTCGGCAGAAGCCATGGCGGACAGCAGCTGGCTGTATACCTTAGACAAGGCACTCAGCGGCCCCCAGAAACGCCACAAATAGTTAATGAAAGCCATAATGAAGCCGAGCGTAATTGCTCCTTCTATAACACGCATAGCTCCAAACCATACGACGATACATGTACCTAACATTCCGATCATCTCTACTAGCGGATAGACGGTCGATTCCAACGTAATGGCTCGCATGAACGCCCCTTTGTTGCGTGTATTAATGCCATGGAACCGCTCATTATTTGTCTTCTGACGCGAGAATGCTTGAATAACACGTATGCCTTGAATCGATTCATTCACATTTCCGTTAATGGAGGACATCGTAGAGCGTGAACGCGACCATGATCCCTCAATTTTCGGACGCAGCTTTGCCACAATAAAGTAGAGCAGCGGCATCATAATAAATGAGAGCAGAGCAAGCTGCCAATCCATCCATATCAAAATAATGACGATACCAAGTAGATGAGTAACTTCCATCACCATCGTTATTAACCCGCCATTAATTAGCTCGCCAATTGCATTCGTATCATTCGTAATTCTGGACATGATTTTACCTGCTGGACGGCCGTCAAAAAAACGAAAGGATAGGGTTTGTAAATGATTGAATAATTGCTGACGCAAATCGAACAAAATACGCTGACCGGTAAAATTAATCCATTTTGTGTGCATGTAGCTAAATAACCAGCCTAATAGCTTGACCCCAAGCAATAAAGCTCCCAGCACATGGATAACAGAATAATCCTTCGCGTTTATCCCTTTATCAATGATATATGCAAGAATAATGGGCTCAGATAAACTCAATAACATATTAATTAGAACGATGACAACAACCCATGTCATCAGTTTGCGATACGGAATCAAGTATTGAAGCATACGCCGCATGTACTTGCCATTAAACGGTTTCTCCTCCACATCATTATCCATATCCCATTCCACTTGACTCATGATCTCACCTCTTTATTATTGATGAGCGATTTGCTTCTGTCTATCGAACAATTGACGGAAGAAGCCACTGCCTTCATTTAATTCCTTATGCGTGCCTTCTTCAGCCAAACGGCCGTTCTCTAGAACAATTATCCGGTCTGCATGCTGAATGGAAGATAACCTCTGCGCGATAATAAACGTCGTCCTCCCCTTCATAACCTCTAGCAAAGCTTCGTGGATCGCTGATTCAGTCGCCGTATCAACACTTGCTGTCGCTTCATCCAGCACAAGAACGGGGGGATCCATTAAGATAGCACGAGCAAGCGCCACGCGCTGTCTCTGTCCTCCAGATAGGCCGACTCCGCGCTCGCCGATTCGAGTATCGTAGCCGTTTGGCATGCTCTCGATAAAGTCATGAATTTGTGATTTGCGTGCGGCTTCTTCAATTTGCTCCTGCGTTGCATCAGGATAGCCGTAGGCAATATTATCTCGAATAGATGCGGAGAATAGAAAGGTTTCTTGCGGTACAATGCCGATGTTTCTTCGTAATCCTTCAAGTTCGTATTCACGTACATCTACACCATCAATGAGGACACTGCCTGCTGACACATCATAGAAACGCGAAAGCAATCCAATTAGACTGCTCTTACCTGAACCGGTTGCCCCAAGCACCCCAATAACCTCGCCTGTTTTCACTTGAAAAGATACCTCATCTAATATAGGTTTGTCCCTACCTGCTTCTTGATCAGAAAAATAAAACGTTACTCGGTCAAATACAACATTGCCGCTCATATTTGCAGTATCCATCCCTCGTTCGGGATTTTTAATATCAATCGGAGTATCCAGCACTTCAAATACGCGTGGAGCGGCTTTAATTGCTTGCTGAAAAATATTAATTTGCCAGCCAAGCATATTAAGCGGCCAAATAATGCCCCATGTGTACCACTGAAACGCCATAAATGTTCCGATCGACATTTCGTCGCGAGCGACAAAGATCGCTCCGATCCAGATCATCATGACGAAAGTAAGTCCGCCGTAGAAGCCCATTAAAGGAAACGCTTTAGCTTCTAGCTTTGCCCGATCCATATTAGTCTCGAAATTTTGCTCATTTCGTTCGGCGAATTTTTTTTGCTCAACCGATTCCGTTGCAAATGATTTTACGACACGAATGCCAGAAATATTTTCTTGCAGCGTTGTTGTTAAACGCCCCATCTGCTCGCGGATATTGGACCAAGCTGGCCCAACCTTGTGGTTAAAGCGGTATAGGACCAGTAGAATAAACGGAATTGTAATTAAGCTGATTACGGTTACTTTCCACTGCATATTCAACATGAAAATAGTCGTTCCAATAAACGTCAGCAAACCTGTAAATAAATTCATTGCTCCGAATCCTACAAAGTTTTTAACAGCATCAATATCACCAGTCATTCTTGACATCAATTGACCAGTCTGTGCACGGTCATAATAAGAGAATGATAAACGCTGCAAATGCTCGTAAAGCTCCTTCCGAAGCTTAAACACTACATTTTGCCCGACCAGCTCTTGTGAATAGCCTTGAACAAACATGCCAATGCTTTTGAGAGCTTGAATGCCTGCCAAAGCAAGTGTTAATCCAATCACGACGGACATATTGCTTTTTCCAATGCCTTCGTCAAATATTCGGCCTAATACCCATGGTGCCACCAAATCAAATATCGTCGCGAAAATCATAATGATCACTGCTGTAAATACCCACTTGGCACTCGGTCGTACATAAACCATCAACCGTAAAAGCGTTTTCATTCAATAACCCCTTCCCTTGTAGGAAACAAAAAAAGACCTCAAGCCAAAGTTGGCTTGAGATCTTCGTATAATCGCGAGCAACGGCTACAAAGCTACGTTGACGCCAAAAAACGAAGGCAGCCCGATCGGCATGTTTGTTGAACGGAATTGAAATTAAAGTCAAACTGTGCACGATCAACCTTCATTCCAAAACCGTTGTTAAACATCCGAGAGCCCCCCTTTTCGCATCCATTTGATAATATTTCCCTAACACATCCAAATCTTAACACCTGATTCCGTCATTGCGCAAGAGGTGTTCCGAAAAAAATTTTAAAACCTGTCTTTATCTAGAGGCAAATCTAAGTCACTTGCGGATATTCCTTCCTCTACGGCAAACTCAAAATCCTCAATGTCATAGATTTGTACTGGAACTTCAGCTTCTATGAGCTTATCTTGAAAGTCAAACTGATCAGATAACAAAGGCACTTGCAGCTTCATGCTTGTGAGCAGCAATTCGGTCTCGATCGGGTCGAACATCTCACCATAATGCGCGTTATCGACAGCATGCACAATCGTAAATTGAATCGTATCATTTAGTAGCAAAGGCGAGCTTTCCCGCCAAGGTACCTGCATCGCCCTTTCGATTTTTTTGCGATTGAGTGAATCCTCAAAAAATGCGATTAGCTCATTTATTTTGGTTTTTACATGCCCATCATCGTCCGGATCATCCATGACAGGCTCTACGCCATCTCTCATATCGTACAGCTCAGCTATAGAAGAATAAGGAACGATATAATCAATGGGGCGACTCGGTACAAGAAGATGTCCATACGTTGCCACCAATACTGCCTCAATTACAAAACGCCGACGCATGTGATCTCCTCCAATCATTTTGTGAAGTAAAGCTAGCTTTCTATGACATGTATGAGTAAATAGGAATAGTTACATATTATTATACAATAATATACCTCTTAGACACGAGAGTCATAAATCCAGATTTGCACAATAGGTACCCTCGCAGTAAAATTATCGTTATGCGATCTATTAGAAGCTGTAATAGCTTCGTTATATTTTAGGAGGTTACTACAAATGCAGATTGAAGATGCCATTATTATTGGAGCTGGCCCCTGCGGCTTGGCCGCTGCCATTGAACTCGAACGAATTGGTCTAAAGCCACTTGTTATAGAGAAGCGCAATATTGTTCATTCGATCTCTCAATATCCGACTTACATGCATTTCTTCAGCAGCCCGGAGCTGCTCGAAATCGGCGGGATTCCCTTTACGACGGCGAATGATAAACCTTCCAGACTCGAAGCTTTGAATTATTACCGAACAGCCGCACAACGTCATCAAATTCGTGTGCAAGCGTATGAATCCATAACGAGAATCACCCCTCAGGATGGACAATTCATTCTCCAAGGTGAGGATCGGTTTGGCGAGAAACGTGTATACAAAAGTAAATATGTGATTATCGCTACCGGTTATTTCGATCATCCAAACGAGCTGGGTATTCCAGGTGAGCAGCTAGAAAAGGTCAGCCATTTTTTCCGTGAATCCCATCCGTACGTAGGAATGAAGGTGGCCATTATTGGCGGCAGCAACTCCGCCATCGATGCAGCATTAGAGCTGGAGCGTGTCGGTGCATATGTAACGGTCGTTTATCGCGGCAATGATTACTCCACCAGCATTAAACCATGGGTTAAGCCCGGCTTCCAAAGCAAGGTTACAAAAGGCTTTATCCGTATGCTTTTCCAATCCACCGTCATTGGAATCCAGAATAAGGATATCACGGTTCAGAGCCCCGAAGGTAAAATTCGACTTGAAAATGATTTTGTACTCGCACTGACAGGTTTCCACCCCGATCGCAACTTCCTGAATGCTACTGGCGTGACCATGGAGGAAGAAGGTTATCCTACTTTCAATGAAGAGACGATGGAAACAAATATTGCCGGAATTTATCTAGCAGGAGTTGTTGCATCCCGGCATGAAGCGAATGAGATTTTCATTGAGTCCGGCCGTTATCATGGTCATAAAATAGCTGCACACATTCAAAGCCTCGATAAATAAGCAATTGTACGATGTTGAGTAAAAAAAGGGAATCAGCCGACTTAGGCTTGATTCCCTTTTTTCTCGAACTGCTGCTTAAAAGCGTTGATTTGATGATCATTTGGCAGCTTATCACCGTACCGTGCTTCCTCATACACCTCAATGAACTGAGGCATACTCTCAAGCTTCGTCCGACCATCCTTCCAATGAGCTAGATCCTCCGTCGTTTCACGAGGCGTCAAATGCTCTTTTACGCTATACCCCTGCTCTGCATTCATCTTCAGTAATCGAGCGTACAAATATCTGATTTTTTCAGTATTTGTTGGGAGCTCATTCCATTCCTGAGCAAACGATCGTTTCTTAGGTAAGAGCCCCTTCAGCTTATTCCTCATTTGCTCTCGCAAATTAGTTAATGTCATTATACTTTCAACTTCATCCGTATATCCGTCGCCGCTGCTGCGAGTATCTGCGCCACGTTCCTGCAGCTTAACCGCAATGAGCTTCGTCAATTGATATAGCTTTTTGATGATGAAGTATAAGAGAAAACATCCGGCAACGATAACTAGCAATGTGGCAATTATTTTGAAAATTAGTTCCATCAGCAGCATAAAGTCTGATGGCGGCTTGGCCTCAACAAATGGCATTTCAGGAGCCGTGGGATCAGCAGGAAGCTCCTCAGCGGGTGATTGCTCCTTCGACCGGCCAAACCAATTCATGAATCGCTCGATGACCGATTGGAAAAAATGCTCAATCATCTTCTGAATTTGGCGAAACATTGCAAGTATGCCGATAGTTATAACCATAATGACGACTAACAGCCGATTTTGGCGTTTAAAAGCAAGAGTAGCCGAAGTTTTTCCTGAATCTACAGTTTCACTGTTAAAATGTCGTTCATTAGCAAAAAAGAAAAATAAAATAACGACTGCAATTCCGCAAACGATTAAAAGCTCGTTATAATCTATCAGTCTTTTAAACATAATCAGCTTCAACGGTTGCACAGCTACATAAAAAATAATACCAGTTAACATCAGCGAATTGGAGAATGATTCGGACCAGCCGGCTAAATTTGCAGACATGCCCCTTAGAGCTACTATAACAGCAACCACACCTGTTATTACAACGGGGATGGCGCCTGTCTCTCCTACCCATGCAACAATGGACAATCCGCTATGCAAGGCTCCTAAACCAATCGCCAGCAGCAGCTTCACGCCATAGCGCAGCCGTGGAAACTTTCCAATCCATAACGAAGCTGCCCAGTAACATAAAGGAAGTGTAGCAACCCATGACCATAAAGCAGTGGAAGGAAGCAGGTATACGGATATAATAATAAAAATAGGTAAATAAAAGAGCAGTTCAATGTAACCTTGACCGAGAGTTATTAAAGAAAGAGATCGCTTCTTTGGAGCATTCACGCGATCACCCCTTCTCTGCTTTTTTCAGAAGCAGCGGGCTCGTCGTCGTTATAGGATATTGCAGTGTTGTCCGTCAGCATCCAAACAGCAACAGCATTCCCGTTATAACGCAGCTGCTTGGCTTGCTTCTCTAGCTCATCATTCCAATAACAAGTAATCATGAGTACATCTCGTTCGCTGTAACCGCGCTGTACTTCTCTCTCCAACAAATGATGGAACAGCTCGGTACGTTCAATTTCAAGCTTAGCCATTTCCTCAAAAATCCCAATTAAATGCTCATGCCCGCCTCGAGGCTCAATGTGAACGCTTTCTGACAAGCCAATGAGTGGCATATTTGATGCGAATCCAACCTCCATACCCTGCTGAATAACAGCTTCAGCTGCTCCAGCTGCCCATTCAATGCCTCGTTCGATTAGTGCAAGATCAGTTACCGAACGCCACATGCCCTCTACGTCGTCCACATTCAAATAAATCATCAGCCTGCGATCTGCTGTAAAATCATATAGATGCACTTGAAGACTTCCTGTCTTTGCCGTTGCCTTCCAGTTGATTTGCTTATACGTATCGCCAGCTTGATAATTACGAACGCCTGCGATAATGAAGGGATCGCTGATGATCCAGCGACGAATCGATTGGTCCCCTTGCCAGCTATGATAAGGAAGCTCATGAATTGGCACCTGTGCAGGCTTAGGATAAACAAGGAGCTCACCTTGCAGTGTAATTTGAGTAGAGGCATTGGAAAATCCAAGCGGATCTCCACCCGTTAAAGTGACCGTTTGAAGCTTGTACCATCCTCGCTTAGTACTTGTGATGCGATGTGTACGAGTAATTTTTGTATAAGGTGCAAGACTGAAGAAGCTCTTGTGGTTCTGATAAAGCTGCCCGCTGCTTACTGAAAAATTATCAAGCTTCTGAAAATGCAAATGTGTCGATAGCTGTGATTCTACTCGAAGCCACGGAACTGGCAGCCACTTGGCATTAGCCATCTCTTCGATCAGTTCCACTTGATCGCCGCTAAAGCATGACTTACTCGTGAATCTTCGTTCGTATGAGATACGCTTCAGTACAAACCTTTTGAATACACTGCTCTGTACTGACAAAATGACAATTGCAGCTAATATAAACCAGAATAAGATCATCCAGTGCCCGCCTAACGGACCGATACGCCGGCTTCAGCAGGCACGGACGTCAAACGAATAATATCGTCGATAATTAAATCAGCTTGATTAGCGATTCGCTGCATGCCTCGAATTGCTAATCGATGTGCTAGAACGGGCTTTGCCATAGCCTTTATATCATCTGGTGTAACGAAATCACGACCGCGTAAAATGGCATGCACTTGCGAAGCACGTAATAATGCTTGACTGCCGCGTGGACTTACGCCAACCGAAACCTCTTCACGCTTGCGTGTCTGCTCAACGATTTGCAGTAAATATTGAAGGATATCATCCGTCACCTTCACAGATGAATAAACTTGCTGAGCTTGTTGAATGACTTCAATGCCTGCGACTGGCTCCAGCTGTGACAGCGGATCATGATCTTTAAATCGTTTTAATAGCTGCAATCCTTCTTCAGTCGTCGGATAACCCATTTTGATTTTGAATAGGAATCGATCGAGCTGAGCTTCTGGAAGCGGGAAAGTACCTTGGTGCTCAACAGGATTTTGAGTTGCTATAACCATAAACGGCCGCTCCAATTGCTTCGTTTCCCCATCGATGCTTATTTGCCGTTCCTCCATACATTCAAGCAGACTCGATTGCGTACGCGGTGTCGCGCGATTGATCTCATCAGCTAACAGCAAATGAGTAAATAAAGGACCTGCTCGGAACTCAAACTCGCCTAATTTTTGATTATAGAAATGAATGCCGCTTAAATCCGAAGGAAGCAAATCAGGTGTAAATTGAATTCGTCTGAATGATAATGCCAACGATTTGGCCATAGATTTAGCGAGTAAAGTCTTTCCTGTTCCAGGCACATCTTCCAGCAGGACATGACCGGAAGTAATAAGACCAATGAGCAATAAATCAACAACCTCTTCTTTACCTACGATGACGCGTCCGATATTGGCTTTGACTTGTTCAGCTAATTGTTTAATCGCTTGATAAGACATAGGTCAGCTCCTTCGTTAAGTTGTAAAGCCTGTTCGCTCACGCTGCAGTTTTTGCAGCTCACTCCAACGGATCATACGGATTCCTTCATTTTTCATCGTTTGTTTAATTGCTGCATCGCGGAACAGCTCCAGCTCCATTCCGCGCTTTAAAGGCTGCATATGAAAGGCATTCAGCTCATCTGTTACGAGAGAAGGATGAATAATGATTTCAGAAACACCTGGTTTCAAGCCTTCAAGCACCTGCTGCATATTTGCCTTGAATGAATCGAACGTTTCACCATCCTCTAAATGGAACGGCAAACCAATCAAATAATCAAGGACAACAACACCTTTCGAATCAGCAAGCATAGCAAGCTGTTTCGCTTGATCTTCCAGTTCAGGCGCTGCCACTTGGCCCAGATTTTGCCGCAAATTACGGGGCAAACGGAAAGGCAAACCATAGGAAGCGCATACATCTAGAACAATAGGCAAAAAGTTTCTGCCGGTTGCAAGTCCATACAAACTGCCCATGTGATTGTCAGCATGCGAAGGTTTCATCCCCATAGCTAAGGCCATTTCAATTTGTGCGATAAGTTCTTCTTTGACTTGCTCTGGATCAGCCTGCTGCTCGAAAGTTTTGCAATCCTTTGGGAAATAGTTTTCATTAGTGACAAGTGAGCTTGTGCTGCCCTTGCGATTGACAGGTCCCCAGCGGTAATTATCCCATTCGCTTGTAAATGTGAAATGAATACCTACATCGATTTGCGGATGCCGCGCACTCCAAAGCGCTGCTTCCCGCGCCCAGCCGCAAGGCATCATTATAGTCGCCGAGCTAACAGTCTGTTCAAGCAACAGCTGTTGAATGCCGATATTTACGGAATGGCATACACCGTAATCATCTGCATTAATAATCAGCAGTTTCTCGTTCTCGTCGTAACCTAGTGCTTTTGCTAAACTCATAAAAAATCCCCCTCCCAATGTTCATTAATCCAGCAGCACCGTGACGCTGACTGATCGATAATGCCGCAAAGTATTTCCTCATTATCCAAATTATCTCTTAAACGTATGGCAAAATGCAATACTACATCAAGCAGTCTCAATTTCATTAATGTCGGTAATACCTGTAACTCCTGATAGGTTAAGGGAATTGTGTCCTGATATCCTTTCAATAATTGTTTCACATTCGCGTGTAAATTTTGGTCGATTGGGTTAATTAGATCAACTATGATTACTGCTAGCTCCATCGCTCTAACATCAAGTGTCGCAAATTCAAAATCCAGCACGCCGATAATTGCATCCCCATGTGACACCGTATTATTAAATACCAAATCACCATGAATCCACTGCTGCGGAATATGTTTGAACTGCTCACTTGCTTCTATGAGCTTAAGTCTCTCATTATGCAGTAACTTGAAGCTGTCTATTCTTGCTGCGAGCCCTTCAGAGCGTTCAGCCATTGCCAAAAAAGCGGTCTCATCCATAGATGCATACGTATTCTCCAGCATATAATATGGACTGTGCAATGGTTCATTCTTAGGTTTAATATTGCTTAATGCATTTGATAGCTTTGCTGCTGTAACACCAAGCCCATAAACATGAGCAGGATTTGAAATTGTAGGCCGATCACCGGCAATATAGTGAAATAATGAAGACAATGTACCATCTGGAGCAATATTGTATGTCTCTCCCCTCTTATTACAAACGGGGATTGGAATCTGAAAAGTTAATTCCAGCTTGTTCAAAGCACTCAACACCTCATGCTCCAGCTTTACTAGCTCGATGTCCTTATGATTATTATATATACGCAAGACGAATCGCTTATTTCCCGACGAAATCATACGGGTCGTATTATTCATCCCGCTCTCTTGGAGCTCGATTAGACAAGGCTCCGGAAACTCATAGTCATTTAAATAGGATGTAAAATCTAAGGTGTCTTGCAAGCTAGTTAACCTCCTTAAATATTGTGCTCCAATCGGTTCAGTCGAGCTGCAAGCTGTTCCTTCCAGCTCGCAGACAGCTCCTTCACCTCAAGCAGCTCACGAATTCCCTGTAGATCTTCCTTATCTCGATACATGATGCGGTTAGCTTCCAGAATCGATTTCCTAGCGGGATGTTTATCCGTAATCTCAAACAACATACCTGCTTGTATAATGCCTTCGTTAAGCACTCGGAAATAACAACCCGTGTAGCCTTCTCGCTGAACATGTGCAGGAAACTCTGGTAGCTTATGCCTTAATCCCAGCTTATAACACGGTTGTCTAGGCTGACTCACTTGGAGGACGACCTCACCTGCTTTAATAATATCACCGATGCATAAATCTTCTTCCGTCCAATTGGACAGTGTGAAGTTCTCACCGAAAGCTCCATGCTCAAAAACTGCCTCGTATTGCTCTCGCCAATAAGGGTATCGCTCATCAAAATAGACGCATACCGCTTTATCAGGACCGCCATGATGAACCCTATCGCCTTGTCCATCACCTTGCAGCCCCGTTGTTGAAATCTTATGGGAAATTGACGAAGACTCCTTATAGATACCGGTTAATACCTCTTTGCTGCCGTGAGCTATCATTACCGGCTTGCCGACATTAAGCGATAAGAGACTGGCAGTCCCTATTGGATGAATCATTTCTGTGTTCCTCCTAAATGGTTAACTTATCTCACTATTATAATCTTGAGAGGGAGATGTTGGCAAAGAATTAAGCCTCTTTCGACATTTTTGACAGCGCCAAGTTCCATGAGCTGTCGAAAACCTCTCTATCCTGTTACTTATTGCGCTTCCCCGGGAAATGTTTTTTCAATAGTCCGACTATTTCCTAAAATGATTACGTTTCATTTCCCAAAAATAATTTGCCATCTATTTAAAGAAAATTTAACGCACATAAATTCATCTAGAATATGGCTAGAATAGTCCATCTCCCTCCTGCTTAACTTGATGAACCGTTTTGACAAGGCAGGCAGGATGGGAAATAAATTAAGCTCAGCACAAAAAAACCTCGCATCCAAATCGATGCGAAGTAATTGAGCTATACCTAAATAGCTTAAAATGGATTTAGTCGTTAACGAGCATCGGTCCAAGAGGTCCATCTTCATTAATGATATCTTGAAGCTCATATACGGATATCGGAAAATATAGAAATCCAAATACGTAGGCTGCCAACTCGTATAATTGAAAGTATATGACGAGCGAGCGATCCGCCACATAGTAGTCCTGATCTGGTCTAATTGTTTTGAAAGGCTCCAGCGTATCAATCTTTCTCGCCGCAATTTGTGCGCTGACGATCCTGTTTATACGCCCTATATAATCTGCTCCAGGTTTGAAAAGCTGAGCCAGCGTATAGGTTTGTCCTGTTGATTGCTTAAAAGTCAACGATTCCTGCAGCGTCAAACCGTGAGCTCCGCCTGTAAAAGCATAATTGAACAGGGATAGACTAAGGTAATCCTTTTGATTATTCTTCTGTTCATAGTAGCCAATCATCTGAGCCCTAGGGTCCTCCAGCGAGCCTTGCTGATGGACCATTCGCTGCACGGTTTGATGAATCGTATGGTTAATCTTCTTATCAACGGCTTCGCTTCTACCACCGCTAACATAAGGCAATGAGAGCTCAGCTTTTGGAAAATCAGCTTTAGCAGTTTGTATAACAACTGGCGGTTGAAATGACATATGAAAGACACCTTCCTATTCGGTAAGATGCTCCATTGTATGCATTATACGACTCATCTCATACCAAACGATTCCGCCATGGGTCGAGGCAGATACACCCCTAAGTTTGAATTGCTCGGATTCATAGAACGGTATAAGATGCTCCTCGCACATCAAAATAATCGTTTCGATACGGCTTACCGCACATTGCTCAATTAATTTCCGGAGCAATAACGCTCCAATCCCCTGTTTGCGGTAATCCGCATCTACTGCTATGGTTAGGATGCAGAAGTTATGTCCATTCATTTCATCCGCTTGGTTTCCCTTCATCTCGTCACCGCATGCGGTCTGAGAAGTACGGATACCATTTGTAATTCCGATTAATCGTTCTCCTTGCCACATAGACAAGAAGAATGATCGATAATGCTTATGGCGAAATTGAAATCCCGACATCGTGGCAGCCGCCTCTGGCGAATAACAACTTTGTTCGAGCTTTATGGCTGCTTCTAATTCCTCTTCTTCGATAACGCGCAGTACGAAGTCTCTCACAGGAGTGCCTTCTCGCGTGCTGTCAGTTTTCTGCCGCGTACGTTTAGTACGAGTTTACCATTATTGAGACCGAGAATCTGATCAGCGTATCTCTCAGCCCAGTCGCCTTGATGCATTACAGCTATAACGATAACACCCTGCTCCTTGCATAGCGCTTTCAAATCAGACAGCACTTGATCTGCCGTATGTGGATCAAGACCGGATACAGGTTCATCGGCTGCGATAACCTTAGCGCCATGAACAAGTGCTCTGGCGATAGCCATACGCTGGCGTTCACCTCCGCTAAGCGTTCCTGCCTTCTGATGCGCTTTATCGATTAGTCCGCGCTTTTCAATCATATCCATCGCACCCATATAATCGTCATTCCTTAGCATGCCTGTCCATCTGCGCCAAGCTGGTGTCTGTGAGATCGAGCCGATAATAACATTTTTCAATCCCGTCTTATCAGGGAATAAAAACGGCTTTTCTTCTATATAAGCAACCTCTCTCTTCACTTTAAGCTTGCCTTTGAATCCCTCTTTGAAAATATCATTGCCATCGAAATGGTATGAGCCTTCACTCCACTGTTCTTGCAAGGCAAGGCAGCGAAGCAGAGTGGACTTCCCGCTTCCGCTATCTCCTTTAATTGCAATAAAATCGCCAGGATAAGCCTCCAAGTTAATATCATCGAGCACCTTAGGCCCGCCGGGAATACGTCTCGATAGGTTCTTAATTCTGATCATTTTCCGCTCTCCTTCTGTTTGCATCAACTGCTTCTATGAATCTAGTTTACTTTATAAAAAAAACAGTTTCCATACGAACAAATGTTTGGTATAATAAAAACAAGAACAAACGTTCTAATGATCATCGAATTCAACCTATTGGAGGAGGCCTGATCACCATGAATAACATCTGCGAAAATTTCCGTTATGTAGAGAATGAACGCCCTGGACGTGACTTAACTTTTAAGTTTTATGCCGATGGACGGCTTATTATTATCGATAATGTAGCAGAGGAGGTGATCACTCCCAAGGATTTGAAGGGCGCAAGCAAGGACTTCTACGTTCGTAGACGTATTGCATTCATTAAGAATCAATTAAGAGCCTCGCAGCTTAAATATGCATAGAATTCCGATAAAGGAGAGCAGAAGTGATTCACGCTCTCCTTTTACGTATCACATCGTTATCTAATAATTAAGGGAGCTGTTTGTTAATGCCGTTTAAGCTCGACGGACGCTTCGCGAATTTATCGGTTTTCAACTTGCCTGACTGACCGTACACACTTGAATTATTTTGCCGATCGCTCTTACCGTTTTTGTTAAAAGCCATTCCAATCACCTCCACTATCATTATGCCGTATTTGTTGGATAACTATGTAAAAGAAATTGCACAGCATCCCCTTACATTGACTCAGGCCCTCCTCTTGCGGTAGATTGATCATACAGTTTCAAGTTTCGCAAAGGAGATCGTATATATGAAGCAACAAATTATGTTTGATCTTGATGATACATTAATTCACTGTAATAAATATTTCTATTTGGTCATTGATCAATTCATTGATGCGATGACTACTTGGTTCGGCAGCTCTTCCCTCGTTTCGGTCCAGGCCATTCGTGATAAGCAAATGGAAATCGATATTGCCGGTGTAGCCGTATTCGGTTTTAAAAGTGAGCATTTCCCACAATCATTTGTCGACACTTACATTCACTTCTCCCACTTAACCGGCCGTAAGCGTTCCACTAACGAGGAAAGCTTTCTATGGAAGCTTGGTTTAAGCGTCTATGAGCATGATACTGAGCCTTATCCCAACATGGAGCAAACATTGTTCGCATTGGCAGAATCCGGACATGAGCTCCATCTCTACACGGGCGGTGAGCTTCCAATCCAACGCCGTAAAATTGAGAAATTAAATTTGGAGCGTTATTTCGAGTCACGGATATATATCCGCAGGCTAAAGAATAGCGATGCTTTAGAAACGATTTTAGCTAATGGTACTTTTGATCGCAACAGCACATGGATGGTCGGCAACTCCATTCGAACGGATGTTGTACCTGCATTAACCGCAGGTATTCACGCTATTCATATGCGTGCAGTGACAGAATGGGAATTTAATGTCATTAAAATTGAAGTGGAGCCTAAGGGCGCTTTCTTAACGCTGGACCACCTGAAGGATGTTCCAGATGCCATTCACGGCTACGTAAATCGTTAATTTCAACCTATAGATCAAATAGCCCCGAATTCGTCTCCTTTTGCCAAAGACGAATTCGGGGCTATTCATTTTACTACTCGATTGCTAATTCACCAGTATCTATATTTCGAAGTACGATTCTTCCTTCTCCAGGCGTACCATCTGCTAGTTCGAGCTTAAGCTTAGTCGTCTTACCCTTCTCGACTAAAGCTTTAACCTGCGAATCCGTCAAAATCCTTCCGAAGCTTTCCTTCCAAATGACGAATTTGCAGCCTTCCTTGTAATGAGAGCAGCCATAACCCTTGCGTCCCATAAAGATCGAGCCGCCGCAGCCTGCCCGCGGACAAGTTGTAATTACAGATGGACCGCTGGAAGCTGAAGTCTTTGCAGCTGTGCTTTTTTTCGCTGCTGTTGTAGATTTTGTTGCCGTGCTGCGGCTGCGAGTCGCAGCCCCAGCCTTTCCAGAAGAGCCTTTCCCAGATGCCTGTGCTTCACTCTCAAACGAAGTTTTTGCCGCACGGGACTGCACACGAACCTTGTCCACTATCATCGTCGCGAATTTCTTCACATTTTCCATGAACTGTCCGTCAGATGCCGTTCCTCTTGAAATTTCGTTCAAACGTCTCTCCCACAAACCCGTCATCTCAGGAGAGGTCAGCAAGTCAATCCCTGCACCGCGTATCAGCTCAATAGCAGTCCGCCCTTTTTGGGTAACTTGGATCTTCTTACCTAGCATTTCTACATAACCAACATTTTTAAGCCGCTCGATTGTGGCTGCACGAGTAGCAGGCGTACCTAAGCCGGAATCCTTCATCGCATCGCGAACATCTTCGTCCTCAATTTGCTTGCCCGCACTTTCCATTGCTTTAAGCAGCGTTCCCTCGGTGTAATGCTTGGGCGGCTGAGTGTCCTTTTCTTTCACAATGGCATCTGAACACGTAATTCCTTCATCTGCAGAAATTGAGAAAGGCTCATTCACTTCAATTTCTTCGTCCTCAGCATCTTCCTTATCCTTGCTTTTGGCTGTCGTCTTCGCTTTCTCTTTCTTCTGATCAGCGTAGATGACCTTCCAGCCTAAGCTTAACAGCTCTTTAACCGTCGTTTTGAACATTTCGTTCTCCACCTCGGTCAAAACGGTATGCACTTTGTATTCAGCAGGTGGATAAAACTGGGACAAAAACCGTCTCACAATTAAATCATAAAGCTTTTGCTCATCAGGACTAAGCCCATTTGCTTTGCGATTCGTTGGCAAAATAGCATGGTGATCCTCTACCTTTGTAGGATTGCAAATAAATTTATTCCCTTTGTGTACAAGGCTGCGATTGGCCCCTTTTACGAGATCATCATAAACGGTTCCTTGCAGTGCATTCAACGTTTTGTGCATCTCCGGAATGTTCTGCTCCGTAACATAGTTGGAGTTTGTTCTTGGGTAAGAAATAACCTTGTGTTTTTCGTATAACGCCTGCGCAGTATCCAGCGTTTTTTTCGCAGAGAAAGAATACTTGCCGTTGGCTTCCCGCTGTAATAAAGTCAAATCGTAAAGTTTAAAAGGATACTCCTTCGTATCTTTAACCTCGTAAGATGCAATACGCCCGGGCTTACCCTTTACCTTAGCAGCGATGGCTTCTACTTTTGCTTGATCCGTCATTCGCTCGCCCTGCCACATACCGCGGTACGTCATCTCATTTTGAGCGAAATGTCCTTCTAATTCAAAAAACTTCAAAGAAGAGAACGCCTCAATTTGCTTCTGACGGTCATAGATCAGTGCAAGCACGGGCGTCTGTACTCTGCCTACGGATAACAGCACATTATGCTTTGTTGTAAATGCACGAGACCCGTTCATACCGATAAGCCAATCCGCTTCACTTCTTGCCGTTGCTGCACGAGTCAAATTCTCATACTCGACACCCTCCTTCAACTCCGCAAAGCCTTTGCGAATTGTCTCAGGTGTAAGGTCTGATATCCATAATCGCTTAACAGGTTGACTTAGCTTCAAATGCCGCTGAATGAGCGAGAAGATGTATTGTCCTTCCCGCCCTGCATCGCATGAGTTCACAAGTAGATTGCTGCGCTTTGCCAAATCACCGATTACTTTAAGCTGATCAATCGTTTTTTTATTTGGTACAAGCTTGAATTGTGTCGGAATAATCGGAAGATCATTAATGTTCCACTTTTTATAACGATCGTCATACGCATCAGGCTCAGCAAGACCAATCAAGTGTCCAATAGCCCAAGTAATAATATATTGCTCGCCTTCTATGTAGGAACGGTGATTTTTTGCTTTAGGATCGATTGCGGCTGCTATATTTCGTCCCATATCAGGTTTTTCCGCAATGATTAGTGTCTTCAAAAGATAATCGCTCCTTCAATAAACATTTCGAAAGTCTAACGCCTATCACTCTCCGCAGAGAGTAATAGATCGCTTCGCACTGAACAGTCACTAAAACATTTTACAGATTTCTCGTTAAAAAAGAAATCAAAAAAAACAAAACCCAACGGGAAAAGCATCCCAATTGGGTTTACTGGTGATTCAAAACTCTATGTTATTAATGAGCTGGCGGTGTCTCCAGATAAGTAATGATTTTCGCAAAAATAGATCGAACGCCTTCCGACCACTTCGGGTCCTCTGCATATTTCCGATTAATCCATGTGAAAGGATCTACGTCTACTGGTCTGTCTTTGCTTAGATTATACACTGTTCTTGCTGCGATTTCTGAAGATTGTTTAATATTTGTATTAAAATCCTGCCAGCTATGAAAAACGTTAAACGGATTATTAGCAATTTTCTTATGCTGCTTGTTTGATTTCGGGACAAATCCCTGTTCTTGGCCTGTGATGGCAAACAAGACGACAGGATGAATATCAAACGTATGAGCTGCTTTGACAATCGCATCAAAATAAGGCTGCTCCGCAAGAATAGATGATTTCGTCTGTAAAAATGATATTAAACGTTTTTGATCAATTTCCTGATAGCGCAGCTCAGTAGGGAGTCCATCTATAGGAACAACGAGCGGATTAACAGGCTTCAGAACGACAGGCGGCTGAGGCTTATACATTGAAGGTTTGCTTAAAGACCAGCCATACAATAAGGTAGCTGCAATTAATAATACACTTAAAGCACTATAAATATAGGTTCTGGATCTCCGTTTGTGCGATAAAGCATAAGCTGACGTGCTTAGTGGAAGTGCGATGACTTCAGCTGCACCCGCAGACTGAGTCATTTGCCGCTGTTCGACGCCTTCAGCATGCAGTAATCCTCTCAGCTGCGTCAAAAGGCCATCCTCAGCCTCATTCGGGTCAAAGTCCGACCGTTCACTGGTTGTTATGAGCTTGTCCATTACATGCTGCATGAGCGGCTTCTTACAGCTTACAAACAGCTGCTCTTCCACCCATTCATGGAACGGATCATAAATATTCGTCTCCGTTCGATCGAGGGTTAAGCATACCTGAAAAATATCCTCAGCTCTAACAGGTCTCTGATGCTCCAACACGGCTGTTTTAATCAAAGTTTCGGTGACGGAGCTTTTGATGCTGCTCTCGAAATTCGGCAATTGCTTATGTATAATGCGTTTGACCGCATCCGCTACGATTTCTGCCCGTTTTTCTTGCGGCATGGCAGCGTATTTGTGCTGAACATAGCTTCGAATGTTTCGAACGTCTGTTGGTGACAATACATATGCTTCATCGGCTGGCATGACGAATCGCCCCTTCGCGTCATCTCAAACCGATTTTACCACAACTTTCCTTAGGACAGTAAGCTTAGTTTTTGAATTTCATCTTGAATATGCGTTTGCATAATAAATGCCGTGATTTGTTGCTTTTCGTTTTCCGTAAATTGATATTCACAATCGCAGCCTTCATCCTGCGGCACCATCTGCGCGATCCTTCCATCTATAGTACAAATGACAAGTATCGTAAAATCGATCATATCATCCGGCATTTCCGTTTCAGGTGCAAGCTCTGCACGTAAAACGATGTCCACCCATTGCTCGTTCCTACGCTCAATAACTGGCCTAAAGGATTGGAAATTTAGCTCCGTAATACGTTCTACTTCATATTTAATCACAAGGTGTCTCCTCATATATGATGTCATCGGTCAATCCACAGCAAGAAAAGCGCCCTAAGGCGCTTCTCATTCAGACTATTAATCTATTCTTACCTCTTCTTGTACTTCTATTACGGGAGCATCGATGTTCCCATCAAATACTTGTCGACTTCACGCGCAGCCTCGCGACCTTCGTTTATCGCCCAAACGACAAGACTTTGACCGCGGCGCATATCGCCAGCAGCAAATACTTTATCCACACTTGTCGCGTACTTTCCATATGTTGCTTTTACGTTAGTACGACGGTCTTGTGCAAGCCCAAGCTGCTCAATGATCGTTGTTTCAGGACCTTCAAAGCCTACTGCGATGAATACTAGATCTGCAGGCCATACTTTTTCTGTTCCTGGAATTTCACTATATATTTTACGTCCAGTCTCGTCAACTGTACGTTCAATTTGTACGGTATGAAGCTCTTTGAGGTTTCCATTTGCGTCGCCAACAAACTTCTTTGTCAGTACAGAAAACGCGCGAGGATCTTCACCGAATAGTGCTTTCGCTTCCTCATGTGCATAATCAAGCGTATAAACATTCGGGAATTGCGGCCATGGGTTTTTCACGTTGTCACGCTCAAGCGGTGCCTTAGCATGTGTGCCAAATTGCGTAACCGATTTGCATCCGTGACGAAGTGCCGTTGCTACGCAATCCGATCCTGTATCACCGCCTCCGATAACGATAACGTCCTTGTCTTTCGCGGAAATAAAGTTGCCGTCCTCAAGATTCGAATCCAAATAGCTTTTGATTGTGCCATTCAAGTAATCCATCGCCATGTGAACGCCGTTTAAATCGCGGCCTTCCATCTCAACATCACGCGCTCTTGTTGAGCCTCCGCAAAGCACAACAGCATCAAAGTTGTTTACAAGCTCATTCGCTGAAATATCTTTGCCGATTTCTGTATTTGTTACAAACTCAACGCCCTCTGCTGCCATTAAATCAACACGGCGCTGAACAACATGTTTCTCAAGCTTCATAGTAGGAATACCATATGTGAGCAAGCCGCCGATGCGATCTGCACGCTCATATACCGTTACGGTATGTCCTGCTTTGTTAAGCTGAGCAGCTGTTGCCATACCTGCAGGACCAGAGCCTACTACAGCAATACGTTTGCCAGTACGAACTTTTGGCGGTTGTGGAACAACCCAGCCCTCGTCAAACCCGCGATCGATGATCGCTTGTTCAATCGTTTTAATTGTGACAGCATCGCCGATCAGGCCAACTGTACAAGATCCTTCACACGGTGCTGGACATACACGGCCTGTGAATTCAGGGAAGTTATTTGTTTTATGCAGACGTTCAAGCGCTTCGCGCCATAAACCACGATAAATAAGATTATTCCACTCTGGGATTAGATTATTTACTGGACAACCTGAAACGGAACCAGCTAATTCAATTCCAGTATGACAATACGGCGTGCCACAGTCCATACAACGAGATCCTTGTGTCTTTAACTGCTCATCCGAAAAATGCTTATGAAACTCTTGCCAGTCTTTGATACGCTCTAGCGGATCGCGATCGGCCGGCAATTCGCGTTGAAATTCCATAAATCCAGTAGGTGTAGACATGATCGCATTTCCTCCATCCAAATTTCCCGTTAACCACAGTTAAGATTCTCTTCAAACTATATCGGGAATTCTTCAAATATTCAATAACAAACTTTCTCAAAAACGAATAATTTGTCTAATGCACTCGATTACTATTTTACAATATCCTAGCATTCAAGCACTTATGAAGGTAATGGATTATGCGTACAATCATTTGCACTTTATGACAGATCGTTCGTCAAACGTCCGTTTTTAGCTTAAAAAGCTATTAATCTTGACGAATATACGTTTGAAACGTGAAAGCATACTTATTTTTTTCATCACTTTCTCTGCTTTCACTCTCTACAAGCTGCCACTCTGAATCGGAAAAAATAGGAAAGAAAGCGTCCCCGCCTTCAATATCAACTTCCACTTTCGTCAGCAAAATTTTGTTTGCATGCGGAAGAAACTGCGAATAGATATCTGCCCCGCCAATAACGACTAATTCATCGCCTGAATCTAGATTAAGCGCTTCTTCGATCGTATGAACGATGTCACAGCCCTCAGGGTGATAATCGTATTGACGCGTCAATACGACATTTCGACGATCGACCAGCGGTTTAGGAAGAGATTCAAAAGTCTTTCGACCCATCAGAACCGTTTTTCCAATCGTCATTTTTTTGAAAAAAGCCATTTCTGCAGGTAAACGCCAAGGCAGTTTATTTCCAATCCCTATCGTGCGGTTGCGGTCCATCGCAGCGATTAGCGTAATATTCATTTTTGATTTGCACCTCTCTATCGATTAGCATGGTCAATTATACAGCTACAGGCGCTTTTATAGTTGGATGTGGATTGTACCCCTCAATTGTCAAATCCTCAACAGCAAAGTCGAAGATCGATTTTTTATCAGCATTTAGCTTTAATTGAGGCAATGGTTTGAGTTCTCTGTTAAGTTGAATATCGATTTGCTCCAAATGATTTGTATAAATATGAGCATCACCAAGCGTATGAATGAAATCGCCGACTTCAAGTCCACACTCATGAGCAATCATATGAGTTAATAACGCATAACTCGCGATGTTAAACGGAATGCCGAGGAATATATCAGCACTGCGCTGATATAGCTGGCAAGAAAGCTTACCGTTTGTTACATAAAATTGAAACATCGTATGACATGGAGGCAGCGCCATGCTAGGCACATCCTCAGGATTCCAAGCGGAGACGATCAACCTTCTTGAATCTGGATTTTTTTTGATCGTTTCTACAACGTCCTTAAGCTGATCGATCGTACCCCCTTGGGTCGTCTTCCAATCCCGCCACTGCTTTCCGTATACGTTACCGAGCTCCCCGAATTCAGCAGCAAACAGGTCATCCGCTAATATACGCTGCTTAAAGAGCTCCATCTGCTCATCATACGCTTTAGCGAATTCAACATCCGATTGTGACCGAAGTCCAAAATTAGTCATGTCGGGACCGGTATATGATGCACTTTCGACCCATCTTTTGAATGCCCATTCATTCCAAATATTATTATTATGCTGAAGAAGGTAGCGAATGTTCGAATCCCCTTGAATAAACCAGATCAACTCGCTAGCAATTAATCGGAAAGGCACACGTTTTGTTGTAAGCAACGGAAATCCTTCGCTGAGATCAAAACGCATCTGATAACCAAAGGTAGAGATCGTCCCGGTACCAGTACGGTCCTCTTTTTTGGCTCCATGCTCCAAAACATATTTTAACAACTGCAAGTAAGTTTGTTCGCTATTGCTCATTCGGATATTGCCTCCAATCTTGAAAAAAAATCTGAAAAATAACAATTCATTATAGCATCATCCGCGTTTTCTGTCCTGCTTTCGTTTCTTTCTTAGTGCATACCGTTCAGGTGCAGAAGCGTGAAGCTTCATTTCTTCTTCGGTTTCTGGCACGACAACCGGTACAATGGCAGGCTTGCCATTATCATCTAAAGCAACAAAAGTGAAAAAAGCAGTAACTGTCGTTTTGCGAACACCGCTGATCAAATTTTCGGACTGCACAGAGACGAATATTTCCATAGAACTCACATTTGTCCAGCTGACAAAAGCTTCAACCTCAATAACTTCTCCTACTCGAATCGGTGCCAAAAAATCAAGACTATCCGTTGAAGCGGTTGCGACCTGCATGCGCGCGTGCCTCATAGCTGATATGGCAGCCACTTTATCCATATATTCCATCAGCTTGCCGCCAAACATCGTATCGTAATGGTTCGTATCCGATGGAAAAATGAGCTGTGTCATAATGGTTCTCGATTCTTTGGCAAACTTGGTCGCATGTTCCATGTTCGTGTATGCCCCCTATTCGTTCGATTACAACTCTTGATGCACAAAGAGGCCCCGTCGGCTGGGTAGCCGCGTGACCTCTTGTTCCGCAAAACGATAACATTATTGCGATTTATTTGATAAATGTATGAATCGGGTGACCAAGTGCAACTTCAGCTGCATCAAGCACGATTTCACCGAGTGTAGGATGCGCATGAATCGTAAGTGCGATATCCTCAAGAGTTGCACCCATTTCGATTGCTAGAGCAAGCTCAGCAATCATATTGGAAGCCTCAAGACCGATAATTTGCGCGCCGAGTACAAGACCGGAATCTGCATCGGATACAAGTTTAACAAAGCCTTCGTTTGCGTTAAGCGACATTGCACGTCCATTGATTGCGAACGGGAATTTGCCAACCTTCACGTTGTGGCCTTTGTCTTTTGCTTCCTTCTCACTGAAACCAACGCTTGCGCATTCAGGATCAGAGAAGCAAACGGCTGGTACACATTTGTAGTCAATTACACTGGATTGACCCGAAATAGCTTCAGCAGCAATACGACCTTCGTACATTGCTTTGTGCGCAAGCGCAGGACCAGCAATAATATCGCCAATTGCATAAATGTGTGGAATGTTCGTACGGCATTGCTCATTAACCTCAACCAGACCACGATCGGAAAGTTTCACGTTGATAAGATCAAGACCTAGCTCGCCATCGGTATTTGGACGACGTCCAACCGTTACGAGCAAGTAATCAGCCGTTACTTTCTCTTCTTTGTCGCCTACTGTATAAGTTACAGTAACGTCTTTATCTGTTTGCTCCGCACCTTTTGCTTGTGCGCCAGTAATGATATCAACGTTCGTGCTTTTCAGTTTCTTAGCAACAATGTTAGACATATCTTTGTCAAAGCCCGGCAAAATAGCGTCGGAGCCTTCAATTACTGTTACTTTCGTGCCGAATTTGGAGTACATTTGACCAAGCTCGATACCGATATAACCGCCGCCGATAACGACAAGGCTCTTCGGAATTTCAGGTAAGGACAATGCGCCAGTCGACGATACGATACGACCAGTGAACGGGAATGCTTTAAGTTCAATTGGACGTGAGCCCGTAGCGATAATACAGTTTTTGAAACGGTAACGAGGCGCTTCTTGATCGTTAAATACACGCGCTTCTTGATCGTTAATAAACATAACTTCGCCTTGGAAATATTGGACTTTGTTTGCTTTCAGAAGAGAAGCAACGCCGCCTGTCAATTTTTTCACGATGCCGTTTTTGAACTCTTGTACTTTAGTAAAGTCAACCTTCGCTTCGCCAACTTCGATACCGAATGCGGAAGCATGACTGATTGATTCATATTGATGTGAAGCGGAAATAAGTGCTTTCGATGGAATACAGCCCACATTCAAGCATACGCCGCCTACATGTTCTTTATCCACGATAAGTACGTTTTGACCAAGTTGAGCCGCACGAATCGCTGCTACATAACCACCTGGGCCCGCACCAATAATTAGAGTGTCAATATCAAGGGAAGCATCACCAACAACCATGTCTTATACCTCCATAATAAACAGTTCTGGTTGACCCAAAAGTGTTTTGATGTGATTCATAAAGTTTTGTGCTGTAGCACCATCGATTAGACGGTGATCGAAGCTTAGAGATAGAGCCATTACAGGAGCAGCTACGATCTCACCATTGCGAACAATCGCTTTCTCTGTAATTCTACCTGTTCCAAGTATTGCAACTTCTGGGAAGTTGATTACTGGAGTGAAGAACATACCGCCAGCTGAACCAATGTTAGAAATCGAGATCGTGCTGCCTTTTAGTTCGTTAGCAGCAAGCTTGCCATCGCGGCCGCGTGCAGCTAGATCACGGATGTTATCCGCAATTTTGAACAGGTTTTTACGATCTGCATCTTCAATAACCGGCACGATAAGGCCGTTATCCGTATCTGTTGCAATACCGATATTGTAGTATTTGCGTAGAACGATTTCTTGGTTAGCCTCATCAAGCGTTGCGTTCAAGATCGGGAACTCACGGCAGGCTGCCACAAGTGCTTTCACGATGAACGGCAAGTACGTAAGCTTGGAGCCTTTTTTCTCAGCATAAGGCTTATATTTAGCACGAAGTGCAACGAGTTCAGTAACGTCAACTTCATCCATAATTGTAACGTGCGGCGCTGTATACACCGATTTCGACATTGCGTTTGCAATGATTTTGCGAATACCTTTGAAAGGAACGCGCTCTTCCGGACGATATGGTGAACCAGAAGTTGTAACCGCTGGTTTCGCAGCTGCTTCCGCATTGCTTGCTTGTTCAACTGCTGGAGCAGCAGCTTCAGTTGCAACAGCTGCTGGAGCGCCGTTAAAACCAGATACATCATCACGAGTGATACGGCCGTTCTTACCAGTTCCGCCCACTTGCGTAAGATCTACACCCTGCTCGCGTGCAAACTTGCGAATGCTTGGTGTTGCTAGTACAAGACCGCCTGTTGCTTTAGGAGCGCTTGTTGCAGCTGGTGCTGCAGCCGCTTCAGCCTTTGGTGCTTCAACTGCTGGCGCAGCTGCTGCAGGTGCTTCTGCTTTAGGAGCTTCAGCAGCTGGTGCTGCTTGTTCAGGCAATTCGCCTTCCGCGTCGATGATTGCAACAACTTCGCCTATGTGGCAAACTTGTCCGTCTTTCACGAACACTTCTAGCACTTTACCATTTACTGGGCAAGGCACTTCCACGATCGCTTTATCATTTTGTACTTCCATAATAATGTCATCATCTGTAACCGTGTCTCCGACTTTGATATGCACTTTAATGATTTCACCTTCGTGCAAGCCTTCGCCGAGCTCCGGGAAACGATATTCGAATTTAGCCACCGATTGTAGCCTCCTTTAAAAGTTCATTACTTTGTTAACCGCTGCATTAATACGAGCTACTGTAGGTAGCCACGCATCTTCAACTAGAGCAAACGGATATACGGTATCCGGTCCAGCTACACGAAGTACTGGAGCTTCCAAGTGCAGAATTGCTTTTTCATTGATTTGAGCGATTATTTCCGCTGCTGCGCCAGAAGTTTTTTGAGCTTCTTGAACGACGATAGCACGGTTTGTTTTTTGGATCGAAGCTACGATTGTATCGATATCAAGCGGAAGCAGTGTACGAAGATCGATAACCTCTACACTCACGCCTGTTTTTTCTAGCTCTTCTGCTGCTTTGACAGCAGTGTGAACCATAAGTCCATAAGAAAGGATCGTTACGTCTGTACCTTCGCGAACGACGTTCGCTTTGCCGATTTCAACTGTATACTCGCCTTCAGGCACTTCAGCCTTGAATGCGCGGTATAAGTTCAAATGCTCCATGAAGAATACTGGATCATTGTCACGGATAGCAGAAATCATCAAGCCTTTTGCATCGTATGGATTAGAAGGTATGACAACTTTGATACCTGGTGTTTGAATCGCAAGACCTTCAAGAGAATCCGTGTGCAGCTCAGCCGCTTTAACGCCGCCGCCAAATGGCGTACGGAATACGATTGGCGAGTTATAGCGGCCGCCGGAGCGGTAACGCATACGAGCAGCTTGGACAAACATTTGGTCAAGTGCTTCATAAATAAAACCTACGAATTGAATTTCTGCGATTGGACGGAAGCCTTGCAAGCCCATGCCTACTGCCATACCTGCAAGAGCTGACTCAGCCAGCGGCGTATCAAATACGCGTTCTTCACCAAACTCGTCTTGCAGACCTTCTGTCACACGGAATACACCGCCGACCTTACCTACGTCCTCACCGAAGATGACAACGTTTGAATCACGCTTAAGTTCTACACGCATCGCATCGCGAATTGCTTCCAACATATTCATTTGAGCCATGATCGTCTGTTCCTCCTCTACTATTGAAAATCGTCCTTTTGTTCTTCCAAGTGCTGCGGTGTTGTTTCGAACATGCTATCGATCAAACCAGATACAGTCATTTTCTCAACTGCTTCGGCTTTTTTGATGTGCTCAGTTACAGTAGCTTTCGCTTCTTCTTTCACACGGTTTGTATCCTCTTCTGTCCACAAACCTTTTTTCTCCAAATACTTACCGAAGCGAACTAGCGGATCTTTCAGCGCCCATTCTGCTTCTTCTTCTTTGGTACGATATTTAGTCGTGTCATCCGCCAAGGAGTGCGGACGGAAACGGTAAGTTAGAAGCTCGATCAACGTTGCGCCTTCGCCATTGCGACCGCGCTCTGCTGCTTCTTGAACGGCTTTAATAACAGCAAGCACGTCCATTCCATCCACTTGAACACCTTTAATACCAGCAGCAACAGCTTTGTGTGCTACAGACAAAGCGCCTGTTTGCTTGGAGTAAGGAGTTGTAATTGCATAGCCGTTGTTTTGAACGACATAAATAACTGGAAGCTTATAAGCGCCTGCAAAGTTCATACCTTCGTAGAAGTCGCCTTCTGACGAACCGCCGTCGCCTGTATATGTGATAGCTACACGCTTTTCATTCTTTTTCTTGAATGCCATCGCAACACCTGTTGCGTGCAATACTTGTGCACCGATTATGATTTGCGGCATAAGGACATGAACATCCTCAGGAATTTGACCACCTTGTTGGTGACCGCGTGAATATAGGAATGCTTGATATAGCGGCAAACCGTGCCAAACAAGCTGCGGCATATCGCGGTAGCCTGGGCAAATGAAATCATCTTTGTTTAGTGCGTATTCGCTGCCGACCATCGATGCTTCTTGGCCGGATACTGGAGCGTAGAAACCCAATCTTCCTTGGCGTCCTAGATTAACAGCACGCTCATCCCATGTACGAGTAAATACCATGCGGTACATAACTTCTTTTAATTGATCATCAGACAAAGCCGGCACTAAATCCGGATTAACAACTTCTCCGTCGAGTGACAAGACAGAAAGCGGAGTTACCGGTTCCGTTTGAACTTCATATGGCAATTTGCTCATTTTGAACGCTCACCTCAATCGAAATATTTGAAAATCATTTACCTCTGTTATAGAATTATTATAAACCTGTTTAGTGAAAATGGTCAAAGCAAAAAACACAAAAACCGTTGTTTTTTCGATGATTCTCATCATTCTCTTAAGAAATTGTATATGCTACAGACTTTTTTATTTAGTATAACAGCATAATACAACAAGACAGAAATAGATGTGATTCCTTTGATTGTCTTTCTATTGTTTACCCACAACAGATGCTTTCCATTCAATAAACCAATCCGATAGGGGAGAAAGTAATGACAGACGAGCGATATTTGAAGCGAACAATAGTAAAAGAAACTGTACCCAGCCGTTATTTGCCTGAGCAAAACCGTAATTTACGTATCTTTTTGCCGCCAGGTTATAATGAGGTGCTTAGCTACCCTGTCGTTTATTGCCAGGATGGCGAAGATTTTTTTAATTTCGGCCGGATCGCAACGACTGCGACGCGTTTGATTTTGGATGAGGGTCTTGAGCCCTTCATTATTGTAGGTGTAGACGTCGACAAAAAACAGCGCACGGAGGAATATGCACCTGACGGTAATCGACACGCAGCTTATATTCGTTTTTTTGCAGAGGAGCTTATTCCTTTTGTAGAAGAGCGATATGCCGTTAGACAGGTTCCAGAGCACCGTTTATTAGCAGGTGACTCCCTTGGCGGGTCAGTCTCCCTCCATTTGGCGCTGTCCTACCCTGATCTCTTTACACGGATCATGTCCTTATCTGGTGCTTTTTATGGCGTCTCTCAAAATATTATTTCTTCAGCAGGCGACCTTAGCTGGCTTAACATCTATATGATTGTTGGTCTCCAAGAGGATGCGTACGAAACTGACCGTGGTGTATATGATTTCGTCGCCTTGAATCGCAATGCGAAAGCGTTATTGGAGCTTAATCAAGCTACTGTCTTCTATGAAGAGAAGGATGGCAAACATCAATGGGGCTTTTGGCAAAAAGAGCTTGATCAAGCACTCTCCTATTTTATTGAGGTAGAATAAACAAATAAAGAAGAAGCTGCCAATCGTCTCCTTACGGAACGTTTGTTCAGCTTCTTTTGTTTTTCGTTCGTTTAAGATAATTGCAAATCGGCTTGGACCCGCTTTAGTAGTTCCTTGCATCCATTTTCCACGAGTTCAAAAACAAACGGGAAGTTGTTTTCATAATAAGGATCTGGCACATCAGCAATTCCTTTGTCAGGAAGAAGCTCCATGAAAGTAAATAACTTTTGGGATACTCCCTCTCCACTTGTTCCTTCTGCTTCATTAAACACCTTGCGTACATCACGTAAATTATTCGTATCCATACACACGATGTAATCAAAGGTTTGGAAATCTTGAGGCGTAACTAAACGAGCTTTCATGCCCTCATGGGAAATGTGACGCTGATCCAATTGCTCCCTAGTTCCCTCATGCGGAGGATGACCCAAATGCCAGTCACCGGTTCCTGCGGAATCTACTGTAATTTTATCCGACAAATTCGCTTGCTCCACCTGATGGCGCATAACCGCCTCTGCCATAGGAGATCTGCAAATGTTTCCTAGACAAACAAACAAAATACGTGCTTTCATCACATTCCTCTTTTCTGCTGTTCATTAACAGTATTAATATGTAGCGAGCGCCTAGGCAGCTTCCACTTGAAATAAACCGACAACATTCGCAAGCTTATGATGATAACAAACAATATCAAGAGCTCTAATGTTGATTTCAACCACCCAAGACCAATGACGAGCCCGGCAAGCATAGCCCATACGGCATAAATTTCTTCTTTTAACACTAGCGGTTTACGGCCAGCCAGCACATCACGAATAATTCCTCCGCCAATGCCAGTCAACATAGCCGCCACCAGCACCGCACTAAGCGGATGCTTCATTTGTGTGGCATACAGAGCACCTTGGATTGCAAAAGCAGATAAACCGATCGCGTCAAAAAAAGCCTCACTCCGCCTCCAGCGTTGAATCCAGTTGACAGGGAGCAGAAATGCAATCGTCATGGCAATCATGGCTATTTTCAGCAGATTCCCTTGACTCCAGAGTGATGTGACTGGCATTCCAATTAAAAGATTGCGTACAACACCGCCGCCAAACGCGGTTACGAGGCCAAGAACGAATACACCCAGTATATCGTACTCTTCCTCCATTGCCACAATCGCTCCGCTCACAGCGAAGGCAACCGTACCAATAATGCTAAAAATGCCAAATATGTCCATGCTCACCGCACATACTCCTCGCTTCCCGTCCATGAACCGACCCTCAGTGTCGGTACTTTCCTACATCATTTTAGCTGGGAGTATGTGGATACGCAACGACAAATTTCGCATTATTCGTCTGCTTCAGCGAATGCGATATTCAGCTTCCTCTAGTTTTTATATTACAATAGGCTTTATACTTATAGGAAATGAATGATATTTCGTAAAAAAGGAAGGAAATACGTTATGCAACCTCGAATCGTTATTTGCACAGGCGGTCAGCTCGGAGCTTGGGCGCTTGAACATATAAAAGTCGATGATTTGCTTATTGGAGCTGACAGCGGTGCACGATTTCTCATTGCACAAGGTCTGCAACCCGATATTGCGATCGGTGACTTTGACTCAGTAACCGAAGAAGAATTACTTCTTATTCGCCAAAACAGCGGTCAAACGATCTCATGTGACCCCATTGACAAAGACTACACAGACACAGAAATGGCTGTTCGGCTCGCTTTAGATTTAAAACCTCGTGAATTGATTTTGCTTGGTGCGCTTGGCACAAGATTTGATCACTCACTGGCAAATGTGCATCTGCTCGCCCTTGCAGCCAAGGAGCGTGTCAAAACGACGATCATTGATAATTATAATAAAATATCACTCGTGACCGAAGAAGTGACGATCGAGCAGCAAGGCTACTCTAATGTTTCATTACTTCCGCTTTCACTGCAAGTCGAAGGAATTACGCTGAACGGATTCCAATATCCTCTGAATGATGCGGAGTTATCTATCGGACAGTCGCTTGGAATTAGCAATGTCCTCATCTCCCGCACAGGCAAGATCATGATAAAAAAAGGCTTATTGCTCGTTATCCAAAGTCGAGATTAGCATTACCTTTTTGTAAAAAAAAGAGAGCCAGACATCGTGTGTAATCACGAGCTGGCTCTCTTTCGTTTTTTTACATTCCTATTTTAGTACAGATCATCTTCCTTTGTAACGATAGTAAGGCCATCCACATGTTTACGGCTCATCAACTTGCGAGCTTTTCTATTTTCCTTCGATTCAAAGACGATATCCAAATCGTACTCCTCATGTTTATCCGGATAGAGCTCGGTTTTGGCAATATACAACTTTAACCGTTTGTGATTAAACGTATGCTTCTTTCCTTGTACCTGTACAATGACGTTACCTCGCTCATCAGCAGGTCGATATACAACACCCATTCTCTTGAGCGGATAGATCCAAACAGCGTCCCCCTTTTCGAAGGGCTTAACTATTTTCTTCTGAACCTCAGTTGATGATTCGCTTTTAAAACGTTTATTTGCACTAGAACGCCCGTGAGCAGCAGACGATGTAGTGTTTGTTGCATCACCCTCATTACCGGCAGCGTCGTCATTCACTTTGGCAGACGTTTGATTTCCCTTTCGTACTAACAATTGCTCAGCACGCTTCATGACCTCTTCCGATAAGCCGAAGCGTCTTGCGATAGCAAAGGCATGACTCTCTCCCGATTCTCCCATTTCCAATCGATATAGCGGTTTTAGCGTTTCTGCATCGAAGGCCATTTTCCCATTTTGACAACCGGGGGTGCGAGCTGCGAAAGCTTTAATTTCATTAAAATGTGTGGTAGCTGCCGCTAAAGCCCCACGTTGTAACAATTGCTCGAGTAAAGCTATGGAAAGTGCGATGCCTTCTGAAGGATCGGTACCTGCAGCCAGCTCATCGAGAAGAAGCAGTGCTCTCGGACTCGCAACTTGAAGCATTGCCTTCAACACGGTGATATGCGAGGAGAATGTGCTTAGAGACTGCTCCAGACTCTGTCCATCACCAACATCTGCAATTACATGCTGAAATATCCCCATCTCGCTGCCCTGCTCAACTGGAACTAGCAGCCCTGATTGCACCATGAGCACAAATAAGCCAATCGTCTTTAAGGTAACTGTTTTTCCGCCTGTGTTCGGCCCTGTAATAATTAGCTGTTTCCATCCATAACCGAGTTCCACATGTAGTGGCACACTGTCTTTTCCAATCAATGGATGGCGGGCACTGACAAGACGAATAACGGGCTGTTCTGATAATGTGATTTTTTCACCTTCATACGAACGAGAAAGCTTAGCACGAGCAGTAATGAAATCAAATGATGCCATCGCCTCAACATTTCGGAACAACTCGAAACTGAAAGACTCCGTCTTTTCGGATAATCCAGCTAAAATAACCGTTCGCTCCCGCTCCTCCTCTGCCTTCCACTGCGATAACTCCACCTGAAGCTCTGCTGCATCCAATGGCTCAACGAATAAGGTCTGACCGCTAGCGGATTCATCCCATACCGTTCCGGGCACCTGCTTGCGAAGCTCACGCTTTACAGCGATAACAAAACGATCATGCCGCTTACTTATCACCGGCTCCTGTAGCGAAGATCGATATTTATGCAGCGCATTCTCCATTTTCTTCTGTATTTTATCTTCCGTTGCGTAAATGTGTCTGCGGATATAGGCAAGATCCGAGCTAGCCATATCGGTTAATTGTCCGTAACGGATACACCGCTTTAACTCCTCACGCAATTCTGGGCAATCGTACATCGATTCTGCATAAGCTGCGATGGTTGGAGCAACTTCGCGCTTGCTGCTCATATACTTCTTCATCTGTACAACGGATGTAAGCCATACAGACAACTGCTCAAGTTCCTGTTCATTATATATTCTCCCTTTGCCGAGCAGCGCTAGAAATGAATCAATCCCATCCATAGTCGATATGGGGATACTTGCTCCGCTTGAGAGCAATTCAGCTGCCTCGTACGTTTCCTGCAGCCATGCTTCAACTTGACGCTGCTTTGTGCTCGGTTCCAGTCGTTCAGCCAATAATCGCCCCGCAGGCGAAATCGTATATTTTACAACCTCTGTCTTAATTTTATCAAATTCTAATCTTCGCCAAGATGCTTCATTCATCTTTATGGCCTCCTCAAATTTAGGGTATAAAAAAAGACAGAAACAGAACGCGGGCGCGTTCCATTCCTGTCTTTGATCGATAACTGCTCCAATTTCATCCATTTCCATCGTCAACAAAATCGTTAACATGAAAATGGATATAAAAAAAACCGCGCTGCGAGAGCACGGTGATTGGGGCCGCTGTCGAATTGCTTCAGGCGGAAATCCTCATGTCCAGAACTCTTGGCGTCAGATCACGAAATAAAGCCTTGCATCTCGACGCAATTGCACCGGGACTCATTGCAAGACCAGCGTTCATCTGACCATATCCAATTTATGAGTTAAGGACACCAGCAAACATTAAAATTTCCCCTTTAAAGCATAATTGTAGATCCGTAAAAGGATTCTTACATAATGTACAAAAAAGACAAGCGTCTTGTCAAGCATTGACTAACTTAATCGTTAAGCCTATAAAGTGATTTCCATTCCCGTTCGCGCAAATTGCAGTTGACCAGGCAGTTTATAATCTCTTCGAAGATCGATATCATGTGACATGTGAGTAAGGATGGTCCGTTTCGGGCCCCATTTATTAACAAGCTCTATGGCTTCAATAACATCATAAACAGAACGGGTTTCATAGGCATAAGGCTCTTCATAAAAGCTAGTACCTAGTACAAGCAAGTCAAGATCTGCCAAAGGAATTTGCTGCTCATCCGTCAAACCTATGGAGTCCGAGCAATAAACCCACTTGCAGCCTGTTTCCGTATGCTCGAAACGAAATGCGTAGGCGTATCCGTTTTTACCGTGATTAACACGCCAGCTATACGCTCGCCATTTGCCGATCATAATCGGTTGATCGAAAGAATGGAATTGAATCTGATTGCTTAGCCAAGGAAAACGATCCAAAATCTCCATGATGACTTCAGAAGGTGCAAACGCCTCGCCTCTCTTCTTCATCCATCGGCAAGCATCAGCCCACTCCACCAAACCTCCAATATGATCAAAATGTGCATGAGTGATAAGCAGAGTATTAATCTCGCGTACAGCTGCCATTTCTAATTGTTTCGCAAAGTCAGTACCGCAGTCAATCCATACCGTGCCTGCATCCTCATCTTCAATCTGCAAAGATGATCTGAATCGACGATTTATGTTCGTATCCCGTGCTTCCGAGCATACCTCACAATTACAATAAATGCGAGGTACACTCATGGAATCTCCGGTTCCTCTAAAAATCAGTCTCGTCATAGCGGCAGCAGCTCAAACGACTCCGATGCACGGATTTGTTCCATCATTTGCAGCCATTGTTCCGGCTTATTTGGCAGTGCAGCATAGTAGCCTTCTAAGAATGATGCAACAAGAGCCGCTTCAATAGTTTC
This sequence comes from Paenibacillus sp. J22P15, assembly GCF_056269345.1. Taxonomy (NCBI): domain Bacteria; kingdom Bacillati; phylum Bacillota; class Bacilli; order Caryophanales; family Paenibacillaceae; genus Paenibacillus; species Paenibacillus sp. J22P15. The sequence continues at coordinate 802,157 of NZ_JBWDNT010000001.1, forward strand.
CTGCTCTTCGTCCCTCGGCAGGAAGCATAAATCTAACTCTGCAACTGCTTGTCCTTCGTGATCCCAAGAAGGATGAACATAGGAAATAGCGATCCGTTTGTAACCGATATGCGACAATACTTCGCGACGAACATACGGATTCATAGGTGAGACACCTCCGAATGTATGCTCTTCTGCCCGGTACGGATCATAGACCTCAGCGAACATGCCCAGCGGAACTGTTCCGGATTGCTCGGCAAGCCTCTGCAAATCGCGTTCCCGATTACGAAGCAGAAAACGCCCAATGCCTAGCGAAGGTTTCCCGATAATCGTAAAGTCAGTCATTGCTACACGCAGCTCTGAATAATAACGATATTCCGTTGAGCCTACTACTTCACCCTCATGTATCGCAACATAAACATGTATGGAGGGATCTTCTAGCGGCTCACGCCATAGCTCGTACGCAAGCACTTCCTCAGGTGGAAATATCGTTTGAAGAAGCTTATGTAAGGGTCCAAAATATTGGTCTTCTATTGATGTAATACGATGATAGATAAGCATAAAGTTGTTCCTCCAATATAAAAAATTGATTTCACAGTAATATTTCCCTTTGCTTTCATTTAAATGGATTCAGCCATTCCATGATCACCGCACAGTTATGCGATTGCTCATCATCCAAATAGTTACGGGCAATACCAATTGGCATTCGTCCACATCTAAGTAGAAAAGTAATGACAGGGTCTTTGTATTCGCCGCTCAGCACGTTTTCCAAATATGCTTCTGGTGACATTACCTCCGAAAGTACTCCATAACCAGGCATGCGACCGCCGCCTAGCAGTCTACGCAGACCTAGATGTACGACCGTCTCGTACATCGTCTGCATCATCCATTTGCCAATGCCTGATTTACGATATTCCGGAATTACGCAAACGTCTATTACATATAGCGTATCTCCGTCCTCATTATGATTTCGAATATAACCGCTATCTGAGATCGACTCCCAATTATGTGTATGACCGTAATCATTCATGTCGATTTTAAGTCCAGTCATCGATCCAATAATCCTACCATTCACCTCAGCGCATAAAGCTCCCTCTTGAAAACGTGTAACATGTTCAAGAAGCTGCTCATTATTCCACAGTAGCTCCTGCGGGTAAGGAGGTGGAAAGCTCAGTCGTTGAACTTCAATCAAAGCTTCAAAATCTGCTTGACTATAATTGCGAATTACGGCTTTAACCGGCTTTCCGTCAACAAACAAGTACAGTTCCTTACGCATCGTTTCCCGCCATTCTGCTGGATTTCAATAGAAATAATAAGAAATTAATTCCAATCTGGATACAGATCTGTACGCCGGTCTCGCCAAGTTGTAACGGAGCCCTTAGCTCTAACATCCTCAAGCAGCGACAAATCAAGATCAGCGACGACGAGCATGTCATCATTAATAATGCCTTCACTCAAAATTCCAGCCGGCGGGAAAGGAATATCATTAGGAGCTATAATAGCTGCTTGTCCGAAGTTCGCGCGCATAAGATCTACCTTACGAAGTGAGCCGACAGTGCCGGTTGTAACGATATACACTTGATTCTCTACTGCTCTCGCATGACAGCAATAACGTACGCGATAGAACCCATGACGATCATCCGTACAAGAAGGACAGAAAATAACATCTGCCCCCCTCGCCCTTGCCATCCTTACGATCTCCGGAAATTCAATATCATAGCAAGTAAGCATAGCTATCGTTCCATAAGCGGTCTCGAATACCTCAATTCCTTCACCGGCAGACATATTCCAGCCTTCTACTTCTGAAGGTGTAATATGGATTTTATGCTGAACATCTATCTTACCATCTGGATGAAAGAGATGAGCAGCATTAAGCAAGCTGCCATCAGCTTGCTTAATGACATGTGTCCCGCCTACGATGTACACTGCATATTCTGCTGCTAGGGAACGAAATAGATTCAAATAGTCTTCCGTAAAGTCGGGAAGCCTCTCGATTGGGAGTGCGTGTCCTTGCTCGTCACCAATAGACATCAATTGTGTCGTCAAAAACTCCGGAAACAAAATAAATTGCACTCCGTATTCCGAAGCATTACGCACATAATGTGTCACTTGCTCTGCAAATTGCTCAAACGAGTTAATATCAGCCAGCTTATACTGTACTGCTGCCGTACGAAACTTCATTTGGTATAGCCTCCATTTATTATCGTTAGTGTTTACGCTGTTTAAACTGAAGTGTAATCGTTGTGCCTAAATCTGGCAAGCTAAACACATCTACCTTTCCTTCATGCAAATCAACGATACGTTTGGCGATAGACAAACCAAGACCAACTCCGCCGGTTGCACGGCTTCTCGCACCATCGACGCGATAGAAGCGCTCGAATAGATGCGGAATCTCGTTTTCCGGAATACCCATTCCTTTATCTTTGACCTCGATTTTTACGATATGCCTTACGAGCGTAATCGTAATATCGATAGGGTCCTTCGAGTATTTAATGGCGTTATCGAGCAATATGACGAGCAGCTGCCTAATTTTGTCCTTGTCTCCAACCATTCGAACAACCTTGGACATAGCTTTCACCCGAATCGGTCGGCCAAAGGTCGTTTGCAGCATCGTAGCTAGCTCATCGACAACTTGAACGACATCAAAAAGCTCCTGCCGCAGCCAATCCTCTTGCTCCGCCTCGGCCAGCATAAGCATCGACTTCGTCAAATTTTGCAAACGGTTAGCTTCCTTATCAATCGCTTCAATCGCTTCATTCCGTAAGCTCTCATCATCGCGACCCCAGCGTTTTAACATTCCAGCATAGCTGCTGATGACCGTTAACGGAGTTTTGAGCTCATGTGACGCATCGGCTACGAATTGCTTTTGCTTGGCGAAAGTTCGATCTAGTCGTTCAATCATTTGATTGAACGCTCGAACCAGCTGCAGCAGTTCTGCTGATTCCTCGCGATTACTAAGCTCAATTTGTCTTAGCTTACCGCTTCGGTCAATTTCTCGCATCGTATTCACCATTTGTTGAATGGGAGCCGTTAGTCTCGAGGTAAACCAATAGGTACCGAATATGGCGAAAAGAATCGCACCGCCGCTCGTCACACTTAACGCCGCGACCAGCACCTGCAAATAATTGTCCAATTCGTCCAAAATTCGATTAATCTCAAGCATTGCGATTACACGATTCCCATCGTATAACGGCACCCGCATGAACAGAATACGCTCTCCGCCCTTCGATATCATCCCGGTATGATGATGAACCTCAAAGGCCGCAGGAAGCTGTTGCAGCACTTCGTTCGTCCCCGTTATATTCACGACCCTATTATTAGGAGCAATAATACGAATCATTTCGTTTACGTTGTAATACTCATTGAGCAGCTCCGGATAATTTAATCCTCGACCGCTCTGAATTCGGGGATTCTCAAGCATGAGATTCACCTTATTCGCAATAACCTCTTCTTCACTCTCCGTCGTAATTTTGATCACATAGAAATAAACAAAAATATTAAATAGGATCAGAATGAAAATAAGCCAAAAAATGGTGAAAAGCGTAAACCGTTTGCGGAGTGTCATGCATCTGGCTCCTTAACCATATAACCTACTCCGCGTACTGTATGAATAAGTTTATGACGGTAACCCTTGTCCAACTTCTGACGCAAGTAACGGATATAAACATCAACTAGATTTGTTTCACCGATGAAATCATAACCCCAAACCTCTGATAAAATATCTTCACGTGACTTTTCTTCATTTTTGTTTTCGACTAGATATACGAGCAGCTCAAACTCACGCGGCGTCAGTTCGATTAGAATGTCCTTGCGATAGACTTTGCGCGTACGAAGCTCAATCGTCAGGTCTCCAACTTTAATCATGTCTGAGCCTTCCGCTTCCTTAGGGTACTGCTGGAATATGCGCAAAATATTACGCACACGCGCCAGAAGCTCCTCCATTGCAAACGGCTTTGTAACATAATCGTTAGCGCCATGCTCGAATCCGCTTACCTTATCCGGTACCGTATCGCGAGCTGTTAATAATATAATAGGTACTGGATTACCTGCTTGTCGCAGAAGTCGCAGTACTTCAATTCCACTCATCTCAGGAAGCATCACATCAAGCAATACAAGCCCCCAATCACCCGTTGAAGCCATTTCATAACCTGTTCTGCCATCAGCGGCAGTTCCTACGGTATAACCCTCATGCTCTAATTCAAGCTGTAAAATCCGGGAGATACCCGCTTCATCTTCTACGACAAGTACACGTTCTTTCATCCTAGAGGATCACCTGCTTCCAGTTGTATATGATTGCATTCGAATTAATTACATCTTGTTCGATAGGGACGGTTAAATTTATCATAATGAACACGTTTCACAAATGCAAGCAAGCCGATCTACATGTAGAGTAGACCGGCGTTTGCCGCGGAGGTATTTACCCTCAATTAATTAAATCGTATGAAGTTGATACTGTTACTTTTTACTTCTACTAGTTTTGCATTGACCATGCTTCGACATCCCATGTTTTTGTAGCCATATCCTCATAGAATTCAGGTTCATGAGATACGAGAACGACAGTCCCCTTATAGGCTTTAAGAGCACGCTTCAATTCTGCTTTGGCTATGACATCCAAATGGTTCGTCGGCTCATCGAACAAAATCCAATTGCTCTCGCGCATCATGAGCTTGCAAAGACGAACCTTCGCTTGCTCACCACCACTAAGCTGATTAAGTGCACGCGTAATATGCTCATTTTTCAAGCCGCAGCGTGCAAGTGCACCGCGTACCTCTGACTGCGTCATGTAGGAAAACTCATCCCAAACGTCTTCCAACGGTGTCATCGTCGGAGCTTTTGCTTCTTGCTCGAAGTAAGCTGGGTTCAAATAATCGCCGAGATAGGTCTTCCCATCAAGCGCTGGAATTTTACCTAGTATCGTTTTGAGCAGTGTTGATTTTCCTACACCATTGCAGCCCACGATAGCTATTTTGTCACCACGTTCAATGACCATGTCCATCTTAGGCAGTAGCGGCTTCGTGTAACCGATAACCATTCCTTCAGCTTCAAATACGGTTTTACCGCTCGTTCTAGACTCTTTAAAGTTAAACGTAGGTTTCGCCGCTTCCTCTGGCTTGTCGATGCGGTCAATCCGATCTAACTGTTTTTCACGGCTCTTCGCACGACCGGAGGTCGATGCCCGCGCCTTATTCTTTTGAATGAATTCCTCTTGCTTCTTAATAAAATCCTTTTGTTTCTCATATGCATCGATATGTTGAGCTTTGTTCAAATCAGCCATCTCAAGAAACTTATCATAGTTGGCCGAGTAGCGTGTGAGCTTCGTAAATTCAAGATGATAGATCGTATTAACTACTTGGTTCATGAAGCTCGTTTCATGAGAAATAAGAACAAAAGCATGCGGGTAGTTTTTCAGATAGTTGGTCAACCAATTGATATGCTCTTCGTCCAAATAGTTGGTAGGCTCATCAAGCAGAAGAACGCCTGGCTTCTCTAGCAACAGCTTAGCAAGTAGAACTTTAGTCCGCTGACCACCGCTAAGCGCTGTAACGTCGCGATCAAGTCCAATCGCATTAAGACCTAAACCATTTGCCATCTCATCAACTTTAACATCAATTAAATAGAAATCGCCGATCTCAAGCTCTTCTTGGATCTCGCCCATCCGGGTTAGCAATTCATCAAGTGTATCTGCATCCGCGTCGCCCATTTGATTCGCAATTTCGTTAAGCTCTGCTTCCAATACGAGCAGCGGAAGAAATGCATCTTTCAGAACATCACGAATAGTTTTGCCTTCTTCAAGCTTCGTATGTTGATCCAAGTAGCCGTAACGAACGCGCGGTGTCCATTCAACCTTACCTTCGTCCTTCAACAGCTTACCTGTCAAAATATTCATAAGTGTTGATTTGCCGGTTCCGTTCGCACCAACAAGCCCAACATGCTCCCCATCCAATAAGCGGAAGTTAACATTTCGAAATAGAACTCTATCTCCGAACGTATGTGATAATTGCTCTACGGTTAACAAACTCATTGTCTCTATCTCCATTCATATATAAACCATAATCATAAACTGCTAATTTTGTCGTTTTGCCCGTATCATTGTACCACAGAAATGGTCAATTTGTGTCAGTTTCCTTATAAAGGAGCTTTAAAATAGGCAAAAGAGCTTGATACAGTCTCTTGTTTAGACGTGATTCATCCGTTGCCCATCTTCCTCTCCACTGCATGGAGAGGAGCATGTCATCCGGGAGCCGCGGTATTATAGCCAGCGGTTTTTCGGGAAATATGGAAAGCCATTCGCTTCGGCCATGGAATGAAACATCTTTATTTGCGATAAATACCATTTTCCCGTCAAAGTCATTCATCTCTTGTTTCAAAGCAACAAGCTTGTTTAATTCACTTGCTTTCCATTTCTCGACGAAGGGGTCTCCAATGACCAGCACAAACTGTGCTTGCTTTACCTGCGCTAGACTGGTCGGTTCATTCCATTTCCCAGAAAAATCGATCAGCTGAAACATACCTTCTGAATGCTTCAGCATTTGTGCGAAGCGCTGAACATCATGTTCAAAATCAGAATACTGCTCGGGGTGTATCGAATACCACTCAATAGATAATTCTTCATGCTCGTAATGGACGTAACGTTTCTCGAGCGATTTCATATCCGCTGCACCACGTTTGATCATCTTTTTATTCCCAGATAGCCATGCATGCCAATCAGGTCTCGTATCGTCATATTCGACTGCCGTAACAGATACGCCTTCCCTCCCGATCAAGATAGCAAGTGTACGCGTCAAAAAAGTTGCTCCTGCACCTGGTGCTAAGGATAACAAAGCAATCATCTTATTATTTTTTTGTGAATAGGGTTGGTTGTTCTCATGATTTATACCCCAGTAATTAGCATTTCGGGACCCACTTAATAAAGCTAGAGCCTCTTCTACATCAGCGATAGTGCGGTATCGATATTGCGGGTCTGATTGCAGCAAACGACTCAGCACCACTTTGAATGCATCCGGTATATCAGGCTGCAAATTTGTGAGCACTTCCTGCACCTGAGTCAAACCCGTCATAGGTCCGTATATCTTTCCTTTACTAGCCATGAAATAGAGGAGTGCTCCTAGACCGTAAATGTCCGTTCGCTCATCACTTTGCCCCGTTCCTGCTTGCTCCGGAGCTGCGAAGCCATGTGTTCCTAGCTGCACGGTATCCTGATCTTTTCCTTGTTTATATTGGCGTGAAATACCGAAATCTATGAGCTTTACATTTCCTGTCTTATCGCTCATCACATTTGAGGGCTTCAAATCACGATGAATAATAGGCGGATTGTGACTATGCAAATAACGCAGTGCAGCACAAAGCTGAAATCCAATATGTAATATTTGTAGGAAAGTCAGTCCTCCCGTATAGGAACGGAGAAGGTCCGCAATGGTTTGTCCTTCGATGTATTCCATCACAAGTGCTTCATATTCATGATTTTGCGGCGGAAAGTAGTCAACAATTAACGGTAAATTTGGATGCTCTACCTTCATCAACATTTGCGCTTCCTCCGCATATCTGCTGCCGCCTGGCAAAGGAGCAATGACCTTTATCGCTCTTAGCTTACCTGCCAACTTTAAATCATCAGCAGCATATACAACTCCCATCCCACCGCGACCAATTACACTAACAATCCGATAACGACCGCCGATAATCGAACCTCGTTCATAAGGTGTAAACAAAACTCCCTGTCCTTCCATGCCATTTCCTCCTAAACAATAATTGAACAAAAAAAGGCATCCCGACGCTGCTTGTAAAATTACAAACAGCATCAGGATGCCTTCCTGATTTCCTAGCTATTAGTGCTACTTTATCATATAAATCAAGGATGAAACAATAAAAGATTGATTAAAACAAACGTTTTTTCGAGTTTAAAAGCTCAGCTAGAGAAGCTAGTACTAATCCTTGGCCCCAGCCCTGTACACGTTTATAAGCAACATCGCAATAACCCTGCTGATCATTCATGACAGCTGTTCCTGCTGACACATTCAGTACAGCACCGTCCTCCGTAATTTGACTCAAAATACCATCAATCGACCGTTGAATGTATTTGTTGTATAAGGAACCAAAGGCGAATAATCCAGTCGCTATCCCTGCAGACCCTGAGGTTTCAAGATAAGAGCTCTCGTCATTCAGCACCGTATGCCATAATCCATTATCAGCCTGCAATCTTACAAGTGTGCTAAGCTGATCACGCATCGAGCCTTCAATAATCATGAATGATGGATGCTGAACGGCAATATGCGGCAAAGCCTTTGCCATCGTAAGAGCAGCCCATGAATTACCGCGAGCCCAGAAGATGGAGGACATATGATTTTGCGCGATATTGTCCCAGCCATGATAATACAAATTCGAGACAGAATCCTGCAAGAAATGCTCATGACCGTGATATTGCTTTACCTCTAAATAATCGGTACGTCCGAGTAAATGTCCCATCCGAACGAGAAAATAACCAGCCATCATAGCAATTGCAAGCGGTCGGTTAGCTAATTGCTGTAAACCAACATATTGGTTTGACCATTGCCATACTCCGATACCTTTATTCAATACGAGGTGATTGTCTTCAGCACCTTTGATTTGAGCCAATACGTCTGGCGATGGCACTGCGCCATTAACCACTAGTTTAGCCAACATACCGAAGAAATCGGTGAACAACTTATCATCTTCGTAGAAGCTCATTTGCTGCAGCTTGAGGAGCAAGCTTCTTCCAGTAATCAATCCATACAAACATTTTGTGCTTGATTCGCAAATTCATATAAAGCGCTTTCAATTTAGGCATCAGTCGAGACATCTCCAAGCGATAACAGCAGCTTTCTAATTGTGTAGATTCGAAAAAGAGCGCCCTCCCTAGCTAAAGGGGGGCAGCTCATGTTATTTCTTAATCAAATATAGTGTAATCTCTTCTCTATTGTGGAACAATTGCTTCGCTTTTTGAAGGACGAATTCCGTTGAAAGTCTTGAAATGACATCCCTTATCGTTTGAAGCGGTTTCCGATGCATCAGCTTTACTGTAATAATAGCTGTTCCACCCTTCGTTAAAGCTGGCTCCAGATCTAGAACAAGCTTACACATCATCATAGGACTCCAGCTCATATCGCACACAAGCAGTTGGAATGAATCTGGATTAAACTTCACTTCTGACGCATTGCGCTTTAAATAGGTTAACGTTGGATAGGCCATTAGTGAAGGATGTAATTCTGCAGGATCAATCGCCGTAACCCGCAAGCCTCGTTCCAGCAATAGTGATGTCCATCCGCCAGGCGCTGCTCCAATATCGAGTGCATTCTGAAAACCAGCATAGTTTAGGTTGAAAGCTCTCTCCGCTTCAAGCAGCTTGAATTTGGCACGTGATACTTGTCCCTCTTCCCGTTGAAAACGAACAGCTCCCCCTGGCCAATCCGACAGCATATCTGATGGCGAACCGAAACCGATATAAAGCTGATTAACCGCCGCATAGATCGCAATAATGACATCCGGCTGCTGCACGACAGGCTCAGCATCGATCTCTTCCAGCACGGCATCAATAACAGATTTGGTATCAGCCACCGAGTATACATACTCTGATTTGGACGCACGTCTAATATGAACCGCCACTCGTTTGTTTTCTAAAGTCAAAACAGCATGTCGGACCATACTCGATAATTGTTCTAGATCATTCGCATTACCTGTAATTTCAATCGTACGATCCACCGGTTGCACATGACGTAAAAAAATCGGCTCATTTTGCAGAATAGACTGCAGCGTCTCTTCCCGCGATAATGGGCTCGACATTAGAAACACTTCACCTGCTGCAAGCTGTGTAAAAGCAACACCCTCTATCAGCTTCCTAAGCTCTTCCATTGCATATGGTGCATAAGTTTGATTAGCTGTTCCGATCCATTGACTCACGTATGTTAAACCTCTTTCGTGTATGATTACCCATAATCCCTTTTTTCGAACCCACCCAAACCCTCCCTTCCAAGGGAGGGCCCCAAGGGTTGCACCCTCTGGAGACCCGCAACTGGACTAACATGGGAGCTAAAACGTCACATGCGCGATACGTCTGCGGTGGATCGCTTTCGTCCCTGCGGGACACGCTTAACTTTGGAGGAATTTATAGTGAATATACTGATTATAGTGTTAAAAACTCAAGATGCGTTAGGGAGTAGATATCCTTTTGTAATAACAGATTTACTTCATAGCATATATTTACATATTTTAGGAAAAATTTATAGCCTTTAAATATGTTATCCATGTATTGTGGAGCAATTGAAGCATTTATATATTTAGCTATTTAGCCTTAGATTGCATTATAACCGAATATGTCACATTTCGTGAAACTTTTCGAGTAATATTTATATAATTATTACTTTTACAACCTAATTCACATTAATGCGAAAACCCATCTCATTGTCCACAAAAGCTCGTCCCTGTACAAAACTTGAAAAAAATAGGTCTAGATTCTAGACCTATTTCTATCAAATGACTTAATTTACTCCAAATAAGTCTAGATATTATACTTATCCTAAGTAAATTAAGTCCATTTCCTATAGTATTCACAAAATCGGCGGAAATAGATCTAAAAACTAGATCTAATTTCGCCAAAACAGCATATTGACACCAAATAAGTCTAAAAATTAGACTTGTAGCAAACCGGATCCTCTTTTTCAGTAACCACTTTTATTTCTTAATTAGCTTTAAGAAATATAAAGCATTCATTACAACATGCACGCACTGAGAAGGTTCAAATCTTACCAATGAAAGCATGTCCCGTAGGGACGAAAGCTTTCAATGCTCTGCTCTATCCAAACACGCGCACGCTGGTTAATCTCCTACGTTAGTGCAGTAGTGTGTGTGCAGAGAGGGTGCAAACCTCTCCAATGAAATCGTGTCCCGTAGGGACGAAAGCGTTCGATGCTCTATCCAAACACGCGACCACCTGTTAAACTCCTACGTTAGTCCAGTAATGTGTGTCCGGAGAGGGTGCAAGCCTCTCCAATAAAAGCGTGTCCCGTAGGGACGAAAGCGTTCAATGCTCTATCCAAACACGCGACAACCTGTTATTCTCCAACGTTAGTCCAGTTGCAGGTGTCCAGAGGGTGCAACCCTTGGGGCCCTCCCTTGGAAGGGAGGGTTTGGGTGGGTTCGAAAAGCCCTTAAGGGTTTGGGTATTAGTCCCTTAAGGGTCTGGGTGTAAGCTACCTTGAGGGCTTCGGGGTGTAAAGCCCTTAAGGGTCTGGGTGTAATTACAACCCAGCTATATTATTAATGAGCGCGTCCGGCATCGGACCATTAAATAGCTTAGTTTCAGCCGGCGCGTTCGTTGAGAGCATATGGTACATTTGCATGCGTCCTGATGCACTAGAGGTGTGTAAGTAAATTTGCTCGGGATACCGGCCAGTTTCAACGATATGACGCACGACCTCGTAGCCAGTAGGCTCTGACCATCCTAGATCGTAATCGAGCGACAGAATTCCTACCTTCTCGAGATCAAGCAGCTGCTTACACTCTTCTGCATTAAGCGCAAGTACAAAACCTTTTGGGCATGAGCGGTAATCGTCTAAATAAACATGAATCATAAATGAATCCCCCGTTCAACCGTTAGACTCAAACGCAATGCTAACTGATTTCCTCATTCTGTTGACAATTCGGACATGCATACGCTTTGCGATTAGACACATCTATCTTCTCGATCATAGTGCTGCAGCGTGGACAAGGTTCACCCTCACGATCATAAACTTGAAAATGATTACGATGTTTACCCGAAAAGCTATCACCGGCAAAAAACGGATGATCTCCCGCTCCGCCCTGTGAAATCGCTTCCTTGAATACACTATGCATCGAAGTATATAGGCGTTCCCATGTTTCGCGTTCAATCACAGGAATTTTAACATCTGGACGAATGGCTGCTGCAAAACAGATTTCATCGGCATATACAGCTCCGATCCCAGAGATCACATTTTGATCAACTAAAGCCGTTCTTATCGCGACTCTCTTCTTAGCAAAAAGCCCAATGAATCTCTCCAGCGTCACTTTCTTGTCTAGTGCATCTGGTCCAAGACGTCCGAGCTTTCCTTCGACTTCTCTCACCGTTAAAAGCTGTAAATCATCTGTTCGCAAACCTAATCCGTACAATACAGTTTCGCCAAAAATAAGCTTTAGCTGCGCGGTGCGATTAGGTTTATCCGCTTCACTTCCTCTATACAAATAAGCCCCTTGCCCCAAATGCAGCAATAGACGTTTCCCATTATCTAGGTGCAAGACTAGGTGCATTCCTCTTCTTTCTACAAACCAAACTTCTTTCCCGATAATGTCCCGTTTGATTTGATCCTCACTGGCTTGAAAAACCTTGTCATTAGATATCTCGATACCGGTTATTTGGGCGCCTGCGAATTGCTCCGTAATCAGGACCCGATAATTTTCCAGTTCCGGTAGTTCATACATGAAAGCTCGCTTCCTTCCTATGTTCTTCGTTTGAAATCTTATATTTCTCTATGGTCGGATATATAAGAACGAAGTTCTTCTAAGTGATTGCATACAACAGTTGGCTTACACCCTGCAATGCCCATATAATATTCCATATTTTGCGCAGTTGTGAGTCCAGTTAAAACAAGGATCGTACCACAGCCGGCAGCTTCACCGAATGCGATATCTGTTGCTAAATTGTCGCCTACTACCCAGGTTTTATTAGCTGTTAATCCGATGGATTTTAAAGAATAGTTCAAAAGGATAGATGATGGCTTGCCAATTAAGATAGGCTCTTTACCGCCTGCTGCCTTCAGCATCGCTCCAATAGAGCCTGCCCCCGGTATAAGCCCATCGCCCGATGGCAGGAGCAAATCTGGGTTTGTCATGATGAATGTTGCCCCGTTGTGAATATGTCGAACTGCCTTCGTTAAACGTTCGTATGTGAAGGATCGGTCTATTCCTTGTAAAACAAAATCAGGTTGTTCCTCTGTCAGCTGTAAGCCAGCTTCTTGAACGGCTTTCTTTAACCCTTCCTCACCTACTACGAATACAGCAGCTCCTGGTTTAATTGAAGCAATATGCTCAGCAGCAGCTTGCGCAGATGTGCATACGTCCTCAGCAGCAGCAGGTATACCCATATTCATCAGCCGATCTGCTACGTCTTCAGGAGTCGATGATGAATTGTTCGTAACAAAGCGGTAGGGCAGCTTCGTTTCTTTCAAATAAGAAATAAGAACATCTGCACCATCTATTCGATGCGTCCCATGATATAAAGTACCATCAAGGTCAATTAATAAACCATGCATTGCAGGTCGTTCAGTTGTCATAGCTTTATCCTCCCAAGCATAAACGGAAGTTGCCACAACCATCGCAGCTAAGCTGACGTATTCCGTTGAAAAGTAAGCTGTATGGTAGTGATGCAACGATCTGTTTACACTGTTCATTCCCATTAAAGGTTGCTTATCTATTAGGTTTCGATATTTTACGGCGAAGCCTTGCAATACGATTTCGCAATGCTTCGAGCTGCGCTCTTTTTTTGGCATCGGGACGAACGAGCTGTGAATGATTCAATGAATGCTCAAACGCCACATTCGCATAACCTAATGCCGATTCATAGTCTTTTAACTTGTGCTCGTTATACATAGCAAGCTCTACGCTCGCTTCATGGGCAGATGAACCAAAATGATTTGAAGAACGAATAATTGCCTTCTGCCACAATAACACAGCGCGTTCCCAATTTCCAGCCTTCTTGTCTCGAGAAGCGAGCATAACAAGCGATGATGATTTCGAGTGCTCTGCTCGCACAGCCAAATCGAATAATTGGTTAGGCAGCTCGATTTTGCCCATACGTTCCAGCCAGAGTCCTGTACGAACCATCTCCTCGGGCTCATCTGGAAGCGGTATGAATGTTTGAATGTTTCCGTTTAATAAATGCCCAAAACGTATAGCTAGACAAGCAAGAGAGAGCATATCAATTTCATTATGACGAAAAACACCTTCTAGAGGTGCCGGATCTCCACTCGCCAAAAATTGAAAATAAAGTTGAGGAGCTAAAGAACCCGGAACATCATCTACTCGTTCAATGCCGAGCCTTTCTTCTTCAACATGACTTAATTTACAGGAAACGAGCGTATTTCGCCATATAGATCTTGCGGGATGCAAAAAATCAAGATGCTGAGGCTCCCACATTTTAGTGCCAAGCCCATTCATAATAAAGCGGCTTTGGACTAACGGCCAATCGAAGGTCTTGCCATTATAGGTCGACAAAAAAGTATAATTGTTCAATTTCTCCATCAAATAATGAAGCATTGCCCGCTCCTCAGCAGGGTGTCTAATTAAGGCTTGCTCGATGACAAAATGCTCCTTTGACATATAACCTATGCCAATCATGAAAGGAATGTTCCCTGCGCCGACACCTAAACCTGTTGTTTCCAAATCGAGAAACAATATCCGCTCAGCCGCCATCTGAGATGCGGGATGAATAGCAGACAAACCAGGCGCAGCTTCATGAAGCTCATTTAATGCATGATGACCGTGTCGATAATTTGCCGGATAAATGATTTTTCGAAGTAGAAAGCTGCCTATTTCATTCTTAGTTAGCTTGACATCAAATGTCTCCCACACGGGGGAAATCCATTCCTCATCATCCGTCAGCTCCTGCTCTATCTGTTCTTCAATCATAGTTGTCGTCGGTTCAATTGGTTGGTTCTGCTCCGTGCTGATTCCCCGCAACCGATTCATTTTATCGCGCATTCCGCTCATCGATTGCCCTCCGCTTCTTTAGAACGTTCACGATGTCCCAGCTTTGCAAACGCAATACTTCTCATAATACCCCCAACAGTTCAAGGCTTGTTGCCTTTGCATGAATGCCTTCGATCTCTGTACCGATACAAGAAGGACAGCCGTCTTCACATGGGCATTTCCGAATTAATTTTGATGCAGCCGCTTTTATTTCGTCAAACCGCTTGTAGACATCTTCCGCTAACCCAATTCCGCCGGGGTAATGATCATGTATGAAAATCGTAGGCAGTTGCGTATGTTCTGCTCTTATCTGTGAAACAACGTGAATATCGCTTCGATCGCACATGACATGAATAGGTATAATATGTCTTAATACATTGGCTATGCCTAGCAGCAATTGTTCAAGCGTTTTCGTTCCTAACGCCGGGTCAACCTCTTTTATTTCAATCCAGGTTGCGCTTGTGTGTAATTCTTCTTCTGGCAGACTAACTTGACCGTACCCGATATTCTCAAAACTGGACAATCGAATTTTTTTGAAAAGAGTCACCATGAAATTAACGACGACATCGCCGTAATTAATCGCAGTATTTCGTCTATTCTCTCTCCGATCGGTAGCTAGTACTTTAAGCTTCACCGCTAGGTTCGCGTCTGTGTAGTACTCAACATCGACTTTTCGAACATAAGCCTTCTTATGATGCCAATCCAGCTTTTCTACTTGGTACTGTACGCCTTCATGTAAATAGATTGCCTCATCGTGTAAAAGGGTCATGGCGCTGAAACGATCCATCTCTCCAATGATTTTCACGTTTGCTACTTCTGATTGATCGATAATGACTACATTTTCCTGCGCTGCAGAGCGTAGACTAACTTCACTAGCTGGAAAAGCTAAGTTAGCCCAGTAAAATGTATCACCTGCATGTGTTAAAACTCTTTCTTCTACGAGATATTCCAAAATATCTTCTATCTCCAAAGTCCCAAACGTTTCACCCTGCTTAAAGGGTAGTTCGTAGGCTGCACAACGCACGTGATCGACAAGAATGAGTAAATTTTCCGGATTAATTCTTGCAGATTCTGGGGATCGATCAAAAAAGTATTCGGGATTCAGTACAATATACTGGTCGATGGGCGTATTGCTTGCTACCATTAATACGAGCGCTTCGCCATGTCGTCTTCCAGCTCGACCTGCCTGTTGCCATGTACTTGCTACGCTTCCGGGGTAGCCTGTCATAATACAAACTTGCAGCTGGCCTATGTCTACACCCAGTTCTAGAGCATTCGTACTAACTACGCCTAATATTTCGCCGTTCCTTAATCCTCTTTCAATTTCCCTACGCTGATTGGGCAAATAGCCGCCTCGGTAGCCCCTAATTGATTTGGCTCCGATTTCATTTTTAACAAGCTCCTGAATATGGCTTAAAATGATTTCTACCCTTACCCGACTGCGGGCAAAAACGATCGTTTGTATTTTATTCGTTAAAAACTCCCTGGCTAAGTGATTAACCTCTACGGTAGCACTTTTTCGAATATTCAACGGCTTATTCACTATTGGCGGGTTATAAAATACAAAATGCTTTCTTCCTCTAGGCGCGCCATTATCATCAATTAACGCCATAGGGTTTCCTGTTAGCTGTTCTGCTAGTTCCTTCGGGTTTGCAATCGTTGCAGAAGTACAAATAAATTGTGGATTGCTGCCGTAAAATTTGCATATCCGTTTAAGCCTGCGAATGACATTCGCTACATGACTGCCGAATACCCCCCTATAAGTATGAAGCTCGTCAATAACGATATATTTTAGATTGCTAAATAAGCTTACCCATTTTGTATGATGGGGAAGGATTGCTGAATGTAACATATCAGGGTTTGTAATGACGATATGTCCGACATTTTTTACAATCTGCCGGATTGCTGGGGAAGTATCACCGTCATAAGTAAAGCTTTTGATATCAATTCCCATTTCGTTTATCATTTCATTTAATTCGCTTTTTTGATCTTGCGCCAATGCTTTCGTAGGGAATAAATAAAGCGCGCGGCTGCCATCATCTTCGGCTATTGCCTGTAGTACTGGAAGGTTATAGCATAGTGTCTTTCCCGATGCCGTGGGAGTTACTGCTACAATATTTTTGCCTTTTCGTACGGTCTCGTAGGCAGTGTACTGATGAGTATATAACTGTTCTATTCCTCGCTTCAAGAAAGCCGATTTAATTCTTGGATCGACACTTTCTGGTAGAGGTTTTGTTTTAGCTTCTTGAGGCTCTATTTCAGTCCAATTAATTATATTCTCATTGGCTCTTAAGCCCTGTATCAATTCAGAAAGAGATTTCTTTTTTATCATTTCTCTGCACCTCGCTATACCCTATATTTTAGCGAATATCTGTTCCCTTTACTAGTCTTTACTTAGGGTACTCATCTTTTCTGAGAATACATGTATGTTCTGTAATTTTAGTTCAAGGTATTTGTTGACCTCATGCAAATTGACAGTAGAATGAAGAACCTATATAGTAAATTAGTATTATATAATTAGATGATTGTTTAAATATCTAACAGATTCATTAGATAATCTAGAAAGGATGACTTAGATGTCATTCAACCTAGCTTTTAAAGCACTATCTGATCCAACGAGAAGAAAAATATTAGATTTATTGCGAGAGCGAGATCTAACAGCAGGAGAAATAGCTGACCATTTCCAAATGACAAAGCCAAGCATTTCCCACCATCTCAGTCAATTAAAGCAAGCGGAACTCGTATCGGATAAGCGGCAGGGCCAGCATATCTATTATTCACTCCACACAGCGGTCCTCCATGATCTGACGAATTGGATTATTTCCTTTCAGCAGAGTGTACCGGAAGGGAATGTAGAGAAATGAAATCAAGCATCATCTCTTGGATTATTGTTGCCATTGCTATTATCGCAAGTCTCGTGACTTATCGTGATTTGCCTGAACAAATGGCCGTTTATTGGGATATAAACAACGAGATTAGCGGACTAGCGCATAAAGCCTTTACACTGCTCTTATTGCCGGCTTTCATGGTCATCTTAATTGTCATACTCCCAAAAAAACATGCGTTTCAAGATCTAAAGCCTAATATGCATACAGTCCAGAACGTCGTATTAATATGTCTTCTCGTCCTCCATGGTGTAACTATTGCTTATGGCTATGGAATAGAATTTGAACTTATTACCGTGATTGTACCTATGATTGGTACTGTTTTTACCGCTACAGGAATCTACATGCCGCGCTTTCAGCCTAAAAGCTACATTGGTATAAAGACTATACATACGCTCGGCAGCGAAGATGTTTGGAAAAAAACACATAAGGCAGCATCAAAATATTTTTTAGTTGGCGGCCTATTGATGATTGCATCAACTTTCATCCCCAGTCCGTATCAAATGTTCGTCTGCTTCGGCATTGTCCTCATTGTAGTACTAGCTTCGGTTTTCTATTCTTTTTACTATGGCAAAGATCATAAATAAAACAAAAACGCGAGGTTATCCTCGCGTTTTTGTTTTATTCTATAGGAAGTGTACGCTTAATCTCGATATGTTGCAGATCAGTTGCCGCAGTTACAGGTGAGAAATGCACCCTAGCCTCTTCTTCTAGCGAAGAGAGATCCTCGTTACTGTATCGTCCGCTGAAATGAGTCATCACAAGATGCTTTGCGTTTGCCTCAGCTGCAGTTCTAGCCGCTTCAGTCGTCGTACAATGTCCGAACTCATGTGCTTTCTCTTCCATCCCAGCAGCGAAGGTTGCTTCATGTACGAGCAGATCAGCATCCTTGGCTAACGAAATGGCATTTTGACAAGGCTTCGTATCTCCTAGCACCGTAATGATTCGCCCAATAAGAGTAGGCCCTGTAACGTCCTCTGACCGTATGACTGCTCCATTAGGCGTAGTAACTGATTGTCCACGCTTTAATTGCCCGTATAAAGGACCTGCTTCGATACCAAGCTCCTTCAGCTTATGGACGAGCAGCTTCCCAGTTTGGTCATGTTCTGTTACTCGATAACCGTAGCAAGTTACGCGATGCTCAAGCGGAGCAACCTCTACCTTAAAATAGTCATCTTCAAAAACAATACCTTCATCACCTGTTAATTCGTGAATAATCAGCTCATAATCGAGCTTTGTAGCGCTAATTGCAAATGTCGTTTCTATGTAACTCTTTATTCCAACAGGTCCATAAAGCTGAACAGGCGTAATCCCTCCGTCAAATGAACGACTGCTGAGCAAACCAGGAAGTCCATAAATGTGATCACCGTGCAAATGCGTTATAAATATGAACTCTAGCTTATTCAACTTAAGAGGTGTCTGCATAAGCTGATGCTGAGTAGCTTCTCCAGCATCGAATAGCAGCCATTTGCAGCATGGATCAGGAAGATGAAGAACCATTGCCGTCACATTCCGATACTTTGAGGGCCTGCCAGCACCCGTACCCAAAAACCACATATTCATGTTATTATCCACCTCACCCTTAGCGCCATTGCCTCGACTTCTGGAATTGAAACGAAGAGCCCTCTCAAGCTCGTTATGAACGAACGATCAAGGGCTCTTGTTTATTATACGCTATAATTTCTCTACGTTAAAATATTGCGCTTCTGGATGTGCGAATACCATCGCAGATACAGATGCCTCAGGCTCCATCATGCATCCTTCCGTCAATTCGACTCCAATATCCGAAGGTCTCATCAAATCGAACAATGGCTCTTGATCCTCAAGGTTCGGACATGCCGGATACCCGAACGATACGCGAATACCTTGATAACGAGCGCCATGACGCTGCTTCATAGTCATTTCAGCTGGATCAGGATAACCGCAGATGTCACGCATAATATGGTGAACACGCTCTGCCATTCCTTCTGCTATCTCAAGCGCTACAGACTGAAGTGCGTGTGATCTTAAATAATCACCGTTATCCTTCCACTCATTCGCAAGCTCACGAATTCCGTGGCCTGCTGTAACGACTAGGAAACCTACATAATCCATAACACCGCTTTCCACTGACTTCAAGAAATCAGATAAGCACAGATACGGCTCAACTTGTTGACGCGGGAATGTGAACCGCTTAATTTCTTGCATTGGATCAACCGGGTTATAGATGATAATATCATTGCCCGACGATTGTGCCGGGAAGAAACGGTACATTCCGTGAGTTTTGATAATGCCATTCGTTGTTCCTTCACTCAAAATGTCATCTACTGTAGCTTTGAGTTGAACCGCCTTCTCATTGCCTTCCTTCAGTAACTGGTCTACATTGCCCTTAAGTCCAAGGTGATGACCAAGCAGCATTTGCATATTTACATAAGGGATCACATGAGGCAATGGTACATCACGCAGAATATGCCGATCTAAGTCCGGCGGTGTAAATACCGGTGCATCAGGCGAAATCTTGGAACGTACTGCGCGTGTTAATTGAGGCAAAGGTTTCTTCTCTTCATCATTAACTCCGCCAGCTGCTTTAAATGCAGCCATTTCGTCTTCAAGCCGCGAGCGATGTTCAGGGTCCATCAGCTTGTTGGCGATATCTAATCCGTCCATTGCATCCTTAGCATAAAGAACTAGACCGTCATATTCTGGACCGATTCTCGTTTTCGTAAATTTCCGTGTAAGCGCCGCGCCGCCCACAAGAATTGGTGCATCAATACCTGCTGTTCGCAGATCCTGCGCCGTAATGACCATTTGCTGAGCTGATTTAACAAGCAAGCCAGACAAACCAATGGCATCGGCCTTCTCATTGCGATATGCCTCGATTAACTGCTCAGGCGGTACTTTAATGCCTAGATTTATTATTTTATAACCATTGTTTGACAAAATAATTTCAACAAGGTTTTTACCAATATCATGCACATCACCCTTAACCGTAGCTAAGATGATTTTCCCCTTCACGGAGGACTCATTTTTCTCCATGAACGACTCTAGGTAGGTTACAGAAGCTTTCATAACCTCGGCGCTCTGCAGCACCTCTGCTACGATAAGCTCATTACCATTGAATAAGCGGCCAACTTCCTCCATCCCGCGCATAAGCGGTCCGTTGATGACTTCCATCGCCGAATATTTATTAAGCGCCTCATCGAGGTCAGGGATAAGTCCTTCTTTTGTACCTTCCACTACGTAAGAGCCCAGTCGCTCCTCAAGGGTTAGATTAGAAATTTTCTCCTTCTTCTCTACCTTCTTGTCACGGAAAGCCGCTACGAATGCTGCTAGAGTCTCGTCCGTCGTCGTGTAAATAAGTGCTTCCGCCAAGCGACGCTCTTCATCAGGAATCGATGCATAACGTTCCAGCTTCTCCGTATTCACAATTGCATAGTCTAGACCTGCTTTTGTCGCATGATACAAATACACGGAGTTAAGCACTTCTCGTCCAGCATCCGGCAATCCGAAAGAAATATTACTCAGACCTAGAATCGTCTTGGCGAGCGGAAACTTTTCTTTGATCATTCGAATTCCTTCAAGCGTCTCGACTGCAGAACCGATATATTGCGGATCGCCAGAGCCGACAGGGAACATGTTTGGATCAAAAATAATATCCTCAGGATTCATCTTATATTTCTGAGTCAATAGATTGTATGACCGTTCGGCAACTTCCATCTTCGCTTCACGCGTTACGGCTTGACCACGTTCATCGATTAGGATCATAACTACTGCTGCTCCATACCGATGGATTAGCGGTAATATTTTCTCAAACTTAACTTCACCATCCTCCAAGTTAATGGAGTTAATGATCGCTTTACCTTGCGAATATTTAAGACCAAGCTCAATAATGTGGTCGTAAGTGGAGTCAAGCATCAATGGTGCTTTGATCTTCTTCACAACTTGCGGCAAAAATTGATGAACCGCATACTCCTCATCAATATCGGTATCCTGCAAGTTGATGTCTATAACATGAGCGCCGCCCTTAACCTGCGCTCGCGCAATTTCTGATGCCTCGTCAAACTTCTCTTCCTTCAGAAGACGTTTGAACTTGCGTGATCCGGAAATATTCGTACGTTCCCCAATCATGATTGGGCGATTTTCTGGTTCAATATATACGGTCTCTATTCCAGAAACGGCATTAGGGTGCTCCCCCATCTTTGTACGTGGAGCGTATTTCGCCATCGTCTCAGCCATTGAACGAATATGTTCAGGAGTTGTTCCGCAGCAGCCGCCAGCAATGTTCAACCAGCCTTGTTCAGCGAATGCAGACATCTTCTTAGCGAGTGAATCCGGTGATTCATGGTAGTTTCCGTTCTCATCCGGCAACCCTGCATTCGGATAACAGCTAATTGCAGAGTTAGCAATATCGCTGAGTGTCCGCAGATGATCCCGCATAAACTCCGGGCCAGTTGCACAGTTAAGCCCGATCGAAATCGGTTTCAAATGCTCTAGTGAAATGTAGAATGATTCAATCGTTTGACCTGCGAGCGTCGTTCCCATAGGCTCAATCGTACCTGAGATCATAATGGGCAGCTCTTTACCGAGTTTATCAAACGCATTGCGTATGCCGATGCTTCCAGCTTTTACATTCAGTGTATCCTGTGATGTTTCAAGCAACAGTGCATCCACATCAGCTTCGATCAAAGCAAGTGCTTGCTCATAGTAGCTCTCTACAAGCTCATCGAAAGTGACGCCGCCAGTTACAGATAAAGTTTTGGTTGTTGGTCCAAGTGCCCCAGCTACATAACGAGGCTTGTCAGGCGTGCTGTATTTATCACATGCATCACGAGCTAGTTTAGCTGCTGCTAGATTGATCTCTCTTGCTTTTTCCGGAATATCATAATCGGCCAATACAACACTCGTTGCACCAAACGTATTTGTTTCCAGAATATCGGCGCCAGCCTCAAGATACTGCTCATGAATAGATTGTATAACATCAGGACGAGTCAGAACGAGTATTTCATTACATCCGTCCAGCTCCGCGCCTCCAAAATCATCTTCATTTAAGCCTGCTTGTTGAATCATCGTGCCCATCGCGCCGTCCAAAATAAGTATGCGCTCCTGAAGCATTTGTTGTATGGTCGGTTTTGACAAATGACTACACCCTTCCCCAAAATCATTAACATATAGTTTATCAGAATACCTGTGAGGTGAAAAGGTAATCCATCGACAATCCATTTGATTTGTTTTATAATCATTATATCATTTAATCTCTATAGGAAAAGAGGGAATGTTCATGGCCGAGATTAGAATTCGCAATACAGAAGAACGAATTCAAGGTGAAGAGGCTGTTCGTGCATTTCTAGAACAGCAAGAGGTGCTTTACGAGCATTGGAATCCAGGCAAGCTAGCAGAAGGATTACAAGGAAAATTCGTCCTCACTGATGAAGAGAAACAACAAATCTTAGCGACTTTTGACGAAGAAATTAAAGATTTAGCTGAACGTCGCGGGTACCAGACTTGGGATATCATCGCTTTGTCCGATGCTACGCCTAACTTAGATGAGCTTCTCAAAAAGTTTGAAAATGTACACACGCATACAGAAGATGAAGTTCGTGCAATTACTGCAGGACGCGGCATCTTTATTATAAAAGGAACAGACGATGTAGGTTACTTTGACGTAGAACTAGAAGCTGGCGATGTTATTTCCGTACCGGAATACAAGCCGCATTTCTTCACACTTATGGATAATCGCCAAATTGTAGCTGTACGTCTCTTCATTGAAACTGAAGGCTGGATTGCTCATCCATTCGCAGATGATAAGTTTGCTTCAAACCAGGCCTAATAACAAATATAAAATAATGCAAGCCTCCCGCAAGCAGCTTTAGCTGCTGACGGGAGGCTTTTTTATTGCAATAATTTAAACTTCAAGCAATTGCAGCAGCTCTTCTAGGTGTTTAATTTCATGCGTTGGCACGATCTCGTCATTACGTACAGCTTCATGACGATTAATCCAGACCGAAGTCATACCAATCGTATTTGCCCCAAGAATATCCGTTGTCAGCTTATCTCCGACCATAATACCGTGTTCAGTTTCAACACCAAGTCGCTCAAGCGCATGCTTGAAAATAGATGCCGCTGGCTTTCCTTCGCCGAATTCACCTGAAATTATAATATGATCGAAATATGGCACTAGTTCCGGTACTCCGGCAAGCTTCTCGCGCTGTAGATCAGGTGAGCCGTTCGTAAGTAATAGCAGCTTGTATTTTCCTTTAAGCGCGTCTAGGACGCGGAACGTTTCTTCATATACGATCGGCCGTAGTCGACGTTCTGCTGGGAATTGCTCCGCCAGCTTCGCACCAAGCTCCTCGTTATCTACACCAAGTGCCTTTAAACCGAGTGTCCAAGCCGCTTTCCGATAACCGGGAGCAAGCTGCTCAAGCTTACGGAATTCCTCCTGCTCACCTTCAAGAAACGGTGCCCAGAGTCCTTCAAACGGGTTAATGCCAATCATCTTGGTGAATGGGAACGTTTCATACGATTCATACAACGCTCTTGCTTCACGGCGCACCGCTTCCTCAAGCTCATCTGGATCTACCCCAGTCTCTGCGGCTGCCGCTTGGCATGTCGCTTCGAAAGCTTCCTTAACGCTGCGATCATCCCACAGCAAAGTGTCATCCAAATCAAATAATACTGCTTGTTTAGCCATTGTTGTTTAAACTCTCCTGCCTATTTATTTTTGGTCATAAGATATGCCGTTAGCAAGTGCAAAGTCTTTCATCTTCTCCGCAATTTCATCGGTAGGGAATCGGTTAGTCAGCTTTGCAAACACCCAATTTCCACCTTTGTGCATATCTACAACAACATACCCCTTTTGTACTCGTACACCTTTGATTGAAGCCGCTGGAATACGCTTGTCACCCGTCAGACGACGTGATTGAATGTAATCTTTACCGATTGTAATGTAAGGTCTGCGTAGGAAAAATACAGAAGCGAGAAATACATAACATCCTACCGTGATCCAAAACATCGTGTCCATCTTAAAGCCTGTTGTATTTGACATCATCATGACATACATGCCAATAAACAAAATCAATAGGATAGGCGCTATGAAATTTCGTCCGACGATCTTCTCTGATTTCTCAGCATTAAAGACGATTTGACCATTACCTTGCTTCTTTCGCTGCTTATTCACAACATTCATATTTTTGCGCACTTTGCGCTCCCAAGATCGTGACAAACGAATTCTCCTCCTAATTAAAAAAACTATTCAAATGGTCTGCGAAACTTTTCAATAAAACGATTTGGGTAGTCTTCCTGAAGTGCGCTAATTTGCTCCAAACGGTTCCACACATCGCTTGGCATTTCCCATCCAATGGCGCCGATATTGTCCTCATATTGCTCGAGTGTGCTTGCGCCAAATATCGGTGATGTAATACCTTCACGTTGAATGAGCCATCTTAGAGCAACCTGAGCAGGGGATTTGTCCAGCTCTTTAGCTGCTTCAAGCAGTGCATCGAGAATAACAAAGTTTTTGTCGTTTGCCCGCAGCATCCACGAGCTCTCGCCTGCTTTTGAAGTTAACCGGCCTTCTGTGGGCACTTCCCTCGTATATCGGCCAGTCAAAAAACCTCCGCCAATAGGAGCCCAGGGGATAATCCCTACCTTCTCCTCTAAACAAAGCGACAGCATTTCGCGATCCATTTGTCTGCTTACTAAACTGTATTGCGGCTGAATCGATACGAAACGGACATACCCGCGAGCATCACTGTATGCAAGTGACTTCATTAGCTGCCATGCAAAAAAATTGGAGCAACCTATGTATCTGACCTTACCGGAAGTCACGAGATCATCTAACGTGCGCAGTGTCTCTTCAATAGGTGTTGCGTGATCCCAGACATGCACCTGATACAGATCGATATAATCAGTCTGAAGGCGTTTGAGACTAGCTTCGACACCGTCCATAATATGTTTGCGAGACAAGCCTACACCGTTAATATTACTCGAAGTGGTCATTCGCACTTTGGTAGCAAGGACGATGTCTGAACGATTTTTCTTGATCGCCTTGCCGACGATTTCCTCAGAACGACCGCTCACATAAACGTCGGCTGTATCGAGAAAATTACCTCCGCGTTCCACGTAACGATCAATCATTTCGATCGAATCCGCTTCACTTGTTGTGTTGCCAAATGTCATTGTGCCAAGGCAAAGCTCGGATACAGCTAGTCCACTTTTCCCAAGTAGATTATATTTCATCTAATCACCCTTCCGTGGATATTAAATGAGTGTAGTACACTAGACATCAACTAATGCTTAATATTGTCTTCCTCGTCAACAATTTCAATATTATCAAGCTGCTGACGAAAATTGCTTTTGAAAACGGTCAAATATTGCTTGCGAAGCTCATCTCTTTCGACAATCTCCTGATCGGATAAACCCTCCGATTTATTTTTACGAGCTAGCTCGTTAATACGCTCAATTATTTTCTCGAATTCCATTACTTGCTCTACTCCTCTCATGATGAAAAAAACTCTACTCTCTACTTTTACATTTCCACCAATCAGTTGTCAAGGAAACGAATCTCATCTCACACAATGTAACCTGTGATTTGAGTGTTCATTATTGTAGAACAACCAGATCTCCAGGCTTCAACCCTTCAAGCACTTCAGTCTGTTCCGGCGTTTCAAGTCCTATCTTAATCTCTTTTCGCTCGTACTGACCATTTCCTACATCTAACATGACAAAATGCTTGTCCTTTTCACGGATAATAGCAATGGAAGGCACCGCAGTCGTATTTTCCTTGCGCTCCGTCTCTATGGCTCCGCTCAAGCTTAAGCCCGCAATCAAATACTCATTAGGCTCAAGTACGATTACCACTTCAAACTGAGCAGCCTGATTTAAATTATTTTGATCTGTGCCTGTTTTTGCGAATTTGGACACTTTATGTACTTTTCCTGTAAGGTTCAGCTCTTTCATTGCATTCATCTTCACATTTACTGACATGCCGGCTTTTATTCGGAATACATCCTGCTCACCTACTAATGCAATAAATTGTAATTTATTCAAATCTACAACTTTGCCAACATATTCATTATCCCCAAGCGCTTGTGGTCGTTTATTCGGATTATCGAATAAAAAAATACCTGTCGCCGGTGAACGGAAACTCGATTCATTGAGCATTTTTTTCTTTTGCAGCAGTTCCTTTGCTTGAATGGTTGCCGTTACTTCATTAACATCCTTCGATAAACGGGCAATTTCTCTTTCCACGAGCGCTTTTTTACGCATATCTTCCGTAGATTCAAGTGGAGATGACTCATCGCTCAATTGAGCCAGATAGTCATTTAGCTCAGCTTCAAGCTTAGCTTTGCGCATTACCGCCTCCATTTGCATAATGTCGTTTTGAACAGCTGTCTGATCAAGATTGAACAACACATCGCCCTTCTTGACCTGCTGCCCATCTTCGACTGACCACTGTTTAACCTCCGAGCCATAAGGTGCATATACGAGAGTCTCCTGCTCATATAGAGACTTTCCTTTTACTTCAACCGTATTAGTTATTGTCTCCTTCGTTACTTGAAATGAAATAGGCTCTGAATCAGAAGCGATCTCGACAGGACGCGAAGGATTTCCGATTTTATATAATCCAAAGCTTATGCCAATGATAATAAGTCCGATAATTCCCCACTTTATTTTTCTTTTCATAATTAAACTCCTTCTCCTACTATAAATTAATCGCGTCTAATGGCTGTTAATGCATCTGTGCGTGAAGCACTTATGGCTGGATAAATACCTGAGAGAATACCGGTAGCAAGTGCAAATGCCATGCCAAGCGGTATCGTAAATATGGGAATAAATATAATGACTGAATCCTGCTCACCAGATAGGTTATAGATGAGACCATTAATGCCCCACACAATCCAATAGGAAAATAATACGCCTAGCAAACCGCCTAAAAATCCTAGCAGCGCAGCTTCAACGATGAACATATTTCGAATTTGCCCAAGATTGGCACCTAGAACTTTCATAATGCCAATTTGCCTTCTTCTTTGATAGGTTGACATCGTCATCGCAACTACAATCGATATCGAAGCGATGATTAGAATGAATACACCAATGCCAAGTGCCGCAGCTTTTATTATTTTGAACTCATTAGCAAGCCGTTCCTTCTGATGCAAATTTGTTTGCGTGGTAACGACTAGTTTTTGAAGCTGTTTTTCTACCAACTCAATTTTTGATTGCTGATCTACTTTTACAACAATGGAGTTGTAGCCCTGCTGTTCATCGTCCCCAAGCTTAAGCTCTTTCTTGAGAAGCTCTGCTGTCTCTAATGAAACGTAACCCTTCTTATCGTACATCGCTTGATCATCACTGACACCTGTTGGCTTCTTCAATACCCCGATCACGCGCAGCGGTGTACTTGTAATTTGTCCTTCCTGTGTATAGGAACGAAGCTGAATTTGCTTCTGGTACAAAACGGATGGAATACGGTTTAAGTTATCATATTGCTTGTAGACAGCTTCATCATAAGGGTTAGCTTCAATTTGCTCTTGCACCTTCCGCCTTGTCTCTTCATCAACAAACCCCATTGTAGCACCATAATTAAGTACGATTGTTCCCGCTAGTTCAGATACTTCCCCTTGCAGCATTACATTCCCAAAGGCAGAGAGCGTCTCTAAATCCGTACCAATAATTTGGGTCATCATTTGTGAAGTAAGCCCGTCTAATGTCATAACCTCCATATGATTGAGCTGCTCATATGGTGCTGCTGCTGCTACATTCTCAATTTGCCTCATGATGTTCAACTTTTGCTCCGTTAACAATCCTTTCTTCAAAGAATCATCTTCGGCAGCGGCAGCATCGCTGCTCGAACGCGCTCCAGTATTAGCTGTAACCGTTATTTCGTCCATTTTGAGATAACTATTCATTTGCTTCTCGATATAAACCTGCGCGGATTCACCAACGCTCATCGCTACAATAATTGCGGCACAGCCTATGGAGATCCCTGCTGCACATAAAGCTGTTACGACTTTCCTGCGTTTCACCTGATCCCAGGACAACCTTGTAATATCACTTATTCTCAATTTTGTATTCCCCCGGCAAACATTCTTTCTCTTGCGGTTTCTTGTTCCGTTACAAGATATCCATCCCTCAGCGTAATAATTTTTTCCGTTTGAGCTGCTACTTCACGTTCATGCGTTACGATAATGAAAGTCGTGTCCATCGTTTTATTCAGTTGCTTCAAGATGATAATGATCTCTTCTTCTGTTTTTGTATCTAGATTTCCGGTCGGCTCATCTGCAAAAATAACTGACGGCTCTGTTATTAATGATCTTGCGATACTGACACGCTGCTGTTGTCCGCCTGAGAGCTGTGATGGAAACAACTCTGCTTTATCTGGTATTCCTACTTGCTCAAGGAGAGCAAGTGCCTTTTTCTTTCTTATGAATGGATGTGTGGATTGAAATACGAGCGGCAGCTCAACATTTTCCCTAACCGTTAAATTGGAAATCAGCTCATACGCTTGAAAAATAAATCCGATATGCTTTCGCCTAAACTCTGCCAATCGGTTTTCATTCATCGTTACGATATTATGATCTGCGATAAAGATTTGACCTTCTGTCGGCTTCATCAAACCCGCCATTAAGTTTAGTAACGTGGATTTACCTGAGCCTGAACTCCCTAACAACGCAATCATTTCACCCTTATGTACATGAAAGCTAATCTGCTGCAGAACAGCGGTCGTTTCATGCCCATTCATAAATGAATGGGATAACTCTTCAACTCGTAACAAAATAGCCTCTCCTTTCAGTCCCCTTTAATAGACGATAGAATTCAGGGTTTGCACTGCAGTTCACACAAAAAAACTTTCTAAATCAAGCGGATGTGAAAACATCTGCATAACTTAGAAAGTAAAATTAATTGAATAAAATATTCCTATTAAATTGTAATAGATATTGGAACTAAATGCTAGGAATAATTAGCTTCTGACCCGGTTTAATAACAGCTGTTTGTAAATCATTCCTGTCTTTAATTAGAAAAACAATATATCTAATATCTTGGCTTTCATTTGTAAATTGCTTTGCAATATTCCAGAGAGTGTCGCCAGACTTAACAGTGATAATATTCTCTTCTACAGTTGCTGCTTGAGGAGAATTCCCTGAAGCATATGTTCCCATCATTAGGAAGCTAGTAAACAGAAGAATAAACACAGCAGCGCAAACTGTGATCTTAGCAGCATGTCGCTTCAGTAATAGTCCTACTCTTTGTTTACTCTTCGTTGCTTTGTTTGTATCTTGCTTATGTATCGTTCTATAAAAACTTGGACTCGTTATCATTTATCAGCACCCCAAACGTTTGTTCTGTTTTTAGATTACACGAACAAACGTTTGGTGTCAACGAAAAAATACGAACCTCTGTACTTAAGAACTTATGTTTGTACGAACTCCGGTTCTATGTTATAATTTTTTGCAAACCTACTAATGGAGTGATTGCAGTGTCGAAGATTTCTAACCGACAACATTCAATTCTTGAATTTATTAAGAATGAAGTGCGGGAGAAAGGCTATCCACCCTCCGTTCGAGAAATCGGCGAAGCTGTTGGATTGTTGTCCAGTTCAACCGTTCATGGTCATTTGGACCGCTTAGAGAAGAAAGGTCTAATACGCCGAGATCCCACGAAACCGCGTGCTATTGAAATTTTAGATCAAGAAGTTTCTGAAGGTATTATCCCGATGTCCGTAGCAAGAGTACCGATTGTCGGAAAAGTTACCGCTGGTGTGCCAATTACGGCGACGGAGAACATCGAAGAGTATTTCCCGCTTCCCTCCCATTTTGTCGGTGACAGCAGTGTCTTTATTCTGAATGTCATGGGCGAGAGTATGATTGAAGCAGGTATTCATGATGGAGATTATGTAATCGTTCGTCAACAACAAACTGCAAATAATGGTGAAATTGTTGTCGCGATGACCGAGGATGACGAAGCAACAGTCAAAACCTTCTACAAAGAGAAAACACATATTCGCTTGCAGCCTGAGAATTCAACTATGCAGCCGATTTTACTTCAAAATGTAACGATTCTTGGCAAAGTCATCGGACTTTTCCGCGATATTCATTAATTTTATCTTGTTAGTACATAAAGAATAGGCTGAATCCGTGCGTAAGCATCGATGATTCAGCCTATTCTTTGGTTTACTAAGGACAATTACCCAATCACTGTGACTTTATCCGCATATCATACTATGTATTCAATTCAAAAGGAGGTGCAATGAACAATGTCCGGTTATGTAGGTGGAGCCTTTACAAACACTGGTACGATTCTTGTTCTCTTCATCTTGTTGGTTATTATAGCATGCAGCTGCATGCGCTTTGGCGGCTACTAAAACAGACCTTTAATTTAATCCTTCTATAGTAAATCTCACACAAAAAGATCCATTACATGGATCTTTTTGTGCTTTTTGTGCTTTCAATCTTCTCTAATCGCATATGTTAAACCACTCGCTTCCAAAAGAAATAGGCGGGGGCTTTTGAAGGTGCATTTCGAATTAATTTTTGACGATTAAGCAATGGATAATTATAGAGAAGTCCTTCGTATACAACTTCGAGTTGCTCGTGCAGTAGAAAATCATGTGGTGTCACTTGTGTCGATGGACGTTCCCACAATGGAATGCCGCTCCTGCGCATGGTCTCTGCAACAAACTGTGAGCAAAAATAGGCGTCAGCGGGTTTAATATCAAGTTCTAGAAGCACACCTATCAATCCAACAAGATTATAACGATATTGATCTTTTTTATTCTCAAACTCACGCACAACTTGCAACAACGAAGCTCTTTGTTTATCCGATACAGCGATCTTTAGCAGTACGCAGCGCGTAGAAGGAAATTGGCGAAACGTCCCTTCATATACGTTTTCTTTGACAAACCCAGCTATCAATGGATTATTCGCCCGTTTGCGTCCAAAGCTATAAATATCCTTCAAATCATCTCCCATAACAATGGAAGCATGATTATATGGAGCACCTGTAAAAGCTTTAATCAACCTTGTAAACCATGTACCTGTGTCCGTTAATAATACGTACACAAATTGATCTATTTCGTGATCCGAATTGGATACTGTCACGTTGCTCACCTCTTTCTCGTTGAATCGACTATCCATTAGAACAAATATAGCAATAAGGCGGATTCCCGAATAGTACTAACTCTATATGGTACTGGCTATTACAAACACAAAAAAAATCCCTCAACGCCTATGGCGTCAAGGGATCTAATTTCTAGTAAAGAGTCAAATATTGATCGCGTTCCCATTGGTGAACTTGTGTGCGATACATATCCCACTCGATTTCTTTAAGCTCGTAAAAATGAGCAAGAGCGTGATCGCCAAGCGCTTCGCATACAATGTCGCTTCTTAGCATCTCATCTAATGCTTCTTTCAAATCTAGCGGCAAGCTTGGAATTCCTGCATCTTGACGCTCTTCCTCTGTCATGATGTAGATGTTCCGGTCCGTAGGAGCTGGCAGCTGTGCTTTGTTCTTAATGCCGTCAAGACCTGCTTTAAGCATGACTGCAAGAGCCAAATACGGATTAGCTGCTGGATCTGGATTACGCACCTCTACACGAGTACTAAGTCCGCGTGAAGCTGGGATACGAATCATTGGTGAACGGTTGCTTGCTGACCAGGCTACATAACAAGGCGCTTCATAACCAGGGACAAGACGTTTATAGGAATTGATTGTAGGGTTCGTAATGGCTGCCATTGCGCGAGCATGAAGCAGGATTCCTGCCATATACTGACGTGCAACAGCACTAAGGCCTAGCTTGTCCTTCTCATCGTAGAACGCATTCGTATCACCAGTGAAAAGCGATTGGTGACAGTGCATACCAGAACCATTCACACCGTACAAAGGCTTTGGCATAAACGATGCATGCAAGCCATGTTCGCGTGCAACTGTTTTAACAACTAGCTTAAACGTTTGAATTTGGTCTGCAGCCTTGATCGCATCAGCATATTTAAAATCGATCTCATGCTGACCAGGAGCAACCTCATGGTGAGATGCCTCAATCTCAAAGCCCATTTCTTCAAGTGTCAAAACGATTTCACGACGACAATTTTCACCCATATCCATAGGTGCTAAGTCGAAGTAACCGCCTTGGTCATTAAGCTCCGTAGTTGGCTCACCGCGCTCATCGGTTTTGAATAAGAAAAATTCCGGTTCAGGACCAACATTCATTGCCGTATAACCAAGCTCTTCCGCTTCCTTCAATGCACGTTTCAAAATACCGCGTGGATCTCCAGCGAAAGGTGTTCCGTCCGGCATGTAGATATCACAGATCAGACGAGCAACACGATCTTGTGTTACCCATGGAAATACAACCCATGTATCAAGATCAGGGTATAAGTACATATCAGATTCTTCAATACGAACGTAACCTTCGATAGAAGAACCGTCGAACATCATTTTGTTGTCCAACGCTTTTTCAAGCTGACTTACAGGAATTTCAACATTTTTAATCGTTCCAAGTAAATCCGTAAACTGCAAACGAATAAACCGAACATTTTGTTCCTGTGTTATACGTCTAATATCGTCTTTAGTGTAACTCACAGAATCATCTCCTTAGTTTGCACATCAATGGTTATTAAAGTCAATTAGCGCTTATTTAAGAAACGAGTTAATTGTCCTTGAATGAGTGAAGCCTGACCTGGCCTTT
The DNA here is from genome assembly GCF_056269345.1 of Paenibacillus sp. J22P15. Taxonomy (NCBI): domain Bacteria; kingdom Bacillati; phylum Bacillota; class Bacilli; order Caryophanales; family Paenibacillaceae; genus Paenibacillus; species Paenibacillus sp. J22P15. The sequence continues at coordinate 835,394 of NZ_JBWDNT010000001.1, forward strand.
TCTCCAGCAATTGCTGTTTAAGTAATCGATGAAGCTGCTGATCAGATAGCTCACGTCGTTTTACTTCTGATTGCTCACTAACGATTGTTGCATCATCCGATTCTTTCGATACCGGATTCATCACTTGTTTAATTCCGGCGATGTTAACGCCTTTCTCAATCAATGATTTTATTTCCAGAAGCCGTTCAACGTCATTAAACGAAAATAATCGTTGGTTCCCTGCTGTTCTAGCAGGCACGATCAATTCATGCTGTTCGTAATACCTGATTTGGCGGGCTGTTAAATCCGTCAGCTTCATAACAATGCCGATAGGAAATAAGGCCATATTTCTGCGAATATCATCAGCCATGTCGCATCAACCTTCCAGTCGCTCTATAATATGTTCATTCTAACCTTTCGCATTCAAATGTGTCAAGTCATGTAAGGTTTAATCACAATTAAACCACTATCCACTAGGCGATATAATGCAGTCAGAACACCATATTTTGCATGAGCATACGTAAGGCCGCCTTGCATATACGCGATATAAGGTTCGCGTATCGGAGCATCTGCTGAAAGCTCCAAGCTGCCTCCTTGAATGAAAGTACCAGCAGCCATAATGACCGCATTCTCATATCCCGGCATATCCCAAGGCTCCGGCACAACATGTGAATCAACCGCAGCAGCTTGCTGGATACCTTGTACGAAGGCGATCAAATGATCAGCTTGTCCGAAACGGACCGCTTGTATAAGATCAGTACGCGGCTCATTCCATCTTGGCTTCGTTTCGAACCCAAGCTCTTCGAATAATGCCGCAGCAAGTACACTTCCTTTAATTGCTTGTCCAACTAAATGAGGCGCCAAAAACAACCCTTGGAACATCGGGCGAAGCGTGCCTAACATCGCTCCAACCTCGCCGCCGATGCCGGGTGCAGTCAAACGATATGCAGCAGCATCTACAGCAAATGCTTTACCTGCAATATAGCCGCCTGTTTCAGCTATTCCTCCGCCTGGATTTTTAATAAGTGAACCAGCCATTAGATCTACTCCTACTTGAGTAGGCTCTAACAGCTCCGTAAATTCACCATAACAATTGTCCACAAACACAATAAGATCAGACTTAATTTCTTTTACCCTATTTACAATGGTTTGAATCTCCGTTACTGTGAACGAAGCTCTCCAATCATAACCGCGAGAGCGTTGAATACCAATAACCTTTGTTTGCGCCGTAATCGATTTCTCAATTTGAGCCCAGTCCAAACCTCCGTCATCAAGAAGCGCTACCTCAGAATACTTCACACCCCAATCCTGCAAAGAACCCATACCATCACCAGGCTTACCAATTACCTTATGTAGTGTATCGTAAGGTCTGCCGGTAACATAAAGCAGCTCATCCCCGGGGCGAAGAACCCCGAATAAAGCACAGCTAATCGTATGCGTGCCTGAAACGAAATGGGGTCGTACGATCGCAGCTTCAGCACCCATAACGTCAGCGTATACTAGATCAAGGATTTCACGTCCACGATCATTATAGCCATAGCCCGTTGAACCGGTAAAATGAAAATCGCTTACTTTGTGACGCTGAAATGCTTCAATGACTTTCCATTGATTCTTCTCTGCTATCTTATCAATACTCCGAAAAGCTTCTGCTGCAAGCACCTCAGACTGCTCTGCAAGCTGCTCTAGATGATCCCATAGTCCTTGGTTTACATGATGCCTGTTCATTTTGATATCTTCTCCTTAAATTTTGCGTAGCAAAATTACTTCGTAAGCATATGCCTTAAAGTTTTGCGAAGCAAAACTACTTCGTAAGCATAAGCTAATTCACTCAATATATTGTTTCAAACGGTGCCCGTGCTGTTCATATTCCTGTTTACTTACATGAACGGTTAGCCGCAAACTATCTTCAATCACTTCTTGATTGATAACCTCACCGCTTCGGTAAGCTAACGCAATCAAATCTCCACGCTCCGCAGGAACATTAAAGGTTACTACGTCTCCGCTTAACTTATCTTGAACGATTTGCTTCAGCAGCTCGAGATCCTCAGCGTCATATGCGCTAATAACAAGGTTATCGCCGCTCGTAATCGGCAAGTCAGCTAAAGAACCATTATTTTCGCACATATCCTTCTTATTGTAGACCATGACATGCGGTGTATCGGCTGCGCCAAGATCACCCAAAATTTTGTTTACAACCGCAATTTGCTCATCACGCATTGGCGAGCTGCTGTCGATTACGTGCAGCACAAGATCAGCTTCGCACACTTCTTCCAACGTCGCACGAAATGCTGCAACGAGATCATGCGGCAGGTTTTGAATAAAACCTACAGTATCCGTAAGTATGATTTCTCTGCCATTTGGCAGCTCAAGCGTTCTAGATGTCGGGTCCAACGTAGCGAACAACTGGTTTTCTACATAAACATCCGCGTGAGTCAACTCGCGCAGCAGCGTCGATTTCCCAGCATTCGTATAACCAACCAAAGCCACTTGAATTGCACCGGATTTTTTGCGGCGTTCGCGGTGCAATTTCCTGTGACGTACCACTTCGTCGAGTACCGTCTTCAGATCAAAAATACGATCGCGAATATGACGGCGATCTGTCTCAAGCTTCGATTCCCCTGGACCGCGGGTACCAATGCCGCCTCCGAGGCGCGATAAGTTTTTGCTTTGTCCTGAAAGACGCGGCAAAAGATAGCTAAGCTGTGCCAGCTCAACCTGAATAATACCTTCACGAGTTTTGGCCCGCCCTGCAAAAATATCCAATATCAGCTGAGTACGATCGACAATCTTCAAATCGAGCGCCTCTTCCAAGTTTCGAACCTGAGCACCTGATAGTTCTTGATCGAAAATAGCTGTCGTTGCACCCAGTTCATCAGCTAATGCTTTAACTTCCTGAACTTTGCCTTTACCGATAAACCATTTAGAATCGACAGTTTCTTTATTTTGCGTGAGCGTCGTGAGCACCTCGACCCCTGCCGTCTCCGTGAGCTGCACAAGCTCTTGAAGCGACATCTCGGGGTCTCCGCCCTTACGCTTTTCTTTTGATGTAACTAAGCTTATCAATATTGCTTTTTCAATCATGTTCGGATTGGTATCGAATGTAATCTCGCTCATCTCATACTCCTTCTAAACTACACAATCATATTGGCTTTGTGTCCCATTTTAAATCCTCTGGTCTGATTGTCATTAACTCCTGCTTGGCGGGAACAGAGCTCGCATATTGCGTCAGCAGACGAACGGCTTGAAACCGAATCGCTTTCTCAATCGAATTTCTGACGTATCTTGCATTGCTGAACGAGAACATCGTATTTTGCTTTTCTTGCATTAAATGTTGTCTCAATTTAAATATGGTCTGTGGCTGCAAAATATAATCACGGTCTTTCGCCATCAGTTCACTTATTTGAATTAACTGATCCACTGAATAATCTGGAAACTCGATTTGGATCGGAAAACGTGAAGGCAAACCAGGATTTGTAAGTAGAAAATCATCGATTTCGGCTGGATAACCCGCAAGGATGAGCACAAAATGATTTTTGTGATCCTCCATAGCCTTGACCAACGTATCAATTGCTTCCTTCCCAAAATCCTTCTCCCCCCCGCGAGCAAGACTATATGCTTCATCCACAAACAATACTCCACCGATCGCTTTCCGAACGAGATCACGTGTCTTTTGTGCGGTATGTCCAATATATTCACCGACAAGATCAGCTCGCTCCACCTCGATTAGGTGTCCTTTAGACAAGACACCCATCTTCTGAAACAGTTTTGCCACGATACGCGCAATCGTTGTCTTGCCCGTCCCTGGATTACCCTTAAAAATCATATGATACACATGAGAGCCGCCAAATAATCCAGCTTCTGAACGCATTCGACTAATGTAGAGCAAAGCATATATTTCATAAACGAGAGATTTCACATTTTCCATACCGATCATCGGTTCTAGCTCTTTCTGAATCTCGGCATAATGGTCAACGCCAGGCAACGGCTTAACCGCAGGCAGCGGCTCTGCTTCAAGAGCTGTAGCTGATGCTCCAGTCTGAAATGTTTCTTGCGTTCTTAGAACCACATTGATCTGGCGGGAAGGCCTTGCGGTGCCATTACCGGGTCCCGATTTGACGTGTCCACTCATCTGAGTCATCACCTATCCTTTGCTTCGAAAGCTATAGCGGCTAACCGCACTACAAGTTTATTCTACTTTGCAGCAGCATATTAGCAGATTTACAGCTTCGAATCAGAAGGACTCATTCCGAGACTAAGAAGCAAAGAGTCGAGCTTCCATTTCGTGAAAGCAAGTACTTCACGCGACTCATTATAAACTGGATTAAGCACTTTCGACTTTGTCGCAGCTACTTGAAACTGCGTAAAACCAAGCTTTTTCGCGATCTCCTTTGATCTGGCAGCATGATAATCATGTGTAATGACAATAAGTGTGGTCAGACCATTCTGCTCAGCTATCGTCTTGCTATAATCTAAGTTTTCGTAAGTGCTAGTCGCTTTATTTTCTAGTAACAGCTTGTCAGCTGAAATACCTTTTGCAATTAGATAGTCCCGCATACCTTCAGCTTCCGTCTTCACTGAGCCATTAGCATCCAATCCGCCGGACAAAATAAGCTTGTCCACCGTACCAGCCTCGAACAATTGCCATGCATAATCCAATCGTTCCTTAAGGGCTGGACTTGGCACATCATTCCACAATGCTGCGCCAAGCACGATACCAGCATCTGCTTGTACAAGCGGCTTATTCGTATCAAACCCATTAATTAACCATAATAAATATCCGCACCAGAACACGCCTGCACATACGATCCAGGCAACAACACGAAACAAGAGCAGCCACGGACGCCTTTTCCTTGATCGTTTGCGTGAGCCGCTCCTAGAACCTGTTGCCTTTCTCATGATTCGCTCAATTCGCCAGTTCGCTCAATCAAGCTCTTCCGATGTTTTAAACTGAGTGTAAAATAGCGGAATCTTCCATTACGAATGCTGGAGAGCAATTTCCCTGCTGTTTTGCGGGCCAAAGCCACGTCCCTGTTATTCACATCACCTTGTCTTAAGGCATCCTCCAGCTCATCCTCATCCATAAGGAACACTTCCCCGCTAGGAAGCACCACAACATCCAAATATAAATCATCGAACCAAGGCACCTGCTGATCGGTTAAACCTTGCGTTTTGCACACATCAATATACCATTGCACGACGCGTCCCTTATCGTCAAACATCGTCGTTACGACAAAATGCTCGCCTCTTGGGAAATGCTGCATCCATAAGTACCCGCGATCGGCCAAGCATAATCTGCGTCCGTTATATTCCTTCCATAAAGGCTCACGCAATTCATGAATCCGATAAAACGTTACGAGACCTTTGAACTCCTCACCATCTAGCGCTAAGCACGAATAGCTTTTGCGCAAGATACGCCGCCAGTTAGCCCGGTCTGAAAATTTTCTCTTCATACGGAACGTACCTTTCCGTTCATTTGGGAAAAGCTCGCAAGCGAACTGCTCAGCTCTTCTTGGCTTTGATTATACAGCGAACACTTTGCGACCAGCGACAGTTGACATTTACCTATATAAAAAAGATTACCATATCTTAACGTCCATCTCCAGCCGACAAACAAAATAAACCAAGCTCTTCGCATAAAAATAAAAAGAATACCGCCACGAATGGCGGTATTCCACTTTATTGCTCCACGATTTCGATTCCAGTGATGATAATGTCCTCGGCGGGCAAGTTGTTTTTTATGGGCGTCTTTGAAATAGCTCGGACAACGTCCATGCCGCTCTCAATCTTACCGAAGATTGAATAATTAGGCTCGCGGTTTAAATTTGCAGCATCAGGTCCTGTGCAAATAAAAAACTGACTGCCTCCCGAATTGGGCTTGCTCGCATTAGCCATCGCAACTATGCCCTCTTCATATTTCATTTCCGTACTAAGCTCATCTGGAATGGAATATCCAGGTGTTCCAAAGCCGTCACCTTTCGGATCTCCACTTTGAACCATAAAGGACTCAATAATGCGATGAAAGGTCAATCCTTCATAAAAGCCTTCTCGAGCAAGGAAAACGAAATTATTTACCGTTACCGGCGCTTCTTCTGTGAACAGCTTGACTGTAAAATCACCTTTAGTCGTCTGGAACTTTGCTGCGTACGACTTATCAAGATCAATTTGCATGTCCGGCATTTTATCCCAGCTCATCTGTTTGGCCGAAGCTGCCGCACGATCCCCGTTTGCTAAACCTGAATCATTCTTGCCGCAGCCTGCAACAAACAATACTGCTGCGACAACAATGATCAGATATAAGAATGGGGCTCTTTTTCTAACTGCCATTAGTAACCACCCGTTCCTTACGTATTGCCGCCGGTTTCAGGATTTCCTAAAGCATTGTTGCTGTTGTTGTTCATACCTGTGTTTGGTGTAGGGGTCGGACTTGGCTCGCCCGTCCCGTTCCCTGATCCAGGTTCCTCCGTAGGTTCTGGCTCAATACCATCATCTGGAGTAGGTGTAGGCTCTTCGCCGCCACCGTCGATTGGAGGAGTGACCTCACCGCCGTCTGGTTCATCAGGATTTGGCTCCATAGGAATGTCAGGTATTATTTCCGTTTCGGGAATAACAACTTTACTCTTATTAGATGGCGCGCTTTCCAAATCCTCCTCCGCATTATAAGCAACGACATAATATTCATAGGTCATTCCCGGGAATACACTCATATCATCAACCGTAGTATCAATAGAATCGACGAATAGAGTGAATTTACTTTCCGAAGCTTCTTTGCGGTAAACTTGATAAGTGACCTTCCCATCCTTATACGGATCCCAAGACAATGAAACCTTCATTTCTTCCGGTAGAAAAGCCGCATTAAAATTCGTTATTGTTGCCGGCGGTTTATTCTCTTTAATGCCTTGCGGTTTTTTAAAGCTCGACTTCGGTACATCCTTCATTGCGGCCCTCATGACCTTCGAGAACATTGAAGCCGCCTGGCTGCTGCCAGAATGCAAGACATGTTGTTTATCTGTCTTATCGTATCCCATCCATACGGATGCTGTCCACTCCGGCGTATAACCTACGAACCAAGCATCACGAATTCCTTTGCCTTTGTAGCCTGGAATACCATGCTGAGTTGTGCCCGTTTTTCCTGCCAAAGGACGATCAATTGCCGCTCTAGTACCGGTACCGCCTCTTTCAACGACCGTTTGCATCATTTCAGTCAAATAATAAGCGGTACTTGCGGACATCAACTGCTTGGAAGCTGGTGCTTTATATTCGTAGAACTTGTTGTTATTTTTACCTTCAATTTTCAATACTGCATGAGTATCTACGGACTTCCCGCCGTTTGCAAACACGCTAAACGCTGTTGCCATTTGCATAGGAGTTGCGCCTTTTGACAAACCGCCCAGTGCAGCTGTTAAGTTGCGATCATCCTTCTCAAGCTCAATCCCGAGCTTACTTGAAAAAGCAAACCCTTCCTTCAATCCAACCTGATTCAGCATCCAGACTGCTGCGAGATTTCGCGAATCTTTAATTGCTTGCGTCATTGTAACTGGCGTTGCTCCCCATCTATCAGTCGGGCAATAGCTGCCGTAACATTTCTTGTCATTCGCAAGTACGGTCCACGGATAGTATTTGCCTGATTCCAGCGCTGGTCCATAGGCGATAATCGGCTTGAACGCTGATCCAGGCTGTCTCGCAACCTCAACGCGGTTAAGCCCCTTTTTCACATAATCCCGTCCGCCAGATAGCGCTTGGATCGTACCGTCACGATGATCGATAATAATCATAGCACCTTGTGCTATATTTTCATCTTCACTGCTCTCAAAGTTATCGTCATTGTTAAACTGTGTATCCATCGCATCCTGTGCTTGAGGATTAAGTGACGTATAGATTCGGTAGCCTCCAATGCGGAGCTCTTCCTCTGATTTGCCGGTTTTCTCCATCGCTTCTTCAACCACATAGTCAATAAATGCAGGATACTTCTCCGTGTTTCTTTCCACATGATTCTCAGGAATTTCGTAATCGACCGCTTTCGCTTCTTCCATTTCTGCTGCGGTAATGTATCCTTGTTCATTCATAAGCCTTAGAACAACCGCTCTCCGATTTTTAGAATCTTCGGGATGATTAATTGGATTGTAGCGGTTTGGCGCCTTCGGCATAGCTGCTATTGTTGCAATTTGCCAAAGTTCCAGCTTTTCAAGCTCGGTATCAAAGTAAAATTGTGCAGCTTCTTTAACACCTGATACGCCTTTGCCGAAATAAATACGGTTAAGATACATCGTCAGAATTTGCTGCTTGGACATTTTATGCTCTAGCGCAACTGCGATTGATGCTTCCGTTGCTTTTCGGAAAAATGTTTTGTCTGCTGTTAAAAAAACGTTTTTCGCAAGCTGCTGCGTAATCGTACTCCCGCCTTCTACAGCACTGCGAGCGATAACGTCTTTAACCACAGCACGCCCAATAGCAAAGAAATCTATGCCAGAGTGTTCGTAAAATCGTTGATCCTCGGTTGCAACAATTGCATTAAGCATTTGTTCTGGAATTTCTGCGAACTCGGCAATTTCACGATTTTCTTTCGGATCGGACAATTTTGCTATCTCGTTTTCGTTTACATCGTAAATGGTGGATGCTTCACCAAAAACCAGCTTATTTTCGTTTTCAGACAAAATTCGCTCACCGTTCAGAATAATGAACAAGTAGCCTATTATTCCGCATACGATTGCGATGACCGCTGTAAAAAATAATCCATAAAACCATTTCTTCCCCGATATTTTCTTTTTCCGTTTTTGTTTAGTTACAGTCTTGTTGCGTGGTCGTTCAGCCATAGCCGACTCCCCTCCTGTTGTTCTATAGTCTGTTTAATCTAGTTTTGCCACAAAATGAAAAGAGCAACCCAATTTGGAGCGGGTTGCTCTTGCATGCCGCTATCTAGTTAAACGAGACTTGTTATAATAATGTTTCACAAAGTGCTTTAGACTATTAATCTGTATTGTTATGATCCTGCTGCATAAGTGAAACATTTCGTTGCGGGGTGAACGTCGAAATAGCATGTTTGTATACCATTTGTTGACGACCTTCGCTGTCGATGATGATTGTGAAATTATCGAACGCTTTAATAACGCCCCGAATTTGGAAGCCATTCATTAAAAAAACCGTAACCGGTATGTTGTCTTTGCGAAGCTGATTCAGGAACGTATCTTGAATATTGATCGATTTGTTCATTGGACGTTACCCCCGTCTTAAAAAGATTGATTAGAAGTATATTCAAGATTAACTTGAAACTTTCCTGCTATTATATCATGAACAGACTCCAAATTGTTGTGAAAATTTTCCCCCATATCGATCCAATGAATATCTTTCATATGACGGAACCATGAAAGCTGGCGTTTGGCAAACCTTCTCGTATCCCTTTTCAGGAGCTCAACGGCCGCTTCAAGCGAGCAATTTCCATCCAAATATTGTGCAATCTCTTTGTACCCTAACCCCTGCATAGCAACCGCTGCCGGCGGCAAATCTCTTTCAATTAGCTGCCTCACCTCTTCTACTAAACCTAGCTCCATCATCTCATCTATCCGCTGCTCTATTCTACGATACAACTCAGAGCGGTCCATAGTCAAACCGATGATGCAAAGCTCGTAAGGTGAAACCTTCGTTTGACCAGCTTGCTGATCGGAAAAGGTTTGGCCTGTCATATGAAAAACTTCCAATGCACGAATGACTCGCCGCATATCGTTAGGATGCAGTCTTTCCCCAGCGGGGGGGTCAATAGCAGCTAATCGTTTATGCAATGCTTCAGCACCAAATTCGGCAGCAAAACTTTCTTGTTCTAGCCGGAAAGCAGCATCTGAGCCAATTTCTGCGAACTGAAATTGATAGCAAACTGATTCCACATATAAACCTGTGCCACCGACGATAAAAGGCAATTTTCCGCGTGCTGCTATATCAGAGATCGCTTGAGTAGCGCCCGCTTGGAAATCAGCAGCGGAATACGCTTCATCCGGTTCGCATATATCGATTAGGTGATGCGGTATGCCTTCACGCTCATCTAGCGCGATTTTGGCTGTTCCAATATCCATCCCCCGATAGACCTGCATAGAATCTCCAGAGATAATCTCAGCATTCCAAGCTTTAGCAATGTCTAAGCTCATTCGCGTCTTGCCTACTGCTGTTGGGCCAATAAGCACCAGTAAGGGCTGCTTGTGTACTGGCTGCCCTTCTTGTTCTTGCTGCGTATTGTTCATTTCTTCATTCAAAGCTGTATCACTCCATATGCAATTTTCGAAGTATTCACATGTCGTCGTTCAAATCCGAGTCTTGCAAATTCTCCGCTGGCTTGATGCTCCTTAAGCACTACGCATTTCCTTGCGACCCGCTTCGCTTGATCAATGACTTCATGCGACAAAGCGTCCATATTGGCGATCCCGCGAAGCGGCTCCATGGAGCTGGATTCATTAATCGGCTTCCTGAACATTGGATCAAAATATACGATATCTGCACTATTATCGGGCAATCCCGTTAAATACTCCATATGATTCATACATTTCATCTCTATACGTCTCATTGCCTCATTCACATCAGTCAGGCTCGTCTGATAACCTGCTAGCCCCTCCCGAACAATTGCGCATAAGACAGGCTCGCTTTCAATCGCTGTAACTCTGCCTGTAGGTCCTGAGGCATAGGAGAATACGAGTGAATCTGATGCAAGACCTGCTGTACAATCAATGACACGATCACCTTCCGAACAGCCGGAAAGCTGAATTAACGGGTCCGTTTCACCTCGCCGCAATCGCTTTACCCGAACGAACGCCATGCTTGGGTGAAAATAAAGCGGAGTTTCCGATTGTCCGTCATAATAGCGGACCTCTTCTTCCGTTACGACAATCAAACGCTTGTCATCACTTAAAGTTAACAGCTTATTGACTGTCAAATTCCCTCGTACTTTGAGAGGTGAAGCAAGCTCAGCCGAAAGTTTTGCAGCTTGCTCCAAAGCCCTTGCTGACGGTTTAGCCGTCGTAGTAACAATCACGACATCACCCGCTTAAACATTTTTTCCAGCTGGTAGGTCGATAGGTGGACAATGATTGGGCGTCCATGCGGACAAGTATAAGGCTGCTTGCAATTTGCAAGCCTTGCCAGCAGTGTCTCGCCTTCTTCACGATTCATCCGGTCATTTGCCTTAATCGATGCTTTGCATGCACACATAATGGCTGCTTTCTCGCGCAGCTTGCCGATATCAATAGTTTTACGTTCTTGTATGAGCAGCTCCGCCATCTCCTCAAGTAAGGCTTGCTCCTCACCCTGAGGCATCCATTCTGGATAAGAACGAACGAGAAATGTTTGTGCGCCAAAGGACTCCAGCTCTACTCCTGCTTGCTCAAACATAGGCAAAAGGTCTCTTAGCTGCATTGCTTCTCCTGTTGTAAATTCTAGAGTAAGCGGAACAAGCAATTGCTGACTTGCAGCTTCTGGATTTCCGAATTTTTGAAAAAAATATTCATAATTGATTCGCTCATGAGCCGCGTGCTGATCAATTAAATATAGACCATCCTCAGATTGGGCAACGATATAGGTGCCATGATGCTGTCCGATCCAGTACAACTCCGGAAATGACGGCTGACCATCCAAAGAATCATCCTCTGTTCTCACCTCAGCTATAGGAGCTTGAATAACTGGCTGTTGTTCTATCCCATGCTCAGTCTGTAGTTCAGCATGATACACTGGTGCCTCTACCTGTTCTTGCGTTACAGCTGCTTCTTGCTTAACATCAAGCATTGAGGCTAAATTTGCTGGTGTTTGCCCCCACTGTGTAGAAGTCTCTCGGACTGCAAAAATGTCCGACGAGGCCGAAGACGAAGATGGTGCTGCTGGCGGTGCATACAGCTTCTCTGCTGCGTTTCTTGGCACATATTCCCGATCGATGACCGGCGGTTTATAAGAGGACGAAGCCCCTTTGCTCGGCGCAGCCGGTTGATAAGGTTTGAACGATTCCGCCATTGGCTCAGGCCGATGAAACGAAATTGCATCTTGCACAAACAACGGTTTTGAACGCTCCAGCTTATTGCTTGATTCCGGTCCAGGTATATGACGCTGACGACCAAGCACCGCTTTGACTGCATCCTCAATCATCGTACGAAGCTCTGGTTCTTTACTAAATCTTACCTCCATCTTAGAGGGATGGACGTTTACATCCAACAAGCTTGGATGCATTCCGATCTCTAATACCGCTAGCGGATAACGATTAATCGGCAGCAGCGTATGATACGCCTGAAGCAACGCTTGATTAATTGTGTGACTGCGGATGTAGCGCCCGTTCACAATTGCGGTGATCCCATTTCGATTCGCACGAGTGAGCTCCGACTTTGAGATGTAGCCGCGCAGCTCGTAATCAGACGTTTCAGCCTCGACTGGAAGCATCACTTTTGCAGTATTTGAACCATATACAGCTGCAATTACTTGTAATCTATCGCCGCTGCCTAAAGTGCGCAAAAGCACGTTTCCGTTATGTTTGAATGTAAAAGCAATACCGGGATGAGCAAGGGCAATACGATTGATATAATCAGATATATGCCCAAGCTCCGTTTGGATTGCTTTCATATATTTGAGTCGTGCAGGTGTATTGTAAAATAAATCTCGCACGGTCATTTCCGTTCCCTGCGGTGCATTTGCCGGTTCATCGATCGTAACTTTGCCGCCTTCTATGACGATCCTGCGGGCAAGACCTGTTGAAGTATCCGAAGAAGTACATTGCAGTCTCGAAACCGCGGCAATACTCGGAAGAGCCTCTCCGCGGAAACCTAGACTAGCTATTCGGAACAGATCGCTCCCTGTGGAGATTTTGCTTGTCGCATGGCGCTGGAAAGCGGTAACGATATCAGATGCCTCTATCCCGTAGCCGTTATCTATTACTTTAATAAGCGTTAAGCCGCCTTCTTCAATCATTATATCAACCGTCGTGCTGCCCGCATCGACAGCATTCTCGACAAGCTCTTTTACGACTGAAGCTGGGCGTTCAACCACTTCTCCCGCGGCGATTTGGTTGGCCAGCTGCTCATCTAATATATTTATTTTGCCCATGACGTTGCCGTTCCCCCTTTCACGAAACTAGTCATTTAATTTACTTTTCATATCATTCAGCCACTGCATTGCTTGCATAGGTGTTAAGTTGAACAAATCAAGCTTGCGTAACTGATCTGCCAGCTGCTCTGCTTTCGGATTGGCCTTCTTTCGTACTGGCTCTGCTTCAATAGCTGCTGCAGGCTCATCAAAAATGGAAAGCTGCACAATTCCGCGAGATTCCTTAACCGTCTCATTACGTGTATGTTCTTCCGTAATTGAAGATGGTTCCTGTGAAACCGGGTAGGTGTAACGGTTGCCATGAACAGCTTCATTAGTGCTCGTCGCACGCTTTGGAGTTTCAAACTCGTCCGTCTCATCAAGCAGCTCATAAGCTCGTCCAATAATCGATTGCGGCAGCCCAGCTAATTGAGCACAATAGATGCCATAACTAGTACTTGCTGCGCCAGCAATTAATTTTCTAAGAAACGTTACATTATCGCCGCTTTCCTCAACAGCCATACGTGCGTTTGAGAGAGCAGGCAACGATTCCTCAAGATGCGCCAGCTCATGGAAATGAGTAGATACAAGCGCTTTACATCCAATATGATGATGTACATACTCAATAACCGCCTGTGCGATCGCCATCCCTTCACCAGTAGATGTTCCGCGTCCTAACTCATCAATAATGACTAGGCTGTTTACAGTGGCCTTTTCGGTCATCAGTTGAATGTCTTTCATCTCAACCATAAATGTACTTTGACCGCCAATTAGATCGTCAGCCGCACCGATCCGTGTGAATATACGATCGATGAGCGGAATAACCGCTGACTTCGCAGGAACGAAACATCCCATTTGAGCCATGATACAGATAAGAGCGACTTGGCGCATGTACGTGCTTTTGCCGGCCATATTGGGCCCTGTAATGAGCAGCATCCACTGCTCGTCCTTGTGCAATCCCGTACCATTAGAAATAAAAGGAGTGCCATCCATCATCGCTTCAACGACAGGGTGCTTCCCTTCCTCAATCTGCAAATCATAACCGTCGGTCACGCGCGGACGAGAAAAACGACGCTCCGCACTTACTGTGGCTAACGACTGATAAACATCCAGCTCTGCAATAATAGCTGCAGCTTTTTGCAATCTGTGCAAATGAAGTGACAAATGGTCACGCAGCTCGATAAATCTCTCATGCTCCAAATCGACCATTTTATCCTCTGCCTCAAGAATGAGCCGTTCCTTTTCTTTAAGCTCTGGCGTCACGAATCGCTCAGCATTAGCCAGCGTTTGCTTGCGCTCATATCTGCCTTCCGGCAGACTCGACAAATTCGCTTTGGAAACTTCTAAATAATAGCCAAAAATTCGGTTATAACCAATTTTCAAGTTTTTAATTCCAGTAGCTTCTCGTTCTTGACGTTCGAGCTCTGCAAGCCATTTTTTCCCGTTCGTACTTGCCTCGCGCAATTGATCTAGATATTCGTCGTAACCGGCACGGATAAGACCGCCCTCTCTTATCGTAACGGGAGGGTCGTCGACCAGCACCGTCTCGATGAGATCAGCCAAATCAGAACAATTGTCCGTACCCTCTACTAGCGCTTTGAGCACTTCTGAGCCCGATTGTTCACAAAGAGCAGTCAATTGCGGAATACGACGAAGCGAACTGCGAAGCGCATTGAGATCACGTCCGTTTGCGCTGCCAAAGGCTACTCTTCCGACCAGCCGCTCAAGATCATAGATGGGTTGCAGCTCTGAGCGTATATCATCTCGCAATATTAAGTTAAGGTATAAGGTCTCTACCGCGTCCAAACGAGCTTCTACAGCAGCACTGTTTAATAGTGGCTTATCAATCCAGCGACGAAGCAGACGAGCGCCCATTGACGTTTGCGTGCGATCCAGCAGCCATAACAGTGAGCCCTTCTTGCTGCGATCGCGGACAGTCTCGGTTAGTTCGAGGTTCCTTCTCGTATAATGATCCAAAATCATATATTGATTAGGCTCATAGCTCGTTATTGAGCGGACATGTCCAAGCGAACGCTTCTGCGTTTCGTCCAAATAACCTGTAAGGACGCTAACTGCCATCAGCCGTGCTCCGCTTAGTTTGGCAAGCTCAATCTCGCCAAACTGTTCTGTCAGCTTGTCCAATGCCATAGGCTCGCGGGCAGTAAGAAGCAGCTGTTTGTTCCATACAGCTGCTTCTTGAACCCGATCTAACAACTCTCTGTCGCCTACAAGCTCAGATGGCTGGTAAACGTTAATTTCATCGATTAATGCTTCAACATGCTCAGCGAATGAAGTAACATATAGCTCGCCTGTCGATAGATCACATGCAGACAATCCGAACAAACCATGAGATTGAACGATCGCCGCGATGAAGTTATTTGAATTGCCATCAAGCGCCTTCGATTCCATCACGGTGCCTGGTGTGATGATACGAACAATTTCTCGGCGGACAACCCCTTTTGTCGCTGCAGGGTCCTCAACCTGCTCGCAGATAGCTACCTTGTATCCTTTGTCCACGAGTCTGCTAATATAATTCTCAGCGGCATGAAAAGGTACACCGCACATCGGTATTTTTTGCTCGCCCCCGCCCTCTCGACCAGTAAGCGTAATTTCCAGCTCGCGGGATGCGTTAATCGCATCATCAAAAAACATTTCATAAAAATCGCCTAATCGAAAAAATAAAAAAGCGTCCTTCGCTTCTTCTTTGATTGCAAGATATTGCAAAATCATTGGAGTATATCCAGCCATTCCGATCCTCCTCAAAAACGTTAACAGCATGCTGCTCCGTAGTTACTCAACTAATTAATATCGTTAATTACATGAGCAAGCAAAAAAATCCCAACTTGCTCAGGCAGTAAACATTAGATATTCATTATAACAAGCGGAACAGATGTGCGCCATAAGCGAAAAGATTGGCATATGCTTTGGCCGGTTTTTTTATAGGAGTTTGTGTGCCTGCAAATTACCTAATTTTGATCAATTAACGGATGCTGAGTCCGATAGCATCCATTTTATAATCAAATTTTCATAAATAGTGGATTGTAGGTCCGTTAAGAACACAGTGGAACTATTAGTTGATCTATTTTCAATTAACTCAATGGCAGCCTCCATTTAACGCGGATATCGGCACTTTCATTCCAAGTTGTTCCACGCCGTACCGCATCAAACATCGGCTCGATATACGACGCGAGCGCGGGGTAGCTTGCTGTAGCCGCGAGCGCTGAGGCAATACCTTCCAAGCAACCGGCCAGCTCAGCGCGGTCGCCGGTATAATATGCTTCAACATACCGCTCCTCCAGAGCTGGCATGTAGGATAGATTTTGTTCTTCACGGGCGCATAGCAGCGCCAACGCGAAGGAGGCTTTGGCTGCCGCTGGCGATACCAGCCAGCTCGGCAGCGTTCGGTACTCGAACCCGCCATGCGGCTGCATACGGAAGTCTCCAAGTGTTCCATACCTTGGACGGCGAGCCCGCCCTGCGGGGTCCTCTACAAGAGCAAGCGGAAATGCCGCGTAGCTGTCCAGCAAGTGGAGCAAGCGGCTCGTTAGCGGCGCTCCGCTTAGGTGGATATGCCCGCCGAGCGCAAGCCCCGGCACGGGCATAGCTCCAGCGGCCCAGCGCAATGCTGGGTCGCTGATGCGATCGGCGGCGCGAAGCAGCAGCCGCCGCACATTCGCGGCGAGCGCGGCCGGGTCCTCGGCCGGCTCGGGCCGCAGCTCGGCGACGGGATAAAGCAGCCGTCGCCCCACGAGCACAGCGTCGGCACCGGCTGCGCCGCCGACGCCAGCTCCAAAAAACCGCGACGCCGACGCAATCTTCCCTGCCGGCGTCACAAGCACAAACTCAGGATCGGCGCCTATAAGCAGCTGCCGCTCTACAGCCTCTGCTCTCGCCGCGGCATGCCACGCGGCAAAACGCCTCAAAGCAACACCCTCCAGCCTCGTATCCCTCAGCTTCGGCCATGCATCATGGACGGCTGTGCGCCCGTCCCCGCCAAGCCACACCTCGGCCTCGCCAATATCGAGGCCAAGCGAATAAAGCGCTGCTACGGCGGTGCGTGCCACCCTACGCAGCGCTGGATCATCCGGCCATCCCGCTGAACCACCGGTAAGCAGCGGCTTACCCTGCATCGGTTTCCCCGAAGCATCGATACGCTGCATTTCGACTGGCTCCAAATGTACGACGCTGATGCGATACAATCGTTCGCTTTGGATTGCGGGACCGCCGCATAACCCCGCCCGACGCCAAATGTGCTGCTTTTCAGAAGCGGGCAGCTTCGTTGCGATGTGTCCATTTACATTCAGAATCCATGCTCCATTAAATCGATTACAATCTATTGAACGAGCATCTGACCATGCGAGCACTGCATCACTTGGCTTGACTGCTGTCCATGACTGCGCATGCAGCGGCTGCCCATTTCGCTCGCCTGCGGTATGTGGCTCTTTTGCGACATCTGAAATTCTCTCCATCCGATCATAGCTGCCTCGCCATATCCACGTCGAAGCCATTGCGTTCCCGCCTTTAATCGAGGTATGTAAATTAAATTCAATGTATATTATTAATTTCCAAAAAAAAGAGGGCTTTCGCCCTCGAATTTGCTGCTCTCGCAGCATATGATACCTTGACAGCAAAGCTTCCCGGCTTGCTTACAGCTCATCGTCCAGTAAATCTGGATCCAAATCCTCATAATCATTATCGCCGAGGCTGAATTCCAAATCCTTGCCATCCAGGTCGCCGCAACCGCCTGGAAGTACTGCTACACAAACCTTAGTCTCGGCGACTAGCTCTACCGAAAACTCACGCTCTACACGAATCACGACACTCGAGCCGTTCGAAGAAATATTGGCTTCGATACAGTTCGGCTCCTGCACTACCTCGGCTGACACTTCCACAGTAGACGGCCGATGTTTCGGATCTACATAGGAGAGATTGACATGCTCGACGTAATGCACGGATTCCTTAGCTACGTCTGTTTGCGAATTTTTGCTGTACGAATACCAGATGTTGATATCGTAAGTACCAATTACCTCAATGCCGTCGCCCGAACGTACCGCTTCATACTGATGGTTAATGATCCATGCTCCCAGAATACTGGTCGGATTATGAGGCGGCGTTACGGTATGGGTTACAGTGGAAAACTTACGACCTTTGCCGCAGACAGCCTTGGTAATTATTTCTCTGTACTGTAGCTGTTTATCTGCAATAGTCATTGATTTAACCTCCTCCATACAATCATTCATTTAAAGTGTATGCAGGACATTCGTCTAGGGTGACTGTTTATTTTCTCGAAATATAAGATTATATAAGTTTTATACTTATAGCGATTCAAATAGATCTTTGCGCAACGTATGCTAGGGCCGCCCGACGCCTCAAATAGCCGTTACGCTTGATATATAAGAATACATAAGTCTCACACTTATAACGGTGCTTATATTTCTCAGCTAAACGTACACTGTGCCATAATAGAGCCACAGCCGTTTACGCTTGAAATGCAAGATATTATAGGCTTCTACCCTATAACTACGCTTGGATTTCTACGCGAAACGAAAGCTGTGTCTCCCAATGTCGCCACAGCCGTTTACGCTTGAAATGCAAGATATTATAGGATTCTACCCTATAACTACGCTTGGATTTCTACGCGAAACGAAAGCTGTGTCTCCTATTGTCGCCACAGCCGTTTACGCTTGCCTCGCAACGAATTTTTCCCTTTACATTCTATGGTCGAAGTTGGGACGTCATGACTTTTCTTTTTTTTAATCGCTTAGCAATGGCTAAATAACGCTCCAGCTCTCGAAGAAGCATGAGCAGCGAAGCACGAACTTCGAACTCATCCCTCGTTTTCGGAAGTTCCATCGCTTGAAATAATTGCGACAGCTCTAGCAATCGCTCTTCAACACTGCCCTTATAAACATCTGAATTCACATCGCTAGATAATTGATCGAATAGATCTGCAATCATAATCGCTTGAGGAAACTTCTCATATACGAATGCCAGCTTAACGAGCATCTGCTGAATAGATTCAAGCTGTTGGCGTCTCATCTCAAAATAAGTAGACCAATACTGCTCTTGGCCCCAAAGCCGGTTCTCGCGATTGCGAACAGAACGCTGTGCTCCTTCTTCAATTGCGTTGTCGGCTTCTAATATTTCGCCGCCATTCCATATATGCGCTGGGTTACGCAGCGTCATCGCCATTTCTTGAAAAATAACAGCAAAGTTTTTCTCAAGCGCTGTACGATAGAAGCTAAGCTGATGTTCATCCTTCGGCATATAGATGATATTCACTACGGTTGCCCATCCCAATCCAGCAAATAGCAGCAAGATTTCATTGCTTATAATGTCTGTCGTCACTTCCGCCCGGTCAAATAGGTGAAATACGATTACTGAGCTCGTAACGATGCCGTCCTTTAGTTGAATGCGTGACAAAATAGGGAACGTGATGAGTATAAATACAGCAACCACCCAAATGTGAAAACCAAATAAGGTAAAAATAAGCGATGCAAAAAAAAGTCCGAGCACAGAGGCGATAAATCGAACAAACGCACTCTTTATGCTCTTCATCCTCGTCACTTCAACGCCAAGTATTGCAAGAATACCCGCACCAAGCGGCGGCTCCAATCCTAGATATGCAGCAGTATAAATGGCTGCTATGGCTGCTAATGCCGTTTTTATAATTCGAATGCCCATGTTCTACCTCGCGTGCTGTAAGATTTATTTCTACATCCTACCGCTCGCGCCAGCCTGACGTCAACTTTCGTTCAAGCGCTGCAACAAGCTGATACATAACCGTTGCAACAACTGCAATAACAATTAAGCTTGATAGCACTAATGTGAAGTTAAATACTTGAAATCCATATATAATCAAATATCCTAGTCCAAGCTTCGCGACGAGAAATTCTCCGACGATTACACCGATCCAAGCTAATCCAACATTTACCTTTAAGGTTGAAATAATGACTGGAAAGGAACCCGGCAAAATAACAAGCTTGAACAATTGTAATCGTGAGGCACCAAACAGCCTAACAACCTTAATATAGCCGGAGTCAATTTCACGAAATCGATTATATATGTTCAAAATCGTAATAATAACAGTAATCGATAGCGTAATTGCCACGATGGACATAAAACCTGGCCCAAGTCCCACGATAAATATTGGACCAAGTGCTACCTTCGGCATACTGTTGAGTACGACCAAATAAGGATCGAATACCCGTGACAGAAACGGGAACCACCAAAGCAATGCAGCGATAACCGTGCCAAGGATCGTGCCAAGCAAGAAGCCTACCACTGTTTCCGTTACAGTCATGCCGACATGCGGCCAGATGGAACCATCAGCCATCGTTTTCCATAGCTGAAGAAACATTTTGGATGGATAGCTAAATAGCAAAGGATCAATCCAATCCTTACGACCTGCTACTTCCCATAAACCGATAAAAAGAAGCAGCAGCACGACTTGGGTTGCGATGACCGCTGCCGTTATTCGTCGCTTGTGTTCATTGAAGCGGGTATGAAGATCGCTCATCCATGACTGTCGATCTTCCTGCATACCGGAAACGGCTGCTTTGTCTGACCTATCACGATTCGTCAACTCCAGCCTGCTCCGTTCATCCATCCTTCCCGCCTCCCTCCACGTCATCTTCATCAAGCTCTGACCATAAGCGATCAAACAATTGTTGAAAGCCTGGAAGCTTACGAGCTGCCATAGGAGATGTCAAACGGATATCTTCCGGTATTTCCACCTCGCAGCGAATATGTCCGGGGTTACGGCCCAGTACGATGACGCGATCACTCATGGCTGCCGCTTCTGACAGATCATGTGTGACGAGAACTGCTGTTTTACCCAGCCGCTTCAACGTCTGATGAACCAAGTCCTCCAATTGAAGCTTGATATGCAGATCAAGCGCTGAGAAGGGCTCATCGAGCAGCAGCACTTCCGGTTCAGTAGCAAGCGTCCTA
This sequence comes from Paenibacillus sp. J22P15, assembly GCF_056269345.1. Taxonomy (NCBI): domain Bacteria; kingdom Bacillati; phylum Bacillota; class Bacilli; order Caryophanales; family Paenibacillaceae; genus Paenibacillus; species Paenibacillus sp. J22P15. Next base: position 856,364 of record NZ_JBWDNT010000001.1, read on the forward strand.
GCTAGTGCAACACGCTGCCTCATACCTCCTGAGAGCTCATGAGGATATTTGCGGCCTGAGTCTGGCAATCCAAGCTCATCCAGCAGCTCCTCCACTGTTCGAAGCGCCTCTTCTGATTTCCGTCCGTTTATTTCAAGTCCGATCGCGGCATTTTCCTTTATCGAACGCCACGGAAACAAATAATCTTGCTGCAGCATGTAGCCTACTTTGGGCGATGGCCCCACAACCCGCTCACCATTTAGCAGTACTTGCCCCTTTGTCGGCGGAAACAAGCCGGCTAGCAGACTAAGTACCGTCGTCTTGCCGCAGCCGCTGGGACCGACCAAGCTGATAAATTCCCCGCGATTGACTAACAGCTCTATCTGTTCAACCGCGAGGGAGGCTCCCTTTTCATTCACATATACATGTGTTAATTGCTGCAGCTCAAGCACAGGTACCTTAGTCATGCCTAAGCCTCCATTCTCTGCCGTTCGTTATTTAACTTCTTCGATTGCTTTTTTTGCAAAGCTTATATCTACTAGTTCACTATGCTCCGTACGCTTCTTAAGTTCACCTGCACTCGTAATGACATCAAGAAGGTTATTCCATTCCGCTTCATCAACGATAGGGTCTGTAGCGAATGAGCCTTGCTTCTTGTAACGATCGATCGAGCTAATTAAAATATCCCGATCTACATTCTCAAAATAAGGAAGTACAACATCAGCAATCGCTTCTGCAGTGTTGCTCTCTACCCATAGCTGTGCTTTGTGAACTGCATTAGTAAACGATTGAATGGTCTTTTTGTTTTTGTTGATGTAGCTTTTCTTCGCCATAAATACGGTATAAGGAAGGTGACCGCTCTCTGTGCCGAAAGAAGCAACCACGTGACCTTTTCCTTCTTTCTCAAAAATCGAAGCCGTCGGTTCAAACAACTGTACATAATCGCCAGTACCAGACGCAAAGGCTGCTGGAATATTCGCAAAGTCAACATTCTGAATGAGTTCCAAATCTGCTTTCGGATCAATGCCATGTTTCTTCAGTGCGAATTCGCCGGCCATTTGTGGCATTCCGCCTTTTCTTTGCCCGAGGAATACCTTCCCTTTTACGTTGTTCCAATCAAAGCTGGCATCGGCTTCTCTTGCAACGAGGAAGGTGCCGTCCGTTTGCGTCAACTGGGCAAAGTTAATGATCGGATCATCCGTACCCTGCTGATAAACATAAATAGACGTCTCAGATCCAACCAAAGCAACGTCAATTACATTCGAGAGCAATGCGGTCATCGTTTTGTCACCGCCCGGCGTTGTCGTCAATTCAACGTCAAGACCTTCGTCCTTAAAAAATCCTTTTGCTACAGCTACATACTCCGGTGCATAAAATAAGGAACGAGTTACTTCCCCGATACGAACCTTCACATTCCCTGAATCACCTTTACCGCAGCCCGCCAATACACTTGTCATGACGAGCGCTACAGCAAGCAGCACCGTCAATAAAATACGTTTTTTCATTTTCCCATTCCCTTCTGCGCAAATTTGCGTTAATAAATGTACTTCAGCCTATGCGCTATTGTTATGGGCGGTGAATGCAAGCACAAAAAAGAAGGCTGCCCGATATCGTCAATAAACGATTGGACAGCCTTCTCATCATGTTGAAGCTTGTATTCGTACTATAGCTTGTAAATATCTGAATATTTTTTCGTTAAGTAAGCAACCAAATGCTGTGGGTCAAGCGGCTTGCCCGTCACGCTCTGAATAAGCTCTGAAGGTGTTCTCAGCTTACCGTATTTATAGATACGCTCGCTCAACCATTGCTTAATCGGCAGCAAATCACCTTTTTCAACATGACTCCAGAAGCCTTGCAATTCACGCTCCATCGTATCCGCAAACTGAGCTGCGTACATATTGCCGAGAGAATATGAAGGGAAATAACCGAATGCCCCGCCTGACCAATGTACGTCCTGAAGCACGCCTTCTGCATCATTTTGCGGTGTTACACCCAAATACTCTTTGTATTTCTCATTCCAAATCGCAGGAAGATCCGCGGCTTTCGCTCCTCCATTGAAAATGAGCTTCTCAATCTCATAACGAATAATGATGTGCAAATTATAGGTCAGTTCATCCGCTTCAATTCGGACAAGAGATGGCTGCACGACATTATTTCCACGATAAAATTGATCGACGCTCACATCAAGCTGACCTGGAAAACGTTGTTGAAGCTCACCGAAATAACGATTCCAGAAAGGTCTGCTCCGTCCGATTACATTTTCCCAGAAGCGGGATTGCGACTCGTGGATACCCATCGACGTGCCGGTGCAAAGCGTTGTGCCGATAAGTTCTTCCATAATATTTTGCTCATACAGCGCATGCCCGCCTTCATGAATCGTGCCAAATAAAGCGCTCGTTACATCGTCTTCCAAATATCTCGTCGTAATCCGAACGTCACCTGGGTTAAGACCTGTAGCAAATGGATGAGCACTCTCATCCAGCCTGCCAGCTTCAAAGTTGTACCCCATCTGCTCCAATATGTATAAGCTAAAAGCTTTTTGAGCTGATTTATCATAATTTTGTTTTAGAAATGAAGTATCAGGCTGATGCGGCGAACTTGCAATTGCTGCTGAAAGCGGGACGAGCTGCTCACGCAATCCGCCAAATACAACATCCAATTCAGCTACGGTCATACCAGGCTCATATTGATCAAGGAGTGTATCATATCTAGTCGCTTTTGGGCCCCAAAGATCAATAAATTGATTCGTATAAGAAATTACCTTCTCCAAATATGGCTGGAAGCTGGCATAATCATTATTTTCCTTCGCTTCCTCCCACTTGGATTCAGATTGTGAGGATAACACCACATATTCTTGATAAAGCTTTGGCGGTATTTTGACACTGCGATTGTATTCCTTGCGTGTCTCCGTCACTAAACGCTGATCAATTTCGCTGAGATCTGAAAAGACAGAACCGTTCTCGAGCGTAGATAGGCACTCTCCTAACTCAGGCGAGGTTGCCAGTTTAAAATGGTCTGCGGATAAGACTCCGATAACCTCTGATCGGTTATCCATTCCTTTGCGAGGTGCACCCGTGCGTAAATCCCAGTACAGAACGCCGAGCGCTTCCTCATAACTCGATATTTTGCGAATGGTTTCTTTAAAATTTTGGAGAGCTTCCGTATTTTTTGTCGACATGAATATTCCACCTTCCTACATTATTGTATAGTTGATTATTATTCATTAGATCTTTACTTGATCTTACTTATTTCAATCCTTATAATCATCTTAAACCTGCTAGACATCCAGTGCAATAGAGAGAAAGAGAGGAAACCATATGCATATTACATTTTCCGAAGCAGCTGTGGAACGGTTATCTCCTTATTTAAAAGCGGGGGAAAATCATCTGAAGCTGCTTCATGATACGGACGGCTGCGGTTGTGTTGTCAGCGGCGTTCCTGCATTACAATTAATAAGTGACCCCACAGTGGACGACAAACTCGCTCAAGGTGAACCTCTACCCTACTATTATGAACCCCGTCATGAAGTATATTATGAACCCCAGCTTCGCGTAGATTACAACGTGGAACGTAATAGCTTTAGTCTGAAGAGTGACAGTCAAATTTATACTTTGAACCTTCGCTTTCTAAGCAATGGAGGAGCAGCATGAATAAAATCGACGATATTCTAAGCTATAATCAAGAATTTGTACAAAATCGCAAATACGAGGAATATTCAACAAGCAAGTATCCCAATAAACGGATGGTTATTGTCACTTGCATGGATACGCGATTAACTGAATTGCTCCCCAAAGCGCTAAATCTCAAAAACGGTGATGCTAAAATCATCAAAAACGCTGGTGCTATCGTTACTCAGCCATTTGGCAACATCATGCGAAGTATCCTTGTCGCACTTTACGAGCTTCAAGCAGATGAGGTATTTGTCATTGGTCACAGCAATTGCGGTATGACAGGAATCAATCCTGAACATATTATTCAGCATATGGAAGAACGCGGTGTTTCCAACGAAACGATTACTACCTTAAAGCATTCCGGGGTTAATCTTATGCGTTGGTTAACAGGCTTTGACAACGTCAGAGACAGCGTACTTAACAGCGTAAGTATCATTCGAAATCATCCGCTGCTTCCTTCCAACATTCTGGTACATGGATTGATTATCGATTCGGAAACTGGCGAATTAGAGCTAGTAGATGCCGCAGTACCGCAGGTTTAAAATACAAAACGGGAACGTAACGGTTGTTTAGGAAAAGTCGTTACGTTCCTGTTTTTTTGCTGCATAAGCCGCTTGTCTTGCCGCTATCACATCGGATCTGTCTCGTTTCGTATGTCTGTGTATGATAGATTCATCATCAAGTGGACTTTTCGCTCCCCAAGTTAACCCCTTTTGCTCACAGAGTTGCATGCACAAATTAACGACTTCGTCATTGATGAATAGCATATTAATGTCGGTGTAGCTCGATATTTCCTCTGCCTGCAAAGACGCCAGTCTCGCAATCAATTGCTCCTGCAAACTGTGCTTATCTATACCTAACTCTTCGAGTGGAGCTGTAGATAATCTCCGAACGGCTTGAGTAAGCATCTTTGCCGCACCGCGAACATTACCTCTACGCTCGTGATAAAGACTGACCGCTAACTGAATCAGTCCTACCCATGTGTCTGCAAATCGATCTCCCGTGTGCTCTTTCCAGTATTCCTCAAGAAGCTCATGACATTCAAAATAGTCTCTCGATGCATGAAACTCCACTAAATAAGCTATATAAGCTTTTGGAAAAGAATTCATTTGTACCTCCAAACTACTTGCTCCTGACAAGTTTATCAAATAAATATTATTAAAATATTATCATATGTCAGTTATACTTTCATACATTTAAACCTATCCTAAATAAAAAATGAAACCATCGTCACTATAAGCCGTATTTTATGATGTTAATATTGAATGTATTAAAGATATCAGGAGGAGAACAGACAGATGAAAAAGGGATTCATGGTCATGCTGGCATTCGCACTATTCTTCACATTAGGTTTCGGTCAGTATGCCGATGCAAAACCAAGAGGCGGTATGAAATCTCCGAAACAAAGCGTTACGCAAAACCCTAAGAAATCGGATAATGTTAATCAATCAAACCCAGGCAAGACCGCTGGTGCTACTGCAGGTGCTAAAAAACCTGGATTCTTTAGCGGCGGAAGTTTGATGAAAGGCCTAATGATCGGCGGGTTAGCAGGCTTGATGTTCGGCGGCTTGTTCGCTGGCATGGGCGCGTTCGGTAATATTCTTGGTCTTATGATCAATCTACTGGCTATCTTCGCCATTATTATGCTGATCCGCGTAGCGTTCGTTTATCTTCGCAGTAAGCGTAACAAGCCAGATCAACGGAGACCTTACTAATCGTGCGTATATATACGGATGAAATTATAAACGCTATCTGCCTTCACATGGCCGATCGAAGGGGAGTTAACCCTACCGACGTGGAAGTGCAGCTCTCTTGGGAAGAAGAGTATGGTTATACGGCCGAGGTTTGGGTTAAAGGCCGCAGCCAATATATCATTGAAGCTAATATCCTAGAGGCCATCGAGCAATATATGTTTAAACAATATAATCGGCGCGTATTCCGCTCAAACATTACGTTAGATGCTGATGAAGATTTTTGGGCAGATATTACCGATTCATAGAAAGAAAGCATTCAGCAGCATGCCTTATCTTATTGATAAGCATTCGGCGGATGCTTTTTTTTTGCCGTAAAATTACCCTCCCAATAATTACTAGAGAAATATTAATAGATTTCCAGCAACATCCGGGCTCCCTCTGCGTCTAATCATAAGACTAGAGAGGAGTGTTATTGAAAATTTTATGAGAAGAAAAGTGAGCACCGCCCTGCTTCTGCTATTATTTTGCCAAACGATCATGACCGCTGCGGCTGGTATTGCAGATGCTGCAACAAATCAAATGACGAAATATCGCGTTTATCAGAATGATAAGGCATTGCGCGAATTTGCAACAGAATCACAAGCAATATCTTATGCCGGAAAGTTCGGATACAGCCATGTCGAGAAGATATCAGACCGTGCTTGGGTATGGGACAATTTCCCTCGCTACAAAGTTTATCAGAATGGTATCACCAACCCGAAATGGGAATTTAGCAATTATGATAAAGCGTTATCCGTTGCTAAGAAACTGACGAATGTACATATTCGTGATCTGGAGAACATCGGCTGGAAATATCAATCCTTTTCAAAATTCAAGCTTTATCAGGGTGATAACACTCGCGAGAGTTGGTCCTTCCCTACACTTGCTGACGCAAAACAGGAAGCGAAAAAATGGGGTAACGCTCATATCATGGATCAGTCCACAAACAAGTGGGTATGGGGAAATTTGACCGCAGCTCAAATTAAAGCGCAGCGTGCAGCAGCACCTGTCTACCAAATCACAGTAGATGGCCTGCCTGCACAGGAAGCAAAGGTATACTCATTCCTACTCGATGCCATTAACGCTTCTGCTGCGATAGCCGGCAGTGAGGTATTAAACACAGCCACAAACAAAGTTGTTCATTCGAATGTCCCTGCTTATTTGATTAAACAAAATGGCAAAACTGTTGGCTCTGCTCTAAGTCTGGATGCGGCTGTACTGCTAGCAAAGAAAACACCAAATGCTGAGGTTACTTTTAAAGGAAATGTCTATTGGTCAGGTATTCCATATTTAGCTGTCTACCAAGGCGATAAGAAATTAAGAGCATTTAATACTAAGACTAGTGCAATCGCCTTTGCGAAAAAGTATTCGAACAGCTCCGTGCAGAACAGCGATGGTCGCAAAATCTGGAGTAATACGAAAAGTCTCATTTATTTGGGCTGGAATGGCAGTGCGACAAGTTCGACCGTCATTAGTCATGTTGCAAATACGCAAGGATTATCCATTGATTCCCCTACTTGGTTTGAACTCGCAGCTGCTGACGGTTCAATCAATGACACGTCAGATCAAGCGGTCGTAAACACATTCAAGGAGCAAGGAATTAAAGTGATGCCGCTCGTTCATAACCAGTTCAACAGAAAAATGACGACTGAATTTTTAAAGAACAGCACCGCTCAGAAAACATTCATCAGCACGCTTACAGCAAAGCTGTCTCAGCTTGGCGTGGCAGGGGTAAATCTTGATTTTGAAGAAGTGGCTGGAGCAGATCGAACAGCCTATACCTCCTTTGTTACCGCGCTCGCGAAAGCTGTACATGCCAAAGGAATGCAAATATCAATCGACTTGCCTCGCGGAAGTACAAGTTGGAATCATTTGACGGCATACGACCATGCTGCTCTCTCCGAAGTCGTCGATACCATTATCATTATGGCTTATGATGAGCATTGGAAAGGCAGTGAAACCCCGGGCTCCGTTGCAGGTTTGAAATGGGTTGAAGAAGGTGTAAAGCAATTTTTAAGCTATGGAATTCCGCGTAACAAACTTATGTTAGGTATCCCGTTTTATGTACGGGAGTGGAAGCTAGACAGCTCAAATAAGCTAGTCAGTAACCGCGCAATCTTTATGAAGGAAATTCCTAAGCTGATTGCCGATACAAATGCTCAAGGTCAGCTTGACCCGGAATCTGGTCAAATGAAATATAAATACGTCAAAGATGGCTTTACCTATCTATTCTGGGCCGAAACCGAGAATACTGTGAAGGCTCGGATAGACATCGCTAAATCATACGATTTGGCTGGAATTGGAGCTTGGCGCCTCGGCTATGAAAGTTCTGATTTGTGGACGATGATGCTTCGCAACAAATAGTTCAAGTTTGATATCAATAAGTAAATGATTTGAAAATAATCGACATGAAAATAAGGCTTCTCATAAGTTCACAATAAACTTAATGAGAGGCCTTTTTTAAAAATATTCATTTAAAGATGATTCCAACTAAGCAGCAGGATCTATACGTGCCGTTCAGATGACTCTACGGCTGGAAATCGCAGCTTGACCTTCGTTCCAATACCTACCTCGCTGTAAAACGAGATTTTACCCTTTAATGCTTCAACAATTCTATAAGTAACCAAAATACCTAAGCCCGTACCTGTTTCCTTTGTCGTAAAAAAAGCGGTTCCTAAATGTTCCAACGCCTCTTTAGCCATCCCCTTCCCTGTATCTATAATCTCAATACATATTTCATCATTACGATTATAAGCGTTTACCGTAACATCCCCACGATCTGGGATGGCTTCTACGCCATTTTTGATCAAATTTAGAATGACTTGAGACAGCTTCGGCTTATTCGCCCACACAAAAAGATCTGATTGATTACAGTTTAGATGAATTTGAACGTTCTGAATCAACCCATAGGAATTCATTATAACTAAGGTATGTCTTAAAAATTCTGAAATCTCGATTAATTCAAGATCATCTGCTTGAGGCTTAGCTAAATTTAAATAATCAGTAATGATATATTCCGCCCTATCCAACTCAGATAAAGCGATTTTAAAATAATCCTTTTTTTTATCGTCTACTGATTCCTGAAGCAGCTGCAGAAATCCTTTAACCACTGTTAGTGGATTACGCACCTCGTGCGCCACTGACGCTGCAATTTGGCTAACAATTTTCAGTTTTTCACTGCGTTCCAGTTCTTTCTTTATGTAAGCGTTTTCTATAAAATGCTCTTTCAGCAGGACGGATATACCCATACCAATTAATGACGCTATAGTAAATACGGTGAGGAGAAAAAAGCCGTATGATTTCATAATGGATGAATAATCGTTGATCTCTATGTATATGAAAACAGAAATGAATAATGCAATTACACTTTTCACTGAAAATAACATACACAAAATTATTCTTTTGCTTAATGTACTATCACGGAAAGTTTTGATTAAGAAGAAGCTTGGACCTACAATTAACACCATTGAGACGACTGCTATTACAACAGCATCTCCTCCGATATATATTCGGCTCACTATCGCAACAATGAGTGCAACAATCCCAGGCACAAGATTTTTGTTGCTATATACAATTAATATAATTAAAGGAATAATTCTCAAATCCACTTGAAAGCTGCCTGCCACATAAACCGGATGAGCCATACAAAGAATGGATGCAGCACCAAATACGAGACCATTCAATATCTGATAGCGGATACTATCAATTATTTTTTTACGCGAAAAAAAGAATTGCTGAATGAAGATTGGAAACAATATGATAATAAGCTGTATACATAATTGGTCTACCATTTCCGTTTATCAATTCCTTCTCTCAATTTACAATATTTGATATATATTTAACGAAAACCTTTTCAAATGTATAATATCACATATATCAGGAAATGATTATTGTTTTTTTTCGATCATATCTCTGCCCTAATCATCTTCCAATTCATTAATAAATTTAGTAGTAACATGAACTTCGTGACAGAAAAAAATCCTTTCTTGTGCCGATAGCGACGAGAAGGGATTTTTTGTTATTTTTATGATTACGCATAGGTTATTTTGATGTATGATCTTTCACAATCACTTCGATAATTCTTTTCGCTTCATCTGCTTTTTTTATATCTGCTCCATCATATTGTACAAAAGTGATTAGTGCTTTCCATAAAGCCCATGCTTGTCCTCGTTTCCAAGTAGCATGATCCAAATTCATAGCTTGTCTAAATACTTCTCGGCTTTCTTCTGACAAGAAAGTCCATGCAATGCTTAAATCAGATGATGGGTCTCCTACACCCAAAATACCAAAATCGATTACGCCACTCAGACGACCATTCCGCACCAATACATTCGAGTGAGAAACATCTCCATGTACCCATACCGGTGCTACTTCCCACTTGGTTGCAATGGCTTCGTTCCATATATCCGTAATAATTTGTTTATCAAAATCACTGCTCAGATTTAGAATTGCCTCTCTCGTTTCTCGATCATATACGGTAAGAGACCCTCCGCGATAAAAATTATGTTCTCCCGCAAGCGGCCCATCCGAACAATCAATGGCTTCAAACGATTTAAGAAAACCTGCTAAATCCTCAGCAAACATGTTCATATCTATAATATTTTCTTCATTTGCAGTTTCTCCATCAAGCCAAAGGCATACAGACCACTCCCATGGATAACCTTCACCAGGTTCACCTTTTGCGATTGGAACAGGTATAGGAATCGGAAGCAAAGACTTAAGCTTAGGTAACCATAATTGCTCCTTCTCTACTTGTGCTACATAACATTCATTGCTTGGTAATCTGACACTCATTCGATTGCCGAGATGAAAAGTACGGTTATCATTCCCTTGTGACTTTACAGGTCTAATTGTTAATTCAGACCATTGTGGAAATTGTGCTGCAATGAGTTTTTTTACTAAATCTGTATCAATAGAAATCATAAGGGCACCCCATTTATATGAAACATTCTGACAGTTGTCGTAAAAATTGCACCATATATTTCAGTTTAAGTCAACAATATGACACTTATTGGCCTGCTTGTCTTAGTACAACCATCATCGTAACCATCCTAATATCATCGAACCCGAGGAAGCTGATCTGTAACTCAGAGCTTCCTCAGAACTCACTAATTCATGATAAATAGTCGAAAGTTTCTAGAGAAAAGAGCTTATATGTTTATGATGTTTGTAAATATAGTTTACGAGACGAGCTTGAGACCAATCGCCGCCGCTAAAACCATAGCTATAAACACGACCCTCTTCCAATCTTTTGATTCGCCATATAGGACCATTCCTAATATTGCTCCTCCAGATGCACCGATACCTGTCCATATTGCATATGCAGTCCCCATAGGAAGTATTTTCATTGCATATGCAAGAAACAGAAAACTTGCCCCAAACCCGAGAACTAACAAGGCTAATGATTTCAAATTACGTTCCTTATGGAACTTGCTTATTAAAGCTACACCCAGCATTTCAAATAACCCTGCTAATATTAATGCAGCCCATGCCATTAGGACTCAGCTCCTTCCTGCGCTTTGTCTTTTGTTACTAATTTCAAACCAATTACACCTGCTAACAAAAGTAAAATCAAAAGCATTTTAATTACTTCGAATGACTCTCCAAAAAATAAGATCTCGGAGAGGACCGTACCCGCAGTACCCATCCCAACAAACACAGCATAAACAGTGCCAACAGGAAGCTTGCGCCCAGCCATAATCATTAAATAAAAGCTAACGATGATACAAATAACGGTACCTGCCCAAGTCCAAATGTCATTTGCGTGCTTTAATCCAATTACCCAAAAAACTTCAAAAAAAGCGGCAATAAATACTTTAATCCAGTTGGTATTCATTTCTATTCTCCTCTTCATTTTTTATTGAAAAACAACGAAAAAAAACCTGAAAGAAAACTGTTCAACAGTTTCTCCCAGGCTTTTATCCTTCCGTGACACAGCATAGCTGTGAGTTTTCTCTCGGACCAGACCAACACACTCGTTGCGGAACCCTAGAAAACATTTTTGTTTATTCAATTGCCTCTTATTATACATACTTTTGAAAGTAATTCAAGATCATCTCTTTAAATACCTGAATACTTTCGATTGTCGAATGTACAGTATTTACTATTTTTTAGAAAAATGGGCATTATATAAAATAAATATAGTCAAATAAAATTAGTGGAGGATTGAACACATTGCAAAATAAAACTAATATCGAAGAAGGACAAGAATTAGTCACTAACAAAGACTTTGAGCAAGCTATTCTTAAAAAGTGTACTGTAATAGTTATGCAAAAAAATATGCGCTTAAGACCACCGTCCCTAGTTACTGGTTTTAATGATAGTACGGTCAGACTCGCGGATAACGCGATCATACTTAGACATGGAAATAAGTTTCTCACGTTAAGTGAAGAAGATCGCTTATCAGCTCTATAAGAGCTGTCTTCTGACAACTCTTGGCCTCTTAATCGAACAATGCCCTGAATAATCACAGGGCATTGACTGAAATATTGAAATCCGAATGGTCCTCAATATACTCCCTTCACTTTACCCCTGAAGCGTCTAAATTGCTCGGAGTTCACTATAAAACGATCCTTAACATGATAAATGACGGTCGTTTGGCAGCTTCAAAAACCGATTCTGGCGATTGGGAATTAGTGAAAGTAATCTTGCTGCCAGAGAACAGCGTATCGAGGATAAAGAGTTTTCGGCGATCTACACACATATGGCCATACAGATGATCGAGAAAGAGCACGACCGTTCGAAAGCAATTGGATACAGAAAGCCATGGGTAATTGTTAAAACGAAGGTGCTTACTATTAAGATGAAGATCAGCAAAAGATATTATCCCCTCCGAGTCCCTCAACTTGTCACAATACAAAAGATCCAATTACCGTTTATTAAGCTGATCTGCCCACCCAAAATGTATACATACAAATGAGAAACGTTGAATATAATTAATTGTTTGTCTGTTAGCCTAGTCACTGGAGGTGCTACTGCAAATGTCAACTATGTTCGTTTCTCGCTCGTTAGATGAAATTCGCTTTTGGTCGCGAATCATGAAAGAGCATTCACTTTTTCTTAAATTAGGCTTTAGATGCGATGATACCCAATTAATCCAAGAAGCTAATCAGTTTTATGTTTTGTTTGAAGAAATCGAAAGAAGGTCTCATGCGTTCACAGCAGGAACAGACCCCGAACAAATTAGACGATTTAATATCGAAGTTCATAATGCAGCTTCCTACATTTGGGCGTTTAAAAGGAAGGTGTTAGGACTGGTATTAACTTGCCAGATGCCTGGGGCAAACAATTTCCCTTTATTAATCGATCATACCAGCAGGGAAGCAAACTATTTTAGAAACCGTTTGGAAGAACTCAATAACGGTACATTAGAACCGCTGCCTGACGCGATTATCGATGAAAATGTGTTTTTCCTTCGAATAATGGCTGATCATGCTAAATTCATCGGGCATCTGCTGGACCCATCTGAAAGGCAATTGGTAGATCAAGCACGCAATTTCAGTCAGGACTTCGACCAACTGTTATTCCAAGCCAAAGATTTGGAATCCATGCGACCGCAATCCCAAACCGTTCCACTGCTTGACCAATTTTTAGATCAAAACCGTGTATCTGTGAAATCTCTTAGAGACTTCAAAAAGACAGCTAAAGATTTAATAGAATCTTGCCGTATAAAAAGCATCATTCACCCCTTATTGGCAGATCATGTCTTCCGCGAAGCTGAGAGATTCCTATCCATTATCGATATGTTTGAGAAAAGTCTAATGGCTAATAAACCCAAATAACGATTAATTCTCTTCCTCGGTTTCAGTCAGATGCTTTTCCCATTTATTACACATGCAACTTTCACTCGTTTTATTAGTATAACTATGTACGTCATTGCACATATCATCAAGGGGGAACATCAAAGTTGAGAATTAAAGAAAATATTATTGGAGCATCGATCGCATTTGTCATTATGAGCGGTCTGGGAGTTTGGGGTTTATCCTTTTACAAAAAAAATATATACACTGCACCCGTTATATCAGATTCAGCAGAAGCTCAATCAACGAACAAGCCAATCCGTGTTCCTACCACATCTTTCCTAGAATATTCATCTGAAAACCGTGCGATTCAAACGATTAAAGATTTTCATGCGATGTTTGATCTGAAGGTTACTGGCGGAGGTATAGATAATTTTGTCGACAACGAAAAAGCATGGGATGACTTTTTGACCTCTGAAGTGTTCAATCCTCAGAAATATCGGAATATTGGAGAGCAGCTTGCAAGCATTGAAGGTTTAGAATTAGATATGCAAAACCTTATTGAGCTTGCAGTGATCGCTCGTGAAAAGCGTGACCCGCAGGCTCTCCGTTATATGCATCGTATACTGCATGATCTTGATATTTGGGCATTTCCGAACGAAGATACAAAAAGCGGAGACTTTTGGGGCGTAACGAACACCGCTCCGTCGAAGGATGCGAAAAAACGCGAGGAACATTCGCAATACATCGCGCAAAATTATATAACTAGTCAAAAGACCTGAGAGGATAACTTCTTTCAGGTCTTTTTTTCAGAGTTGACATCCTTTATAGATGAGGAATCATCTCTCGCTTTTTTTCAGCTAAGTCCATACCAAAATATTTTATAGTTAAAAAATACATCCATGCCCGCGCTCTTCGCCAACTTTATCGAGCCAGTATTTTCTGGTGAACAATCCCAATAAGGCGATAATCCTTTTTGAATACATTCTTCTACAAATGCTCCTGCTACCTTAGAAGCATAATGATGCCTCTTGTATCCATCAAGTGTTTCAATATCAATCGCATGTATTTTCCCTACAATAAACGCCGAAAAACATAAGCTCACTACAGTATGGTTATGCTCAACTAAATAACCAAACCCTTGCTGCAAAAAATCATCTATCGAATCCCAAAAACGAGTGATTTTCCCCTCAAGAAACCTTTGGTTTTCAAATTTTCGCAACTTGAATAAATCACGATCTATCCGCTGAATCGTTATCTGCTCATCTTGGAGCTCATTTGCAGTAACATTCCCTTTAAGCTGAAAGACATGCTGAATATCATTCGAAATATTTCGCTTATCAAAAATAACTTGTAAAGTTTCAGCCCAACTATCATTTTCACAACTAATTTCGACGCAGTTCATATTTAGTTTCTTTAAATTCGGTTCAATCTCATTTTTCATATGTTGCTCCAAATCGGACATAAAGGATTTACTTTGAGGATCTCCGATAATATGAAAGCCTTGCTGACCTTGAATCCAGATTAACGCTGCAGTTATCTCTTTAGGATCATCTACATAAACCCTTCCGGGGTTAACTCTATTTGCTACTGCCCTTACTTCTATATTGTCACATTTGTCTGTGATGAATTTGATCTTATAAAAGTCTTGTTTGTTAAGTTCTGATATCATATTAACCATCTCCTTAATTTTCTTCTGTTGGCGGTCGTCCCCCAAAATTAGCTATCGGTTTCAAAAGATCTCCCCAGCTTTCATATACTTCTTTACGATCATTTACAAAAACCGTTCGTAAATATTGATTCAAATTAAAGACCTGATCAACAATAAGCACCTCCCGTATTTCAGAAGCTTTTACAGGAACAGTGTTATTCACTGTGCTCTTGAAGTCCTCTAATGGAAGAAACATACTGAGACTCTTCTTATAATTACATTGCTTAGGAAACCGCGGTGAACTGCCAGAATCGTATTTAGAGAGCTTTACATTCGAATAATTTTCTAATAATAAGGAAAAAGCATCGAATTCCAGAATAGCAAAGGCTTCATCCGGTTCTCTTCGTGTGTAGTTGTCCATCATTTTCTGGCAGTCCTTAATTGTTGGCCAAAAAAACACATGACGATCAAGATAAGCACGAAATTGTTCCAACGTGCAAGCAGCTTCCATCATACTGTTAGCTATTCTAAGATGTGTATTAATTGTAATTGAATATCCATGATAGTTTACTTCTTTGGATACGGACCTGCGCTCACCGGCTGAATGAGGATAAATTCGATAACTGGACATGAGAGAATCATGTTGTGCAACAGATCGCAAATTTCTTACTCTTGTAAAATGATAAAGGCTCTTCCTGCCTTTTGCTTTAGTTACAGCTGATACGATCTCTTCCTTATCCATACAAATAATCCTCCTACAATTATATGTTAAATATTCCTGAATCTACAGGACGTAAATTGCTAAAAACCACATAAATAAAGAAAAAAAGGCGCCATAGGCGACCTTTTTTAGCTCTAAATTCTTTTAGATTTCTACTTCTATTTAACCAAAATTTCTAGGCATCAACTTGTTATACTTTCATTCTCTGCAAACGAAGTGTGTTTAATACAACTGAAACGGAGCTAAGTGCCATTGCAGCACCTGCGACCCATGGAGCCAGCAGTCCAATCGCGGCAATTGGAATACCTAACGAGTTGTAAGCGAGCGCCCAGAAAAGATTTTGTCTGATGTTGCCCATCGTCTTACGGCTCATAAAGATCGCATCTGGAATACTGTTCAGATCACCGCGCATTAATGTGATGTCCGCTGCTTCCATTGCCACGTCTGTCCCCGTTCCAATAGCCATTCCGATATCCGCCATCGCTAGAGCTGGTGCATCGTTAATTCCATCGCCGACCATGGCTACTTTTTTGCCCTGCGCTTGCAGTTTCTTCACTTCTTCTGCCTTACCTTCTGGCAGTACTTCGGCCAGCACATGATCAATACCGACTTGCTTCGCTATTGCTTGCGCCGTACGTTCATTGTCACCGGTAATCATAATGACCTCGATACCCATTTGTTTCAGACGGTAAACTGCTTCTTTAGATGTCTCTTTGATTGTATCAGCAACTGCCACCATGCCGGCATATTGTATGAGTAGATTCCAAGTGCTCGCCGCCCTTGAATAGAACTCCCAGGTCCGCAGCACGGCCAGAACCGGCCATAATCGATGTTGGAGTTGCTAGACCAAGCGCACAAGGACATGCGATGACAAGAATCGCGATTGCGATCTCCAGAGCGTTGGCGAAATCCCCTGATGTAACCCAGAAGTACCACACAAGGAAAGCTGCAAGTGCAACACCCACAACAATTGGCACAAAAATACCGGAGATCACATCAGCGACACGCTGAATTGGCGCTTTGGAGCCTTGTGCTTCTTCTACAACTTTAATGATCTGCGCCAACGCTGTATCCTTGCCAACCTTTGTCGCTTTTATTTTCAACCGGCCATTTTTGTTAATTGTCGCTCCAATAACGTTGTCGCCGATTCTCTTGTCAACTGGAATGCTTTCTCCTGTCAGGATCGATTCATCAACAGCTGAAGTTCCTTCGATGACTTCACCGTCCACCGGAACTTTTTCTCCCGGTTTTACCAATACATAATCTCCAGCGAGAACTTCCTCAACTGGAATCGACAGCTCCTTGCAGTCGCGAACGACTATTGCTGTTTTCGCTTGCAAGCCCATCAGCGTTTTGATTGCTTCAGATGTGCGCCCTTTCGCCAAACCTTCAAAGAGCTTTCCAAGAATAACAAGTGTAATTAACATCTATTAAATAACTAAGTATACTGGTATAATTTACAAGCAGGAAATTGGTTCATATGGAATAAACAGTTGGAACTTTAATTATCATTTTTTAAAGCTACACAGATCTATATTTTCAAATAATTAATTTGCGAAAAATACAATTAGAACCATATATACTATTGGAAATGGATTTATAAATAAAATGGGGGTATCCATTTGTCAGAGTTTATTATTTACAATTATGTTCCAGCTTTGAAACAATCAAGTGAAACGGTTATGCTTCTCCATGGAAACGGATTGAACTCTTCTTTGTGGGGTGTGATGGGCGAACACTTAAATCAACATTTCAATTTATTATTTATTGATATTAAATCATCACGCGAACTTTCTCCCAATTGGGATTTACTCTGCACCGAACTTCAAGCCACAATTGAACAATTAGGAATTAGTCAATTACATGTAGTAGGACATACATTCGGAGCATCTTTTGGAGTCGCCTATGCAAGCAGGTATCCTGATAGCGTGACTTCTCTTATTTTGATTTCGATTATTTTAGCTTATCCTGCCGTTGAAGGACAAAAAGTACTGGATAAATATATGGCCTCTGTTGAAAAATACGGAGTTCGAAATATTTTAAAAACTGAAGTTCTTCCTTACTTAACTCTCTTTCCGGAGGATCATGATATTGTAAAAACGATAACTAAATCTTTCGATGAAGTGGACGAAAAGCTATATCTAGACTTGTTTCATCTTCAAATGTTTGACCGCCCCTTAGATAATATTCTAGCGATAAATTGCCCAGTATTATTACTTGCTGGTGAAATGGATCATTTATACTTCCCTTCCCTACAATCCATTTCGTCTAGTTATCTTAAAGATAGTTCTTTCTTAATCGTTCCTAAGGCATCAAATTCTGTAATTTTTGACCAACCTCACTTATCGGCACAATGGACAATCGATTTTATTCAGAAAGCATTAAATCGAGTAGATTCTCCTATTCAAAAGCCACGAATTGCAGGTGATATCTCTCTAACTGTACATTCCACTTTTCAGACTGTCTTTAATGAAAAAAATGAATCAACTCATATATTATATATTTCTTTCCTCAATGGATTTAATGTGAAATTAAACAATGTTCCTTTGATCGATGGCTGGAATAAACGATATGCGAAAAATATATTGATCTATTTAATGTTCTACCCCACCTGTAGTCGAGAGGAAATTTGCGATGCCTTATTTTCAGATTTGGATATTGTTTCAGCCACTAAAAACTTGAGAGTGTATTTAAATCATTTGAAGAAAGTACTCGTTTTGCCAAATGGAAAAAGTATTCTAAAAACAACTCGATCGCAAGTCCAATTGGATGTACAAATTGAGAGCGATGTTCTACAATTCGAAAATCAATTAACTCGAATCATTTATTCGGAACATAGTGAGAATCGTTATTTTGAAAGCAAAGATCTATTAAAAAAAGTCAATACGAATCAATTTATGACAGGAATATTCGATGACTGGTTCATTCGATACAAAGCTGAAATGGAAGAGCAGCTAGCTATTCTTTCTAGTTGGGTATCAGAGTGGGAAATGAAGAAAAATCAATCAGATAACGCGCATTACTTTCGTAAGAAATCCGCTCGTCTTCTCGACTACTAAATAATCATCCTAAAGGTCGGACAAGGAATACTCCTTGTCCGACCTTTTCTTTTCTGTAACGTTGATGTAACGACGGAAACAATATACTTCTCTTAAACGACATTAGCCCTTGCTTCAAACCACTAAGAGAAGGTGTTATCGGATTGAACCTCAGAATAAATAAATTTAGCCTCGTTAAGAACTATCTATCTCGTTCTAAAAATAAAGTATTTCATATCAATACGAATTCCAACATCGCTATTGAAAAAACGAAACATATTATTCTACTTCACGGCTGGGGCAAAACAAGCAGTGACATGAATTTATGGGCTGATGCTTTTAAAAATTATTATTTCTCCAGAGAAATGAATATTTGGAATATTGGGTACCCCACTCAGCTCAATTTTGTAACCATTGCAGGTCAGTTACATCAAATTTTTACGAATAAGATCCATGATGGATTTATATTTAAAGAAGTTTATTTTCTTGGATACAGTATGGGAGGAATAATAGCAAGACAGTTAGTTTCATTGGAATTTCCTATAACAAAACTAGCAACCATATGCTCTCCTCATTTAGGAATTCACTCATTTATTCCTTCGATTGACGCAGGTGTATCCTCTTTAAAACAAAATTCCATTGAACTTTCGCTCTTAAAACATAATTCGCTTGATATTTTAATGCGAGATCGATATTTGTTTTGTTCCATTGGCTATAACGTAGAGTCCCTCATGAAAAATCGAAGCTATGATGATGACACTACCGTTAAGGGAGAAAGCGCTCGCGGTGAAGAACTAATTGGATCAATCACAAGAAAGCATATTCAAATTAATTATAAAAAAAATACGAATTGGGGCACTCCTCACCTCGAAGGTATGAACCCCAAAAATTTCGAATGTGTCTTTCGGTTTTTCACTTCCCATCAATCTTAAGCTTGTTGTGGAAGCACTTTACGATATTCGCCACTTATTAAAAGAAAAGAGGTATGACCTTGATTTTTCTGATCACCCTATACGGTTTAATTAGTATTTTCACCGTTTTTAATTTGACCTATGATAGAAAGTTAAAAAAATACAACTTTTTCCCAGCTGGCATACTTGGTGGATGGTTTACTGTGGGTGTTTTGGTTCTAGCTTTTCTTTTCCCGTTCCCTTTCCTCTTTATTCAAGCTAAAGAGCGTTGGAGAAACACCTGATAATGTCGGACAATAAACATCCATTTTAAAGTTTGGAATATCATCATTCAAATGGTACAATTGGTGAGAAAATAAAGGTTCTATTCTGAACCAATGACTACGAAGGAGTGAAGTAAATGTCTGTAGATGTTTATATGAACTTTAATGGTAATTGTCGTGAGGCAGTCGAGTTTTACGCTCAAGTATTTGGAACAGAAATTACACATTTCACGACCTTTGGAGAGAGTCCTTCCCACCCCGATTTTGTACTTCCTGAGGAAGCAAAACAGCTAGTCATGCACGCTCGTTTAAATATCATGGGCAGCAACGTCATGTTTTCTGATGTATTTCCGGGTATGCCCTTTATTCAAGGTAATAATATTACACTAGCTATCGTTAGTAAAAGCATAGATGAGCTAACGTCATTATTTCATAAGCTGAAAGAAGGCGGCACGATAGGGATGGAGCTTCAAGAGACATTCTGGGCTAAGTGCTACGGGCAAGTTACAGATAAGTTTGGTATCGGCTGGCAATTCAGCAGCGTAACTGAAGAAACAAATGGTTAATTCAATATAACCGCCAAAAAGGATAGAAAGCTATTCATTTCATTGAATACTTTCCTATCCTTTTTTTAAATCGTTTCATGCTAATCGTTTCACTTATTTCATCGCTTTCGCCATGGAATCAAGCTTCATGATTGTTTTCCAGTTTCGTACAGTTGCTGGGTGCAGCTTCTGAAACTTTTTCGGGAGCTTGGAGTCAAGAATGCTATTTCGATAGAGAACGTAAATTTCTTTACCCTCTATAACATATTCGTCGTTACCATGGTCAACATCAGGCAGATGATCAATTTGGTCTTGCGTAATTTTTGTTTTTAATAAGGTGAGGTGTATACTCTCTCCTTCTGCCAAAACAACCTCAGCAAATGGTGAGTTTTCAATTATGCTGGCAAGCTCAGACGCCGTCCTTAATATTACAGCAATATTAAATCCAAATACTTTTTTAATCTCCTTCTCGATTTGTTCCTCTAGTGTAATCGCACTCTCATTCGATTCAAAGATGATATTCCCGCTATTTATATACGTTTGCACTCGCATATAGCCCAACGACTCAAACATACGTTTAAGCTCCGTCATTTTTATCATATTATTACCGCCCACATTAATTCCCCGTAAAAGTGCAAAATAAACCGTCATTCGTCTACTCCCTTTCTACCTTTTCTTTTCCTTTTCACTCCATCTTATTATAACTTTTTTTCCCAAAACTGCGAGTGCGGCATAATTCGTCAAACAATCCTATAAATCGTTCCTATCTTTTGACATACTTTTTTGTTGAAATCTGCTATTCTTGTGTTGTTCTTATGATGTTCTTATGCAACGATACACACTAATATGACAATTATTTTTATAAAGAAAGAGGAGATGAACTATGTTGATCAAGAAAAAAAATGATATTACGTTTATTCTAGAAAACTTTAATGAATTAGCGCAATGGGATGCTGCTGGTCAAAAATTTTACCTGGTGTTTGCAGATCGCAAGCGTGGAGGCCAATGGACTCTTATGAACTACAGCGAGGGTCGTTTCAGCATTCATGGATTAGGGGAAGATTACTTGGATGAGCAAGAGTATTTTTTCGAGGAGCCCAGTCAAATTCAATCTTTTCTATGGGAGAATCGAGCTGCTTTTAATGCCGCTCTTAAACCGACGACGATGTGCAGCTAATGAAATAGAATAAAATTATTCATTTGGCAAATAGCACAAAACACACCTATTTTAGCGTGTGTTTTGTGTATCATTTCTATATAAAACAATCTCTACTTATTAAAAGTAAATCGCTGTTGCAGCAGCACTGCCAGTTCCTCTACTTCATCCCATACGATTGGTCGAATGAACTCTTGTTGAATAAGCTGCTCATCCCTTTCGCTATGTCTGATCGTCCACACGACTGGGATATCTCTGCCGAGCGCATAACCAGCAGCCAAATAAACCTCTGGCGAATGGTTCGTTAGATCTGCAATGATGAGTTTACTATCAGAAAGATGGGCTAACGTATGATTTTCACTGCCATCTGCATCTGATGGTTGATATGACAAAGGTAAATAACCGAGCTGCTCCAATTTAGGAAATATACTCTCAATCCATCCTGTTCGCAAATCCGGATCGTCAGAAAGCAACACATAGCATGCTTTCAGCTTCCTGCCCCCTGCTCGTGCAGTCGCCTCACTCCAGCCCTTCTCTGTAAGATAAAAGGACATTCCCTCTCGTATGATGAATTGCTCTTCCCTCAGCTTCTCGATAATATAAACAAGCTCTTGTAGGTTGGGAGAATACGTTAAGTTAAAGCTTTGAGACAGCGGTTGAATAACAACAGCTTGTCCTGGCTCATCGGAATGCCTATAAAAATATTGCAGCAACCGTGCTCCTTTATCTTCAATCGTTACTGGAATATGTGGAGCATTCTCAATCGATTCTAAATCATCAATTGAAAGTAACACCCGTTTACCGCAATCTAACTGCTCTCTTATATATCCCGATATGATCGGAAAACGTTTATTTTTTATCGTATAGGATAATGAGTTAATTTCAAGATAACTATCTCGCAATAAACTATAATAGCCTCCCGGTGCACAGCTGCAGCTCAAATAATTTTCATACTCGCCTTTTTGTTCAATTGATACGATCTCAGAACAGAACAAGCATCGTTTCTTTTCCATGATCATATAACCCCCTATTCACATATATCTTTCGCATATCTTATATGAATTCAGGGGCATAATGTCATTAATATTTATTAATCCGCCTGGTAATATTTTCTGTGCTATTACATTTACTACAGCAGGCGGAGTTATCTTCATTATCGACGCTTCTTTCATGTTCATGTATGATGTGGTACAGCCTATCTGTTTCCTCATTCCAACCGTCAATTTCAAAATAGATTTCATCAAGCGCCGGCGGTGTCACATTATGATATAGCCAGTCATCAGAAGCTTCGCTTGCAAGGCTGCCCCTAGTGTAGTATTTCTCGCCTTGCGATAACGGATAATATAAACTGTAACATTTGACGATGATATGGAGTATTAGCGCACATATTAGCATTACCGTTCCGGATTTCACATTATCCGTTAAACAAAGCACTAGTATGGAGAATAAGATTGCGGGAAAAATAAAAAGAAGCGAAAACAGTGATATCATTAGCTTTAAAAATAAACTCCCTGCATTATGCATCGCATCCTATTTAATCGCATTTCAGCACTTTATAGGATATGCGGCAACAGGTTATCCCTATTTTCAAAATAAAAAGCCGCAGTGATAAACCCACAGCAGCCAATGATAACCTCTATTTTCTTACCAATCCGAACCCCATGCAGACTCATAACCTCTGTTAACAGAATGCTGCGGGACGGATTTAGAATGCGACTCTTTAAATGCATAATCTGTTCCCATATAGTTAGCGAAATGCTTGCTCTCTTGTCTGCGAATACGTCTTGCCTCTTTACGTTCTGGTGCAGTAGCAAACAATAATCGCTCTTCATCTGTTTCTGCATATACGCCTGGTACGACCGTTGGTTTGTCATCTTCACCTAAAGCAACGAACGTTAAAAATGAAGTAGCACACACTTTGCGTCCACCTGTAAGCAAATCCTCAGTCACGACACGGACAAAGACCTCCATTGACGTTTTATGTGACCAAGTCACGAAAGCTGATAAACTGACTGCATCTCCTTTTCTTACGGGGTGAAGAAAATCGACAGAGTCAGTTGAAGCCGTAACGACGGGACGACGGGCATGCTTAGTTGCTGCAATCGTAGCCACATCATCTATATATGCCATTAGCTTTCCACCAAAAATCGTTCCGTGATGATTGGTATCCGGCGGCAGGACGATCGATTCCTTAATGGTTAATGATGCAGATGCTGGCCTTGTTGATAAAGGCACAGTTAATTCTTCTAATAAATTCATGGTAACACCTTTTTTCTTTATAAAATTTTCGATAACGCTAAGTTTACACTCATCTAATCTATAGGTAAAATACATATATCGCATAGTTTTCATTCCTTTTCACTATACTTACACTTAAAGCAGCACATAGCAATATTCCTGCTCTACAGTTGAGGAGCAACCATATGGATCTTAAACATTTAAATTATTTTGTCGCTGTCGCCGAAGCCGGCAGTTTTACACAGGCAGCACACAAGCTGCATGTCACCCAGCCCTCATTATCCAAAATGGTTCGTCTGCTGGAGGAGGATCTTGGGGTACAGCTTCTTGACCGCTCAGCCAAACAGATCGAATTAACGGATGCTGGTGTATCCATTCTCCGTTCAGCGAAGCACATCATTCAATCGTTCGAAGATATGTCGAGTGAATTGGAAGAGGTCGTCACATTAAAGAAAGGAACGCTGCGTCTCGGTATTCCACCTATGGTAGGCAGTTATTTTTTACCGTCAATTATCGAGAAGTTTTTAACTCATTATCCGCAAATTCGCTTGCAAATAATTGAACAAGGCGGGAAAAGCTTAGAGCAAGATATCCTAAATGGTGAATTGGATTTCAGCATGGTCATCCAGCCAGTAAAGGATGTCGAACGATATCATGTCCTTCCTTGTATTAATGAAAATTTGCGGCTAGTTGTCCACGCTGAACATAAACTGGCAACTCAAAATACAATCGAGATGATTCAGCTGAAATCTGAGCCTTTCATCATGTTTCGGCAAGACTTTACGATCCATCATTTAATTAAAGAGCATTGTGAGGCAGCAGGATTTGAGCCTAAAATCGTGTTTGAGAGCTCCCAATGGGACTTTATGACCGAAATGATCGCAGCTAAATACGGAGTCACTCTTTTGCCAGAAGGAATATGTAGGCGGCTTGACCCTAAACGCTTCGCTACTCTATCCGTTGTTCAACCTGCGATTCCGTGGCAATTATCCATGATATGGCGCAAAGAAAAGTATCTATCCTTTGCTTCTCGCGAATGGGTTCAATTTATTGAAGCTGAGCTTCAGAACAAGAAGTGAAATCATACACTGGAACAGAACGAGCATTAACTTTCAAATAAAGGCAGCGTTTATTACATCAAAGGTCTCTCAAATATGTAAAATTTCGAATTCAAAAAAAAGTTCACAGCGTAGCAGCTGTGAACTTTTTTTTATTCGATATGATTACCCTTCCAAGAAAAATTCCTTACTTCCGTAGGCGTCTTACCTGTCTGCTGCTTGACCATCCTTGCAAAATGAAAGGTTGATTTAAATCCACATCTTAATGAGATCTCTGTAATCGATAAACCGGTATGTGTCAAAAATTCTAATGCTCGTACTACCCGATAATGCCAAACATATTTAATCGGAGTTGTATTCTCATGAGTTCTAAATAATCTCACCAGATGTTCTGGTGAGACACCAGAATGATCTGCTAGAATAGTCAAGCTTATTTCCTCTTGATATGTGCTATGAATCAGATTCTTCGAGAGTATAATCGACGGATGAACCTCAGCAAGCTCGCGTGTTCGCGACGTTTCAGAAATATATAATAGAATCGCCGACATACCCAAGCTTCGAACGACATCGCTGTCTGATGAATGATTGGATTGTACGGAAAGCATCACATCAACCAAACGATTAAGCTCTTCAGAGATCGGTTGGACTAGCGGCAGCCCCTCAAAATAAGCTTTCTCCATCTCTGATGAGCTCTCCATGTGTACGGATATCCACCGGTGCCAAGTCTCCCCTCTAGTGGAGAAAGTGAACTGTTCATGATGTTCTGGCTTTAGTAATACGACAGAGCCTGGTGTAATCAAGTGAGCTTCGCCGTCGATCTCGATTTTCATTTCTCCCGAATGCAGCAGCACTAGCTGCAAATCATCCTGCATCCTTGGGCCGTGGCGTCCACCAGATGGATAGATAATTGAGCCTGCCCAAGCTGATTTTATGTTGTTAAATGAAATACAATTCGGCGCGCTGCTCATATGTTCAACCTTTTCCGACTATCCATCATTAACCCGATTCCATTTTGTCATGACGCAACTCTCCTCTTGAACAGTATAAGCCCAAGCGAAGGTCGCTCGGGCTGACAGTCATTTACTTCAACGAATATTTCTCACGCAAGTCTTCACGCAGAGTAACCGCCGAATCCTCACGAATATAGTGACACACGTATGAACGGCGCCAGCGATCTGTACTTCTGTTACGGTTCGAGGAATGAATGAGCAGTTCGTGGAAAAAAAGCACATCACCTTTCTCCATGATAACTGGAATTTGCTCATTTAAATTGATACCCTCTGTTTCGTGAGTATGTTCTTCATGTTCTACGAGATCCTTCACCTTACCATGTGGAAGAAGCCCTAGCTTGTGTGTGCCTGGTATCACCCACAGACAGCCGTTTTGTTCATCCACCTTATCCTCCATAGCAATCCATGCAGCAATCATCGTCATCGGATCATTTTTAATATAGTAAAAATCTTGATGCGCGGCCTGACCCTGTGATCCAGGTTCTTTATAGAAGAACATGCTTTGTACACAAACCGCTTCCTTCTTCATGAGCTGGGCCAAAGCACCGCGTACGATAGGAAGCTTCATCACTTGACGAGAGAAGCCGTCATGCTGATGCGGGTTAAACAAACGAGTAGAAAAACGTGCTTTCTCTGATGTCCGTGCCCAGTCCGGCGTTTCATCGAGCGGTGCAGAGCGTATTTCGAAGATGTGTCTATTAAAAGCATCAATCAAATCCGAGCTGCAACCATTTTTTATAATGATAAATCCGTTTCTATTATATTGCTCCAGTTGTTCATTTGATAATGGCATAAGAAGTTCGCTTTCTGTTTTAAGCATAAAAATTATCTCCTCTCAATTATGCGATTGCGATTGACGCTGTTTTTCATACATGGCTATACATGTATAATACTGCTCAGAGTGCTCTTAAACAATAGCTCTGATTATCAAATTTGTGTCTATAATTGATATTCATCATTTTCGTAAGCAGCTTGGACCACTATCCCTTAATCGATCCAGCAGTCAGGCCATCTACAAAATATTTATGTCCAATTACACTTAGCAATACGAGTACCGGCAATGACATTAAGAACGCACCTGTAATAGGTGAAGCATAATCAATTTGATATGGGTTATTCATCGTCGTAAGGCCGACAGCAAGTGTCATCTTCGAGCCTGATGTTAAATAAATGAGTGGTCCGATATAATCGTTCCATGCGTTCATAAACGTCAATAAAGCGACTATGCCTATCGCGCTGGCACTTAGCGGAAATGCAATACGAAAGAAGGTGCCCAGTTCTGTACTGCCATCGATTTTTGCGCTTTCATAGATTTCTCTAGGAATGTCGATCATCACTTGCCGGATTAGAAATACGCCGAAAGCGCCAACGATACCCGGAAGGATAAGCGGCAAGAATGAATCCAACCAACCAAAGGAGCGAAACATCATGAACGATGGCACAAGTGTCATTTGACCAGGAATCATCATCGTAGCAAGCATCGCAACAAACAAGGTGTTCTTATACTTAAAATCGTATCGAGCAAATCCGAATGCTACTAGTCCATTAAACAGAATAGCTAGCAGCGTTAATGAAACAGCAATTACCAGACTGTTAACGAGCTGAGTGAAAAAAGGCAGCTTCTCGAATAAATGGACAAAGTTATCGAAGGTAGGACGAAGCGGCAGCGGATTTAAAGGATCTCCAACAATGTCCTCGTATTTCTTAAAGGCAGTTCCAATCATAAAGAGGAATGGTGTCAGAAATAGAAGGCTCAATAAGGTGAGGACGCAATAAATGAGTACGTTAAACAGTTTGTTCATCCTTCTCATGCCCCCTGATTTTTGACATTAAACAATTTGAGTTGAATCATTCCGATAATCAGCATTAGAATCGTAAATACATAGCCTAGAGCAGACGAATACGTGAAGTCCAATCTTCGGAAGGCTTGATCGTATAAATAAGAGGTCGGAAATACGAGAGAGTTTTCTGGACCAAACCCTGTTCCTGCCAAAATAAAAGCTTCACCGAACATACCGTATGAACCTAGCAGCGTAGAAAAGACGACGAAAGTCATAATTGGCCGCACTAGCGGTAATATGACATACCACAATCGTTGCGTCGGTCTTGCTCCATCTATTTTCGCTGCTTCAATGAGCTCTTTGGGTACGCTTTGCAAACCCGACAAAAAATACAAAATATTAACACCAAGATATTTCCAAGTACACAATATAATGAGCGCAGGCATCGTCCATGAAGGGTCCTTTAACCATCCAATGGGATCAACGCCGAACAAGCTTAATAAGTGATTAAGAACTCCACTGTCGCGTTCAAGAATAAGCTTAAATATGATGCCGACAGCAACCGCCGAAGTTATGTTTGGTGTGAAAAAGAATGTCGCAAAAAAGCCTTTTTTACTAGATACATTCGGTCGATTCAACAGTAAGGCAACACAAAGAGCAATGGGTAAAATAATAAACAAGCTACCAAAGGCTAGCTGCGTCCCATTCCACATCGATTTCCAAAAAAAAGCGTCCTTTAGAACAAATATGTAGTTGGAAAACCCTGCAAAGGAATAATCCGACGTCCCTTTCTGCAAGCTTAGCCAGAATCCATATAACATAGGATACAAACCAAAAATGGCATATGACAAGAAGAAGGGGCTAATAAAAAGAAACGGTGCCTTATTCCATTTCGGTCGAATTGTTGCATTCATCTAAATTGCCTCCAATAGAAGAAGAGATGCGGCCTTCACACCTCTTCTACCTCGTTATTTATGAGTTTGTGCGTCTACTGTCTTATTTCGCTTCTCTCGCTTCCTCCGATGCAATCAAGCTTTTGAGCTCAGTTTCTACACTTGCTAAAAATTCATCGGGCGTTATTTTTCCTTTTTGGTAATCCGGCTCAAATTTATCCCAAGCTTTTCCTACCAATGAACGCCACCACGCTTGATTTTGGCTAGGTGCTTGCTTGCTGAGATCTGCATATAAGGCGGCAAGGTCCTGATCTCCAAAATATTTAGTCATTACGCTTTCCTGATGCAGCGCCTCGGATTCAGCAGCACTTGTCAGTGCTGGGAACAAGTTAATAATTTGAAAGCTGCGTACAACATTTTCAGTCACCAAATGGGTGTATCGAAGGAAATCAAAAGCGAGATCTTTGTTTTTGCTAAATTTAGATACGGAGAGCCCCGTCCCTCCAATCACTGTAGTCGGAACCGACTCAGGTCCACCTAGCGGCATTGGAACAGCAGCCCATTTCCCAGCTAGGTCAGGTGCATTTTGTACCAATTGTCCTGCCCACCAATCCGCGCCTGTCGCTGCTATGTACTGCCCCTTCGTATAACCTTCCCAAAATTGAGGGCCTTCAGGACTCGTCTTACTCATCAATCCTTGATCTTTCCAAGCTTGGATACGATTCATGACCAATTTACCTTTATCGGTATTGAAGCCGATTTCCCCGCTTGCTGTTACAATATCTCCACCCTCTTGGCGTAGCATGCTTTCGAAGGTGCCAAAGTCTTTTTCAGAACCGCTCATAATATATTTGTCTTTCCCAATGAGCGGCTTTGAAGCCTCCATAAATTCATCCCATGTTTTCAACGTCGTCACATCGATACCAGCAGCATCATAAAGATCCTTTCTGTAATACAAGGCAGCTACACATGCTGCAATTTCAATCCCATAGATGTTGCTGTCTACTGTGTACAAATCCATTCGTCCTTGTGGTATCGCAGTTGTTAACCCACCTTGATCCAAATAGGAATTCAATGGCTCGAATGGAATGTCACCCTTGATATATCTCGGGAACGCTCCTTGTTCAACATCTATTAAATCAGGAGCATCCTTCCCGCCGGATTGAGTCACAACCGTGTACTTATCGTTCATTGCCGCGTGCTCGAGAAGCTCAATTTTGATTTTTACGTCCGGATGCTCTTCCTCGTATTTAATTTTCATCTCATCGTAAAACTGCTTGTGTGTATCCGCAAATGTCCATAACGTTATTGTTGTTCTGCCGTCGTCTTTGTTAGCACCACTACATCCAACTAAAGAAATGTGAAAACTAAGAATTAATGTTAATACAATCCCCTTTTTCATCTCAATCCCTCCACGTCCTGTTATGGAAGCGCTTTATTATTCTTCCTGAATAAAGGTTATCATTGCATCTGTTTTCCAACATTACCACCCCATTGATAGTTTATGAACTGAAATTGATATGCCTTTATTCGACAAAAAACTAAGCGTGGCTCGTACTATTCACATGCTCCCAAGCGGATTTGCGAACATCTGACGGACTTTGACCCGTTCGTTCCCTCATACATCTTGCAAAATGCACTGCCGATTTGAAACCGCAGCGCTCCGAGATTTCAGAAATGGACAATCCAGAGTGCGTCAGTAAATCAATGGCTTGTCTGATTCTGAAATCCCATAAATATTTAATCGGCGTCGTATTTTCATGCTGACGGAACAATCGGACTAAATGCTCCGGCGTTACATTTACACAGGCTGCCAAAGCATTTAATGACCAGTCCTCTGCATACTGGGCATGAATCTTTTTTTTCGCTTCACTGACGGATGGATGGACGTGATGATTTCCATGATGTCGTAAATGCTCTGAAGCATAAAGATGTAAAGCAGACAATCCTGCATACTTAATCAGATGACTATCCAGCGGAGCGAAGGTTTTGAGCTCCAGTATGACGTCCGTAAGCTGATTCAATTCTTTTGATATGGGCATTTGCAAAGGTAGACCATAGATCGCTTCAAGCTCGATCGAAGTAAGACCATCGAATCGAACAGCAATCCAGCGATGCCAAGAATCGGCAAACTTCGCAAATTCAAAAAATTCTTCATGCCCAGGCTTAAGCAATATGACATTCCCAGGCATCAGAGTATGACTACTTCCGTCAATTGTAATATCCACATGACCGGTATGCAGCAATACAAGCTGAACATCATATTGAAAACGCGGACCATAATGCCCTCCCGGTGAATACACAATAGAGCCGCAATCAGCAAAGACGGTACGTTCAAATGAAAATAATTGATGATCTGAATACAATTTAAACATCTCCTTTATATCAATTTTTTACTTAATATAAATATTTGAACTAACCTCCGTTTCCATTTAGAAGAAATTATTGAAATGCATAGAAAAAGCCTATCGAATTCTCTTCCTAAATGGAAGAATAAATTCGATAGGCTTATTAAGATCGTGTTTCATTATGATTAAAATAATGGCTTTCGACAACGAGTCTTCTCATTGTTGTACTATTCTAAATAACTTCTAGTTCTTCTCTTCCCGGGAGCTCTGGATGCGGCTGGTGAGGCTCCGTTTGATACCAGTATGCGACAGATGCGACGTCATCTTGTAGCGGCAAATATTTGCCGTGTGAACGCCACCCTAGTGCTTGCACAGTTACGCGCAAATCATCCTCGAATCGAATCGGGTCCATCACATGCCAGCGGTACATACCGAATCTTTGGTTTGCACGGTAAAGACCATCTGGTTTTATGTGTTGATGCATACCCATGTATGGCGTAGAATGGGTAACATACTTCCGATCCATATCCCAGTTCCAAGCACCGCCTATATAATCCTCAAGACCAGTTGAACATATGGTTGGGAAATCAGTATCGCCATCCATATAAAACTTGACCTCCCCTTCACCCCACCAATTGTTGCTATTCACTTGCCATGCGAGATAAGTTCCGACATAATGCCCCTTTCCTTTAATACCGTCTACTATCGTGTGCACATCTTTATATTTCACGGGGTTGCTGCGTCGCCATTCGGCATGGAAATAAGCCATATCATCAGGAACCTCCGTTAACGTATAGTTCACTTGATAATAGAGTACCGCAGTTTGGGTACTCACGTTTTCCATCGTTATTTTTGCTTTCTTACGGAAAGGCATCTCCCAATAGCTATTAAATCCGTTTGCAGGATTAACGGAAATTGGCAGCGAATTCACCAAACTGCGTTCGCACCAGCCATTGCAGAAGAAATCGCCTACAGGGACACGAACAGATGGATGCTCTTCGTCATCCCAATAAATATTTAAGATAAGGTGGCGCCAAAATTCAACCGGACAGGTCAACCAAAAATGCTGAATAACACCTGAACCATCAATCTCTGCCATCGTAAAGGTTGTACTCGGTTCTATCATAACTGATGGGGATATTTTCCATCCTTGACCTAGCGTTCCGGCTGGAGCAGCTCCTGTTCCTTCAGTTGCCATACCGCCCTTTCCTTTAGCGCCTGTAAAGTTCTCTGGCGAAATCGAGCGCGTTACTGCATTAGACAGTCTAGCAAGGTTTCCTAAACCCATGCCAATGCCGTTAAATGAATTTGTCATTTTTTATTTCCTCCTTATTGGCCCTGCGATTAATTAAAAAGCGTAAATGATTATTGTATTTGCTTGTCCCATTTTCCGTCTGATGAGGATCAAATTTATTGAGCAATTGGTTGATTACTTGCTAACGCTTACATATTTTCTTTCAGCGCAATTATATAACGAAAATGTTTACAGGTATTTAGCAATTGTTATATTTTTTTTATCATTTATGTACTATTATTTAGTATAAATTATTTGAAAATTTCACGCTTACGAGGAGCTGATCCATTTGTACTTAAGGCAACTTTCTCCATATGTACGTGTTGCCATGGATCATTGGCTGCAACCGGGAGCTATGATATTAGAGCGGATGATCTGGGACTATGAAATCTTATACTTAAAACAAGGGGAGCTGGAGGTAACGATTGAAAACTCCGTCTATCAAGCTGAAGCGGGAGATGTCTTTCTGTTTAAACCTGGGCAGCGTCATTCTATTCGTGTCGTTAGCGAGTCCCCTGTCGATCAGCCGCACGTGCACTTTGACTTGATAGAAGGACCTGACAGCGAGGACGTCAGCGTTTCATTTAAATTAGACCATGAGATGGATGAAATGGAAAAAGGATGGTTCCGCGAGGATGTGCTTTCTGGAGGGAATTTATTTCTGCCTAATCATATTCGATTAAGAAATTCCCCTCTGTTCGAAGATATATTGTTTAAGATTATTCGAGAATTTCAAATGAAAACTCCGTTTTTCGAGTATCGGCTCAAAGGTCTGATCTTGGAGTTGTTAGTTTGTTTACTGAGGGACTTCAACTCGCTTCAGCGCGTGGATGAACCGGAGAAAATGGATCTATTAGTAGAAATCCAGCGATATATGAATATTCATGCTAACCGGCAGCTTACATTAGAAGAATTATCGGATCAATTCCATATCAACAAACACTATTTAATTAGTCTGTTTAAAAGTGCATTTGCTGTTACTCCCATGCAATATCATCAGCAAATGCGAATAGAACGAGCAAAAAACATGTTGAGCTATTCTCAATTACTCATGCAAGAAATAGCAGATACACTTGGCTATCCAAGCATTCACGCTTTTAGCAGAGCATTCAAAAACAAAGAAGGCTGCAGTCCTTCTTCTTATCGTTCTTCGATACGTAAGTCGGATTAACTTTTCTAACTTAAGAGGCGGTTCAAGGAATGCATCGCCTCTCTTCTATTGCTAGTAGTCTATTTTCTAGACCTATTTCTACGAAAAGACCAGGTTTGGTGTATTTAGGTCTACATTCTAGATCTATATTTGTTTGAACAATGAAAAGAAGCTCATTTAGCAGGTAGTCAGCTACTTTAAGTCTATTTTCTAGACCTATTTCGGTGAAAAGACCAAGTTTGGTGTATTTAGGTCTACATTCTAGTTCTATTTTGCCAACCAATGCATTGATGATCGTTGCTCCGGGAGAAAGATGATTAGCCCTAACAAATAAACGACAATTCCGTTAATTTATATCTCAGCAACTGCTTCTACATGATAAAAGGACAGCATCGGCAAATAAGTGCCAGTATCGACGAGGAATTGTGATACTGGATTCGTTTGGTGAGCACCATGAACGTATGTCTTTCCACTCGGTTTTCTTGATAATTTAAGCTGTACTTCATCGTTAGATTTAATATCCCACTCAACCAGATCTATTGCGCCCGCTTCGTCCTCCACTGCAAACAATTCCGCCTGCGGATTAATGGCATATAATCTCTCAGTTACATATTGAAAGCGAAGTCGAATGGTATGTGAATCAAATTCTTGATTCTGTATGTATATCGCATGTTCTACATTCGGTGGGTATGCCTGCAACTTCATACTATAAATCTTCTGCAATGCTATATTCGCCGCGCGGCTTCCGATCATTAAATTTCCTACGGGACTGTTGTGAATATCGTCAGACATCGGACAATCCATTGATGGGATAACGTAAACTGCTGGGATTAGTATTGCTGCTTTTCGCTGTGCTTCGCGTACCTTCCCCCACTGTCTGTCGTGAAGCGCTTTGTCTTCTTGTATATTTGTAAAACGGTTTAACTGGACCGTCACGAAGGGAAGCTCCGCTGTCTGCAAATCCTTACGCCAGTATTGAACAACCCTAGTAAAGCGCTCCAAATAAGTATCGGCACCCTCAGGATTACAGTCGGAGCTGCCTTGGTTCCATACAACGCCAGCCACTCTGCCTCCGCAACGTTTTACAGTTTCTATCATGTTACGATAAAGATGGCCTTCTTCATCTGGATTCCAAGCACGAAGCGCTGAACCTCCAAGTGCCGTTTCGATGAAACCAATGGGATAATCGAGCTCGCTCTGCAACAACTTGCCAAAATGCAGCCACGGAGAATGTGCTGGATTTACCCACTCTGTATTCACTTCATGTATCGATGCAGTGGAGTCGTTGAACGGATGCGATGCTAGATCCCATAATCCGTTATTCCGAAGCAAATGTACCCCTAGAGCAGGACTATCCTCCACCGTTCCTCTTCCATATCCGGCTGCATTACTTTGACCCGCTATAATCCATAAATATCCCACTCCGATATGATGAATCATATCTCCTCGTATAGCACCAGCACCAAGCAGAGCATTCCGATCATGCTGCAAGCATGTTTCGATCCGGTATAAACCGCCAGCCGGAACGTTCAAGCTGATTCGCCAGCCATTCTCGCCCTCCATATCACATGACGTCCAGCTCAATGCGTCTCTTCCATTTTTCTCCCAAACGACTCTTGCAAATACTTGAAATGGTCCACTGAGTGCTTCGCGGTCTGCCTCCCAACTACCTGACAGCTCAATTTCCCCTATCCCATTAACTTGCTGAACAATTTCCCAAGCTTTAGGACCGCTCGTCAAAAGAACACCAAATCGTGCCATCCTATTCATCCTTCCTATTGCTTTTTTTCCTAATAATAACTTACTAGTAATTGGACTTATATAACAATATTGCGACTTTTTATTCGGATGTTTAGATTACAATCTATTTGTAACAAAAAAAACTGAACCTAGTTTCCTCCAAGGTTCAGTTCTGTATCTGTGAAATTCCAATCCTAATATAGTCTAGATAGGTCTTATAATCCGCTTCTCTTTAGCAGCCTTCAGCCAGCTAGGAAACTCATTTAATAACTGATCATACAACATTTCATCCGATACAGCTGCAATATCCTCCAGATGAATGAAGTTCGCATTATCTACGATCCGACCTTCCATTGTATCGAGCTTCTTCAGCACTTCAAAGTCAGAATCACCAATGCCAACGAACTGCCAGAAGATAGGCTGAACCGCAGCGGCGGTAATGACCTTTTTGATCGGTTTAACAACTCCGCCATCGTTAATAAATATAATAAAGACTGGCGTTGCCGCATCTTCTTCCACTGTATATTTCTGAATGACATCTTCCATCACTGGCGGCTCATTGTTACGTCCAAACTTATGAATGGTGTTATTATCCATAATGTGACGTTTCACATATTGGTCGAAATCTTTTTCCGAAACAGAAGGCAATCTGCTAAAATGTGTATCGTAAACCCACACGTCAAGAGTTCCGTTGTCATCAAACTTGGTGGCAACCGCCAAGATTCGCTCAACAACTTCCTGAACTGTTCCATTTCGATACATTGTTTGCATAGAGCCGGTTATATCAAGCACAATACCGACTCTAGCTGAAACATTAGTTAATTTTTTCTTCTCCAAAGTGATTTGAACGATTTTTTTCCGCAAATCAATAGGTGTTAATGTCATTTCTGCAACAGCCGCAGCAACCTCTGCATCGCCCTCTTCAATCTCGAGTCCAAAGCTTGTACATAACGCTTCAAGCCCGCCATAAAAACCACTGCCTATTGCGTTAAACTTCCATTCTCCGTTATATGCATATAATTCACCAACTACAACAGCTGTTTCCTTTGTAAGCTCAGCACCATAATCGAACCGAAACAATTGATCACCAGTGATCTCATCTACTAACCGAACATACAAGTCCGATATGTTCTGCATGTAATGACCGAGTCGTTCTCCCTCATGTATCGTTACTGTAAAAGCTAGCTTTGCTGTATGCCCCTGCAGTCGATTCAAGTTTATAGATATCACTTCTTTGTCACTGCTATTCGTATTCACCTCATGGGAAACAGCCCCATTACGTGCTATAGGATTCCCATAAAAAATAAAGTCCTCATCTCGCTCACAGCGGCTTTGATCTGATAAAAGAAACGCAGCAGCATCAATACTCATCGCTGATTCACTAGTTGTCCAACCAAAGTGAACACGAATAGATGAGAGTTTACGTCCTTTAGTAACATCTACCTTTTGACCCTTTGACAACAGCATACACTCAGCTCCTTTTCCGACAATTTATTTTTATTGTTTCTATACATAATGATTATATAATGCCTGTCCTATATAAACTAGCTATAGACGATTCATCCCCGCACAAAAGAGAGTCATTATATATGATTACATACTGCTAAAGTCCCCCGTCAAACTATCCATATTATGCAAAATGCACGTTTACAAAAGGACTAATTTATTATAAAATTCTTTATAAAGAACACCGAGTTCGCAATTGAAGTTTGATTGGGAGGTTTACATATCATGTCAAAATTCAAAAAAGTCTTTTTTCTTACTTTGTTGATCAGCCTCTGTATGTTCCCCGTTTCTACTTTCGCTGCATCAAACAATGGATCGAACAACGTTTCAAACGATGATAAGAAAAGCTTCTTTTCAAGTATCTTTTCTGTATTTTCAGGAGCAAAAAGCAATATCGGCAGCAATGACAATAAAGAAAAGCAAAACAACTACAACAGCAATAACAATTCAAATCAATCCAACAATCACAAGAACGACAAAGATTGGGACAAAAAAGATTGGTGGGATTGGTGGGATGACGACAAAGACTATGATGATGATGACGATTGGTGGGAAGAATACTGCTGGTGGGATAAAAACAAAGAAGATTCCTACAAGCTTTGGGAGCGCTATTATTGCTACTAATATGCCTATTTCCGATAACCGTTGGCTAAAGCCAGCGGTTCCTTTTTTGTGTATACGAAAGGTCTAATTACAAATTCAACTTATTAACTGAATGGCGCGTGGGAATTTTATCCGAATCAATTATTGATGCCTAATTCTGTTGAATTACAAACGAGGAGTGAAAATAAGCAGCTAATTCAACCGTTAAATCATTAAAAAAAGAAAGCGACATAGCCCGAGCAGGCATCATCGCTTTCTCATTATTTCCCGAAAGTACCTTGTTTGATTTTTTTTCACATCATACATATTTACCGATGACTCAATGATAAATTCGGGACGTTGTTCATCCTTCTTATTCCGATGGCCAGCAATATGTACCGGGTCCTTCTCCCAATTCATCCATGCTTGCTCTGATTCCCAGCGAATCATAATAACAACTTCCTCTGTTTCTTTTGCTTTTCTATTGACCATAATATTAATATCGATTAAGCCTTCTTTACCGTCGATATGGCCTTCTTGTCCAAATGCCTCAACAATTTGTTCTGAATTGCCCTTTTCTACTACATTGGATCTCAACTGAATATACACAGAAATCACTCCTAATTATAATAGCATTTCCATTCACTATATCGATAACGATTATCATTGTCAAACATTTTCATGTTAAATATTCCCTTCCTTTGTTAATAATCTGACCACTATCGAAGTACCTGATCGCTCACAACTTCTTCATAAAGCTTCTCTATCCTGCCGGGAAATGATATGATTTCTATCATAACTGGTATCCAAAATAAATGATCGTCATGCAGAAAGGCGGAGAGTAATTGGTACATACATTCATTATTGAACCCATAACGTACAATACCTTTGAAAACGAAGGTGAACAAATAGAAAAATGCAAGGAATGGGGCCTGCTTTCTGAGAAGGCATCCAAAACAAAAGTGTTTTTCTATAAAGGACATGGCATGAACCTTGAATGCAGCATAATTGGCTTTGTGGATAAAATGACAGCGGTCATTTCATTCGAGAACGATCAAAAACATTGCATTCACCCCTCCTTCCTTAAGGAAATGCAAGCTTCGAGTTATGGGCAAAAGGCTTCAATTGCTGCTGAGGAAACCGCCGAGCCCCAAGTGAAAGAAATTGAAAAACAGGAAATTATAAATGAAGTATCGTCTGACGTGGAGCTTGCTACTAAAGTGGAAACAGAACAAGCTCCCACATTAGAAGAAGAAGTAAAAAAAGCGCCAAAAGGTAAAACAAAAAAAGAAAAAACACCAAAGCTCGAGCTTCCAGAAGAAAAGGTCAAAATGGTTGCTAAAGTAAAGGAATTTACTACTGTTCCCAACAATTTCTCGGATACGGATGATGAGGTCGTCATATATGAAGCGGTTTCCATTCAAGATCCAACACTTGAAATTGGTGATGCGTGGTCCAGCCATAGTGCTACCCTCAAAAAATTGGAGTTAGAAATTGGAGACCTACTCCATTTTGAAGGAAAAATCGTCGCCAAGAAGCTTACAAAGCACCCCATTCCTTACAAAATCAATAACCCTGCTAAAATTAAAAAGGAAAAATCGGAATAAACCAATTAACAATTGCTTTAACTAAATAATCAGCCTTACTTCTAAGATAAGAAGTAAGGCTTTTTTAATGTACATACTTTCATAGGCGAAAACTATAAAGATGATAGAAATGATATATTTCACTTATATATCACCTTTATGTAAAAATGTGATTAACAAATATTAGGGGATGGCGAGAAAATATTTAATCTTGGTTGTGGCACTGGTGATTTGGCTTATGAAATATCTAAAACAGGTGCATCGGTGACGGGGATGGATTTTTCTGCAGAAATGATCGAAAAAGCAAAAGAGAAATATCCAACTGTTCATTTCTTCACAGGAAATGCTGAACAATTTCAGTTGAATGAAACATTTGATGCTGTATTCTCTAACGCGGCATTACACTGGATGAAAGATGCGAAATCAGTCGCTCATAACGTCTGGAATATCCTAAACAGCGGAGGCAGATTTGTTGCAGAATTCGGTGGCCAAGGCAATGTAGCAGCTATCATTAGAGGGATAAGCGAAGTTCTGGATGAAGATTACGGCATGGATGCGCGCAATTTAAACCCTTGGTACTTCCCAAGTATTGCAGAATACAGTACTTTGCTTGAACAACAAGGTTTTCGTGTCACCTACGTCCTGCATTTTGACAGACCTACTATAATGGAAGACGGAGAAAATGGATTAAGTCATTGGTTGTCGGGCTTCAGCAACAGTTTTTTCAGCGAAATCGCAGATGATCAAAAACAGGTTGTATTCAGTAAAATAGGTGCGAAATTAAGAAAAGATTTATTCCATGATGGTTCCTGGCATATTGATTATGTACGAATTAGAATAAAAGCCGTCAAACCATAATCCACAATTATAATACAAATAGAGGCTGCTGCTTTTAACCTCCCAAGTTTAAAGCAGCAGCCTCTATTATTTAAGTATGTTTGGAATTAACGAATACGGTAGCTAAGATCGTTCCAACGAAGCTCATTCCGAATATTGCGAACCGTTGAATGTTTATCGATTACTACAGTTTCAATACCGACTTGATTAGCCCAATCCACAAGCTGCTCTATCGTTACTACATAAGAGAATACCGTGTGGTGAGCGCCGCCAGCATAAATCCAGCTCTCTGCTGCATCACGAAGCGAAGGTTCAGGCTTCCACAATACACGAGCAACTGGAAGCTTCGGCATTTCATGCGAAGGTTTTACTGCATCTACTTGGTTAATGATCAGACGGAAACGGTTGCCAAGGTCGATAAGCGAAGCATTTAGCGCAGAGCCTGAGCGTCCATCGAAAACAATACGTGCTGGATCTGCTTTGCCGCCGATTCCGAGCGGATGAACTTCGATTTTCGGACGGCTATCTGCAATCGTAGGACATACTTCAAGCATATGTGAACCAAGAACAAGCTCGTTTCCTTCTTCAAGATGATAGGTGTAGTCTTCCATGAAAGTAGTACCTTTGTTGTTTGCAATCAGCTTCATCATGCGAGTAAGTGCAGAAGTTTTCCAGTCACCCTCTCCACCAAATCCGTAACCTTGCTCCATCAAACGTTGAACGGCAAGCCCTGGAAGCTGCTTCATCCCATGCAAGACTTCAAAGGAAGTCGTGAATGCAGAGAAACCTCCCTCTTGCAAAAATGCTTTAAGGCCAAGCTCTATGCGTGCTTGCTCGCCGATTGATGCCCAAGATGCTGCATTGTTTCTTGTATCTGATGAAATGTCATACTGCTCATTATATTCTTCAAGCAGCTGCTTCACTCCTGAATCTGAAACCTCATTCATTCGCGCAACTAGATCGCCAATACCGTAACCATTGATCGACCAGCCGAATTTGATTTGAGCTTCTACTTTATCTCCTTCTGTTACAGAAACTTGACGCATATTGTCTCCGAAACGAGCAACTTTAAGATAACGTCCTTCATTAACTGCAATCGCCGTACCCATCCAGCTAGCAATACGTGAACGAGTAACCCCATCTTCCCAGTGCCCGGTAACCACTTTACGCTCAAGGCCTAGACGCGCGAAAATGTGACCGTATTCACGATCGCCATGCGCTGATTGGTTTGTATTCATGAAATCCATATCAATCGTATCCCACGGAATATCGCGGTTAAATTGCGTATGCAGGTGAAGCAAAGGCTTACGCAGCTCTGACAAACCATGAATCCACATTTTTGCCGGGGAGAAGGTATGCATCCATGTGATGATGCCCGCACAGTTCTCATCTGCTTTTGCTTCTAAACAAAGCTTATATATTTCTTCTGGAGTTGTTACTACAGGTTTAAATATGATTTCGGATGAAATAACAGAATCTTCATTCAATGCCGCAGTAATAATACGTGAATGCTGTGCAACTTCGTCCAATGTTTCTGGACCGTACAAGTGCTGACTTCCGGTAACAAACCAAAATTGATAAGGCTTAACTTGTAACATTGAAGGTTCCCCCTAAAGTTTTGCGAATGCAAAACAGCTTCGTAAGCATCTGCTTTAAGTTTTGCGAATGCAAAACAGCTATGTATGCGTTCGCTAAAATGATCTTTTGATAGAATAGATT
Source organism: Paenibacillus sp. J22P15 (assembly GCF_056269345.1). Lineage (NCBI taxonomy): Bacteria > Bacillati > Bacillota > Bacilli > Caryophanales > Paenibacillaceae > Paenibacillus > Paenibacillus sp. J22P15. The sequence goes on from NZ_JBWDNT010000001.1 coordinate 897,513, forward strand.
CGCGTAAATAATAGAATTAAGTTACTATAACTTGTACGGACATTATCGCGTTTAAGCGCGGGAGTGACACCGTACTTGTACATACAACTTAACTTACGCTTATCATACTCCGAACCTTCAATGTTTTCAATATCAATCCTATATAAAATTACTTATCCTAATTAAATTTGTTCCAAGCGATACGTATACCCGCAGAATGAACAACGAAATAGTACGCTTTTGTCACCAACCTTGATAGTAAGCCTCTCATCATCTTCGATTTCTATGAACTCTCTACCCTGCTCGTCACGATCTCCAGTTGCAAACATTACCGTTTTATTCCCACATTCGCACTCAAAACTCATCATAATATTGATGCTCCTCTAATTTTAATTGGTCTAAGCTGACTTACGAATAAATACCAGCCTCAAATTAGCTCGGTTTCATTGCTTCATTGTGTTAGCTTCGATATAATTATCGTTGACATTATTATATTACAAAAACAAGGTCAAGGAAGGGTTACGAATAACATGTACATAGCAGATAAATGGGTTGACTACGAGGTTATAGATACTGGAGACGGGGACAAGCTTGAACGTTGGGGCAATTATACGCTTCGCCGTCCTGATCCACAAATTATTTGGCCAATTACAAATGAGAACAACCAATGGAAAAAAGCCGACGGTCATTACCACCGCAGCAATGCTGGAGGCGGCCAATGGTCGATGAGCGAATCGTTGCCGGAACGCTGGACGATATCTTACGGCGAGCTTAACTTCCATATTAAGCCGACAAACTTCAAGCATACAGGATTATTTCCTGAGCAAGCCGTTAACTGGAGCTGGATGATGGACAAAATCCGTAATGCCGGACGTCCTATTCGCGTCTTGAATTTATTCGCATATTCAGGCGGTGCCACCGTCGCAGCAGCTGCTGCTGGTGCAGAAGTATGTCACGTAGACGCAGCTAAAGGTATGGTTCAATGGGCTAAAGAAAATGCACAGCTATCTGGTCTTGAATCCGCTCCTATTCGCTATATAACAGATGATGTATTTAAATTCGTTCAACGCGAGCAGCGCCGCGGTAAGCAGTATGATGCGATTATTATGGACCCTCCTTCTTATGGACGTGGACCCAACGGCGAAACATGGAAGCTCGAAGAAAATCTGTTTCCTTTTTTACAATCATGCACATCAATTTTGTCAGACAATCCGTTGTTCATGTTAATTAACTCCTATACAACTGGATTATCGCCTTCTGTTCTGCATAACCTGCTGCATATGACGATGAATGCCAAATACGGCGGCGAGATCAATTGTGGAGAAATCGGGCTTCCTATTACGAAATCCGGTCTTAATTTACCATGCGGCATACTAGGACGTTGGGAGTCAAAGTAATGTCGATCAAAGTTTTGTTCGAGGATAATCATATAATAGCCGTCGTAAAGCCGCCTGGCATTCTCTCTCAAGAGGATGACACAGGCGATGCTGATATGCTGACGCTTCTAAAGCAGGATATAAAGGAACGATATAACAAGCCGGGAAACGTTTTTCTCGGCCTTGTTCATCGTCTTGACCGCATGGTTGGCGGAGCAATGGTATTTGCCAAAACCTCTAAAGGTGCCTCCAGATTATCTGAATCGGTTCGCAGTAGACAGTTTGGCAAAACTTATGTTTGTGTTGTACAAGGTACTCCAAACAAGCCACAAGCTCGTTTAACACATTTTATCCTCAAAAATAATAAACAAAATCAGGTTACCGTCTATAACAAGCCCACGACTGAAGCAAAAGAAGCCATTTTGGATTACGAAGTCGCAGCAGTTTCTGGGCGTTATTCATTAATTGCAGTGAAGCTGCATACAGGAAGACCGCATCAGATTCGGGCGCAGCTAGCTCATATTGGTTGTCCACTCGTAGGTGACCTTAAATATGGTGCTAAACCAACAAACGGCATTACAGAAATAGCTTTATGGTCGACCTCTGTTTCAACTCCACATCCTGTCACAAAAGAGTGGATGACTTTCCGTTCAATACCTGAGGGCTCGGATGTTTGGAACTGGTGGTCAGCTCCTCAGCTTGAAGCTGCCTCAAGTATGCTTAGCAATTCGTAACAAGAAAGGACGAAATGCAATGCGCCGTAAAAGGCACCGAAAAACGCAAACTGTTTTATTATTATTAAGCTTACTTGGTTTGCTGGTTATATTTATAATGCCCTCCATTTCAGAGAGGGCTTCTGCACCTGCTATCTCGTCCCCCACAGCTTCCGTAGAACCCACACAAGGTGAGCAAGCAGTAGTTACACCTTCTCCATCCCCAGAACCTACCGCACCTCCTAAGCCAGCCTATGCTGATGCTGTATGGATGGCAGTAGGCGATATCATGATGCATACACCACAGCTGCCTGGCTCCTTTGACAAAAAAACGAATCGTTATAACTTTAATCCTTTTTTTGCAGAGGTTAAGCCTATTTTAGACCAAGGCGATTGGGTCATTGCTAACCTAGAGACACCAATTGCAGGTGTAGAATTCGGGTATACGGGCTATCCCACCTTCAACGCCCCAACAGAGCTTGGAGAAGCGCTTAAGGAAGCCGGATTTAACTTAATAACAAATGCCAACAATCATTCACTTGATAAAGGTGAGTCAGGAGTGCTTCGCACGCTTGAGAATCTAAAGGCGCTTGGTCTTCCAAGCAAAGGAACAGCCGCATCGCAAGAGGAGGCTGACCGCGCCGTCTTAATCGAGAAAAATGGAATTGTTATGGGATTGCTTGCATACACCTACGGGACGAATGGCATTCCAATTCCAGAGGGCAAGCCTTACCTCGTAGCGCTTATCGATGAGGAAAATATAAAAGCGGATATCATTCAGTTGAAAGAAGCCGGTGCTGATTTTGTAACCGTCTCTCTTCATTTCGGTTCCGAATATCAAATTACACCAAATGATGAACAAAAACGTCTCGCAAGATCGCTTGTCGCAGCGGGAGCTGATATTATTGCCGGTTCGCATCCACATGTCATTCAACCATATGAAGTACTCGAAACAACTGATGAGAATGGTTATACCAAAAAAGGACTTATCATATATTCTATGGGAAATTTCATTTCTAATCAGCGGGGCGAATCGAAGGATTACGGAGTTATTTTTAAAGTTAATATTCGTAAAAATATGACGGATGGTACTGTTGATCTTACTGAAATTGAATCCATTCCAACATGGGTACATCGCTACAAACCAGATCGCTCTTATCGCTATCGCATCTTACCAATTGAAGAAACAATAGCTGCTTCAAATGATACCTTGCTAACTCAAGCCGACTACGATTTGCTTCAAAAAAATTATGACATGCTGCGCAATCGGCTCGATTCCATGAAATAATCTCGTTTCCAGAGGAACATTTACAAATTTGCTACTTTGCCGAGTAAGTAAACCAGCAGCTGCTGGTTGTGAGACGAAATGCGGTCCAGCGATTGTTCGATCATTTGGGTCCGAATCGCTGTACCGCGCTCCGCTTCCGCTTTTCCCTTCTCCGATACAGAAACCCAAACAATTCTTCGATCATGATTATCCCTAGTGCGTTCAATGAGCTCATTCCGTTCCATCCGATCAAGCAATGTTGTAATAGCAGCAGGTGTAGTCTCTAAATATTGAAGCAGATCTGACGGCTTCATCGGTTGATGCTGCAGCATCAAGTCTAATACATTCAACTGGCCTTCCGTTAAAGGAGCAAGCGATTGTTCTAAGTTATTTTTCCAATCTCGCGAAAGCTTCGTCCATAACCGAGTAAATTCTCCAGACACCATACTCCCACACTCACTCTCTGTCAATTTCCATCTATTTGTTATTTATTATAACAGTCTTTGTTGTCGGATAAAAGATTAACGCAATTAATAATTTGCGCTATTAATCGATATATTGTTGAACATTATGACAGCGTTAGACATACAATAAGGCGAAAGCCCAGCGCTATGTCTTTTCATGTTCAAAAAGTAAGGAGCGTGCACCCAGTGGAAGAAAGAAAAGCAGCAATTATTCAAAAAATCAAACAATATGGCATCATAAAAGACCCACAATGGCTGGACCGCCCGGATGAGCTGGTACCATTGTGGGTCATGCTTGAAGCTATATTAGAAGTAATTGAACGGTTTGATCCGCCTAATCGACCTTTTGATTAGCATCTGTCATGGAACGAGCAAGAGTACTCGTGATAACATCGTTTTTCTCTACCGGGAACAAGAGCTTACCAATCGATTTTCGCTCTTCAATTGGAGCTTTCTCCGAAACAGCAGTAATCTTTGCCCCAGACGAAGTAATGGCTACGATTTCCTTCGCTGTTTTGCAATAATAAGCGCCAACGAGCGATGAACCGTTTGGACGCACTCGTTTACCTTCTTTAAACTCGAACGTTTGGACACCTTTACCGCCTCTGCCTTGAATCGGATAATCCAGAAGCAATGAACGTTTCGCGTAACCAATATCAGTAATGACGAGTAATTCACCTTCATCTTCTGCGACCCATTCCGCGGTGACAAGCTCGTCTCCATCCTTAAGCTGGATACCTCTAACGCCCGTTGCTACTCTACCCATCGAATTCACTTCAGACTCACTAAATCGAATACTCATCCCTAGCTTCGTAATGAGCATGATTTGCTTCGTACTGTCGCTGAGAACGACTCGGATAATCTCATCACCTTCTGAGACCTTACAAGCCGCAACAGCTGTAGATCTCGTAGTAGCATATTCCTTAAGCTCCGTCCGCTTAACTTGGCCGCGTTTCGTGATGAATACAAGAGACGCGGTGGAAGCTAAAATATCTTTGATTGGAATAACGCTGACGATCGAGTCATCCTTTGGTATAGGTACAACATTGACAATCGCGGTTCCTGTATCCTTCCATTTGAACTCTGGAATTTGATGAACAGGCAATAAATAATATTGACCCTTGCGTGTAAACAACAGCAAATTGTCAATCGTATTGACTTCAAGCAATTCGCGTACGTAGTCGCCTTCTTTAACACCTGCGCTCTGCTGCTCACCTCCAGATCTCGTGAACGAAAGCATGCTTGTCCGTTTTACATAACCGTCCTGGCTTAGTGTAACAAGAACATCCTCCGGCGTAACAAGAACTTCGAGGTTCACTTTAAGCTCTTCGATCTCTCCGCGCAGGACGGAACGACGGTCAATACCATATTTTGTTTGAATTTCGAGCAGCTCATCTTTGATGACACCGATCAGTTTCTTATCGCTTGCTAAGATCGATTTCAAGTAAGCAATCTTCTTCATCGCTTCCTTAAGCTCTTTCTCAAGTGTCGTAATCTCAAGGTTAGTTAAACGATATAGCTGTAAAGTAAGGATGGCATCAGCTTGGCGAGCTGAGAATCCAAACTTGGCAACCAAATTGTCCTGCGCATCGCCGCGATTTTTGGATGCTTTAATTGTTGCAATGACTTCATCTAATATATTGAGCGCCTTTACAAGCCCTTCCACCACATGTGCACGATCCTCAGCCTTCTCTAGATCGTACTTTGTGCGGAATGTAACGACTTCTTTCTGATGATCGATATAAGCCGATAATATTTGCTTCAGACCAAGCTGCATTGGAGTTTTATTCACGATTGCGACCATATTAAAGCTGTAAGCTACCTGTAGATCTGTTTTCTTGTATAAATATGCCAAAATCCCTTGAGCATCGGCATCCTTCTTAAATTCAATAACGATTCGGAGACCATTTCGTCCGCTCTCATCGCGCACTTCAGCAATGCCCTCGACCTTCTTCTCTAGTCGAATATTTTCCATCGCTGTCACCAAACGTGATTTGACGACTTGATATGGAATTTCTGTAATGACAAGCTGCTGCTTGCCGCCGCGCATATCCTCGATTTCCGTTTTGGCACGAATATAAATCCGTCCTTTACCGGTAGCGTAAGCATCGCGAATACCTTCTTCGCCCATGATAATGCCTCCGGTTGGGAAATCCGGACCTTTGACATAGGTCATGAGCTCTTCAAGCGAAAGCTCAGGGCTTCCCATGAGCGCGATACAAGCATCAATAACCTCCCGCAGGTTATGCGGAGGGATTTCCGTAGCAAAGCCGGCAGAGATGCCGCTGGTCCCATTTACGAGAAGGTTAGGGTACCGCGACGGCAGCACAACCGGCTCCTTTGTCGTATTATCGAAATTATCTTTGAATTGTACCGTTCTTTTCTCTATATCACGAAGCAATTCCATCGCAATGGATGACAAACGAGCTTCCGTATAACGCATAGCTGCCGCAGGATCATCATCCTGAGATCCCCAGTTTCCGTGGCCATCTACAAGAGGATGCCCCATTTTCCAAGGCTGTGCCATCCGCACCATACCTTCATAAATTGACGAATCGCCATGCGGATGATAATTACCCATTACGTCACCGACTGTTTTAGCCGATTTACGGTATTGCTTGTCCGGCGTATTGCCTGAATCATACATCGCATATAGAATACGACGCTGCACGGGCTTCAAGCCATCGCGCACGTCAGGAATGGCACGGTCCTGAATTATATACTTTGAATAGCGTCCGAAGCGGTCTCCTACCACTTCCTCCAAAAACGCCGGTAAAAACTGTTCCAGCATACTCACGCAGAAATCCCCCTATTCCTCATATTCCATAAAATCGACATTCTCGACAATCCATCGTTTACGCGGATCAACCTTATCTCCCATAAGCGTTGATACTCTGCGTTCCGCTTTGGCAGCATCTTCAATCTGAACTTGTAGAAGTGTCCGTTTCTCAGGATCCATCGTCGTTTCCCAAAGTTGATCCGGATTCATCTCGCCAAGCCCCTTATATCGTTGAAGCTCATAATTTTTTCCGTATTCCTTCAAATAGTTTTGCAGCTGCTCATCTGTCCACGCATAGCGAATTGTTTCCAGCTTACCTGATTTACGTGTAATTTTGTACAACGGTGGCTGAGCAATATATACGCGTCCCAAATCGATTAGCGGTTTCATATAGCGATAGAAAAAAGTAAGCAAAAGCACTTGAATATGTGCGCCGTCCGTATCCGCATCCGTCATAATAATAATTTTATTGTAGTTGCATTCCTCTGCTACAAACTCCGAACCCACGCCCGCGCCTATAGCTGAAATGATTGCCTTGTACTCATCGTTTTTCAAAATATCGATAAGTTTGGCTTTCTCTGGATTCATCGGTTTCCCTTTGAGCGGCAGCAAGGCTTGATATTTAGAATCACGGCCCTGCTTGGCTGAGCCTCCAGCAGAATCCCCTTCTACAATAAACAACTCTGTACGAGTAATATCCTTAGACTGCGCAGGGGTTAGCTTACCATTTAGATTTGAGCTTTCGCTCCGCTTCTTGCCGCTGCGTATTTCTTCACGAGCTTTACGCGCAGCTTCTCGCGCTTTTGAAGCCTGAAGCGATTTTTTTAACAACATTTGTGCAATTTGAGGATTTTCCTCTAGAAAAACCTGCATCTTCTCAGAGACAATCGCATCCACCGCACTGCGGGCAGATGAGCTTCCTAGTTGATCCTTAGTCTGTCCGACAAATTCGACATCAGACATTTTTATATTGATTACGACCATCATGCCTTCGCGCAAGTCATTGCCTTCAAGGTTTTTGTCTTTATCCTTCAGCATAGCTGATTTTCGGGCGTAGTCATTCATTACACGAGTATAAGCCGTTTTAAAACCGGTTTCATGTGTACCGCCGCCCCGTGTTGGGATTGAATTGACAAATGATACGATCGTCTCGGTATATCCGTCATTGTACTGTAGTGCTATTTCTACCTCAATATCATCCCGATCACCAGCAAAATGGATTACATCGTGCAGGACCGTCTTCTCTTCGTTCAAAAACTGAACGAATTGACGTGCTCCGCCTTCGTAATGAAAAACATCCTGTTTACCGCTTCGGTCATCCTTGATCGACACCTTAAGTCCTGAGTTTAGAAATGCGATTTCTTGCAGACGATCTGCTAGCGTATCATAGCTTAACGACGTACCATTCTGAAACACGCGTCCATCAGGCTTAAAAGTAACCTTCGTACCTGTGCGATTCGTAGTTCCAATGATCTCAAGCCCACGAACCGGCTCACCGACATGTTCTCGGCCTGATTCATCCACCCAGTATTCAAAGCACTGTCTATGAATTTTCCCGTCACGAAAAATATCGACCTCCAGCCATTCTGACAAGGCATTCGTAACTGAAGCACCAACGCCATGCAAACCGCCAGATTTCTTATATCCGCCGCCGCCAAACTTTCCGCCAGCATGCAAAATCGTAAAAACGACTTGTGGTGTCGGAATACCGGTCTTATGCATGCCGGTAGGAATACCACGCCCATTATCATGTACGGTCACTGCACCGTTCTTATGCAGTGTTACCTCGATGGCCGAACAAAATTTAGCCAAATGCTCATCGACTGCATTATCAACGATTTCCCAGACGAGGTGATGTAATCCGGAACTGCTTGTACTGCCTATGTACATGCCCGGTCTTTTCCTAACTGCGGTTAACCCTTCAAGCACCTGTATATCATCGGCCTCATAATTTCTATCTGCGGCCGCTGTATTTGCGAAGAGATCTGTTTGCTCTGACATGAGCGTCCCCCTATCTATAATCACGTTTCCGTATCTTCAAGCTATTTTAATTCAAGATGTCTTGTTCGTAAAGGCTTCATAGGAAACGATAATTGTATCTATTCCTTGCATGATAAGTCAACATAGAAATTCGACAGCGACGATCCATCAACTGTCGGCTTGGTCTTTGCTACGACATAAAAAAAAACTTGGAATTAAATAATAAAGCAATATCGTTCAAATTACCATGACTGAATATAAGGATAACACATTAAGGTTGCTTAACAGAACCTACCATCGACAAATTAAATAAAGCGCTCTAATGAATTTCATGATAATCTACAGCTCAGCGTAAGTAATAATCCGAATAAGCGCAAGCAAAATTAAAATAAATATAAAAATAATTTCACTTCTAAGACACTTTCATCGATCTCATCCGAAATTCCTTCTTTCAAAACAATTCCTTATCAGCTTCGACCACTAGCTATTACGCTATACACTTGAATAACTCCGATCTCTGATGTTAGCATGTTTTGCAGATAAGTAGGATTTATGTATTCGTTTGAACAAACCACAAAAAATTATGCGATAAAAAAATCAGCAAATTGTTCACAATCGAAATTTATTGACTTTACCGCACTTCCTTCGTAATATGGTTTACGATTCAAAACCACATACCAAATCATTTTTGAGGTAGACATATGAATACCAATGAACGCATTGATTGCATGAAATGCAAGCATTATTATATTACCTGGGACCCGAGTGCGCCTAAAGGCTGCCGAGCCTTTGGATTTAAGACAAACACATTGCCGAGTGTGACGGTCCTCCGTTCGTCAGGCAAGCCTTGCATGCACTTTGAGAACAAAGAGAAACAGTAAGTAATATTGGGCTACTCTCGAAAGAGTGCTGTTAGCGCAAATATGTTCTTACAGCTCGAAAAGTAACATCCATCAGTGCTTGTAAGAACCTATGTGTTCTTACAGGGCTAGTTGACAGTTTGGTTACTCTCGAAAGAGTGCTGTTAGCGCAAATATGTTCTTACTGCTCGAAAAGTAACATCCATCAGTGCTTGTAAGAACCTATTTGTTCTTACAGAGCTAGTTGGCAGTTTGGGTACTCTCGAAAGAGTGCTGTTAGCGCAAATATCTTCTTACAGCTCGAAAAGCAACATCCATCAGTGCTTGTAAGAACCTATGTGTTCTTACAGGGCTAGTTAGCAGTTTGGTTACTCTCGAAAGAGTGCTGTTAGCGCAAATATGTTCTTACAGCTCGAAAAGCAACATCCATCAGTGCTTGTAAGAACCTATGTGTTCTTACAGGGCTAGTTAAAAGGGCTAGTTGGCAGTTTGGTTACTCTCGAAAGAGTGCTGTTAGTGCAAATATGTTCTTACTGCTCGAAAAGTAACATCCATTAGGCTTGTAAGAACCTATGTGTTCTTAAAGGGCTAGTTGGCAGTTTGGTTACTCTAGAAAGAGTGCTGTTAGCGCAAATATGTTCTTACAGCTCGAAAAGTAACATCCTTCAGCGCTTGTAAGAACCTATGTGTTCTTACAAGACCCAGCTGGCAGTTTGGTTACTCTAGAAAGAGTGCTGTTAGCGCAAATATGTTCTTACAGCTCGAAAAGTAACATCCATTTGTGCTTGTAAGAACCTATGTGTTCTTACAGAGCCAGTTGGCAGTTTGGTTACTCTAGAAAGAGTGCTGTTAGCGCAAATATGTTCTTACTGCTCGAAAAGTAACATCCATTAGTGTTTGTAAGAACCTATGTGTTCTTACAGAAGCCGGAAACGTCGAAATCATCGGGTATTCCTCAATTCTCCAAATCAACTTTCCATTCCCAACATCCTCCGAACCGAAATGTATAATCGTCCTAACTAACTTAAAACCATCTTGTTGTGTCTTCAAGATCCCACAGATAGTGGGTTTAAACCCTACCACGTCGTTAACACAGCGAGAGCAGGTATGCGCTCACACTGCGACGAATGATTGAACTCGATAATATATTCGGGTTTATGATGAGTATATTGAAATTGATATGTTACTTGTACAGCCAAAGACCAGAATTGAAAAATGGCGGTACAGGATTATCCCCTGTAACGCCATTTTTTTCATGGATTTTTCAACATTAATATTCAGAGCGAGTAAACTTATTTTTGGGACAACCTCTGCAGAAATAAATCAGCTGTTTGAACTATGTCATTCATCCTATTATTTATGCTTCGACCAGTTCGGATCGCTATTTTCTAACAGGTAAGAGAAATCATTTTCTAAACGTTTTTGCTCCTGTTTCTTCTTTTCCTCTTCCTGCTTGCGTAGTTCTTCCTTGCGTGATGCCTCTGCTTGCTTCATATCATCAGCCTGCGCTTTGAGCTTACCCAGCACCTCGCTGCTCAATAAATCCTTAAGCGTCAAGCCATTGTCCGGCTCGCTCTTTGGAGCAGTTCTTGGCGCTGATGAAGTTATTTTCTTCTGTTTCTTTCCCATTGCTGCTACACCTGCCTTAAATTTAACTATCTAGTCATTGTTATATGAAACATGAAGTGCTTGTGCAGCTGTTCGTGCCAGATCACGGGCTTGCTCTACATTCGAAGCGGTGCTTAACGCAACAGCCATACGGCGTCCGACCTTCGTTTCTGGTTTTCCGAACACTCTGACCTGCGTATTAGGAACGGACAAAGCTTCCTCAATACCTCCGATGCAGAAGTTGGAAGACTCACGGTCTGCTTTCAACGTATGTGAAGCACCATGCGACAACAGTCTGATCGTAGGGATCGGAAATTCTAGAATAGCTCTTACATGCAGCGCAAACTCAGATAAATCCTGAGTAGCCATCGTGACCATACCCGTATCATGTGGACGCGGCGATACTTCACTGAATAAGACGCCATCCTTTGTAATGAATAGTTCAACACCATAAATACCGAATCCTCCGAGCTCATCGGTAATACACAGTGCGATCGCTTCCGCTTGTGCGATTTGCTCCTCTGTCATTTCATGCGGCTGCCAGGATTCGATGTAATCGCCATCCTTCTGTACATGTCCAATCGGCGGGCAATAGCTCGTACCAGAAACAGAGCGAACAGTAAGCAGAGAAATTTCAGAATCAAATGTAACGAAGCCCTCCACGATAACGCGTTGCTTTTTTGCTCGTCCGCCTTCCATCGCGTAGTTCCAGCATGCTTCTAGCTCCGCCTCAGAACGGCATACGCTCTGTCCTTTGCCTGAGGAGCTCATGATTGGTTTGATAACACATGGAAATCCAAGTGCTTCAGTTGCGAGGCGCAGCTCTTCAAACGTGTCTGCAAAACGATAAGGAGCTGTAGGCAGCTCTAAAGTCTCAGCAGCCAAGCGGCGAATACCTTCACGATCCATAGTCAGCCAAGCAGCTCGTGCCGTAGGAATGACGCGGTGACCTTCCTTCTCCAGCTCAAGCAGCGTTTCTGTTGCGATTGCTTCAATCTCTGGAACAATATAATCAGGCTTCTCCAGCTCGATAATTCGGCGAAGCTCCGCTCCGTCCAGCATATCTGTCGTATAACTGCGGTGCGCCACCTGCATAGCTGGTGCGTGTTCATAGCGATCTACAGCAATCGTCTCGACGCCGAGCCGCTGCGCCTCCAGTACGACCTCTTTGCCAAGCTCACCTGAGCCTAGCAAAAGCAACTTGCGAGCATTCGTTGTTAATGGTGATCCATACATAAAGAAAAAGAACCTCCTGGAAGCAAATCGAAACGTTAGACACGCCAGAAGTGACGCGGCGAGCGTTTCGGTTCGTTTTTTCTTCCATTGTGGAGGTTCTAGGATCAAAAATCAACTATTTTATAAGCAATAGCTAAGAATTATATTAATCATTGCTTATGTTTTAAAGAAATCGGTATTGCGCCTCGATTAAGCCGTTGTATACACCGCGCTTCGCAAGGAGAGCTTCATGATTTCCTTGCTCTACGATTTCACCATGGTCAAGCACGATGATTTCATCCGCATGGCGGATCGTAGATAATCGGTGGGCAATCATAAAGGATGTGCGTCCCGCTAGGAGCGCCTTAAGCGCTTCTTGAATTTTAAGCTCGGTTTCCGTATCAATACTCGCCGTTGCTTCGTCCAAGATCAATATCTGCGGATCGGCAAGCAGCGCCCTTGCGAACGACAACAGCTGACGCTGCCCCATGGAGAGCACGTTCCCCCGCTCCTCTACTTGCGTATCGTAGCCATCTGGGAGATCCATAATGAATTCATGTGCATTAACTGCTTGAGCCGCTTTAACGATTTCCGCATCTGTTGCATCCAAGCGTCCGTAGCGGATATTATCGCGAATCGTGCCTGCAAAAATAAACGTATCCTGAAGCACGATTCCGACCTGCGAGCGCAGGCTTTCAATCGTGACATCACGAATGTCGATGCCATCGATAAGTACACGTCCTTCAACTGGATCATAAAAACGGCATAATAGGTTAATGATCGTACTTTTACCAGAACCCGTATGACCGACGAGCGCGATCGATTGACCAGCTTTTACATCGATTGTAACGCCTTTGAGTGCCGGTCTTCCCTTCTCGTATTCAAACACAATGTTATCGAACTTCACGGCGCCTACAATTTTCGGCAGCGGTTTGGCAACGGTGTGCTCAGCTACGGTCGGTTCCTCATCAATAAACTCAAAGATTCGCTCTGATGAAGCCATTGCAATAAGAAGCTGTGAATACATTTGCCCTAGTCGGTTGATCGGATCCCAGAAGTTGCCGATGTAGTTGGCATAGCCGACAAGCAAACCAACCGTAATAGCTTCTATTTGAATAAGATGTGATCCGTACCAGAATAGAATAAAGGTTCCGATTGCTGCGGTAATTTCGATTACCGGACCAAAGGTTTGGTTTAATGATGAGGCTCTGTTCCATGATTTATTGTTGACTGTATTCATATGGTCGAAGAAGCTCATATTATCTTTTTCTTGCACGTATGCCTGTGTAACTTTCATTCCTTGAATACTTTCATTCAAATGAGCATTAATTCGGGACTGCTTCATGCGAACGTCTTGCCAAGCAAAACGGATCCGTTTGCGAAGCGTCGTTGAAACCAGAAACATGAGAGGCACGGTTATCATGACCGCGAGTCCAAGCTTAAAGTTCCATACGAGCAATATAATGACGATACCGAACAACTGCACACAGTCCATCAGCAAGTTGACGACACCGTTGGTAAATAAGTCCTGAAGCGCATTCACATCATTCGTTACACGAACGAGTACAGAACCTGCTGGGCGTTTATCATAAAAACGGAAGCTTAGCTTTTGGATATGCTGGAATAAATGATTTCTGAGATCGTAGATGACCTTTTGCCCGATTATATTCGTGTACTTAATCCGGTACGTATTGGATGCCCACTGAATAACATACAAGACCAGCATGATGCTTGCGAACATGATCAACTTAGGAATACTTGTTGCTCCATTCTCAGGAGCAATTGCTTCGTCAATCGCTAGGATGACGAGCGCCGGCACGCCAAGGCGTGTCAGCGTACCGAGAATCATCATTAGAATGACTGGCATTAGTTGTTTCGTATAAGGCTTCATGTATCCGAATAATCGGCGTAATTGTCCCCAGTTAAAGGGCTTTTCAATGAGCTCGTCATCTTGATAGACGAAGCGATCATTTTTGTTGGTTGCCTTTGCTTTGGCACTCGTACTCATTATACAGTACTCCCTTTCCGCTCATTCGCTTGCGCAGCCAGTGCAGCATCATCAAGCGGGTAGTCAGCATATTGAATGTTGTAGGTGTCGCGGTATGGACCCTTTTGTTTGATCAACTCTGCGTGTTTACCACGCTGAACGACATGACCATTGTCTAATACGACGATTTCATCGGCATGTCTAAGCGAGGATATCCGATGTGCAATAATGAACGTTGTGCGTCCAGCCATTAGCTCCTTGAAGCCCGCTTGAATTTCATGCTCGGTTTCCATATCAACCGCGCTGGTTGCGTCATCCAAAATAAGAATCCGAGGATTTTTTATAAGTGCTCTTGCGATCGCAATCCTTTGCTTTTGTCCGCCGGACAAGCCCATTCCTCTTTCACCGACGATCGTGTCGTAGCCTAGCGGCAGCTCCATAATGAAGTCATGAGCTTTGGATAGTCTAGCCGCATTTTCGATCTGTTCTGTAGTTACATCGCGTACACCATATGCGATGTTGTCGCGGATCGATGCTGAGAATAGGAATGTTTCTTGAAACACTGGTGCAATTAGTGAACGAAGGCTGGCAACATCCAGGTTTTTAATATCGATGCCATCGAGCGTGATCGAGCCTGTTTTCACATTGTAGGCTCTCATTAGCAATTGAATAATCGTTGACTTACCCGAGCCAGTCGCACCAAGTAATCCAATTACGGAGCCTGCGGGTGCATTGATGACCAAGTCGGTTACTGCTGGTGATTTATCTGGATAACTGAAAGTAACATGGTCAAAGCGTACATGTCCTTTTACTGTATCGCTGTTAACCTCGATGGCATCCTCCATATTTTTCACATGTACATGCTCGTCTAGAAGTCCCAGTACACGCTCGCCTGATGCTTTGAACTGCGTGTAGTTATTAATATGGAACCCAAGGCCCCACATCGGCCCAATAATGTACCAGATCAAGCTGAAGAATGCGACGAATTCACCCAGCTGAAGTGAACCATTAATTACAAGAATACCGCCGGTTACAAGGAGGATAACTGCACTTAAGTTCGCAACAAGCTCCATGACCGGAAAGAATTTCGCCCATATCTTAGCGGCGCCAACTTGATTCTCCTGATAAGCTTCACTGCGTACGGCAAACTTCGACACTTCATGCGACTCGCGTGCAAATGATTTGACAGTACGCACGCCTGTAATATTCTCTTGCACTGCTGTTGTCAAATTACTCATCGCTTGACGCATTTCACGGAATGCAGGATGAATATTGCGCTCGAAACGAACGGCTGCAAAACCTAGCAACGGTATAGTTACCAGTGTGATGAGCGTGAGCTGCCAATGAATGGAGAGCATCATCGCGCCGCCGAAAACGATCATTAGTACCATATTCAATATTTGTGCAAAGCCAAAACCGATAAAGTTGCGAATCGCTTCTAAATCAGCAGTCAAACGAGACATCAAATCGCCTGTTTTCGCTTTGTCGTAATATTGAAAGGACAGCGTCTGCAGCTTGTCGTACAGTGCATTCCGCATGCGGAATGCAACTTTGTTTCCAAGACGTGCTCCAAAATAACCATGTAAGAACTGCATACAAGCTTTAAAAATAATGACTCCGACAACTGTAAAAGCAAGCGTCGGCACGAGCTCGAACTTCCGTGGCGTAATGACATCATCAATCAAAAATCGCAGTAAATTCGGATAGACAAGTCCGAGCGCTGTAGCGCACATTAAGCAAAATATCGAGGTGAACATAAACCTTCGTTCCGCCCAATAAAATGCTTTCAACTGCCTTAGTACGTCCAAGTAAATCCATCTCCCCGTATCTATTTTGTAAGCATGAATGAATATTATCAGCATCGTCAAAAGCGAGCAAACAGTATAAATATGCATATTACTGTTATAAACCTCTTATTGTCTCGTTATCTAAATTGAAAACGGTTAATGCTCCCATTTGGTCGCAAATCATGACAAATATGTGCCTATTACTCAGTTTTTGCACAAAAACACACTAAATAAAAAAAAGCTTTTGCAAGCGTTATTCACGCTTACAAAAGCATTCAGCTGTTACTGCGATAGAACAATCGTCATTCATTGACTTTTAGAGATGAATCAATTGGTTAAGCAGTTGTTTCAGCTCCGATGTATCAGCACTTCCCGATAATGAAATTCGCTTGCCACTTTCATAGGAAAGCATGTCTGCTTGCAGCTGCTCCCCAGCTTGCTCAGCAGCTTTCTGCCATATTTGCTCGTAAAACGAGATCCATAAGGAAGTCTGTTCAGCCATCCATCCGTTTAGCGAAGGAGCAAGCAGTGTTTCAAGTTCTTTGCGAAGGATTGACTTGCCCTCTCCTTCAAAAAACTGACGCGGAGATTTAAAGCGGCTCCATAGCAGCTTCGCATCGACAGTATCTGTTTCCCATGAAGTCGGCTCATCCGGCGTCTGCAAAGCTGCAGGTGCATATGGTATTGCACTGTACGCTGTAATTGATGCTTCAAGACGCTGCGCAGCAATATCATATTGCTTCTGAAGCTGGGTATGAACTCCTCGTTCCATCCGTAGCGAGGTGGCGAGCATTTCCTGTGACAGCTCTAACTGGACGAGCCTTTGCAGCTCTAGCCACGAAGTCCATAATGCCTTGCGCAAATCACGCCCGTCATCTTGCAATGAGGCCGGATTAAAAGCTAGGTTATAAAATTCCCCGAAACGATATTGAAGCCGTTGAACGACATAATACAATAGCTCGCTGAGCTCTTGCTTAAGCTGCTCTGGTAAAACTCCTGTTTGAAGCGCCGAAATCTCGCTCTTCGCTTCGTTAACGGCATGGAGGAGCGAAATAAGCTCCTTCTCACGCACTGCTGCATCGCCCTCTGCACTTTGAAGCCAGCCCGATACGGTCGCTGCTGCGCGTTTCAAATCTTGCTCAGCTGCATCAATAGCAAGTCGTCCGAGATCGTTCTGAATAAAGGAAAGGAATGATTGCTCGAATGCTTCGATACCAGAACGATGCAAAAGCTCCGCATTACCATCAAGCTTGCCGTCAAGCGCCTGTAAGCTCGACACAGGGAATAAACGCGGCGAACGAATCGCATGTTGGAGCAGATTCGTTTCAACATGCTTTAATACGCCTGTAAGCTCCTCTTGATCGGCTGCTAGATCAGCTGCATTGACAAGGAAAAACATTTTATCAAGCTCAAACTGATCCTTCACCCTGCCAAGCTGCATTAGAAATTGACGGTCGGCTTGTGAGAAGGCGTGATTGTAATAAGTGACAAACAAAACGGCATCTGCGTTTTTGATATAGTTAAAAGCTACTCCTGTATGTCTAGCATTAACAGAATCCGCTCCTGGCGTGTCAACGAGAACGATCCCCTGCGCAGTGAGAGCGCAGTCGTAATGAAGCTCGATTTCACTAACGAAACAGGAACGGGATTCCTCAGCTACGTATCTCTCATATTCGGCTTGATCGACCGATAACTGCTGACCTAAGAGCGGCTCATGCTCGGCCCAGCCTGCGCGCGCCGCGCGCAGGAAGCTATAATGCGGCCGGCCGCCAGCTCCAATGGAATCTGGCGATAGGCGATCAATTGCCCGCAGGAGAGCAGCATCATCTGACTGCTGCACGTTCTCACCGAGGAGCGCCAAGGAATAGCGCACATCATCAACAATGGCGTCGCGCGTCTTCATGACGATGCGCGCCGTACCATGTCCGTGCTCCGCCGTAGGGGGCACGAGCCGGTTGATCGCTGCCGTCGTCGGATTAGGCGATACCGGAAGCACCGGTTCGCCGATCAGCGCGTTGGCAAGCGATGATTTGCCGGCGCTGAAGGCGCCGAATAATGCGATGGTGAAACGGCTGTCCTGCAGCCGCTTCGCCTTATCGCGCATCGCTTGCGCAGCCGCCACCAGCGCGGCATGCGGCGCTAGCAGCTCCGCAGCGCTCGCTAAGCGCGCAGCTGCGCTGTGCTGCTGCGCTAAGGCGGCTCCGCCTGCGAGCGCGCTGCGCTCTGCTGCGGGGCGGCGCGCAGCTGCGCCCGCACCGCGGCTGCTCTCGCTCGCCTGCGGAAGCTGCGCTGCTTCCGCCGCGCCGCCCGCTTGCGCGAGCGAACCAGCACCAGCTGCGCGCGGTGCTGGCAATGCCGGCCTCGCCGGCGCCTCAGGCAGCGCAGCAGCAAGCCGCGCCTTATGCTCTTCTGCGCGCTTCGCGAGCGCAGTAAGCGCATGTAGAGCGCCAGCTTGCGCGCGAAGCGCGGCAAGCTGTGCCTGTGCCTCAGCGGCGGCAGCTTCGCCGACCGCTGCTGCATGATCCGCCAGCGCGTCGATAATATCTAGCGCACGCTGGCGGTAAACCGCCTTTACATCCGCGGCTAGATCGCGACTATACGTCATCGTATATTCATTACCGATGACCGCACCTGATTTCACCCGCGCGATTAGCCATTCTGAATCCGGCAGCCAAGCAAGATTACTGGCAAGCTCTGCCTCCAGCCGCTCGCCGTCAAATGCGATGCGCTCAGCTTCTACGCGCAGCAAATGCTTCACATGCCAATCAATAGATGCGCTGATTAAACTGTTTAATTCCTCACTGAACGCCTTCAAGCGACGTTCCTGCTCTGCAGCAGTCTTAGAAGCGGCAAACAGCAGCCCTGCCTTAAAACCAGGTTTGCGGCTCTCTAGAAAGGTTTGAGCCAAATCACGTAGTCCCGCTGGCGTAATATTCGCATTATCGAGCAGTGACTGCAAATCTTTGCGCAGCTGAGCACGATAAACCTCTTTTTGCTCAGCAATATTGCGAATCTGCAGCTTTAACCGATCCATGTCCGCGGATACACGAGCAGCTGCTTCCTCGCCTCCAGCCTCCTCAAGCAGCCGTTCACGCTCAGGCTCTGCTTGAAGCTCGTTCCTCTTTAAATGGACATCCGTCACATGACGCAAAGAAGCATCTACGCTGTATACACAAAGCGGCTTGCGGATCGTTTGAAGCTTGTTAAGCAGCTCAAGAAGCTGATCCCATTCCTGATGTGGATGCTCAGGCTCACGTAACGACAAATAGACGATCCCCGCAGGCTCCAAATGCCATGCGTGAAACGCGTCCTCAACGGATTGACGATAACTGGCAAAGGATAACTCGCGATCACGATGCTTATCGATCTGATTAACGATAAAGTATAACGGCTTTCCCCAATCCTTCAGCTGCTTCGCAAATGAAAAATTGATTTCTGATTGAACATGATTATAATCCATTACATAAAACACGACGTCAGCAAGGTGCAAGGCTGATTCTGTTGCCATGCGATGTGCATCGTCAGTCGAATCAATACCAGGTGTATCGAGAAGCACGGTGTGATCGCCCAGCAGCTCGCTTGGATAAACGATGGATACGGACGTAAATTGC
Source organism: Paenibacillus sp. J22P15 (assembly GCF_056269345.1). Taxonomy (NCBI): domain Bacteria; kingdom Bacillati; phylum Bacillota; class Bacilli; order Caryophanales; family Paenibacillaceae; genus Paenibacillus; species Paenibacillus sp. J22P15. Next base: position 917,139 of record NZ_JBWDNT010000001.1, read on the forward strand.
TCTCCATCCACGCAATAACGATCTAGCTCGTCTATTGGCACTTCAGCTTTAGATGGTACGCCGTTCTTAACCGTCTCTACCGCTGCATATGCCCGTTCCCCTCCGCGAATAGAAACCACGTTGGCACTCGTAGGAATTGGACTTGAAGGAAGAAGCTTAGTTCCGCATAAGCGATTGATTAATGTAGATTTACCAGCCGAAAAATGTCCACAAAAAGCGACAGTAAGCCGACCATCGGTCAGCTTACTGTTGAGCTCCTGTGCTTGCTTTGCATGTATATTATCTCCTGCAGCTGTCATTAAGCCGGCTGCCTCGGATATAGCTCCCGCTATGCTTTGCACGGTTGTTTGAGTCATTTGCTTCTCCTTAAACAGCTTGCTCTTCTGCAGATGGCATACAAATTTCAAATACGTTGCCATGCTGCAAGATCATGATATTACGTTCTTTATCTCTCATAACTACAACTTCTGGTTTAATGCGCATACGCTCGATGTATTGATCAGGAACATCTCCTGAACCGCTAACTGTAATTCCTTCTACTAGGATATCCTCGTGCTCCTCTGGAGGAGACTCAAGCACTTGCTCATAGATATCAGAAAAAAGTTCAAAATTGTTTGTGTACACAGAAATACAGTTCATTGTCATCATCCTTCATTGGCTATTTTAGGTTTTGTACTCTTATTTTTGGTTTTAAAGCCTGGCTTCATACGTTGTTTTCCTTCTTTGCACAAATCAAGCAGCGGACAAATTGGACACTGCGGGCTCTGTGCTTTGCAGTGATAGCGACCGAAGAAGATCAGTCTGTGGTGGGTCAAAGTCCACTCCTCGCGCGGAACGAGCTTCATCAACTTCTTCTCAACCTCTAAAACACTATCATCGGCCTTTGCAAACCCCAGTCGCTTCGTTACGCGATCCACATGCGTATCGACTGCAATGGCAGGCACACCAAATGCATTGGACATGACGACGTTTGCAGTCTTGCGTCCTACACCGGGCAGCTCGGTTAGACCTTCATGACTCTCAGGCACTTTACCGTCATATTTATCAATGACGATGCGGCAAAGCTTTTGTATATTTGAAGCCTTACTACGAAACAAGCCGATGCGGCGAATATCCTGCTCCAGTTCCTCCAGCGGTACGCTCAAATAATCTTCGGGACACTTATACTTTTGAAATAAGCTTACCGTAACCTTATTGACCGTCTCATCCGTACATTGTGCAGACAGCAGTACTGCTATAGTTAGCTCAAACGGATTGCTGTGATTAAGCTCACAGTGCGCGTCTGGAAACATGTCCGCTATAATGTCCAGTACATGACGCATTTTCTGTTTCGCACTCATCGTCCTCTCCCCTAATCAAACACTATCGTTCAAAGTGTAGCGAAATTTGTCACGCTTCGCAACCGTAAACAAGCACATTCTATAAAAAAACTGCCCATAAGGGCAGTTTTTTCACAAAATATAAATATCTGAGGCTGTAATTCATGAAAAAACCAGGGTTAGACTACTTGACGATCGCGATGGCATAGTTTCTAAAACCGAATATCGTAACTGCATCGCCTGATTTATAAGCAGTTACTGAAACTGCATTTCCATTCAAAAAATACTTCGTTTGGCTATTTACATTAAAATAATTGCGATTGTCGTTATCCGCAGCTTTCTCCGTCCAAACCTGAGAAGCAGTTGCATTAAAGTTCGTAAAGATACGGCTTTCACCAACAGCTACCGTAAATTGTGTCTTGTTTCCTTCCAGCTTCTGAATCTCAACATAGTCACCTACTGTAAGTAGGTTGGTTGTGGTTCCTTGTGAGGCACCTTCAATAATAACGAATCCAGCATCGCTATTATAAGCAACGGATTGACCAGCCAGGTCCATAATCGTTACACTGTTTGCCGAGACGGATTGAACCTTACCATAGGAAACGGCTAGTGTACGTGCGGATACCGCTTCTCTCCCTAAATAATTGACACTAATAAGAGCACCTGGTGTAATTTGTTCAATCGTAAGCTTAGCTCCAGCTTCGTTAGTCAGCTCTGTGCTGAGTACATTGAGCTCAATAGGAGTTGTCATTGCATTTTTTACACGAATTTTCTTGTTGATCACATCAACGGACATTACTTCATATTGAGCGTTTGTATGCACTCTAATCGTCGAAACCATATCTTGATTGTTGTTCAAATCTAGCGTCAGCTTATCGCCTGCTTTCAAATCGCTAAGCTTCGCATTTGCAATCGCCGCATGCTCAACATATGCAGTGTTATAAGGAAGCGATAACGTAACACCACTATCTAACTTAATGCTCATCAGATTACTTGATGAGTTAAGCGACAATAATGTGCCTGTATATTTGGTTAGGAATTGCAAGGATACAATCGTATTGCCAGTATAGCTGATTACAATTTTCCGGTTTAGTGTCAATAGACTGTTCGCAGAAGCGAGTGAAATCACGTTGCCGCTGTATTCAATTCGAGTTTTATCCGTAAAATACAGCGCTTGTGCATTGCCGCCGTTAGCATCTACAATGGTCAATAGTTTTTTATCGTAAACATAACCAGCGACCTGAGCGCCTGCAATCATTTTCACATCACGATTGATAACTTTTACCTTCGTTACTCGATCTGATTCATTAAGCGTCAGCTCAACTTGATCCGCTTCCTTAATCAGATCTTCAATTGATGCTCCGGTAATCCCAGAAATTTCTACGCTTACTGTCTCTGCCATAAATTTCGAAACAAGAGTAGTACCTTCCATTATGGTAATCAGGTCACCAGTCGCACCAAAGAACGTACCTTTTACGCTTGTAGCTGATGATTGTGCGGAAGCAACAATTTTTAGCGTTGCAGGCGCATCACGGAAACTATCCTGTACGATGCTAATTTGACTATCCCTTTTGATTGCACTTAATGCAAGAGGTTTCCCGTCAGTATCTACAACCACAACCGAATCGTTGTAGAAAAATTCAACAGGCTTATTGTTAATCCACATATAAAGCATCTTCTCGTCAGCGATGACGCGATCCAGCGTTCCCGTTGTCGTCTTTGTATACACTTTCTCGCCCTTCACTTCGACGAACAACGCTTTTCCGTCTTTCGCAATAACGGTTACGTCTCCGTACTCAAGCAGCTGCTCCTTCGTTATTGGTGTCTCTGTCTTGTAATGATAAAACAACGTATCTGAGTTAAGTTTATAGCTTGTCTCCTTCTTATCACTGTAAATCGTAATTTCTGAATCGGTTAATTTGGATACGATACCAGTAACCTGTCCCTCATACGCTACAGGGAACAGCTTCTCCGCTCGGCTGAACATCGTTGCAAGACTTGCACGGTCTACATTCGCTTTTGGAACAAATTTGTCAGCTGTAACGCCCTTCACAAGCTCTAGCTTTGAAGCTGCATTCACATAGCCTTTGTACAAAGAACTGATTTGGGCAGCGTCCGCAAAGGTTGAAGTCGTATTTTGCAAACGAATCGCTTCGTCTTCCTGTTCAATCGCACGAACCATAAGCTTTGTTACCCACTCCCGGGTAGCAGGCTTCGTCCCCCAAGCTGTCTTAGGATCTTTGGAAGCGAGATCATATTCTTCTGTTTGATCTAGCAAGCCTTCTTGGAAAGCAAGCCTAACATACGCTTTGAAATAATTACTTACTGAGAATGAATTAGGAAATCCAATAGTAGCGTCTTTATCCGCTTTATTGTCTAATCCTGCAAACCGTAGAGCCATGAGCACGGCCTCTTGCTGGCTCACATTATCTTTCGGACGAAATACAGTGGCGCCGTTTACTGTCTTATTTCCTTCAATAATACCTTGTAAGGCAAGCTTCGCTATGTGCTTCTCTGCCCAGTGACCGCTGCTTACGTCTGTAAATGGTGTCGTTAAACCGGAGGAAGCTGCGCTGATCGTTGAAGGCAGAACTACCCCGCTTCCTGCGACGAGCGATAACGCCAACGCTCCAATTAGAATTTTTTTGCTCGCAAAATGCAGTGTCATAATGGATATTCCCCCTGAAATTATGTATTAACTCAAGCAGAACGGCTTCGCTATCCTACAACTATGCGGGAGCGAAGCCATTCGTTTTCAATACCTATTGCTTCATCATCGGATGTTCCAGTTCGACATGACCCATTAGAGTTTCAACTTTTTCACCATCAGTGAGCAGTTGGATCGATTGAACGAAATCAAATTGAAACAATGTTTTTTGGAGTGTCTCAATGACAAACTTCTCACCTGGCGCTCCAAGGCGAGCTTCATCTGGCAAATGAATGTCCAGTGTAACAAGCCCGTCCGTTAGTTCTACGGATTTAATCTCAATTGGTTTCCATAAGGAAACAGCGTTCTCGCCAGCTTCTTTTTGCAATTCAGCAATTGCTGCTTTGACCAGATCAGCATCAGTCTCATAAGTAAGCTTGACTGTATGTTCTACTGTTTCATTAAGTTCAATATCGGTTAAGTAAATAATAGCATCTTGCTCGTTTAGCGCGGGTGTAGGCTCAGGTGTAGGAGAATTCGTTGGTGCTATTGTGCTGCTTGGAGTATTTCCTGCCTTATCCTGTACACCACAGCCTGCTAACGCAGCAGATAATATGATGACAGCAAGCAGCCCGCGTGCTTTGAATGTTTTCATTACACTGAACACCTGCTTTCTATTTAACTTTTAAGTACTCTTTGATACCTGCTACCAGCTCAGCAGCTATTCTGCTTTGTGCTGCATCGTCGAATAGCATTTTTGCATCGTTTGCGTTGCTCAAGAAGCCTGCTTCTACTAATACTGCTGGCATTGTTGTTTGCTTGATTACTTTATACGCTTCTTTCTTAACTCCACGGTCTTTAATTTTTGTTGCAGCAACTAGATGCTTTTGTATAATACCTGCAAGCGCCTTGCTGTTCTCTCGATAGTAGTAGGTTTCAGAGCCTGAAGCGGAGCTAGGGCCGCTGTTGGCATGAATAGAAAGAAATAAATCAGCCTTTAAGCCTTCAGCAAACTTCACGCGACCATCTAACGTCGGGTAAGTATCACCCGTTCTTGTAAAATGAACTTTGATCTTGCTTTCTTTCTCAAGCAAAGTTTTCATCTTCAATGCAACGTTTAGATTGAATTCCTTCTCCCACTTGTTCAATACGCTTTTCGCTCCTGGGTCAGAACCGCCATGTCCAGGATCAATCACAACATCATAAACAGTGTTGGATACTGGAGGTTCAACAGGAACAGAAGGGTCAACAGGAACTTCAGTAAGCGACATCAAACTTAATTGAATTTTGCCAGTCTCCTCACTCATCTCATATCCCGTGTTCTCGTTGATGAGCAGAACTAGACGAGCCGTTGTTGGCGAGTTCGAAAACAATGAATAACGATAGCCTTGCAAGTAAGTGCTGTCTGCTACACTAACCTCTACTTGGCCATTCACAAACTGCGAAGATAAATAGGATGAAAAACCAGCGTTCGGAAAATCAAATACGATACGCTTCGGGTTTTCTAGTACCATTGGCTTGTTCGCTTTGACTTCGCCATCATAATTGATGGTCAAGATGCTGTCGCCTTCATAGGAAACGTTAGTGATCGTACCCTTTGTTTCCGTTGGTACACTCGGATCAACAGGATCTGTCGGCTCTGTGGGTTTCTCGTACATATGTACTTCTTTCTCGACAGATTTCCATTCAACATCCAAACCGAACTGTTCGCCTATAAAGCGCAATGGAACTAATGTTGAGCCCTTAATGATGGAAATTGCGGTATCCATTTTTACCTTTTTGTCATTCACCAGCGCCATATTGTCATTCAAAGTTAGCTTAATGACGTTACTAGCGTGAGTGACTATCGCTGTTTTGGCCTTATTATCCCATACGATATGGTAGCCTAAGCCTTCTGATACCGTCCGGACGGGTACAACCGTCGAATTATTAATAATTTGCGGATTGACATCAGATTTCAATTGCTGACCATTCAAAAAAATCTTTGGGACGACCTCTGCAGCTTGTCCTACAGTGGCGAACAACGTGAAAAAAATCGACATTAACAACAACATGGATAAAAACTTCTTCATTTCCCACCTCGATGACTGAAATTGCCCGCATCGAATGTGTGCATTCGACTTTTACAGACGCAAATATAGACGCAGCTTGTCAGAAAAAGTTGCGTTTAGAGGAAAAAAGAGGACGATTAGCCTACAAGGCTTAATCGTCCTCTCTTTTTGTGTTAATTAAACAAGACGAGCGATATGTTTTTGCTCGTAAGCTGTGATTTTGTCTTCATGTTGAAGAGTCAAACCGATATCGTCAAGCCCTTGCAGTAAAAATTGGCGACGGTGCTCATCAAGCTCAAATGCGATCGTCAGACCATAATCATCGGAAAGCTGTTTGTTTTCCAAATCAACAGTAAGCTTATAACCATCATGTTTTGCTGTGTTTTGGAAGATTTCTTCCACTTGCTCTTCACTGAGCTTGATCGGAAGAATTCCGTTTTTGAAACAGTTGTTATAGAAAATATCCGCATAAGACGGAGCAATAATTACTTTGTAGCCATAATCAAGAATTGCCCAAGGAGCATGCTCACGGGATGAGCCGCAGCCGAAGTTTGCGCGAGAAACGAGAACAGAAGCTCCCTCGTAGCGCGGTTTGTTCGGTTCGAAATCCACATTCACATCGCCATTCTCGTGAAAACGCCATTCAAAGAATAGAAATTGGCCAAAGCCGCTGCGCTCAATGCGCTTCAAAAATTGTTTAGGTATAATTGCATCAGTGTCGACATTGACCCGGTCGACCGGGGCGACGATGCCTATAAGTTGTTTAAACGGTTCCATATCGGATATACCCCTCTCTTGCGTTCAATTCGTATTAAACTACGGATTTAATTTCCCAATCGCGTACATCTGTGAAGTGTCCTTTAATTGCGGCAGCAACTGCCATCGCAGGCGATACAAGGTGCGTACGTCCGCCGCGTCCTTGACGGCCTTCAAAGTTACGGTTAGAAGTCGAAGCGCAGCGCTCGCCTGGTTTCAATACGTCTGGATTCATCGCAAGACACATAGAGCAGCCTGCATCACGCCATTCAAAGCCAGCTTCAGTAAAGATTTGATCCAAGCCTTCTTTCTCAGCTTGAATTTTTACACGGCCTGAGCCTGGAACGACGATAGCAGTTACACGATCGCTAACTTTGTAGCCTCTAGCGATTTCAGCAGCAGCGCGTAAGTCTTCGATACGTCCGTTTGTGCAAGAACCGATAAATACATAATCGATAGCAATTTCGTTCATTGGCGTTCCTGGCTTAAGATCCATATATTCTAGTGCTGCTTCAGCCGCTTTACGCTCATTCTCTGTTGGAAGATCAGCAGGGAATGGAACCATTGCAGTAATGTTAGTACCCATGCCTGGGCTTGTGCCCCAAGTTACTTGCGGGATCAGAGCGTCAACGTCAAAGTGAACGACAGTATCGTACTCTGCACCTTCGTCAGTCGTAAGCTGTTTCCAAGCTTCAACCGCTTCATCGTAGTTAGCAGGCGCATATTGACGGCCGCGAAGATAATTGAATGTTGTTTCATCTGGAGCGATAAGGCCTGCGCGAGCGCCAGCTTCAATCGACATATTACATACAGTCATACGTTCTTCCATTGTCAAGCTGGTGATTGCTTCGCCTGTAAACTCGATTACATAACCTGTTGCGAAATCCGTTCCGTATTGCGCAATAACGCCAAGAATCAAGTCTTTCGCTGTTACGCCTGGTTTACGTGATCCGTTAAAGCGAACCTCGAGCGTTTTTGCTTTCGATTGCTGCAAGCATTGTGTCGCCATAACGTGCTCAACTTCACTCGTACCGATACCGAACGCCAACGCGCCGAATGCACCGTGAGTGGATGTGTGGCTGTCTCCGCAAACGATAGTTTTACCTGGGTGTGTAAGACCAAGCTCTGGTCCCATAACGTGTACGACACCTTGGTCAATACTGTCTAGATCAAATAGCGTTACGCCGAAATCTTTACAGTTTTGCGTAAGTGTATCGATTTGTTGCTTCGAAATCGGATCTGTAATGTTGAAACGATCCTTCGTAGGAACGTTGTGATCCATCGTTGCAAAAGTAAGATCAGGACGACGCACTTTGCGGCCTGATAGACGCAAGCCTTCAAACGCTTGCGGCGATGTTACTTCGTGAACAAGCTGCAAATCGATATAAATAACGCTTGGCTTGCCCTCTTCTTGATGAATGACGTGATTATCCCAAATCTTCTCAAACATTGTCTTTTTCGTCATTATATTCACCCCACCGTTTCATTGAATCTTCTGCTTTTCTTAACTGAATTCACTATACCATTTCTTTCTTCATTGAACCAAGATATAATATCTATAACGTCTATAGGTAATAACTATAATGATAGATTTCTTGCAGAATACACAATAGAAGGGAAAACTAATATGGAATTAAGACAATTGAACTATGTAATTCAAATTGCTTCAGAAAAAAACTTTTCCCGCGCTGCAGAGAAACTTCATATCGCTCAGCCCTCACTTAGCCAGCAGCTTTCTAAGCTTGAGCAGGAGATCGGTGTACTTTTGTTCCGACGTACAACTAATTCTGTTGAGCTGACACAAGCAGGTCAAGTGTTCGTCCACAAATCACAAGCGATCCTCGATGCTGTTGAACAGCTGAAGCAGGAGATGGATGATATGGCTCAAATGCGGCGCGGCCGTCTTGTCGTCGGTACGCTTCCTCTGACAGGCTCACATATTCTGCCTCTTGTATTGCCTGTTTTCGGTGAACAGTACCCGCAAATTGAAGTCGTGCTCGTCGAAGAAACTACAGCTAAGTTGGAGCAGCTTACAGCAAGCGGCGGTACCGATTTAAGTTTGCTTTCGCTGCCTCTCATCGATAACTCTCTTTCTTGTGAACCCTTTTTGGAAGAAGAAATTTGTTTAGCTGTTCCTCCTCATCATCCGCTTGCTCAAAGAGCAGGTGCGGTCGACATTTCAGAGCTCGATAAAGAGCCGTTTATCGGTCTTAAGCGAGGACAAGGCTTCCGTCAAATCACCGTCGAATTATGCGAACAGTCAGGCTTTACACCACAAATCGTATTTGAGAGCAGCAACATGGAGACCATTCAATCCTTAGTTGCCGGCGGAATGGGAATAGCCTTTGTCCCGCAAATGCTGACGCGAGTCAAAGGCTCAGATTTTACTCCTATATATCTCCCGCTGCATCCAAAACCAACGAGAACCTTAGTTGTAGCAAGCCGAAAGGGCCGCTATTTATCTAAAGCAGCTGAAGCTTTCATTCGAACACTAAATCTAACGATGAGTAATTATCGATAATTACGCTTCATAAATAGAAGGTCTGCGATCCTCGAACACTGGGATTTTCGTGCGAACAGCATCAACTACGGATAAATCAATGTCAGCGTACAGGATCGTTTCATCTTCCCCAGCTTCAGCAACCGTCTCTCCCCATGGATCGAGCACGAGCGAGTGACCGAAGAAATGTGCGTCACCGCTCGAACCCATCCTATTGCATGCGACCACAAACATTTGGTTTTCAATTGCGCGTGCCGTCAGAAGTGTACGCCAATGATGAAGACGTGGATGAGGCCATTCTGCAGGAACAAACAGCAGCTTCACTCCATCCAGTGCTAGCTTCCGTGCGAGCTCAGGGAAGCGAATGTCATAACAAATCATCATCCCCGCGCTTGTCCCTTCAATCTCCACCTTGCCGAGCTTATCACCAGCTGCCAAATACTTCTCTTCATCCATAAGTCGGAATAGATGAATTTTTGAATAGTCAGCAACGACATTACCCGAACGATCAAAGACGTACATTGTATTCAATACTTTATCATCCTTATGCTCCGCAATCGATCCTCCGATAATGTGAACTTGATGCTTTCGGCTGAACTCAGACAAGAAAGCTCGAGTACGCTCACCTTCATTGTCTGCAATCGTTTGAATTTCCGTTAAGGCATAACCTGTATTCCACATTTCCGGAAACATAATGACATCCGGTTTGTTCGTTTGACTGACGGCCTCTTCAAGCATGCTTGCAAGCTTAGAGAAATTAGCTTCTGGATTTCCTGCTTCTATATGCATTTGCAGCAGCGCTAGCCGCAAAGATTGAGTCATTTGGTTTTCCTCCTGAAATTGCTTTTTTTCCTAATGATACCGTGTCATGGTTCTGTGTCAAGTTGGGAATCTTAACAACGAGGTATTTAACTATTCAATAAAAAGGAGAAATGTCTGTTATGCTTCCAAAACGATTTGCGGCAATGCTTCTTGCTTGCTGCTCGCTATTCCTGTATGCGCAAATCGCTTCTGCCCATCAAGGGATGAGCGCTCCAACCCCTGAGACAAGCCTTAAGCCGATACAGGTATTCGATGTAGCCGCGGGCAAAGTAACAAATACGATCCCTAATGATGCCAAGTTTCAGGAAATGGCTTCATCATGGATTGGTTCCATCACAAGTCTTGCTCCTCAAATAACAAATGATTCGAGCTGCAGCTATGTTTATCGTGTACCGCTTGAGAAGGCTGTTACCATTAAATCAAATGACGTTTCAGTCTCTACTGATGATCTATTTCTTTTTTACTGCAAGGACAAGCCTCCGCTCTTGCTCGTATTTGATGAGAAACGCAGACCTTATTTGTTCCTCTTCAAGGCTGATATTAAGCCGTTTATTGAAAAGGTGGGCATTCCAGCTGCTTAATCAACAGCTTCTCTTCTCCCCACATTCATGCTACATTAAGGCTATTGCCTAAATAGATAGCGATTTTGTCATGTGGAGTGTGAGGTTATGGAAACGCAAATCGGTCAACACCTTATTCAACCTGCGGAACGGATGAATGGACTTCCGACGCAATTTTTTGCCAAGCTGGTCGCCAAAGCGAATGCGCAAACGGCCAAAGGACGCGATGTAATCAATTTGGGACAAGGCAATCCGGATCAGCCGACTCCTCCCCATATTGTTGCGAAGCTTCAAGAGGCAGCAGCTAATCCGTTATATCATAAGTATCCACCCTTTAGCGGCTACCCTTTTCTCAAAGAAGCAGTAGCGAAACGGTACAAAGAGGATTATAACGTGGATGTAGATCCCGCTACTGAAGTAGCTATCCTTTTCGGAGGAAAAACAGGACTTGTTGAAATTAGCCAGTGCTTGCTTAACCCAGGCGATGTTTGTCTCGTTCCCGATCCAGGTTATCCAGACTATTGGTCAGGTGTTGCGCTTGCAGGAGCCGAGATGGCTTTCATGCCGCTGACAGAGGCTAATAGCTATTTGCCTGATTATGAGGCAATTAATCCTGAACTTGCGGCGCGGGCAAAGCTGATGTTCATGAACTATCCGAATAACCCGACTGGCGCTGTTGCTAATGCTGAGTTTTATGCAAAAACGGTGGAATATGCTGAGAAGCATGGGATCGTTATAGCCAGCGATTTCGCTTATGGCGCAATTGGCTTCGACGGCAATAAACCGATCAGCTTCTTGCAAACACCAGGTGCGAAGGAAGTCGGCGTTGAGTTCTATACACTATCCAAAACCTATAATATGGCTGGCTGGCGTGTTGGCTTTGCCATCGGAAACGCTCAAATCGTCAAGTTAATCAATTTAATGCAGGATCATTACTATTGCAGCCTCTTCGGCGGTATACAAGAAGCTGCCGCACTTGCTTTAACTGGCCCGCAGGATTGCGTAGTTGAATTAAAAAACATGTACGAAAGCCGCCGCGAGGCATTGTTTGCTGCACTCGATCGTATTGGCTGGAAAGCGGCGCGTCCCGGCGGTTCCTTCTTCTGCTGGCTGCCTGTAGCCAAGGGATACACTTCTGAAACATTTGCTGATTTGCTGCTTCAGGAAGCTGATGTTGTCGTCGCACCAGGAGTTGGATTTGGTACACATGGCGAAGGGTTTGTTCGCCTTGCTCTGCTAACGAGTGAAGAGCGACTTCAGGAAGCGATTGAACGGGTTGGAAAACTGAATTTATTTTAGTACAATCCCGCCATTTGCCTTGCTTTACAGCAGCTTATGATCGTGATATGCTTGTAAGAATTGAACATGAAACGTGATGACGGGACAATTAAGCAAGAAGGGTCGCGATCAGAGAGTAAATTCCATGGGCTGCAAGAATTTACCGAAGGCCGCTTGCTGAACCTACCTCCGAGCGGCCGGTGATGAACCGGACAGCGCCTTCTGTTATAGGCTTAAGCTGGATAATTCTATTTAATTAGATTATCAACAAAGGTGGTACCGCGGAAGCTAAGACTTTCGTCCTTTATGGACGGAAGTCTTTTTTGTTGTCACCAAACAAGCATAGGATGGGATTAATGATGACAGAACGAATAGTCGTAAAAATTGGAAGCAGCTCTCTTACCTCAGAAGAAGGCGGTCTGAACCGCGAGCGTATACAATATTTCGCATCAGAGCTGGCTTCCTTACATAAAGAAGGAAATAGTGTGATGCTCGTAACCTCTGGCGCTGTTGCTGCAGGCTTTCGTCAGATCGGTTATGCCGTGAAACCAAAGATCGTACACGAGAAGCAAGCTGCCGCTGCTGTAGGTCAAGCTCTGCTTATGCAAGCCTACCAAGAAGCATTTAGCGGTTATGGAATTGTTGCAGCTCAAATTTTGCTGACACGCGCAGATTTCTCCAATCGTCGCCGTATACAGAATGCTCTAATGACAATAGAAGAGCTGCTGCGGCTCGGAATTATACCAATTATTAATGAAAATGACACAGTAGCAACCGATGAGCTCGTACCGAAATTCGGTGACAACGACAGCTTATCCGCACTAGTTGCAGCGATGACCAAAGCAGCAAAACTTGTTATCATTACCGATATGGACGGCTTATACACGGAGGACCCACGCAAAAACCCGCAAGCGGTCAAAATCGAACGTGTAGACCAAATATCAGAGGATATTATGAAGCTCGCTGGTGGCGCTGGCTCTTCCGTTGGTACTGGCGGCATGCGCTCCAAAATCGAGGCGGCTCGCATCGCAATGCGTGGCGGCGTGCATGCTTTCATCGGCATCGTAAAGCAAGAAGGTGATCTGAGGCTTGCAGTTGAAGGCAACGGCCGAGGAACGTACTTCGATACGAAACTGCACAGTTTATCTATGAAGAAGCAATGGCTTGGCTTTCACTCTATGCCGCTGGGCCGTGCAATCGTGGATGAAGGCGCTGCTCTTGCATTGCTAGAAGGCGGTAAAAGCCTGCTCCCTGCCGGCGTCAAAGAGACTCAAGGGGAATTTCTGCCGGGTGATGTCATCGAGGTTACCAATCAACAAGGCGAGACGATTGGCCGCGGTGTCGTCAACTACGCTGCATGGCAAATTCAAGCGGTAGCCGGTCTAACTACAGAAGAAGTAAAACGCAGAGTTGACGTTTCTCGTATCGAATTCATTCATCGCGATGAATGGATTACATTAAAATAAAAGGAGGCTTCCTGCTATGACCAGTGAAGTCGTAAAAAAAGCAACATTAGCTCAAGAGGCATCTGCCATTATGAATCGTTTAACTACGGAGCAAAAAAATACGGCCCTCAGCCACATGGCTGAAGCATTGCTCGCGGAGACGACTGCTATTATTGCCGCAAATGAACTTGACCTGCAGCGTGGACGCGAGCAAGGCACAAGCCCTTCCCTGCTCGATCGTCTTGCCTTGAATTCTGATCGTGTCGCTTCTATTGCAGAAGGACTTAAGCAAATTGTTGAGCTGCCTGATCCAGTTGGAGAGCTGCTTGAGCATTTCGATCGTCCGAATGGACTTAAAGTAAATAAAATAAGAGTTCCTCTCGGTGTTATTGGCATGATCTACGAAGCTCGTCCGAATGTAACCGTTGATGCAGCTGGCTTGTGTTTAAAAACCGGCAACAGTGTTGTGCTTCGCGGCGGCTCAGCAGCCATCGAGTCCAATCGCAAAATTGTAGAAGTATTACAAAATGCGCTTGCCGCTACAGCGATGCCAGCGGATGCAATTCAACTGATCGAGGATTCAGATCGCGCTTCCGTCAACGAAATGCTTAAACTTAACGGACTGCTGGACGTTGTCATTCCCCGCGGCGGCGCGGCGCTTATTCGCAATGTAGTCGAAAATGCTACCGTACCTGTCATCGAAACGGGCGCTGGTATTTGTCATACGTTCATAGATGCCAGTGCTGACTATAACATGGCAGTCGAGATCGCTTTTAATGCAAAAGTACAACGGCCGTCCGTTTGCAATTCCATGGAAACGCTGCTTGTTCATGAAGCTTTTGCTGAGGCACACCTAACTACCCTTGCTGATCGCTTTATTCAAGCAGGTGTTGAGCTTCGCGGCTGCGAGAGAACAGCAGCCCTTCTGAATGGCATCAACGCTGCATCAGATGAGGACTATAGTACAGAATATAACGACTACATTATGAATATACGCATCGTTCAAACTCTTGACGAGGCCCTTGCACATATCCGCCGCTTCAGTACTAAGCATTCCGAATGTATTGTAACGGAACAGACTGAAAACGCCGAACGATTTATCCAAGATGTGGATGCGGCTGCCGTCTATCATAACGCCTCTACTCGTTTTACGGACGGTTTTGAGTTCGGATTTGGCGCGGAAATAGGCATCAGCACGCAAAAGCTGCACGCTCGCGGTCCAATGGGGCTTCCTGCTTTGACATCGACTAAATATCTTATTTATGGGAATGGTCAAGTAAGGGGTTAATACGAATCCTACACGATTAGAAAAAATCAGAAGGAACAACGGAGGAATGCAACTATGACTCAATTAACACAAACCGCCATCGCTAGCCAGCAGCTTTGCTTCTATGGTGCTGGATCGATGGCTGAGGCTATCGCTAGAGGATTAATAAATAATAAGCTAATTCCAGCAAATCAGATTTCAATGCTTAATCGTCAAAACGCTGAACGTCTAAACGAGCTTAATGAGCGTTATGGCGTACAAACCATCGTACAAGGCTCTACGAATGAAGCTTTTCTTCGTGAAGCAGACATTATATTTCTTGCAATGAAACCAAAAGATGCTGCAGATGCAATTGCTTCAATTAAACCGTATATTTCATCGAAGCAGCTCGTTATCTCTGTCATCGCAGGCTTATCGATTAAGGCAATCGAAAAACTTCTTGGAGGCGCTGCATCCGTTGTACGAGCAATGCCAAATACTTCAAGCTCGATCGGACTCGGAGCGACAGGTATCAGTTATTCGGACAGCGTGTCGGCGCAGCAAAAGGTGCTGACGGAGGCCATTTTCAGCTCAGTCGGCATTAATGCCGTCGTAGTCGAATCGCTCCAGCAAGCTGTTACTGGCGTATCTGGAAGCGGCCCTGCTTATGTCTATTACTTTATGGAAGCAATGATCGAGACAGCAGTCCAATTAGGCTTTTCGCAAACAGCCGCGAAGGATCTTGTCGTTCAGACTGTTCTTGGCGCAGCAGAGATGGTTCGTCATACTGGCGAAGAGCCGGCTGAGCTTCGCCGCAAGGTGACCTCCCCTAATGGCACGACGCAAGCCGCTCTTGAACTGATGGCTGACAATAAATTTTCAGAAACGATTACAAAAGCTATTCATCGCTCTGCTGATCGTGCTGGCGAATTGGGTGAAGCTATCGAGAGGAGCATTGCAGAATGAATGGAGTTTGTATCGCTACATATCGTTCATATGACGATCATGCTGATTTTAATAAAAAGGCCCTTTCGATCGCTGTTGGTTTAACCGTTGGCAGCTGGACGGAGCTTCCTGAAGCGCAAAAGGCGAATATGGAGAAACACCTAGGTAAAGTAGTATCTGTCACTGTCCATGAGCCAGCGAACGTTGCAGCTGGCGAGCGTTACGCCGATATTAAAATTGCTTATCCGGACATTAACTTCAGCCGTGATCTTCCCGCCCTGCTTGTAACTGTGTTTGGAAAGCTGTCAATGGACGGAAAGATCAAGCTTATGGATCTCGATGTGTCCGAAAATTTCGCCTCCGCGTTTCCTGGACCTAAGCTCGGACTAAATGGTGTTCGCGAGCTGCTTGGCGTACATGATCGCCCGTTACTGATGAGCATTTTTAAATCGGTAGTTGGGTATGATCTCGCAAACCTGCAGGATCAATTCTATAAGCAAGCGCTTGGCGGTGTTGACTTAATTAAGGATGATGAGATTTTATTTGAGAATCCACTGACTCCGCTTGAGAAACGTGTGGAAGCATGTATGGACGCAGCTCGCCGGGCAGAAGCAGAAACCGGACAAAAGCTGCTTTATGCTGTCAATTTGACGGGACCTACCTCTTCGCTTGCAGCGAATGCTCGAAAGGCGATTGACGCAGGCGCAAATGCGCTGCTATTCAACGTTCTTGCTTATGGCTATGATGTACTGCATGAGTTAAGCAGTGACAAATCCATTAATGTACCGATCGCAGCACATCCAGCAATGGCCGGAGCCATGTATCCTTCGCCTCACTATGGCATTAGCGCTTCGCTTCTGCTGGGTAAGCTGATGCGCCTTGCAGGTGCCGATCTGGTACTCTTCCCTTCACCTTATGGATCGGTTGTTATGCCGAAGGAAGAGAATTTAGCAGTTAAGGATGCGTTGCTAGAGCCGCTGCATGGACTAAGAACGAGCTTCCCTGTTCCATCTGCTGGTATTCATCCAGGGCTCGTACCTTTAATATTGAAAGATTTCGGTACTGACGTAGTCGTCAATGCCGGCGGCGGCATCCACGGACATGCTATGGGCACTGCTGCTGGCGGACAAGCATTCCGTCAAGCCATTTCAGCCACACTTAACGGAGTACCGCTTCGCGAAGCAGCTGAGCAATCTGGCAATGAAGCGTTGTTGACCGCAATAAACGCATGGGGGATCAAAGAATAATGACAGAAAATATAACAGCTAAGAAACGCATCGTGTTCTGTGATTTCGATGGAACGATTACGGTTAACGACAACATTATTGCAATTATTAAACATTTTAATCCCGAAGGCTGGGAGAAAATTGCCGAGCAAACGATTGCCCAAGAGCTGTCCATCAAAGATGGCGTGGGGCAATTATTCCGTCTTCTTCCCGCTTCATTGCAAAAGGAAGTTGTTTCGTTCAGCATTTCTAATGCTCGCATTCGTGAAGGCTTCTCTGATTTCCTTAACTATTGCAAAGAACAGCAGATCGAATTTTATGTAACAAGCGGCGGAATTGATTTTTTTGTATATCCGATTCTAGAAGCATTTGACATACCGAAAGATCATATTTATTGCAACGGCAGCGATTTTACCGGTGAGCGCATTGAGATCCTATGGCAAAATCCATGCGATGCTCATTGCACTAACGATTGCGGCATGTGCAAAACGACGATCATGCGTCGTTTCCCCAAAGAGCAATACGAGCGGATCATTATTGGTGACAGCGTAACTGACTTCGAGGGTGCAAAGCTTGCTGATGTGGTATACTCCCGCTCCCACTTAACAGTAAAGTGCAATGAGCTCAGACTTCCGCATCATGAATATGAAACCTTCCATGATATTATTAATATTATGAATGCCGAAAGGAAGACATCCAAATGAGTTTTCAACAAATCGCATTAGAAGATAAACAACGTGCCCTATCCGAATTGCGTGACGTCAAGGAGTTGTTCGCCTCGCGCGGCTGGTTTCCTGGCACAAGCGGCAACTTATCGATTCGAGTCGGCGATTTCAACCCCGACGATTTTCAGTTCGCTGTTACCGCAAGCGGTAAGGACAAAACGGTTCATACCCCTGAGGATTATTTATTTGTTGACCAAGACGGCAAGCCGTGTGAAGCAACACGATTGAAGCCTTCGGCTGAAACACTTATTCATTGCGAAATTTATAAACTAACTGGCGCTGGCGCCATTTTTCACGTTCATACCGTTTTCAACAGCGTCATTTCGGAATATTTCTGGGATCGTAAATCTGTGCCTGTCGACGGCGTTGAATTGATCAAAGGATTTAATATTTGGGATGAAGAAGCACAGATCGAAATTCCGATCGTTTCCAACTTCGCGCATATCCCTTCTATCGTTCCTGAGATTACAGAGCGCATCGTAAAGAACATTCCGGGCATTGTGCTGCGCAAGCACGGTATTTATGCTTGGGGAGCTAACGCTTTCGAAGCTAAACGTCATCTGGAAGCGTTCGAATTTATTTTCGAATACGTGTACCGTTTGGAAATGCTGAAGCACGGTAAGGTCTAACTTTACCATCTTCACTGTTACTCGGTGCAGTTACTGAAGGTTTTACTCCCGTTAATTCGAGCAGTATGAGGCGCTTAAAGCTCATATGTTCAAAATAACGGGAGTTTTTCTTGTTCGTTCAGTTCTCTAACTTTACATCTTAGATTCCCTCTATTGCAGTACATTTCCGCCAGCATATTCACGTCTTTGTCTTGACGTTTCACTGATCCAATTCTGGAGCTCACCTTTGCTAATATAAAAATTCTCATCGATTTTTATGTATGGAAACATAACGCCAGAGAAACTCCCCGTGCTATTCAGCTCATATTGCTCAGATTTTATGATTTGATTAACTTCGGTTACAGATAAATGCAAGTAGTCTGCTGCTTCTTCTATTTTTAACAAAGGCTTCTCCAAGCTTACAGTCACATCGGACTGCTCTTTATTAGGCACCACGTTATTATCCAAAAACATACAACCAACTATAAAAGATACACCTAAGATGCAGCTTGCTATTATCATTGATTTACCGTTAGAAATAATTTTCATCCTCCTTTAAATATAGAACACTCATTAATTTCCATAATAATAATAATAATAATAATATACCTGCCCTACTGTTTGCGCTACCACTTCATTTTTAAAGTAGATCCCCGAGGCATCATCGATACCATATCCTATTGGCAAATCTTCATCATATCTTAATGGCATAGTATTATATAGTATTGACATTACCGTAACGTAAACGTTCATAATAGCATGTGGAGGCGGGTCGTTTGAAAGTGCATGAGGCAGCAAAACTGCTCGGTGTAACACCGCGCACACTGCGCTTTTATGAAGAAAAGGGATTGATTACCCCTCATAAAGCAATAGAAAATAAGTACCGCGATTATTCTGAGGAGGATGTTATTCGTCTCCGCTGGATCATTTCGCTGAGAGAATTAGGTTTATCCGTATCTGCTATACAGGACGCGATATCAACTATTCATGAACCAGAAGCTTTCATCCGAACGATTGACGGTGCTCGTGCATTATTGTACGAACAATGGATTACAGCTACGAAAGCGCTTCAAGCGCTTGATGAAACGATATCAGGATGGCAGAGTAAGGGAACTGCTGAACTGACACAAGCCGAACATATAGCTGAAGAGATCAAGCAAAACCGCATCTTGCGAGCTTCATGGAGCGACCAGTGGAATTATGATGAAATCGCGCTTCGGCATGGCTATAATGCTCCTTTCATCACACTCAAAGGTGTTCTGTCTCAAGAGCAATACAATTATGCGCTATTACGGACCGTAGAATGGCTTGATCCAAGGTTTGAAGAGCTGGGCTTAGAGCTTGGAGCCGGGAGCGGAAATCTCTCCATTTTACTTGCTGCAGCGGGTTCAAAGCTAACCGTCATTGAGCAATCGTCAGAAATGCTCTCGATCATTAGAGAAAGACTCCCTGCCGTTGATGCGAAACAAGGCAACTTACTTGCTCTGCCGCTCGTCGCAACCAGCTATTCCTACATTGGGTGCAGCTTCGCAATGCATCACTTAAATCATTCCCAGCAGCTGCTGGCTCTTGAAGAAATGGACCGTGTATTACTCAAGGGCGGGCGAATTGTCATAACGGGACTCATGGATGAGGTAGAGATTAATGGTGAAATACCTGTTTCCTGTGAAATTAATGCCCATTGGCATCCCTCCTCTGCTTCTCAACTTGTTAATTGGTTAAAAGAGAAAGGATATTCTACAGTAACCGATCGTCTTAGTCCCCAAATCGGTTTACTTTATGCAATTAAGCCATAAACGCTTACGTTAAGGCAGCCTTTCCTCAAAAAAAAAGGCTAAGCCGGTTGGCTTAGCCTCTTCCTCCACGAAATTTTTGCGCATGTGCGCGTGCTTCGTCCGCATTTGTTACTCGGTTGCGGGCCCAGTCGATCAGTATTCGATCAATGTATCGCAAACTTAGCTTACCTGCGAATACAGCTTCCTTCAGCGCAAAACGAATAATCTCATCTGTATATCGATCATGATCAAGCCAGCCTGTTATCGTATCGCATTCTAAAGGAGATAACAAGCGTCCAAACTCTTGCTCGAATACAGTAAATATATCCGATGATGGCGCCGCAGGTGCCTTTATCGGTTGACGCTCAGCCTTCCGCGTTTCACGCTTTTGCTCTGCCGTCAGTGCAGCAGCCTTTAACAGCCAGCCCGTCCAGTTGTAACGCTCTGACTGCATTCCTGTACCGCTGTCCACGTAATCATCAATCGTCAAAAAATCATCTTTTATTAGCCGGCCAAGTACTTGACCTATTTCTCTGACGTCTAAACCCATCCGTTCAGCCAATTGCTCAGGCGTAGGGAAATCATTCATGTCTGCTTCCATATAAACCATGATTTGCAACAGCAGCATTGCTTCTGTATCTGACAAATCAAGCTGACGGTATGTACGCAGCAGCATAGCCGATACAAAAACTCCGCCTTCCTGCAGTGCAGCTGCCATACCATGCGAGTAAGCTTTCCATATCTCGTTGTTCAATGCCAGCTGCCTCCTAAACGATTACGCCTGCAATGACGTATTCTTTTGCGTTACGATATTATACGTATCTCGTGCAATGAGAAGCTCCTCATTCGTTGGAACGACCAGTACTTTCACACTGGAACTGTCTGTACTAATCTCCCGAACATCCTTGCGACGTTCCGCATTGCGCTTGTCATCCAGTTCAATGCCAAGGAAGGAAATGCCTTCACATATTGCTTTACGCAGAGCAACAGAATTCTCCCCCACTCCAGCTGTGAAAACAATCGTATCCACACCGTTCATCGCAGCTGCGTATGCGCCGATATATTTTTTGACACGATAAGCGTACATATCAAAAGCAAGTTTCGCGTTTTTGTCGCCTTCCTGCATTGCTTCAGTAACCTCTCGCATATCGCTGCTTATACCGGAAATCGCCAGCATGCCGCTATGTTTGTTCAGCATTGAATTTACTTCGTTTAATGTCAATTCCTCTTTGTTCATTACGAACGGTACTATCGCAGGGTCAATATCTCCGCTTCGCGTACCCATCATTAATCCCTCTAGAGGTGTCATTCCCATACTTGTATCAAAGGATTTCCCATCCAAGATAGCCGTACAGCTAGCGCCGTTACCAATATGGCAAGTAATCATTTTGAGCGATTCGAGCGGCTTCTCCAAATATTCCGCTGCATGTGCACTTACATAAGAATGCGAAGTTCCATGGAAGCCATATCTGCGAACCTTATGGCGGCGATACAGAACAGTAGGAATAGGATATAAATAAGAAGTGTTCGGCATGGACTGGTGGAAAGCTGTATCAAACACAACCACTTGCGGAACATCAGGCAAATTCGTTTCAACCGCGGCGATTCCCATCATATGCGCTGGGTTATGAAGCGGCGCTAAATCAAATAGTCTGCGAATTTCCAGTTTCACCTCTTGTGTTACGAGAACGGAGCTGCTGAATACCTCACCGCCGTGAACAATACGATGCCCGACAGCTTGAATTTCGTTCAAGCTCGTGATTGCTCCGAATTCAGGATTAGTAAGCATATTAATAACCTGCTTAACAGCGGCAACATGATCAAGAATTTCACTGACTTTGCGAACCTCTGGCTTATCAACCGGTTCATGAGTAACAATCGAAGAATCCATTCCGATTCGTTCTACACGTCCGCTTGCAAGCACCGATTCGTCTTGCATATTATAAAGCTGATATTTTAAAGAGGAGCTTCCTGCGTTGATGACTAGTACTTTCATTAAATCCGATCCCCATCCATATCATATTTGAAGAAGCCGATTCCTGACTTGGCTCCAAGATGTCCGGCACGCACCATTTTTTTCAGTACGATCGACGGACGGTATTTCAGCTCGCCATACTCACGGAACATACGTTCAAGAGCTGCCAAGACAGAATCCAGACCAAAGCGATCACACATCTCGAACGGTCCATGTTGGAAGGAATAGCCGATACGCATAGCGCTGTCAATATCCTCAGCTGAGGCAACGCCTTCTTCCAACACATGCAGTGCTTCGTTTATAAATAGGCATATTAGGCGAGTGGTTACATAACCAGGAGATTCAAATACCATGACTCCTTTTTTGTTAATAACCTCTTCCACGAAATGTTTCGTACGTAAGAAGGTATCCTCTGACGTTTTTAAACCCCGAACAATTTCAACAAGATCGATTTTGGATACAGGGTAAATAAAATGTAATCCGATAACACGCTCTGGCTGGTTTGTTACGCTGGCAAGCTCAGTTAAGCTAAGAGTAGATGTATTGCTTGCTAAAATAACATTAGATCCGCAAATTTGATCAATTTTTTCGAAAATAGCTTTTTTCGAATCCAAATCCTCTGTTATCGATTCAATAACAAGCTCACAGCCCGCTAACTTCTCAAAGCTTGTAGATCCCTCTATTTTATTCATAATAAGCTTCTTCTCCGAATTCGTGAGCGCCCACTTCTCAATTTGTTTGTCCAAGCTTAGTTCAATCATTTGTTTACCATAAGCAAGACGCTCGTCCGATTGCTCGATAATAATAACATCCAATCCTTTGGATGCCAGCATTTCCGCGATCCCTTGACCCATCGTGCCTACTCCTACAACTCCAACTGTTTTGATATGCAATTTATTAGCTCCTTTAGTGTGGGGAGAGTCCTTCTTATAATGTTATTAGAAGCATTCTCTGCAAAGATAGTTCATTATTATTATAACGTTTTTCATCAAAAAAAGAAGGCGGACGACGACTCCGCCTTCAAATTGTAATATTGTAAACGCTTCATGCTGCTGTATTGGAAGAAAAGAGCTTTCTAAACTCCTCACCGCTCAATGTTTCCTCACGAAGAAGCGTTTGAAGAGACTTGTTGAACACTTCTCGATTCGTTTCGAGCAGTCCTTTCGTTTGCAGCATCAGATCATCCAAAATGCTTCGATTAATGGTTGCCCACCCTTCCTTAGTCATCATCGAAGAATCGATAATACCAAGCTCGGTCAATCCAGATTCTACTAACGTTTTGACAATATTCATCGATTGCTCGAAATCGCCTCTCGAACCTGTGCTGCGATCACCATAAAACATTTCTTCAGCCGCAGCCCCGCTAAGCGCAATCATAATTTGACCGTTCAGAAATTGCTTCGTATACAAATATTGATCCTGCTGCGGATTATGACGAACATACCCCAGTGCTTGTCCACGCGGCGATAGTGCGACCTGTGATACACTGCCAGGACGCATAAGCTCTGCCATGATGGCATGTCCCAGCTCATGAAGCGCAATCCGCTCACGCTCTTCCTTCGATGCTTCACGATCCGTTTTCTCACCCATCATAACTTTATCGATGGCCATCGACAAATGCTGTTCAGCAATCGTTTCATTATCATCACGCATAGCGTAGATTGCTGCTTCATTCATAACACTCTCTAGCTGTGCGCCAGAGAAACCAAAGGATTCACTTGCGATACGTTCCAAGTTCACGCCAGTCCGAATCGGCTTGTTTTTCGCATGGATATTCAAAATATGCAATCTGCCCTTCTTATCCGGCAGCTCGACACCAATGTGCCGATCAAAGCGGCCTGGACGCAATAAAGCACTATCAAGCATTTCCTTGCGGTTAGTTGCTGCAATTAGCAGAATACGCGGCGCTTCGTTTGCATAAATACCATCCATTTCTGTCAACAGCTGATTTAACGTTTGATCATACTCTCGCTGCTGGCCGCCATCCCTTTTGCCGCCAATGACTTCAATTTCATCAATAAAAATAACAGCACTGCTTTTTTTCGCCTTATTCGCTTTCGTCCGAGCCTCTTTGAATAGGTCTCGTATACGCCCTGCCCCAACACCGACATACATTTCAACAAACTCACTGCCAGATGCAGTTAAATAAACCGAATCTGTATATTGAGCTGCTGCCTTTGCGAGCAGTGTCTTCCCGGTTCCCGGCGGACCTGATAACAAAATACCTTTCAACGGCCGAATGCCAAGCTTAGCGATTTTTTCTTGATGTACAAGAAAATCTAGTGCTTCTATAAGCTCCTGTTTCGCTCTCTCTTGACCTCCGATTTCTTCAAAGGTTAGTGGTGCCAACTTCTCTTCAGAGCGTCGCTTCTGGCTAGATAACGCTGTTAGCTTCCCTCTTCCTTTGGTTGCAAAGACCACGGTAAAGGCAAGCAAGCCAAGCAATACAATGGGTACAATATTTACTCCAATAAAAATTAAAAAAGCTAAAACAACGGGTAAAAAACCTATCGCAATTTCTTTCCCATATTTCAACATATTACCATGCCTCCATTTGAACTGGCTTGCGTGGCAGTACGACATATTTCACCGCTTCAGTATTTTTAATTGTGATATATACATTCGTTTCATCCATTTCTGTCGTCACTGTGACATCCTTCATGGATTTAGTTGCTTCCTTCAATGCTTCTGGAATGTCGGAATAAGCTTTCGTCTCCATCGCTTCAGCAACTTCGAACAACGAAGCATACCATATATCTTCGAGCTCTTTGCTCGATTTATCTTTAATATTAAGCTCAAGCTGACGGTCACCAAAAACGTCCTTGCCGTTAGCAGCAATACTTTCATATATATCACGTAGATTCGCATTCGGCGCTAACTCTAATGAGATAGACACCTTGTCACGATTCATCATTGGTTTTTCTGAACTTACAACGCCTTGGATGTTATTAGTTACTTTCTCTAAAGGTGCAGCTACAGCAACTTGATTGTAGATTGCCCATCCACCGAATAAAATGGAAGCTGTAATTGCAGCAGTAATAACAATGGGTATCACACGTGGTTTCATCATTATGAAAATCCCTCCCGCAATTTTTTATGATAGATCCGTATATCAACTCCGCTATACGAAAGTATATCATGTATTGCTGCGAGAATCGTCCTGCAATATAAGGAAACGGGGCCTCACGGCCCCGTTTTTGCTGGTAATGTATAAGAATCAATAAAAGCTCCGTTATCAAAACGATAGAAATCATATTTAAAGCGCTGCGCTTCCTCGCCATCACTATAATAAATTTCCCAGACTGGACTATCATCTAGCAAGCCCGGCTGAATTCGCTTCACGACTGCCTTTGGTTTCTTACTATTGAACGTATTTTTCAATGTTTTTTCGGATATTCCATATGTGGCTTTTGTTACAGTTGGCGATTTGCCCTCCGTCATCCATACAAATATCTCTTCATCTTGTTGATTAACACCTTCAACGATCCAGCTGCTTTTTTGCCAAGTATGATGGGTAACATTTGTTACCTCTACAAGGTCAGCCGCTTCTGCAGCTTGTTCTTTCACGGCTTTAATTGCAGACCACTGCTCTTTCTGAACATCTCGGAAATAAATAAAGGAAACTGTGATAAGCAGCAAGACGCAAACAATGATTAAGAACAACCATCGCTTAAATGTCATAAATGGAGGACGTTTCCTTGCTGTTGCTCGCATTAGGCTTGCAGCAAGCGATCAAAGCTCGCTTGTGCCTCGTAACGAATTTTCTCCTCATCCAGCCATGTACATTCACCATTCTTGAGCACTTGGCGGCCATCAATCCATACATCCCGTACATCTCGCCCTGATCCCGAGTAGACCAAATGCGATATGATATCCGTCTGCGGATAGAAATGCGGTTGTTCAATGTTAATCGCGATGAAGTCCGCCTTCATTCCTACTTTGAGACTTCCTAGGTTATCTTGCTGCCAGATGGATTTGGCTCCATTGACTGTACCTAGCTTCAAAGCTTCCCAAGCTGGAATTGCAGTAGGATCTCCCGATATGCCTTTGTGAAGCAACGCCGAGAATCTAATTTCCTCGAATAAATCAAGGTTATTATTACTTGCGACGCTGTCTGTTCCAAGAGATACGGTTACACCTGCGCGAATCAAATCAGGGACACGAGCAATGCCGCTCGCAAGCTTTAAATTGCTGACAGGATTATGCGATACCGCTACCCCTTTCGCAGCAAGCAGCTCGATTTCAGCGTCATTCAGATGCACCGCATGCGCAACGAGAGATGGACGCGAGAAGAAGCCAAGACGATCCAAATGCTCAACTGGACGCAAACCGTAGTCACGTACGTTTTGTTCCACTTCAGCAATCGTCTCCGACATATGCGTGTGCAATGGCAAGTCATAATCATGGGCAGCTTGTACAAACCGCTCAATGTATGCCGGCGGACAAGTATATGGCGCGTGTGGAGAAATCATCGTTGTAATACGTCCGTCAGCTTCACCATTCCAGTCGCGTGCAAAGGTGATTGCCTCTGCAAGCTTAGCTTCTTGCACATCTGGAGGACAAAGTCCGATAACTCCTCTTGTCAAAACACCGCGGATGCCGCTTTGTTCGACCATCTGAGCTACCTGATCCATACGATCATACATATCGACAAAAGCCGTCGTACCGGATTTCAGCATTTCCACGATGGCTAGAGCGCTGCCCGCACGCGTATCCTGATCAACATATTTACCTTCCATCGGCCACATTTTCTCTTCCAGCCATACTTGTAAATTTTGATCATCCGAATAACCGCGAAGCAAGGTCATTGCTGCATGACCATGCGTATTAATAAGCCCAGGCATATAGGCGAGCTTGCTGCCGTCGATTTTTGTAACCTCATCGGAAAGCTGCTGAGGGATTTCTGTACCTATGTACGTAATCCGATCATCTGTAACGACCATATGTCCTCTAAATGATGGATTCTCATCATCCATCGTAATAAACAAACCATTTTCAATCCAAAGCTGACTCATCCTGCGTCTCTCCTTCTCTAACTAAATAATAGGCTAAGCTAAGCAATTCCCTAGTGAAATCAGCATTATGTATCCGTATCTCATCCGGTACTCGCAAAATAGCAGGCGCGAAATTCAGAATGCCTTCTACGCCTGCCTCCACAAATTGATTTGCTACATTTTGAGCTTCGAAAGCCGGTACAGTAATAATACCAATGCGAATTTTTTGTTCGGCAACAATGGAAGGAAGTTCGCTCATGGGCATCACGATCAAATTATTGATACTCGTCCCGATCTTACTCGGATGTTCGTCAAACACAGCAGTAATTTGCATGTTATCCTTCGAATACTTATTGTAATTGCATAAGGCATGCCCCAAATTACCCGCTCCAACCAAAGCCACCTTTATCGTCTGATCGACCTTCAAAATTTGACGGATCTTCTCAATCAAATAGACCACATCATATCCTACACCTTTTCGGCCGAAATCACCGAAATAAGCAAGATCTTTACGAATCTGAGCAGGATTCAAATCAAGCTTAGTGCCTAAATCCTGCGAAGAAATGGTTTGAATCTCACGATTAAGCATTTCATTCAATACTTGCAAATAAACAGGAAGTCTTCTGACGACTGCTTCTGATATTTTCGTTTGCTTCATCGTTTTTTCTCCTCTTCGCTTAACACAGCTTGATTTTCCTGATTTCCCTGCAGCTCAGTTGTTTTATCATCAGACAACCACTCCCTCATACGAACGACCATTTGATCCGTATGCATCGTTTCGATTTTAGGGCCTGGCAGCGAATATAAGAAATGCTTCCCGTAGTAAGTGTCGATTACCCTAGTATCATATATGATTACGATCCCTTTGTCTTGCGACGTTCTTACAAGTCGTCCGAAGCCCTGTTTAAAACGAATAACCGCTTGAGGGATGGACAACTTCATAAACGGATTTTGCTTCTGACGCTGCAGCATTTCTGCCTTTGCCTCAACGAGTGGATGATTAGGAGGCTGGAATGGTAAGCGTACGATTGCAAGACATATTAAAGCTTCTCCCGGAATGTCTACACCTTCCCAGAAGCTGCTCGTTCCTAGCAACACAGACTCCGGCGTTTGCCGAAAGCGTCTAGTCAGCTTCGTTCGGTTGCCGCTGTCTATCCCCTGACCAAGCACTTGAATACCTGAAGCACTCAAGAGCGCTTTGAGCGGCTCATACACCTGTCTTAGCATACGATAGGAGGTGAATAGGACAAGCATTCTGCCCTTTGTTTCCTTCGCTGCGTCAGCTAATGACTTAACTAGCATATCGAGATAGGTATCATCTACGGCTGCTCCTTTTAGAACAGGGAAATTACGCGGTATGACAACTAATGCTTGTTCCCTATAGTTAAACGGGGATGGCAATTGAACTGTTTTGAGTCTTCCCTGCTGTTCATAGCCAAGCAGACCGAGCTGTTCCTCTGCGTATTGAAATGATTTTTGCACCGATAACGTCGCAGAAGTAAGCACAATACTTTCTTTCACATCGAAAAAATACTTTTGCAGTTGGGCGCTTACATCAACTGGAACACCATAAAGCTGAACAGATCTATAGCGATAAACGCTGCTTGCTTCAATCCAGAACACAGAATCCTTCAGTTCTAAGGTAACGAAGGTTCTCAATTCATCCTTCAGACGTGATAAATCTCGAACGGCTCCATTTAAATCTGTAATAATCGCTTGCACACCGGAATCGTCAACACGATCCTTGATGTCCGTGACCATTTTATCAACTGTTCGGATGACACGATTAAGCTCTGTATGAATATTGCCTTCAACCGTCACGCCATCCTCCCAGCTTTCTGGAAGCTCATTCTTTTTAAGCCTGCATACGGATTGACCATTTTCGGTCGGCCCGTCGGATGAAGTAGAAGTAAAGCTGTAGAACATTTCAAACAGCTTATCCCAATGTTCCTTTATCTCTTGAAATATAGGAATTACCGTGTCAATGGTCTCCAGCCATGAAGCCTGATGTGCGTCATCCTCATACAAAAGTTTTTGACGAAGACCTGGCAACAGCCCAGAGCGTGTATCTTTATATAGTCGAAGAACGGCCTGCGTTAATGAGAAATAATTGATTTGCATGCCAAGATGCTTCCCAGCCACTTCTTCAACATGATGTGCTTCATCAATAATTAAATGAGTATAAGAAGGCAATAAGCGATGATCCGCTTGTACATCAGTAAACAGCATGGAGTGGTTGGTAATTGTAACATCAGCAATGTTCGCTTCATGCTTCGCCCGATGATAGAAGCATCTCTTGAACCATGGACAAGCGCGATTCAGACAAGAATCTGTGTCACTTGCTACCGTTGACCAGAAATCAGCACCTTTGTTGCCAAAGTTAAGCTCCTCTTGATCACCTGTCTCCGTCTCTCCAAGCCATACGACCATCTGTGCAGCGGTTACTGTATCTTCAATAGGAGATACAAGATCTTTGGTGTTAACTTTACCTTCGAATTTACGCAAACACAAATAATTACCTCTGCCTTTAAAAATAGAAGCTCTGAACTCGAATGGCAAAATTTCCTCTAACAAAGGCAAATCACGCTGCCTAAGCTGCTCCTGCAAATTAATCGTATGTGTGCTGACTACAACTTTTTTGCCGTTTTGAATGCCATAATAAAGTGCGGGGATTAAATAACCGAGCGACTTGCCAGTACCCGTTCCTGCTTCTATAAGTAAATGCTGATTTTGACTCAGCGCGCTGTATACTTCTTGGAACATGGCTACTTGCGCTTCTCGTTCCTCATAATTATCAAATTTCTGTATAAAACGATCTCTTACATCAGCCAAATAATTGTCAAATGATACGTCCGTTAGCGGCATGGTATTTGCACTGCTTGCTCGCGGCGGCTGTTCCTCGCTCCATTCGCGTACCTTCAATGCAAATTGATTAAAATAGTCGTATTCATTGGATTCAAATACAGTACTATACTCCATTTGCTGCTGAGTATGCTTAATAAACCAGCTTAAATCGCTGCCGTCATCTACAAGCGTGGAAAGCCGCTGCAAAGTGAGCAGCGGCATTTTGCGAAGCTTTTTTACCGTTTCAATCAACAATAGCGCGGTTGCCCTTGCATCACTGTCTGCACGGTGATGCTGATCATGCGGAATACCGAAGAGCTCAGAAACCGCTCCGAGCTGATACGTATTTATTGTAGGATATAATATTCGAAGTAGTTCAATTGTATCCAGCCTACGACCCGCGAAAGGACGCAAGCCGCATTTCGATAATGCTTGGTTCAGAAAGCCGGCATCAAAGCCAACGTTATGAGCAACCAGAACAGCATCATCCAGTAACGGAACAAGCTTGGTGATGACCTCTTTGAGTGTTGGAGCATCCGCTACAACCGTTTCATCTATGCCTGTTAATTGTGTAATGAAGGCTGGTATCGGAATGTTAGGTCGAACAAAGGAGCTAAACGTATCGATAATATCAAGCTCCTCGGAAACGATAACAAGCCCAACCTGCAAAATATCATCCTCCGAGCTATGTCCCGTCGTTTCTAAATCCAATACAGCAAATTTCATGTATTCCCCGATCCTCTCACAAACAGCACAGCTCCGTGCTTCCGAAATATAATGATAAGTGCTTAGGTGTTTCTTGGCATGATTTCAAATTGTTTAACGGATCCTTAAAGCTTGGACATACTTCATAAGCTTTCATAAATAATTGCTCTGCTTGTGCCAAGTTCATTCGCACAGCTTGAATGCATCCTAGCGCATTATAGCCCATTGCAAGCCATTTGGGAAAGTCCGTTAATACAATCAGCAATTGAAAATGCCGCTGAGCCTCACTCCAATTTTGGAGATGCATCTGAGTCATACCCAAAAACAGTCTAGCCAAATTACATTCCGGTGCTTGTAGAATAGCTGATTGAAATTGCACTGCTGCTTGCGAAAACATAAATAACTTATAATAGCCCTGCCCTTTGGAAATAATCGCAGCAAGCTCGTCCGAAATTTCAAAATCGGCCTTATTATTAGAAGCTGCTACATTTAAAGGCGATTCTGGAAGAGGCGCTTCTACCGAAGCCGACTGAGCTTGCTGTGTCTGCAATGCGCCTGCATTGTCGCATTGATGCTCCTTAAACTCAGTAAACTTCTCCTCAAATTCAAGCCATTGCTCAATAAACGTATCACTTACTTTTTTGAGCTCATTCATTTGTTCTTGGAAATGCTGCTTTTCACTTGCTTCTGCACCATCGTACTGTTCAATAATTTGATCAAGCATCTGATTCATGGATGAAAACATATGTTGGAACATACCGCATCCCGCCTTCGCCAAAGAATTAAGGAGTGTTATGTTCATTTTCTGTTTCTTCGCCGTTTTTCATACAGCATCCCATTCGTTACATAATGAAGGGATTAACGTTGTAATTGATCAAATTACAGGATAGTGGCATGCAGCTCTTCGTTAATTATTTGCAAGGGGCGATTGTAGGCATCCAAAATGGTAACAATCGGTCTATGTTCCTTAGCGTCGGCATCCGTCATCATAGCATAAGAAATAATAATCACTTGATCACCAGGCTGAACCTGCCTCGCTGCTGCTCCATTCAAACAAATAACACCTGAACCACGTTCGCCTGTAATGACATAGGTCTCAAACCGCGCTCCATTATTATTATTGACGATCTGAACCTTTTCGTTTTCCCATATGTTAGCTGCATCCATAAGATCTTCATCAATAGTAATGCTACCTACATAATTCAGGTTCGCTTCTGTAACCGTTGCCCGATGCAACTTGGATTTCATCATTGTTCTGAACATGTTTGCTCACCTCCGTAAACTGTAATATACAATTGTCAATTAGCCTAGTCGTGCCAAACTTCACTGCTAATGCCAATATTAGTGGTTGATGAATCGTGTTTAGAGAAGCTTGCGCCTCCGGCACCTGCAAAGAAGGATAATGAAGCAGCTCAACGTAATCAATAACAGCTTCACTCGCTTTAGAGATCTGAACTTTTACCTTTGCTTCTAGACGTTCAACCGTCATCTCAGGCTCGTTCATCCATTCAGATGCCTGCTTTAACGTTTTGGACAATATAACTGCTTGCTCACGCTGCTCGGCGCTCAGAAAGACATTGCGCGAGCTTAGTGCGAGACCATCTGGCTCTCGTACAATGGGACTTGGAACGATTTGCAAAGGAAAGTTAAGATCATCGACCATTTGTTGAATAACTGCTACCTGCTGTGCGTCCTTCATGCCAAAATAAGCACGATCGGGAGAAACCAAATGAAACAACTTGCTAACAACTGTTCCTACACCGTCGAAATGCCCAGGTCTGGAGGCTCCGCATAAACGATCCGTTACTTGATTAACAATGACCGTCGTAAGTGGTTTGACAGGATACATCTCTTGGACCGATGGGATGAATACGATGTCGATACCACATTCTTCTGCGAGTGCTAAATCACGCTTCTCATCACGCGGATAACGATCCAAATCCTCGTTAGGTCCAAACTGCAGCGGATTCACAAATATACTCAGAACTGCAGCATCATTCTCAGCATGAGCCTGACGCATTAGGGAAGCATGGCCCTCATGCAAATAACCCATCGTCGGAACAAAACCGATACTTTTATTCTGTTCGCGCATAGTAGATAATTGCAGCCTCAGCTCTGCTTTTGATCGACAAATGATCATTTCAGCTGAACCCCCTTATCTGCCTTGCCTTCATTCTCAGCTTGCTTTTCATTACTGCTAGCATCTGTGCCGCCATATAAAGACGAAATACTCGATGTTTGTGGCGAGAAAACATGCTCCTCAGCAGGAAATTGCCCTGTTTTCACATCATCAACATAAGATTGGATAGCATCTCTAATTGTCGTACCGATATCAGCATAGGTTTTCACAAATTTTTTCTCAAAGTAAGGCGATGAATATTGCAAAATATCATGATATACAAGTACTTGACCATCACAACCGCGTCCTGCCCCAATGCCGATTATAGGAATCGTCAGCATTTCACTGATCATGGTCGCTAGAGGCTCGGTTACAAGCTCAAGGACGATACTGAAAGCGCCTGCTTCTTCCAATGCTTTCGCATCTTGGATAAGTCGTTCCGCCTCCGAGTCTAGTTTACCTTGTACTTTATAACCCCCGAGCTGATGTACGGATTGTGGTGTAAGCCCGATATGGCCCATAACAGGAATTCCTGCTTTAACCAGCGCAGCTACATCAGATGCAATGTCAGCACCACCCTCCAGCTTTACAGCTTGGGCACCGCCTTCTTGCATGATTTTTGCAGCATTACGAAGTGTCGATTCACGGCCAATGCCGTAGGTCATAAAAGGCATGTCAGCAACGATAAACGTTTGCTGAGCGCCTCTCGCAACCGCTCTTGTATGATAAACTATGTCGTCGATCGTCACGGGTATAGTGGTGTCATAACCAAGAACTACATTCCCAAGTGAATCTCCAACAAGAATGACATCAATTCCAGCTTCTTCAGCAAGCTTGGCTGAAGGATAATCATAAGCTGTCAAAACGGAAATCGCATTGCGGTCCTGCTTCATTTTTTTTAGTTTAGTAATCGTCAGTCGTTTCCTCATCAGCTTCATCCCCCGTTCAATGTTAGGATAAACACAAAAAAACCTTTTAGCCGCTGCTAAAAAGGTCCCCAAACTGAAAAGGAAACGTTTGCTTGTTGTGCTTCCTTCTGTCTCGGTCCCTACGGCTCAGAGCAGAGTGTGCATTCCCAATCATTTACATAGTAATATTCCTCATCAGTGCAGCTCCCTTAGAATACCGCCTGATAGCTCTAGTTTATCAAACTTTTAGCAATACGTAAACGAAATCAATTATAGCGGCTCGCCCATCTCAGCTGAGAAAACAGGCTTTACACTTCCATCATCGAGCTTAATTCGAATAGCGCCGCTCTCATCAAGACCAATTGGCACTCCAACGATGTCTCCCTGAGGCGTAATCAGTCGCACTCTTTGGCCAAGCGAGACAGACAACGCTTCCCAAAGTGTTACAATTGGGCTAAAGCCTTGCTCTTGATAAAGGAAATACAGCTGCTCCCATTCTTTCAGGAATTCAGCAATGACATCCTCTCTTGACCACTTTTTCCCGCCATTAATACGAAGCGACGTTGCTTTCTCCAGCAATTCCACCGGATAATCAGCTTCCTCTAGGTTAACGCTGATCCCAATTCCAGCAATAACATAGCGCAGTCTTTCGTCTTCTGCTGCTGATTCAAGTAATATTCCGCTAATCTTCTTCCCATCAATGAGCAAGTCGTTAGGCCATTTAATTCCGATCGGCAATGACGTAAGACGCTTTAAGCTTCGGCATAGCGCAACAGCTGTCAATAAGGTGAGCTGAGGTGCAAAATGAATCGGCACGGATGGACGCATGACCATGCTCATCCAGATCCCTTTGCCCCGAGGTGAGATCCAACCGCGCCCCATTCGGCCGCGACCCTTGACTTGCTGCTCTGCAAGAAATAGTGTTCCCTCTAAAGCACCTTCTTCAGCAGCTGCTCGAGCAAGATTCTGGGTGGACTCCACCGTTTCAAAATAATGGATCTGCTGACCAAATACTTTTGCGTCCAGCTGATTTGCAATTGTCTCGATAGAAAGGTTATCCGGTATACTAATTAGACGATAACCAAGTCGCCTTGAAGCTTCAAAATGATAGCCCGCTGCTTCAAGCTTGCGAATTTGCTTCCATATTGCCGTCCTGCTAACTCCGAGCTCTTGGCTAATGTTTTCCCCTGATACGTACTCACCTGTCTTGTCTAAAAACAATTGAAGCAAAATCTCATGTTTCATTTAAAATTTCCTCCTAATGTATTGCAAAGCAAACTTAACGGCGTAAACGATCTTAATGCCACTGCGATGCTTGCTCAAGCAATACACGTTGATCGTTCTCAAGCTCACCTATCGCTACAAGTAACAGCAGTTTGCTCAAAGTCTCACTAACCCAAGGTCCTGCTTCACTCTGCAAATGAATTGTTAGATCCTTACCTGACACCTTAAGCTGTTTGAGTGATGACACGATCATTTCTGCATGCCAGTCTTTCAAACGCGTTAGAAAGGCAGTAGAGAAGCCCTCCGATGATGCTTCGAGTATTTGCATAACATGAATCCATTCACTGCAAGCTCCCTTGCCAAAACGAATAACGATGCTAAGCCAGCCAGATTGAAGCTCCGTTTCATTTGTTATTTTCGAAATGATCTGCATTTCCTGTTGAATCGCTACAATAGATATAATCGTTTTGATCCGTGTATTTGAAAATTTCAGCACCTGCAGCGCTTGCTGCGTTGCAGCGACAGATATATTTATTGCTATGGCAAGTGCAGCCCAGCGTGAATCGATAGCATCCAGTTCATGCAGCCGTGAGAACAATCCTATTCCTTTGCCTGCGTGATCTAGTCCTTTTAAGGACATGGCTGTTTCTTCAAGAAAGGACTCCTTCAAATGAAACAACAATCCGCTCGCAGCTAGAAAATGCAGTGCTCTTTGCGGAGCTGAGCCTGCGATCATTTTATCAAGCTCGACTTGCACTCGCTCCATTGCAATAAACTTCAATAATTCACGATAACGTATCACTGCTTTCCATGTTCTAAGCGACGGAGTAAGCTCATACACCCCAATGAACCGTATTGCTCTGAGCATCCGAAGCGCATCCTCTTGAAAACGTGCATTCGGATCACCCACGGAGCGAAGTCTTTTAACCTGCAAATCATGTATACCGCCATACGGATCATATAGCTCGCCGTCACTGCTCAGCGCCATTGCGTTCATCGTGAAATCGCGCCGTAACAAATCCCCATCAAGCTCTGTAATATATAGAACACTCTCAGGTTTGCGATGCGCTTCATACGCCGATTCGAGTCTAAAAGTAGTTACTTCATAGGTGATACCGTCATTAATGACGGTAATTGTCCCATGCTGCAAGCCCGTAGGTATGCAGCGCTCGAATAGCGCAAGCACTTGCTCTGGACGAGCTGAAGTAGCAATATCAACGTCTTTGATCGGCAATTCTAAAAAGGTATCTCGAACTGCGCCGCCCACAAAAACGGCTTCGAAATGTTGCTCTCGAAGCCGCTCAATGACGGGCAATGCAGCTATGATTGGTTCTGAAAATGTAAGCCGCATTTGATACACCTCTCTTTAGAAGCAGACGTTATAAGTTAATCGCTGCTGCAAACAGTAATTGGCAAATCCGCTTCAATGCCGAGTACCCGATAATAGATCTGCTCATATTGCGTTGTAATTACATCATTACAAAACTCGTTTCTCGCTCTAAACATACATGCTTGCTTAAACTGCTCATGAAGCTTCTCATCGGTGAGCAGTCTCTCCGCGTTTTGTGCCATATCATCAATATCGCCAATCGCAGACAAAAATCCGGTTTCCCCATGGGTTACAAGCTCTGGAATTCCTCCAGCATTAGAACCGATAGTCGGTACTCCGCACGCCATTGCCTCGAGAGCGACTAAGCCAAAGCTTTCTTTCTCTGAAGGAAGCAGCAGTACGTCAGCCATTGAAATGACTTGAGCAACATCCTCTTGCTTGCCCAGAAAATGAACGCGGTCTTCAAGTCCAAGTTGACGAATTCGATATTGAATTTTTGAAAGCTCGGGTCCTTCTCCTACTAAGAGAAGCTTTGATGGAACTTTCTGCGATACGCGAGCAAAAATCTCTACAACATCTCCAACCCGCTTGACTGGACGGAAATTAGAAATGTGCATCAAAATTTTCTCATTTGGGGCTGCGTAATCCGCACGCAAGGAAGCGGCATCCCGCGGATAATACACTCGTTTATCGACAAAGTTATACGTTAAATCGATCGGTGTTGTAATATCAAGCAGCTGCCTAGTCTCTTGAATAAGATCCTTTGAAACTGCTGTCACCGCATCGCTTTGATGAATTGCGAGACGGATTAAATTTTTTAACGATTCATCCTGAGCAAGTACAGTGATGTCAGTGCCATGTAGGGTTGTGACCGTCTTAAGACCGTCGCCATTCATCTGCTTCGCCAAATATGCGCAGACCGCATGAGGTACCGCATAATGGACGTGCAGCAGGTCGAGCTGCTGCATTTTGGCAACCTGTGCCATCTTACTTGCTAATGCTAAATCATAAGGCGGGTACCGAAACACGTAATAATCGTTAACCTCAACCTCATGATAAAATATATTTTTATTAAAGTGGCCTAAGCGAAATGGTATGCTATGCGTAATAAAATGAATTTCATGACCACGTTCTGCAAGCAGCTTACCTAATTCGGTAGCTACGACGCCTGACCCGCCCAAGGTAGGATAACAGGTTATGCCAATTTTTAATTTTCTCGTCACTGATATCGCACCTCCTGTGTTCGTCACGTATAACTATTGTATTACACAAGAGCTGTACGAATTGTCAAAAATATTGTATCGCGTGTGGACGCTTGAGAGCAAAGCCCTCAGCATAAGCCCAGCCCCTTGCTTGGCCCAGCAATGAATCACGCGCTTCTACTCGTTCTATGTAATGATTCGTTAAAGGTGTAGCTACGCGATCAGAGCCAGCTGCTGCATCGAATTGAGAACGATAAGCCAGCAGCGATTTACGTTTTATCGTTTGGAATTCGCTTATATCCACCGTTAAGGAAACTTGATCCACATCATTTATATAATAATAAACAAGTTGTGATACTTGAACGGCAGGAAGCTCCGGCATATAGCGGCGCAGCTTAGCGTTAAACACAGCCTCTTCAATTAATCTGCTGCACGCCACATGATCAGGATGACGGTCTACCCAATAAGGAGCAAAGACGATTCGAGGCTTGAAGTAACGTATCTCAGCCACAATACGTTCAATCTGATCCCGAGTAGGCTCCAAGCCACGATCTGGCAGACCAAGATTAGTACGAGCATGCAGACCAAGAATTTTGGATGCTGCATCCGCTTCTTGCATACGCAGCTCGACCGTACCGTTTGAGGACATTTCAGCCATCGTTAAATCACTTACTCCAACTTTATACCCTGCTTGTACATGTTTGGCGATCGTACCGCCCATACCTATTTCAGCATCATCCGCATGAGCACCAAAAACAAGGATATCCAGTTCCGTCATCATTCAGTAATACCTGGTTTATATTTATGAACGAGCTCACGCCAAGCAAAATCGCCGCGTTCCAGAGCTTTAACGAGCAATTCCGCTGTCGCTACATTGGTTGCAACCGGTATGCCTTGTACATCACACAAGCGAAGTAATGCAATGATATCCGGCTCATGCGGCTGTGCCATCAATGGATCACGCAAAAAGATAATCAAATCCATTTCATTTTGTGCTACCATCGCGCCGATTTGTTGATCACCACCAAGTGGACCTGACATAAACCGATGAATGGATAAATTTGTTTGTTCCATAATACGAGTGCCTGTCGTGCCAGTTGAAAATAACTGATGCCCTGCAAATACTTTCTCGTATGCGATAACAAAGTTAACGATTTCCTCTTTCTTCCGATCATGCGCAATAAATGCTATGTTTAACATGCCGTTCCCCTCTCCTGATGCCCGATAATCTAATCCATAATATGTTCAAATCCATAAATTAAACCGCTGTAGGTCATAACCTTCTTCACAGCTACGTTTACACCAGGCATATAACCCGCTCGATCATAAGAATCATGACGAATCTTGAGCGTTTGCCCATAACCTCCAAACACAACCTCCTGCTGAGCAAATACGCCTGGAAGTCTCACACTATGTATACGGAAACCGTTGTAATAACCGCCGCGAGCACCTTCAATGACTTCTTCCTCTTGCGGATTACCTTGACGAAACTCCTTACGCACTTGTGAAATCAATTCTGCCGTTTTAATGGAAGTGCCTGAAGGGGCATCCAACTTTTGATCTCCATGATATTCAATGATTTCAACATGTGGTAAATATTTCGAAGCTTCAGCAGCAAATTTCATCATCAAAATAGCGCCGATTGAGAAGTTAGGTGCGATTAGACCGCCAATTCCTTTTTTCTGACAAAGCTCGTCCAATTCCTCGATCTGTTCAGGCGTAAACCCAGTTGTCCCCATAATAGGACGTACTCCCGCTTCAATTGCTGTTTTGGTATGACCGTAGGCCATATGCGGAACTGTAAAATCAACGAGAACATCTGCTACCGCACTTTGAAGTGCTTCCTCCAGCGTTGCGCTAACTACAACTCCTGTATTTGCTTTTCCTGCAAAAGAGCCAGCGTCAACTGGTCCAGCAGATGGAGCGACGGCCGCTACCAATTGAAGCGACTCGTCCTCCAGCACCATTTTTATAACTTCGCGTCCCATTCGGCCACTTGCACCAGCAACGGCCACGCGTATTTTTTGTGTCGACATCTTATCACCTGTTCCTTTTTCTTTTTGTTGCATCCATTTGAGCGCGCAGCATCCGACGCTTGCGGTTAACGTCAGCAAATAGCCTTCTCGCTGCTGAATGGCTGGGATCAAGCCGCATCGCTTCTCTTGCATTTATAACTGCTTTGTCATATTGCTTGAGAGTAGCATACAAAACACCTAACGTATAAAACGCATCAAAGCATAAAGGGTCAAGCAGAGCTGCAGCTTCCAGCAGTTCAGCAGCTTCAATTAGCTTTGGCGGTACTTTCGCTAACAAAATATCCGCTTCGGCCTGCAATAATCCTGCTTCGACAGTTTGCAGATGATACCTATACTCAATAAGCTCAGGATCGATTCTAACCGCCATCTCGGCATACTGCTTAGCTTTTGTCCATTTACCACTTCTCGCGCATGATACAGCGCATGTATGATAATAGAACGCATTGTCCGGTTCAGCCTCTATAGCTTGCTCGAACCAATAGATCGCTTGCTCGAAATCACTATTAAAGATAAATTCATAAGCCTTTTTGATGCAACTCTCGCCATCCATACGCCCATCCTCCTTGTACACAGGTTGATGGTACAGCATATGTTCGGAGCTTGTTTACTGTTCGGTTATTTTCTTCGTCCACCGGTTCGCATCGCGAGTAGCAAACTTATGCATAACCTTATTATGCGCTTCTGTTAAATCTATATTGAGTGAATTAGCAAAGCAAGAAAGAATAAATAAAATATCGCCAAGCTCCATTTCAACGGAATTTTCCGCTTCATCGGCTTTTTTTGGTTTTTCCCCATAAAAATGATTCACTTCACGAGCAAGCTCGCCTACTTCTTCAGACATTCTTGCCATGAGGGCAAGCGGACTGAAGTAGCCTTCTTTAAATTGAGAAATGTAATCATCAACTTCTCGCTGAATATCTGACAACGTTTTTTCTGACATCGATACATTTCCTTTCTATCTATAGCTATACATTCCTATGTTAACGTAAGTTGCTTAACAAAATCAATGTTTTTCAAAAGCTTTCTCTAGACAGCAAAAAAGTCGCCTATTGCGTCGTCCAGTGGCAAGAAATTTGCCATCTAAAAACGAATATACGCAATATCGACTTCTGAGCTTTTATCACAACAAAAGATGTGAAGATGATCGATGCAAACGTATAGATTCCATGTGTTTTTTCAAGAAATCGGTTTGACACCAAAAGGATTGTCCTTGTATTTTCTCCATCCTGAATAAGTAAGAATCCCCGAAATGAAAGCTCCCAGAAAGAACGTCCAGCGAAGAGGATTTGCAATAGGAACAGCAGCCACAGCAGGAATGCCATCTTCAGCATGATTCTGATCAAACAATCGAATCAATGTTTCCTTTAACGCAAGCAAAGAATGTTCTATCCGCGCATTATTATGGATGTTGTTAGCTTCTAATAGTCGGTTAGTGTATTGAATCCGTTCTTCCAGCTCTATTTCGTGATAACTACCATAAAGCATACTCACAGTAGGTTTAATCCGATCGGCATGCTTCTCCAAGCTAGTCATTACCGCACGCGCAGCCACCGCTCCATCATTCGATTGACGCTTCCACGCTTTCTCTACACGAGAAAGATCGTCCAGCATAACTTTTTCATATTGCAGCCACAAAGCGTGATCCGGCCTTATGAGCGCATCAGCAGCCAATCTAATGCGTGCTGCTTCAAGAAACCAGCTTGTCCCTGCATTGCCTTTAATAAGCGCTTTCTCAATAGTGCTCGCATCCTGTTCTACTGCCAACCAACCATCGGCATTTCCAAGCGAATACTGAAGTTTACCGCTCACAACCTGCTGAAGCTGCTGGACGTATTGATATGCGGCTTGTCTATTATTTGTATATGCTGCTTCATATAATAAGCCTGCAATATCATCCATTCGTTCAAGTTGATTTGCCTTATCTGGTGATAACAGGCTTGCATTTGTATTAAGCCACATACTGCTTCCCCATACTGTACTAGCACAACCTATCGTCATGACGATACATATGACGAATGGAATAATAAAACGTATCTTCATGGACATCCCCCCATAGTAGACTTTATGAGGGGATGTCCAACCTTATGCCTTCTTTCTGTAACGCCAAACGAGCAGTGCTGCCCCAAAGCTAAAGAGCGACAAACCAAATGTAAACGTACGTACAGCTGTTAGATCGTCGTATAATTCGTTTGCAAGATACGGAAATATACCAAATGTGTAATCAACCGTATCGTTCATAAGAAGCCAGCCAGTTGCAATGGCTAAAGAGAGAACTCCTGCTTTCATAAAACGGAAAAAAAGCAAGGCCTCAAACGCCATACCTAAATGTGAGGCAATAAGCATATAATGCTGCCAATTCAACTCAGCCCCCTGCCATGCTCCCGCTACGATCATCGATACTGCCCAAATGCCATATTTAACCGAGCATACAACAGCCAAAGCTTCTATTATATATCGTCCAATTATCGCAAGGCCGTTAGGGCGTTTAGGCGGAAACAATAAATAAAGTAGTGCAATTGTAAAGAACAGACTTGCAGTTGGTGAATCAGGAACAAAAACGATTCTCCATAACGGATGCTCGTTTAGCGTTTTCAATAGCTGATCTTCATACCATATGTATCCATAAACCGTACCAAAGAAATTGACAATAAAAAGCATCCACAAAAATGATCGGCTGAGCAAAAATTCACGGCTCCAAAAAAAAGCGAGCATGACGAACCACTTCTCCTTCGCTTTATCTTTATAAGGTCTTATATTCAAAGAAAAACCTGACCGCGTAATACGATCAGGTTTCCTCCAACAATTTATTCAGCGGAAGCTTTTTGTTTGGACAGCCATGTTGTTAGCTGGTCAATTTCTTCAGCAGATAAAGTTTCAGCAAAAGCAGGCATACCGCCACGACCGTTCGTAACGATTTCTACAAGCTGTTCTTTCGACAAAACGTCACCAACGCCTACCAAGCTAGGAACAGATCCTTGGCCCTTCAGATCAGCAGCGTGACAAGAAATACATTTTGCTTGCTCAGCAATCTTCATTGCCGGATCATTCGCATCTACAAGGGATGCCTCAACGGCTGGCTTCGTGTAGTTCGGACGTTCTTGACCTGCTAAAGCAGCTTCACGAGCCTTCTCTTCACGTTCATGATGCTCTGGCACTTGACCGTTAATTTCAAGTTGATGTTGGTAGTGATCCCAAGATACAACTGTCAAGTAAACACATGCTACAAGTGTTAGGCCCATCAATGAAGAAGCGATTGGACGACGGTAGAAGCGGCGCTCCTTGCCTGTGTCCAAGAATGGTGCAAGCATCAATGCGCCAAACATAATTCCTGGAATACCAACCGTACCAAGCAAGATGTAATCTTGCGAAACGTACGGATATTTCAAAAATTGATACAAGAACAAAAAGTACCAGTCAGGCATTGGTATAAATGCCGCATTCGTAGGATCTGCTGGATAGCCAAGCGGTGCCGGCTCAGCAATAACCCATACTAGAAATCCAACTAATACCACACAGCCAACCATCCATTCCTTAAGCAGGAAGTTCGGAATAAATGCTTCCGATTTACCTGGGAATGACGTGTAGTCAGGTGGGATGTTTGGATGGTTGTTTTTCTTAACACGCGAGTCGCCTACATAGACAACCTTCTCATTCGAATTATGACCATGCGCCATAAGTAAGCCTCCCTTCGCTTAAAGTGGTCCCGAAATACCTTGTTTCCGAATCATGATAAAGTGTGCCGCCAACATTGCAATCAAAGCGCCAGGCAAGAAGAATACATGGATCGCAAAGAAACGAGTTAGTGTTTGCGCGCCTACGATATCGCCCCCGTATAGGAATGAAGCAAGATACGGTCCGACTACTGGTACGGATTCAGCAATTTGGACACCAACTTTTGTTGCGTAGTAAGCTTTGTTATCCCAAGGAAGCAGGTAACCTGTGAACCCTAGGCCTAACATGATGAAGAAGATCAGCATTCCGACAACCCAGTTCATTTCGCGCGGTGCCTTGTAAGAACCGGTAAAAAACACTCGAAGGGTATGTAAGAACATCATAAC
Organism: Paenibacillus sp. J22P15; assembly: GCF_056269345.1. Lineage (NCBI taxonomy): Bacteria > Bacillati > Bacillota > Bacilli > Caryophanales > Paenibacillaceae > Paenibacillus > Paenibacillus sp. J22P15. The sequence goes on from NZ_JBWDNT010000001.1 coordinate 960,437, forward strand.
GATAACTAAGCTTGCCCCAAAATGGTGCATGCCTCGAACGATTTGACCGAATGCGACCTTATGCTGCAGGTAGTCAACACTTGCGTACGCGTTGATAATGTCTGGAACATAATACATAGTCAAAAACATACCGGACAAAATTTGAATAACTGTGATGAAAAACGTCAAACCGCCGAAACAATAAACGAATGCGGAAAAATGATGCGCTGGGTTAACGTGCTCAGGCACTTCATGGTCAGCTACATCTCTCCACAGAGGCGTAATGTCGAGACGCTCGTCGATCCAGTTGTAAACACTTTTAAACATCTGTCATACGACCTCCTTATTTCGTTCTCGTATTCGGCATTACTGGACCCAAGTAAACGAAGCCGTTTTCAATCTTTACTTCGTACTCATCCAGTGGTGCCGGGGAAACTGCAATGTTTTTCCCGTCTTTCGTGTAGCGCGCATCGTGACAAGGACAATCGTATTCATTTTGACCTTTTGTGTTCCATCCGATCGTACAACCTAAGTGCTTACATACTGGTGAAAGTGCAAAAATTTTGCCATTTGCATCCTTCGAGATCCAAGCTGCAAGCTCCGGGTCACTTACGTACCAACCATCGATCTGATGAATTTTAAATTTAAATTCTTGTGGCTCGTTCGTAATTTTGCTCTCTTCCGCTACTTTTACGTATGTCCCCTCACCCTTCTTTACAAGGAGTGGATCCACTGCGAAACGAACCATTGGTAATACTGCGCCGCCCATCATAAATGCGGTTGTGCCGCCAAGCGTATATGACAAAAACTGACGCCGGGACATTTCTTTGCGCTGAACCGGTCGATGCGCGGTCTCGTGTTGTTCATGGTTACTCATCTTCTGTTCTAACCCCCTTTGCCAACCATATCTCGCGTCTTGCCGCAGGGCAAAAACACATGACGAACTAGGACATAACTTATAATAGCTTAGGTGCTTGGGAGCGTCAAGAATATGGCTTCATATTTGAACATTTATCAAATTATCGTTCAATAATTTGTTATCATTTTGTCACATTTGTCCTTGTCTGGCATTATTTTTTCCCGAAATTCATTAATAATATACGACAATTTTATGAATTTCATGTAGCCTGTCCGCTCCATAAGTTTCGAATAGCATTTGAAACATCGGCTTGAAGTGGCAGCTCGCCTTCCTCGTTAGGTCTAAACCATAAATCAACTTCTTCACAATCAATATTTAATTGTTTATTTGCGGTTACCGCAATGACATAACGAAATCCACCGCGCTTCGCAGCAGTGCACCATTCATTTAATTGCTCCGCAAGACGCTCACTATCGGCTATGTAATGCCAGGCAGGATAGGTAACCACTCGTCCTTTAAAAGGTATTTCTATTAAATCCATTATGTCCCTGAGCGCCTCCAGCCATTCTGTCGCCTCATAAGGCTTTGCTGAAGACGGCATTCCAGTCACCGGCAGCAGACAGGTATCCAAGTACGGACTTAATTCCTCCCATTGCTCTCTCGATATTTCACTAAATTTCATCGCTTTACTTCTCACTCCTTAACATAATTGCAGCATTTGTCAACAGCACAGCTTCTATGTTAACTCCATTTTCAATAATTGCCAAACCTTAATATTCAAAAAAAAAAGCTCCCCAGTATCAAACCCGAACTCAATCGTCCGTTTTTGATTGGAAAGCTTCTTGCCAGCATCGTCATTCAATTGAAAAGAACGACACTCGCTATCTTCTTAAAGCATTTAACTGTTTCGCAAGACGGTAAAACGTATCCTCGTCACCTGCGGCCAGTGCTTTGTCAATTGCCGTATAAATCTGGTTGGTTTGAAATTTCAAAACCGCATCATCAAGCACAAACTCCGCGGCCAAACCTAGCATTGCTTCATACGTTACTTTCATTTTGTCCATAGGATACACCTCCAAACCGGCGTTAAGAGATCCTATATTCTACTCCCTTTGTCACGTAGCTCTCCATCGTTTTTTTCATACGCAGTAGATCGTCCTCTGTTAACTCTCTTACGACTTTGGCGGGTGAACCGATAGATAGAGTATAGGATGGTATTTTTTTATTCTCTGTAACAATCGAACCGGCTCCTATTAAAGCATATTCACCAATGTCTGCGCCGTTAAGTACGATTGCCCCCATTCCAATTAATGTGCCTCTGCCTATCGTACAGCCGTGTATTATAGCAGCATGCCCGATAGATACCTCATCAGCTAGAATTAAAGGTTGATTCACATTTACGTGACCGACGACACCATCTTGAATATTGCAGCTATGACCGACTTGTATAGGTGCAAGATCTCCTCGCAGAACAGCATTAAACCAAACGGTGCTATTTTCTCCGATAGACACGTCACCAATTAATTTTGCACCGTCTGCTATGTATACATCTTCATGAATTTTTGGCATGACACCTTTAAATGGTATTAACATTTTCGCTTCCGACCTCTTTCGAACGATCAAATATAGCAAGTCTTTTATCATCTTATACTATTACTGTAGCTTATATTTGACCGCACTCCAAGAGCTTAATAGCAAGTTAATGCAACACGACAGAGCCTGACTCTTCTAAGCTGACACCCTCAACGATGGCGCGCCCCGCCTTCGTCATTCTGACTACGGCACCATGAACTGGATGCTCACCAAGCCGCAGCAGTCCCAGATGAACCATCATCGTCATAATTCGCTGCTCCAAAATCGTATTGGAATCGTCATAAAAGTAAGGCTTGATAAAAGGAACAAGCACATTTCTTAACGACTCAACCGTAACCCATTCCACTGCTAGCGTATTGATCCAATGCACCAGCGATAACAGATGTGTAATCGGTCCCTTATAGAGCTTCAGCCAAAATCGATAAATTTGATCCGCTTCAACTGAAGGCCTACTATTCAAACGTTCCTCACCTGTACTTGTGACTGTCAATAAAGTTTGGTTCTCGCTGATATACTTAGTGTGATAACAATAATCGTATACGAACGAGAATCGATTCGGATATTGATTGAAATGTCTGCCGTATCCAAATCGCCAAGCACCTTTCGCAGGAAGCTCCTCCTGAACACCAAAACGGTCAAGCAGCTGTAGTGTAAATCGTTTGTACATCGAGCCGTCTGCTGTTAGCTGTACTTCATTATGAAAGGTGTAATGTAGCAGATGTGTAATGTCGTCATGAATAAGCATCTGCTCATCACGATACACTGGCGGCTCATCCGTATATTGCAGATCAGCAGCAAACCTTCTGGCAAGTGTATCGCGAAAACGTTTCTTCAAATCGTTTGGCACTTGAAACAAATACCTGCTAGGACCGCTAAAACCGTTAAACAACCAGCCTTGATGTTTAAATTTGGCTATCATTTCTCGCGGAGTTAGTGACTTGTCTGCTGCTTCTTCCTTCTTTTTCGTGCGTTTTGTTTTTTTCGGCGAGTCTAACTCCGGCTTGATGACTTCTTCCCCGAATCTGCTGTGCTGTACGCGAGCAAGCAAATCCTCCAGACTAAAGGAGTTTCGTGCTTCGAACAGCAATGAGTTAAGGAAACGTAAATCCTCCATCTTCATGCTGCTTATTTGCGCTTCAAAAACATCATTTCTACTTACGGTAGAGAGAATGGATTGGATCAAATCGTTTTTGGAATGCCCGTTGCATTCGCAGCGGTAAACATCTGCAATTCTGCTAAGTTGTTGTATATCTGCATAACCTAGCATATCCGATAAATTCATAGCTCTCTCCTTTCTACAGAAGCCGCTTTTACTTGCTAAGCGCCCCGCTTCGTAAGGGTATTGTGTAATGGATAAGCGTCAGTTGATATCATTATGGGAAAATATCTATCGTTTTATAACCTAATTTGTAAGGGTTTAAACAAAAAAAAGCTCCGCCCCTACAAAATAAGGGCAGAGCTTTGTTCGGTGAATCTTATGCTTCGTTTAAATGAATGGTGCAATTATATAGCTTAGGATGCCACTTCTCATCTTGCAGCTCCAGAATAGAGTATGACAGGTTTGATAAATATTGGTCCTCCAGCCCCGAACATATTTCTTCAAGCACCTGCGCTAGAAAGCTGCCATGAGAAACAACGAGTAAATTACGAGTTGGGTACTTCTGCTTCCATTCGTTTATAGCATCTAATCCCCGTGCTCTGACCTCAGCGTTAGGCTCAACACCCTTGGCGATATCACGCCATTCTGTCCCCCATCGTTCATGCCTCTCTTGCTCAATTGTCCCCTCAACCTCGCCAAAATATCTCTCACGCAACCGCGGATCACCCTCAAGCAGCGGGATTTTCAGTTTCTCAGCAATAATTTGTGCGGTAGCACTCGCTCGCTGCAAGTCACTCGATACAACTGCGTCCCATATCCGCTCTTCGCAGCTCAATCGCTCAGCTAAAGCCATTGCTTGAGCAATACCTACTTTATTCAAAGGAATATCCGTCTGACCTTGAATCTTTCCTTCTGCATTCCAATCTGTCTTTCCATGGCGTACTAATCCAATTAACAAACAGCTTCCAGCTCCTTTATATATAGTAGATACAACAAAAGCTCCCTAGGGAGCTTTATTATACATCTGCATTAACTTCGTGTTCTAGATAGCCAATTTAAAATAAGCAGCGTCATGATCAAACCAAGTAATGATAATGCAACATAATATTGCGGGAAGGCTGGCATTACCTTTAAGACGAATGGCTCGCTTATACTGGCAACCGGAACCTCTGCATAAAAGCCAGCTGTTATTATCCCGTCGCCTGAGGCATTTGCCGTATCCATCAAGCCGCTAAGCTCGGCAATTTCTGCTTGAGATGCGTTGCCTTGATTATCAAATATGAATACAAAAAAAGCACTTGCAAACAAAGCCATACAGGCAGCAACGATCAACGCAATATTGCGACGAAACGACTTGGAGAACTGATAGCTTTTGTGTGGAACGGGCATTAGCCAAGATTCCTCAGCATATATGCGGTTCATTACATTGCGATTCACATGCTCAATAGGACCGAGATTCTCATCTTCCTCTGAAAGGAATCGAATGATGTCCTCACTCTCTTCCCATAGCTCAAAGTGTTCCGCACATGACTTGCATTCAAGAAGATGCTTATCAATGGCTATCCGATCTTCATCATGCTCAGATAAATCCCAATAATCGCCGAATTTGTCTTGCGCATCGTTGCAATTCATCTCGTATTCATCCCTTCGAATTCATCCATCAGCGGCGATTGACCGAAATACGGCTCCAGCTGCGTTTTTACGCTTGCTCTAGCTCGGAATAGCAGCGATTTAACGGAACTGACCGTCTGTCCTAATATGTTAGCAATTTCTTGATAGTCGAGCTGGTCATATTCCCGAAGAATTAGAGCTGAGCGTTGTTTCTCTGGTAAATTATTTATCGCCTCTCGCACCATGGCCATCCGTTCATTCCGCAGCACATGCTGCTCAGGAACCGCATCGAGAGCAGCAACAGGCTCGAATCCAGATTCATCGAGTGACACATGCGCTGATTTCTGTTTGCGAAGCTCGCTAAGTACAGTATTTCGCGCTATCGTATATAGCCACGTCGAAAAAGAAGCATCCAATTCACGGAACGAATGAAGGCTGCGATATGCTTTATAGAAAGTTTCGGAGCACAAATCCTCGGCTAACAGCTCAAGCTTTGCACTCTTTAGCATGTGATAGATAAAAGCTAAAATTTTTCGTTGATAGCGCCGCATCAGCTCAGAGTACAGCTCGACATTGCCATCCTTTATCTCTCGTATCAATTGGGAATCAGTCAAGACAGGCGAACCTCCTCCACCTGCGGATTATTCCCGGACCGCCATATAGCATTGTACCGTCTCGGGAACGAAAAGTTGCGGTGTTTATCTTAATTAATTCAAAAAACACGAATATACTTATAATTCGTGTTTCGAGAGCAAATTCCTGCCCATTTCGACAACAGGATATAATACAATTTTTTTACAAAATTGGGTACATGGTAGTATCAACTTATATATATGTATTAGCTGCTTATTAATAGATATGTATTCTGAGCGATCTGCAGTGCGTTACACACAGCTACAATAATAGTCCTAATTGAGCAGCAGTATTCGTTCTATTAAAGAAATTTAATAATAATGTCCTCGTTCTGAGCAGTGTTTCTCCCTTATCTCTAACCCTTCACTAGACTAAAAACAATGAATATATGACTCTGTAACAAACACACAATCAATAAAAGATAACCAATCATATGTTATACAGTAGTCAAAATAGAGGAGGTTTTCGAATAATGTCTCATAATATCGGTACGATTTTAGTTCTCTTCATTTTATTGGTAATAGTCGTTTGTGGTAGTGGCATTTTAGGCCGAAATGAAAGAAACGATGAAAGAAGAAATGAACGCAACGACGAGAATAGAAACGATAGAAACAATGTCAGAGGCTATAACGGCGGTTGCGGCGCAGGCTACTAATACAGTATCCAGAGCTAGTGAAGCTCTAGCAATGTTTAAACTTACTTTTTTAGAAAGAAACAAGGAGGTGAATGTTTAATGTCTGATGGAAATAAGAGCATTGGTTTTATTCTCGTACTGTTTATATTGTTGGTGATTATTGCTTGCAGTTGCCGCGATTAGCGTAAAAGCTACTAAAGACGTTTGACACTGAGTATATGACTCTGTAACAAACACACAAGCAAACTAACGATAAAAATCATATTTTATATAGAACTCAAATAAGAGGAGGTTTTCGAATAATGTCCAACAATATTGGTGTGATTTTGGTTCTCTTTATTTTATTGGTTATTATCGCTTGTAGCTGCAACTCGCGCGCTTAGTTTCACATCTGATTATAACCTCACCAAATTTATAGGCTAATGATACGGGTAAAATGTCTCTACGAGACATATATCCAGTCACTGCACTCATGTTATGCATAACTTACAGTGTAGTCAAGTCGCAAGGAGGTGAATGTATATGTCAGGTTTTGTTGGTGGTGCTAACAATAGCATCGGATTTATCCTTGTGCTGTTTATTCTGTTGGTGATTATCTCTTGTAGCTGTGGCGTTTTCGGCGGCGGTTACTAATAAATCATAATAAAAGGGCATAATGTAAACTTTATCACTGCATTGTGGCGAAGCTCGTTAATGCCCATCAAAAAGACCCATTCTATGGGTCTTTTTGGTTTCTTATTCGTTCCCTATTGTCCCTGCTGCATTAGCGCGCAAAAAATGTAGAGAAGTATACCCTAGAGCCAGTTTGGCGAATTTAGATCTAGCTTCTAGATCTAATCCCTCAACGCATGAGCTTTTGAGGCACATTCGAGGCGTGCGCGATTTGATTAGTCTAGTTTCTAGATCTATTTGTGCAGATTTGCCTTGTTTGGCGAATTTAGATCTAGTTTCTAGATCAAATCCTCAACGCATGAGCTTTTGAGGTACAATCGAGGCACGCGCGATTTGATTAGTCTAGTTTCTAGATCTATTTGTGCAGATTTGCCTTGTTTGGCGAATTTAGATCTAGTTTCTAGATCTAAATCCTCAACACATGAGCTTTTGAGGCACAATCGAGGCGCGCGAGACTTAATTAGTCTAGTTTCTAGATCTATTTGTGCAGATTTGCCTTGTTTGGCGAATTTAGATCTAGTTTCTAGATCTAATCCCCCACTCGTCTCACTCATCTCATCTCATCTAACCTCATCTCTACTCCATTGAGGCGATTTCGTGACAAGCGCGATGTCTATGAACCAGCACATTATTTTATTTTCATGCATAAACACACATCATTCTCACAAAATTTGGTACACAATAATTAAAAATTGTTTTTAAGAGGATGATGACCATGTCAGATCATAATAACCGCGATGATCTCGCTGATCGACGCCGTAGTTAAGCTGAAGGTGCTGCGCTTGTTGTTTGTAAAGACATTCGCGCCAAAAGCTCTTCCAGCACTACATCAATATTTTCGCAAGTTTCGTTATACACTTTAGCTACCGCAGGACAAGTCATTCTTCCGTCTATCATATTTACTCCTCTAGCTAATGCCTTGTTATTCGAGACGGCTTGCATAAACCCATGACTCGCCACATCGAGCGCATACGGAAGCGTCACATTCGTCAAAGCGATGGTTGAAGTGCGCGCTACGGCGCCAGGCATATTCGCTACAGCATAATGAACGACGCCGTGCTTCGTATAAGTAGGGCTGCTGTGCGTCGTTATGCGATCAATCGTCTCGATTGAGCCTCCTTGGTCGATAGCAACGTCAATAATGACTGATCCCGGCTGCATGGTTCGTACCATTGCATCCGTCACGAGGACAGGAGCTTTTGCTCCGGGCAGTAAGACAGCTCCGATGAGCAGGTCTGCGCTTTTAACCGCTTCGGCGATATTATAGCTGTTAGATACCAACGTCTTCAAACGACCCTGGAACTGGTCATCCAACTGCCTCAAACGATCACAATTAATATCAAGAAGGGTGACATCCGCGCCTAAACCAACAGCCATTTTCGCCGCATTCGACCCTACGATACCGCCGCCAATAATGACTACTTTGGCGGGCGCAACACCCGGTACACCTCCTAGAAGTACACCCTTGCCGCCTTTTGAGCATTCTAGAAACTGGGCGCCAATTTGCACTGACATCCGTCCAGCAACCTCACTCATCGGAGTAAGGAGCGGAAGTGATCCGTTGTCCGCTTGAATGGTTTCATAGGCGATCGCAACAGCCTTGCTTTCCTTTAGCGCACTGGTAAGGGCAGGCTCCGCCGCTAAATGCAAGTATGTGAAAAGCAAAAGCCCTTCCCTTAAATATACAAATTCTTCAGCTAACGGTTCTTTCACTTTCATCACAAGTTCAGAGGCCCACGCCTCCTTAGCCAGCGGCACAATCCTTGCACCTGCTTCTATATAATCCTCATCCGTAAATCCACTCCCAAGGCCTGCACCTGTCTCCAGCCACACCTCATGACCTTTATTAATGAGAGCAGCGACACCTGCCGGCGTGATTGCCACTCTATTCTCATTGTTTTTGATTTCCTTCGGTACGCCAATAATCATGTTATGTCATCTCCTGTAGACGGAATTTAAGTCTGTTTAGTTCTTCAGGAAGATAGGAAGACGGTCAAGCCGCCTTCCCTCCCTTTTTTTTGCTAGGCAAAAAATAATCCTTTAATTATTCCAATTCATGATCAATCTAGCCAACTCAACCAGATCGAGAATATCGATAATTTTGTCATTATTCAAATCACCGGATTTAACCATATCCCAGTTGCTGTCGCCTTCTTTTGCTCCGTACGATTTTACGAGAATCGCCAAGTCGACGATGCTTACCTTGTCATCATGATTGTTATCACCCGGAACCTTTGTAATTTCAATAGCATGAGAAGTATTGCCTATCGTTTTCTCTTCCACGCTGTCAGACAAAATAACATTTTTGACCTTCACTTCCGTTTGCCCGACTGAAGCACCCGGTTTAACTTGGAACTTGAGCTTCATCCAATCGCCATTTCCGTTTGCTTGTGCTTCATTTAATTGAACAGTTAGCAGCCTTAGCTGTCCATTCGTATCCTGATATTCGGGAATAAGGAAATTTTCTTCATGCATGGAGGCTGCCGAGACAAAGGTTAATTTAGAAGGATCATATTCGAGCGTAATGTCTTGAGCAATGACTGTGTCCGAAATATTTTCCAATCCGTAAGTCAATTCGATAGAACTGCCAGTTGAAGCCTTCACATCGCCTTTCAGCGTTGTCTTTGCTTCTTTTGCGACTACTTCTGCACCTGTAAAATCAATTTCACTCATGCTCGTGAAGCTGCCTGTCGTATTGTAGGTGCTCTTTACAATAAATTTGATATACCTGCCAGTAATTTGTTTGTTTAACGGCGTAAAATCTTTATAAGTGTTTCCTGTCCAAGTTTTTCCGAAAGAGCCAACCGCTTTATTTGCATCATTCCCAAGGAAGGCTTCATCACTCAAATCGGATAAGCGATCCGAGGCATAAATCTCGAAATCCTTCGGAAATTCCAGAGCGGATTGACTTAGCCTGCTCGTTCTTTGAATACCGCTCAAGCTGTGGCTTTTCTTTGTGTCCAAAATAACCCAATGCGGGAATTCTGCGGCAGGAGCTTCCCATTTGGAATGCCAAATGGTCGTCTGATCGCCATCTAGGATGTTGGATGCAATTGCGTTCTCATTTGCTGCATAAGAGCTGAAGGAATCGATTGAAAATGACGACTTTGGAATAAAGTTGTACTCTGCAGACTGTTCAACTGCTTCCAAGGCAAGCATAAGGCTCACATAAACTTCATTTATTTCGTTAGCAGGGCTGCTGGACGTAAGTGCCGATGCCATGTTTAATGCATCACGAAGCTCGCTCAGCTTAGCAGCCGGATACGATACGCCGACAATTGAATGAATTGCAGCTTCAAACGCCAAAGCTTCAGCTTTGAGTGCGGTCAATTGTTCAAACGTATACAGATTGATGACCTTGTACGAATCAGAAAGAGCTTTTGCTTCCACCCCAGAAAGCGTCCTCTTCCAAATTTTCAAATCATCCATTGTAATCGTTGCTCCACCGTTCCCCTTGTTGCCATCCGCACCGATAATCGTGTTAAACGCAGTGTCAATACTATTTACGCCAAGTGCTGACATATCTTTCGACGCTTTCTCTACGCCATCCACATACACTTTGCCTACATTGTTCGTTCTGTCAACAGTGATGGTAAACAGATGCCACTCCTTGCCTACACTGCCCGCCGAAGTATCCATTCGTTTCGAACCATCCGCAATGTTAAGCGTCATTGCATTCGCCACGGCTGGACCGATATACCAACCGATGTTAGCGCCGCTATTCCAGTTTTTATTGGAAATCACCGTCTGATCCCCAGCTAAATTGCCTGTATGCCAGAACGATACCGTAAAGCTGCCGTTTCCAAACTTCAAGTCACTGCGATTGCCAAGATCGATATGGTTCCCATTTCCTGCTGGAATGGACACAGCATTATTCCCTTTTCCTTCAACGAATGTAACACTGCCGCGTGAAATCGCTGATCCTGTTACTCCAGCTGCTTCATCATTTAGATTGTCATCGAACTTCATGTCGACAACAAGCTCCTTCCACATCGTTTCAGGATCGATTGGCGTAAGCACTGGAGGTGTCCCTCCCGTTCGAAACGCTTGCTGAATCGAAGAAGATTTATTGCCATAGCTGTCTACTGCAGTAATTAGTGCTGTGTATGGCGTTTGTGGATCAAGTCCATCTAACGGAATGTTCATCGCATTCGGAATAGGTGTGAAAAAATAATCCGAGAAGACGTTAACCGCTTTAGCAGCAACTCCCGTCAATCTATTTGTAATGGTAATCTCATAATGATGCATATTCTGGTCATCCTTTGCTTGAAGGAAGGACAGCTTAGGAATCGCATCGAGATTCGTCACTTTCAGTTCTGGATCTGCTGGGAATTTTGGAGCCACTTTATTTCTGTTCGCTGCGGTATACTTGAAACCAGCTTTGATTTCCTCGTTAGTTGCTCCATTTAGATTAATTACCCATTTCTCACCAGCCAATGTTCCTGTACTGTTGAAAGGAGGCACAGGCGTCCAATTCGCCATAATATCTCCTGAATCGGCGTTAAATGCGACTCTGTCCACTTCAACTCGATCCGCATATACTTCAATAAATTGAGCTTGCGATACTGGAAATTCAAATCTGCCAACTAGCCCTGCATCCGTTACGGCAGAATAACCATGCTCCGTTTCAATGTAAGACATCGAACCCAAGTTCAGAGCGGTATAATCCTTTTGAAAAATGGATCTTTCATCGCTGTTCGTCAAATGGGAATGCCCTGACAATGTGATAACCTGCGGGTATCCCGCTAAGTCGCTGTTTAAGTTCGGATTAGATGCCTGCTGACCATCCATAACCGTATTGGTGATCGGCTGATGTATACCTACAAAGATCGGTTTGTTCTTGCTAAGCGGATCAGCCGTAATTTCAGCTAATCTTCCTTTAAGCCAATTTCGTTGGCCAGTGTCCGAATTGTAATTGTTGCCGTTTAGAAAGAAGAAATAATAGCCGCCGATTTGCGTTTCATAATAGCCGTTCTTCTGTGTTGTAAACCATTCAGAAGGATAATGTTCTTCTACTTTCGCCACAGTCGCGTCATGGTTACCCATCGCTATATGCACTTTCGTGTCGTTCATATTTTTTCTAGCTAGATTAGCCTGGAATATTTCTTTTACCATTTTGTGATCGTTCGGCTTGTCTCCTCCGTTGTCGTTGATTAGATCCCCAACGAGCAGAATGGCATCAGGATCAGGGAAGATGGAAGAAATCGTATCAAAATAACTTTCATATCGCGGATCACCCGTTTCGCGAGAGCCCACATGCACGTCGGACATCGCTACAAATTTCAGCAAGGGCTTCTCAGCAGTTTTTATAATGTAACCGAACGTTCGAGCATTACTGAACTCGCCGTCCTTCATTGCTACGACGCTAAGATTCGTTGATTTCGAAATAAGAATAGGTTTGTTATCGAATTTCAAGCTTTTCTCGTTTGGCTGTGTACCGTCGAGTGTGTAGTAGATGCTAGCATCAGGGGTAGCGGAGCTTAACAGCACTTCCTTCGCTTCCTCATAACGACCGCCAGCAACCGAAGCTACAGGTGCTTGTACTTTATCAGCCGCACTCACTGACCGAATGAAACCCTCTGCATTGGAACATAGCACTGCAATAACAACCATTAGCGCTAAACGACTTCTCCACTTCCAAAACAACACGATCACTCCTCTAAAATAGTAGTTTCATGTGTATTATATAGTTTTTAGTTGGTTGTTTTGTTAAACGAGCATCATAATAGCATTTGTTTATTGTAAAGATAGAAATAAGCTTAACCATGACAAATCGCCTCAAAATGCAAAAAAAGCTGACAATGTGTGGTCATCTCTGACCTGTCAGCTTTTCTTTGTATTAATCGCTACTTCGTCATCAGCTTAAGAAGAAATGATTTTAAATCTATAATCCTCAAGTATTCCGGCCTCTGATCTGTTCCACTTATGATAAGGGGAATTAATGATTCCGCTTGTCCAAGTGATCCATGTCCCCCGCCCCCTTTGTGCGTTGGGGAACCGAGATCTGCCAATTCATAACCCGGCTTAGCGGTGACCACCAGATATTGACCGGAGTGAGATTGTAATGCTCCTGATAGTCGTTGCAGTGCATCAGGGTATTTACCATAGTTCAAATGATGATGCAGCGCGTTTATTTTCAAATCCAATACCTCTGCATCTTGCTCGACCGTCCACTTTTGCTGATATGGATCGATCAACTTTCCTTTTGCTTTAAATCTTAGCTGTTTAGCGGATTCCGCTTGAATGACGTAAAACCATTCTTTTTCCTTCCATGAAATGAAATCAATACGTGGATCGGTTTTTAATACATTAGCGATGTTTTTTAGCGGTATTTTTCCTTTGAGTGTATAGACATAAGCCATCGTTTCATTGACTGCGAGCACGATTTCCGTTTCATCCGTTACTTTCTCGCCTTGACGATAAACATTATACTCCTTGAACATTGAAGCAAGATCAATAACCGGATGATCACGCTCAGGCAAGATTTGGGTCATCCCACTATCTCCAACCGTAATAAAAATTACTTTTTTCAAAGCTTCTTCTAGCGAGCCAAAGCTTTGTAATAGAGATTGAAGCTGACTATCCGCTTCCTTGACTCCTTCTAATTCCGATGGGCCGTGTTTATGAATTTTTTGATCTAAATCAGCTAAGTAAATGTACAAAAAATCGGGCAGCTTATTTTCCTTGATTAAATAATTGGCGGTTTCAATAGAATAGCGATTGTTTAAACCGAGTCGTTCAGTTAAGCTATCTGGACGTTTTTGAACGCCTTTAAGCGGATCTGACAAGGAGCCGAATGCAAAAAAATCCGGGCCTTTAACTGTAATTTTTTTCGGAAGAAGCCCTAAAATCAACGGAGGAATAGTTAAAGAATGATCAACAGTACCCCGATAAATTAAACCGTTAATACTGCCGGATTTCATGCCGCGCTTAGCTAAATCCTCATATATGGTAGGCAGTTTACGATTTAAATGGCTGCCATTCATGTCGATTAATCCATCAATTAATACCGTGTCTACCCCGTTTTTAATAATCTCCATTGGCCCAGTACCATAATTAATGAGTTTCTTCTCATCTGTCGAATACCATATCAAGCCAGGTACGTGATGACCATTCGGATATGATCCTGTAAATAGTGAACTATCAATCGTCACAGACATAGTTGGAAAAGAACTGACCATATCCTTATAGTACTTACCATGTTCGATCAGAAATTGAAAAGCTGGAAGCTCTTTTTGGGCTATCCCTTTGTCAATTGCTTGTGCCATTAAAGAATCGATCAGCACTAATATGACTTTTTTTTGATTTTCACCGTTTAAAGACTTTACACGGACTAAATCCTGTTCTTTATTTGTTATTTTCTTTCCTTGGCATCCAGAAGCTGCAATGAGTATGAAGATAATCAGAACAATCAGACCTGTTTTTTTTCGCATAAATGTAATTCACCAACCTCTCAGTCCTTGCTAATAATGTCCTTGTCATAAATTTACCTTAGTAGAAGCAGTATTAGGCCAAACAACATCTTTACCCATTTCAGTACATTCTCCTTTTTTTCCAATTTATATTCCTAACTGCCTTTGGAAATAGTCATCGGAAGTCAACCCTTAAATAACAAAAAGCACACCTAGCGTGGCTAGCATGAAAAATTAATTTCACAGCTAACCACTAGGTGTGCCTTTATATAGTTGATTGATAATCCGTCATGCGGTTCACGCTTTATTGTTATTCGTTATTGCCCATCCATTGAAAATGGAAGCTTCCCTCTTTATCTAGACGCTGGAACGTATGTGCTCCAAAATAGTCCCGTTGCGCTTGCAGCAAATTAGCTGGCAGTCTCTCTGTACGATAGCTGTCATAATAAGCTAGTGCGGAGGAAAAAGCAGGAACTGGAATACCTCTAGTTATGGCAATGGAAATTACTTTTCTCCAAGCATCCTGATAGTTCTGAACGATATCACTGAAATATTCGTCCAAGAACAGGTTGTTCAGAGCCGGATTCCGATCATAAGCATCCTTAATATTTTGCAAGAAGCCTGCACGGATAATACAGCCTCCGCGGAAAATCATCGCGATACTGCCGTAGTTTAAATCCCAGTTGTACGCATCAGACGCCGCTCTCATTTGTGCAAAACCTTGCGCGTAAGAAGCGATTTTGCTTGTGAACAACGCTTTACGCACGGATTCAATGAATTCCTTCGCATCACCGTCATAGCTGGATACCGCTGGACCCTTCAATTGCTTGCTTGCAGCAACACGTTCTTCTTTCATTGCGGAAATAAAACGTGCAAATACGGATTCCGTAATGATAGACAATGGAACGCCCAAATCTAATGCACTTTGGCTGGTCCACTTGCCTGTACCTTTTTGCCCTGCTGAATCAAGAATGACATCAACCATCGGCTTGCCAGTATCCGGATCGATTTTGTTGAAAATATCAGCTGTGATCTCGATCAAATAGCTGTCCAGCTCACCGTTGTTCCATTCCGTGAAAATCTGATGCAGCTCGCTTGTGTTCAAGTTTAGTACATCTTTGAGCAGGTGGTATGCTTCACCAATGAGCTGCATATCGCCGTATTCGATGCCGTTGTGTACCATTTTAACATAGTGGCCAGCACCGTCTGCTCCAATATAGGTGCTGCAAGGATCACCGTTTACTTTGGCCGAAATAGCTGTCAGAATTGGTTCTACAAGCTCATATGCATCTCTTTGACCGCCTGGCATAATTGCTGGGCCGTTAAGTGCTCCCTCTTCGCCGCCAGAAACGCCTGCTCCGATAAAACGGAAGCCTTGTGCTTGAAGGTCTTTATTTCTACGTTGTGTATCAGGAAAATAGGCGTTTCCGCCATCAATCAGAATATCTCCTTGATCAAGGAACGGAACAAGTTGATTAATGGTATCATCCGTCGGTTGACCTGCTTTAACCATGATTAGAATTTTGCGCGGTGTTTCCAGTGATTGAACGAATTCTTCCACACTATACGTGCCTACAAAATCTTTTCCTTGTGCTTCAGCCAATAGTTCATTCGTCTTCTCAGCTGAACGGTTAAATACTGAAACCGAGAATCCTTTGCTTTCGATATTCAAGGCCAGATTTTTA
The DNA here is from genome assembly GCF_056269345.1 of Paenibacillus sp. J22P15. Classification (NCBI taxonomy): domain Bacteria; kingdom Bacillati; phylum Bacillota; class Bacilli; order Caryophanales; family Paenibacillaceae; genus Paenibacillus; species Paenibacillus sp. J22P15. Next base: position 976,614 of record NZ_JBWDNT010000001.1, read on the forward strand.
CCCATTACGGCCAGTCCGACCACGCCAATTTGTTGTTTTTTCATGATAACTTCCTCCTTGTAATTACTGTCCTGCTTTTTTCCAATCCGCAGCGAATTTCTCCATGCCTTGATCCGTAAGCGGATGCTTGGATATTTGTTCGATCACAGAGAAAGGAATGGTGGCAATATGGGCGCCAGCCATAGCTACGCGTGTCACATGATCAGGATGACGAACCGATGCTGCAATGATTTGAGCATCCAGATTATGCGTGCGGAACAATTCAGCAATTTTCGTAACCAGCTGCACGCCGTCTTCCGAAATATCATCCAAGCGTCCGAGGAATGGAGACACATAAGTCGCGCCGGCGCGCGCAGCCAAAAGAGCTTGGTTTACTGTGAAGATTAGCGTTACGTTTGTTTTCACGCCTTTTTGGGTCAAATAACGGCAAGCCTCCAGGCCAGCTAGCGTCATTGGGAGCTTAATCGTAATGTTTTTGTCATTGTTATTTATTTTGATTAGTTCGTTTGCTTGTGCGATCATTTCTTCAGCAGTCTCTGCATCCGGTGTGACTTCGGCCGAAACGGATTCAACCTCTGGCACTTCCTTTAAGATCTCAGCGATACGGTCTTCAAATTTCACGCCTTCTTTAGCAACCAAGGATGGATTCGTCGTAACACCGGACAGCACACCGATTTTATAAGCTTTCTTGATATCTACCAAATTCGCAGTGTCTATAAAAAATTTCATAGTTATTACCTCCGATTTTTTTTGGTTTTACAATATTTAGCTTGTAAAGGTCTACTTGCTTATGAAGAAATGAATCGCCTAAGCTTGTTCGTACTTTATTTGATGTTTATAGTAAATCTTTCGCCAGTCTAACCACATTATCGACGGAGAAACCGAAGAATTCCAATACCTCATTACCTGGTCCAGAAGCGCCGAACGTATCAATAGACAATATGTTGCCTTCAAGTCCTACATATCGCTCCCAGCCTAGAGAAATACCAGCTTCAATAGCTAAGCGCTTCGTAACGGAAGCCGGCAGCACCGATTCCTTATATTCAGCGGATTGACGGTTGAACAATTCCCGGCTCGGCATAGCTACGACGCGGACAGAAATGTTTTCCTTCTCCAGCTCAGCCTTCGCGTTTACTGCCAAGGAAACCTCCGAACCCGTTGCGATTAGGATTACGTCAGGCTTGCCATTCGTTTCAGTTAACACATAAGCCCCTTTGAATACCGCTTCAATATTACCTTTTGTTGCTTCATATATAGGCAGGTTTTGTCTGCTCAGTACTAGAGCTACTGGACCTTCATTTTGCTGCAAGGCATAAGCCCAAGCGTTAGCCGTTTCATTAGCATCCGTTGGACGAATAACTGTAAGTCCAGGAATGGTACGCAGTGCAGTCAAGTGCTCAACTGGCTCATGTGTAGGTCCATCCTCACCTACAGCGATGGAATCATGAGTAAACACATAAGTTACAGGCAGTTTTTGAAGTGCAGCCAGACGAATCGCCGGGCGTAAATAGTCACTGAACACGAAGAACGTACTCACGAATGGTTTGACACCGCCGTGAAGCGCCATTCCGTTGCCTGCTGCGCCCATGGCGTGCTCGCGAACGCCGAAGTAAATATTGCGTCCTGCATAAGAATCAACAGCAAACACTTGCTCCCCGCTAATATCAGTCATCGTTGAATGCGACAAGTCTGCACTTCCGCCAAAAATCGAAGGAACCGATTTTACAAAATGATTGATCGCTTGACCGCTCGCAACACGAGTTGAAATCGTCTTGGAAGGATCAAAAGTAAGGATATCTGCTGAATCGATCACGACGGAGCCTTCGATCACTTGCTTCAGCTCCGCGCCAAGCTCTGGATGCTCTGTGCTATAAGAAGCGATTAATTGATTCCACGATGCTTCCTTTGCCTCTCCATTTTGTTTTAGCTGTTCAAAGTGGGCTTTGACTTCTGCTGGAACCGTAAATTCTTCATCATAATCCCAGCCGTACACTGCTTTCGTTGCAATTGCCTCTTCCTTGCCAAGCGGATTGCCATGTGCCTTATTCGTTCCGGCTACCTTGCTTCCGAAACCAATAATTGTCCGAACTTCGATAATCGTCGGTTGTGATTCATTTTGCTTGGCAGCCTCGATCGCTTTAGCGATTTGCTCGATATCGTTGCCATCTTCCACGCGCAAATAGTGCCAGTTCGCAGATTCCGCTCTCTTCTGGATGTTTTCCCCGAAGGATAGATTGAGGTCACCATCTAAGGAAATGTCGTTGGAATCATACAATACAATGAGCTTATCCAGCTTCATATGTCCAGCCATGGACATTGCCTCGTACGAGATCCCTTCCATTAAGCAGCCGTCCCCTACAAGCGCGTAGGTGTAATGATCAACTACCGAATACCCGTTTTGATTAAATTTCGAAGCCAGATGCGCTTCAGCCATCGCCATGCCTACTGCCATCGCAATTCCTTGACCTAGAGGACCGGTTGTTGCATCTACGCCATCGGTATGACCAAATTCCGGATGGCCCGGTGTTAAGCTGTTTAGCTTACGGAACTGCTTCAAGTCATCGATCGATACGTTATAACCGGACAGATGCAGAAGGCTGTAAAGCAGAGCTGAACCATGACCTGCGGATAAGACGAAACGATCGCGGTTGAACCATTTTGCATGAGCTGGATTGTGATTAAGATGTTTCGTCCAAAGTGCATAGGCCATAGGTGAAGCTCCCATCGGAAGCCCCGGATGTCCGGAATTGGCAGCGTTGATAGCATCGATAGATAATGTACGAATCGTGTCGATAGATAGTTGTTCAATGGTTTTTGTATTAAGCATATTGTTCTCCTTTTATGGTTTTGATTTGTGTGGATTGCTCCGTCTTTTCATCGAACCACCAATGAAAGCCGTCTTGTGCGAGCAGATCATCAGACGCGGCAGGTCCGTTCGAACCGGCTGAATAGTTATGCAGTGGAACGAGGTTCTCTTCGTATGCATCCAAAATGGGTTGAACCCATTTCCAAGATGATTCAACTTCGTCCCAATGCGCGAAGAAAGTTGCATCTCCGTGCAAAGCGTCGTGAATCAAATTCTCGTACGCCTCAGGCACATTGTCTCTCATCTCATGAAAGTCGATTGTCCAAGGCTTGAATTTCCCCTTGTGCTCTGGGTCACTCGAATTTAAATGCAGCGTTATGCTTTCGTTAGGACTGATCTCAAATACAAGTAGATTAGGCGTTTTATAAACATGCTTTGCAGTGGATTGCTGCAGAGGTTCCTTGAATTCGAATACGATTCTCGTCGATTTCTCCTTCATCCTTTTGCCTGTACGGATATAGAAAGGAACGCCTCTCCAAAAATAATCATCGATATGCAGCTTAGCTGCGATAAAAGTGTCATTCTGGGAAGTTAACGCAATGTTAGGTTCGGATGTATAGCCAATCACCGATTTCCCATTGATCGTCCCTTCACCATACTGCCCGCGGACAACATGGGAGGTGACATCCTCTTTTTGCAGCGGCTCTAGTGCGTTCATGACCAATTTCTTCTTGAAACGGACATCTTCTGAAGTACTGTTGTTCGGGAGGTGAATCGTCAGCATCATGAGCAATTGGAGCATGTGGTTTTGGAACATGTCTCTTATCGCGCCAACATGATCGTAATAACCAGCTCTTTCTTCTACCCCAACGATTTCATTCGCTGTAATCTGTACGTTGGCAATATATCGTTTGTCCCATAATGCCTGAAGGACTGGGTTGCTTTGCTGTAATACTTCAAGCTTCTGAACCATCGGTTTCCCGAGATAATGATCAATTCGGAAAACCTCATCCTCCGTAAAAGCTTTGCTCAGGTTGTTATTCAGCTCGCGAGCGGATTGCAAATCATGACCGAATGGCTTCTCAATGACGAGGCGCTTCCAGCCGTTCGTAGAACCGAGCCCGCTTTCATGGATGTTAGCTGCAATCGTTTCAAAAAATTCAGGTCCTACGGATAAATAAAACATACGATTTGGTACTATACGAAGTTCTTCTTCCCTTTGTTCAATCAGGTGAAGCAGCTTCTTGTAATCTTCTTTACGACCCACATCCAGAACACTATAGCGGAATGCACGCAAGAAGTTTTGCAACAATAAGGGATCTTTCACTTCGCGTCTAGAAAACGTCCGAAGAGATTGCTCGACATTAGCCTTAAAGGCTTCATCGGAAAGTTCTCTTCTTCCAAGGCCGACCACTGAGAAAAACTCCGGCAGCTTTTTATCAATGAATAAATTATATAAGGCAGGGTAAATTTTTCTTTTTGCCAAATCCCCTGTCGCTCCAAATAAGACAAAAGTGGTAGCTTCCATGTAACTTCTCCTTCCAACAGAGCTATTTAGTTAGTACTGGTTTCTATTTCCTAAATCCACTATAATACGAATATCACCTATACAAGTAATTCATATATTTCACAGGAGCTATAGACAATATCTATGATCAATTACGAATTATACAAAGTTTTCTACTGGATCGCGAAAAAAGGAAGCTTGTCCCAGGCAGCCAAATCGTTGTATATCACTCAGCCGAGCGTGAGCCATGCCATTAAGCAGTTGGAGAGCAGTCTTGGGATTACTTTGTTCTACAGGAATTCCAAAGGCGTCGCTTTGACACAAGAAGGCGCCATCCTTTATTCCTATATCGAGAAGTCTCAAATACTCATCTCATTGGCGGAAGAAAAGATGGCGGCGCTAAAAAATTTGGACAGCGGCGAACTGCGAATCGGCGGGAGCGATTCGTTGTTTAAGCATTATTTGCTGCCATTTCTAGAAAGCTATCTTCAGAAGTATCCTGGCATCAAGCTGCATTTGAATCATGGAACGACACCAGAAACGATTGCGTTTCTGAAGGAAGGCAAAATCGATTTGGGCGTTGTCCGTATGCCAATCGTCGATTCGCAGTTAGAGGTGATGAGAGGAATTGAGCTTCAGGATTGTTTTGTGGCAGGAGCGCGATATGCCGAGCTTAAAGACAAAGTACTATCACTTGATATGCTTCTTCAGTACCCCATCATTCTATTCTCGCGTAATAGTCGGGTACGGATGGCCATCACCGAGCTTTTCCAAAGCTATGATTATCAGATCAAGCCTGAAATTGAGGTAGGAAGCGTCGATCTTCTCATCGAGTTCGCGCGGAAAGGCCTCGGAATCTCATACGTAACTAAAGAATTCATCACTAAAGAGCTTGAAGAAGGCTCGCTCTTCGAAATTCAACTAGATATCAAGATGCCCCCTTCCCAAGTGGGCTTCATGATTATGCGCAATATGCCGCTCTCCAACGCGGCAAATCGATTTCTTGAGCTCGTGAAATAACAGGTTGAGCATCTAGCTGGCCGCACATAACAAAATAAGCATGCTGCTATATGCAACATGCTTGAATATGCAACATGCTTGAATACTCCCGCTTCGAACGGTCAGCTCTGCTAGAAACTATTAAACCTCAAAAGGAGTCGGATTATGTTTCAAACTGAACAATATAAGGATTCAAAAGAACAAAATTATAAGTTAGTTATTAATCAGCTTCAAGCATTGCTGGAGGGTGAATCAGATATAATTGCTAATCTATCCAACACATCCGCATTGCTTAATCAATTTCTTACTAATATCAATTGGGTAGGATTTTACCTTTATCGAAATGAAGAGCTTGTTCTTGGCCCATTTCAAGGACTGCCAGCTTGCGTTCGCATCGGTTTGCATCGTGGCGTATGCGGCAAAGCGGCAAGCCAAAGAACGACAATCCGAGTTGGGAATGTCCATGAATTCCCAGGTCATATCGCATGCGATGCAGCATCGCAATCCGAGATTGTTATTCCTATCATTATAAATGGTGAGCTATTCGGCCTTCTCGACATTGACAGTCCTATACTCAATCGTTTTGACGAGATTGATCAGCATTACTTGGAGCAGTTCGTCGATCAATTGAGTAGACACTTGCAACTGCAATAAATAAATGAGAAAATTCACAGCCTCATGAGGCTGTGGATTTTAGTTTATAAATCGAATCTAGATTTAGAAATAAGATTATGGCGTGACTATGCTTGAAAATCCGCCTTATGCAAAATAGAACGCCAGCGAATGCTTTCTTGTTTGTCATAAGCGGCAATGCACAATTCGTAACTCGCCTCGCGGTACACATTTTAATATTTAAATTAAGTCCAATTCACTTTTTTAAATATTTCAATCGCCTTTTGCCGATATTCCTCCAAATCTGCGAATTCGAGCTGCTGCGACTTAAAGGCCCCCCAGGATTTGATAGGCTCTGCTGCTTCAGCCTCTTCATTTACCGGGAATTCAAAACTCCCCTGCACCAATAGCGTTTGGCCTTCCTTACTCGTCATATATTCAACCAGCTTTAATGCATTTTCTCTGTTTTTAGAGTAACGAACCAGCCCAATTCCGCTAATATTAAGATGTGTCCCCGTCGTCTCCTGATTTGGGAAAAACACTCCCAAGCCTTCCGCTATTCGGGCTTCTTCCGAATCTTTAGAGGCGGCCAGCTGTCCAACATAATACGTATTCATGATTGCTACATCACCAATGCCATCGGCTATGGCCTTGGCTTGATCACGATCTCCGCCTTCAGGAACACGCGCAAAATTGTTCACAATCCCTCTGGCCCACTGTTCAGCATGCTCTTCCCCGTTTATTGCAATAAACGAAGCAAGCAATGACTGGTTATAGAGATTGGAGTAAGATCTAACCAGCACTTTGCCTTTCCATTTATCTTCGGTCAAGCTTTCATAAGTCGATAATTCCTCTGGCTTAACCCTATCCTTCGCATATACGATTACCCTCGCACGCGTAGCAATGCCAATCCAGTAATCATCTGGATCACGCCATTTAGCCGGAACCTGGCGGTCAACTACCTCAGAACTCAGAGGCTGCAGTACTTTCTCTCGCTTGGCATAGTTTAATACGCCTCCGTCCACGGTAAAGAACAAATCCGCCCCGGAATCCTCTCCATCCTGCTTTAGCCGCGCGACCAATTCCTCCGCCGTGCCTTTGATCTCATTCACCTTTATCCCCGTGCGCTTAGTAAAGGCTTCGAATAGGATGGAGTCGGCTTCATAATGCCTAGCTGAATATACCGTCACATCGCCGTTTTTCATGTCTGTATCTTCAGTAACTTGAATAGCTGTAACCGTTGGCTCGGAATGATTTTGAGCTTCACCGCTACTTCCTCTAAGCTCGCATGCCGAACAGACTATAAAAAGAAATAAGATGATCGACAACTTTTTCAAACTTCTTCCTCCTCCATCATTTACCGTACCCGGCTTCTATTCGTGAAATAAATATGGCAAGCCGATGGTTACCGTAGTGCCGGAAAGCTCCTCGGAACGGATCGCAAGCGTGCCCTGATAACGATCAATCAATCTCTTGGCAATTGCAAGACCTAACCCATTGCCGCCCTGATCACGGCTCCTTGCTTTATCTACCCGATAGAACCTGTCAGTAACGTAAGGTAAATCTTTCGCAGGAATCCCCATGCCATAATCGATGATTTCAATATGGACCTGTTTCTCACTCACGTAGGCTTTAACGGATATCACTTTTTGCTGTAGAGAGTATTTAATCGCATTATCCAAAATAATGAGTAGAATTTGCTCCAGATGTTCGTTGGAAATCTTCAAACTCGTACCATCAATCCGTTTTAAATCGGTTTCCAAAAAGAAACCAGGATGAATCAATGCGAACCGATCTATTATTTTTTCGATTGCTTTCGAAGGGTTCTTCAACAACGATTCGAGGACATGTGTGTTTTGTTCGGCCCGAGATAAGGTAAGCAATTCCAAGACAAGCCCCTTTAACCGTGCAAACTCGTAAAGAGAAGCATCAAGCGAATCGCTAAGAATAACGGGGTCTTCCTTCCCCCATCTTCGAAGCAGATTCAGATGGCCTTCGATTATGGCTACCGGTGTTCTAAGCTCGTGGGAAGCATCTTCGACAAACCTGCTTTGCTGATGGAACGATTCTTCCACCTGATCCATCATGTCGTTAAACAAGATCATTAGAGTTGAGATTTCATCACCATTTAATGCAGGCCGCATTCTTTCCTGCATCCCTTTGTTGCTGATGTCTCTAATCGTCTGAGCCATTGCCTGCAGCGGCTTGAGCACATTTCTCGTAAGCAGCCAACCGACCAGAATACTTAAAACGACTGCGCCCAAAGTGAAATAAAACATGACCTGTGAAATCGTCTTTCTCATTCCCTCGAATTGTTCCAGGCTTTTGACAATTTCGACTGATCCGGAAAATTCGAAAATAGTGATCGGACTTTGCATGATTAACTGGGAATAGCCGCCCTGCCTGTAAATACCGATTTCTTGCGGTGGGATCGATTGGTGCTCCAATAGATCGTCCGGCACATTATCGTTTATCGTTAAAAGAGGAACATTGTCGGTTCCAATGATACGGATCCGTTGATCGTCTCGGTTGATTTTGTCCAAATACTGTCTTATTTTCGTTAAATCCCCTTGCTTAAACACCGCTTCCTGTTCCAGAAAATAGTTCAAAATTTCATTCATGCTGTGCTGCACGTTCTTTTTCTCGCGGTGAATGATCCATTTCTCCATAATGACGTATTGCAGCGTGTTATATCCGGCGAACAGCACCATAATTAACACAGTTGACCATAAAGTCAGCTTAAACTTAATCGGCATTCGAAAGTAGAAGCTCGTCCATTTTTTCAAGCTCATTTTCTCATCACGTAACCAATGCCTCTCAAGGATACTTTTTTCATTACGCCTTTTCCTCCCGCAAGGCTAAAGCCATGTCCTAATGCTGGCCGCGACATGATTATAGGGCTTATTTCCATTTAATGAAAATGATTATCATTATTATGTATATAAATCTATTCTATTCGAAAAACGTATGCCAATCAATCATTGTTTTTCAAAAACTGTTCGTTTCTCAACCGCAGAGCGTGCATCAATCCTACATTTAAGTCTTTCTCATCCGCCTGATGCAGAATGGCGTTCAAATCCTTAGGGAGACACTTCCCCGAGAAGCCGCGATTGTCCTCATATACGAAGGTATGGCTTCTGCCTATTCTCGGGTCTTCTAGCCACACTTCCCTCAGTCTGGAATAATCGACATCAAAGGCTTGGGCAATATCGTAAAACTCGTTGCAAAAAGCGACCTTCAATGCCAAATAACAGTTTTCCATATATTTGGCCAGCTCCGCGGTACGCGCCTCCGTCAGCACGAATTTAACCTCTGCGTTACATACGCTTTGATAGGCTTTCACAGCCAGCTTGACATCCCCAGCTGCGCCTCCCAGCGTTAACCAGCTTCGCGCATTGAGATCAGCAAATGGATGCGCTGCCGTTTCTCCGTAATATTCAGGCTGGAAGACGATCCGCTTGCCCGTATCCCTAATCTGACCGTCGGTGAAACCGACAGGGATAGTCGATCGAATAATAATAACAGAGGCATCAAGCCACGACAGAACTTCCTTCACTTGAGTCGTGTCGCAGCTGCCGTCCACTGCTTCCGGCGTAGGCACGCATATAAAAGCGGCATCGCAATCGGCAAGCTCCTCCCGGCTCCCAATACCTAATGGACCGTCATAGACGGTCGCATTCGGAAATTGCTTAAACATCGCTTTACCGACATGGCCAAAACCAATAATTCCGATTTTCAACATGTTCACACTCCCTTTACTGACTCTGTAGACTGCATTTCTTGGTAACGCTTTTTCTGCAAACCAAGCAGAATGAATATAATCAGATAAAATGCCCAGTAGAGGACAAACTCTTCAACGGATGGGTTCTGTGTATAGCCAAGGAATGCTTTAAAGAAAATTCCGACTTGTCCATTTATTAAAGGGCGTTCACCGGTATCGCGAATATGCTGCGTTTCGTCCAAAGGATGCTCAGGCATGATCGCCGTAATGTTGTAGATCTCGCCAACCTCGCCGCCAGGCGTTTTGAAAACCGAGCCCATTATTCCAATATCCTGCATGATCCCGACAGCCTGTACAAGAAGTCCTCCCGCAATCATCGTGAGGAATATGCTTGTGATCCGAAAAAAAGTTTTAAGCTGAATTTTTTTGGTACCTTTAAAAAACAAATAACCGACTACGAAGGCCAGTATCAGGCCAAACAACGCTCCCCAGCTTTGAAGCGCCTGTTGAATATCTCCACCGGTAATCGCGGCGAAGAAAAATACGGTCTCCACGCCTTCCCTTACAACGACAAGGAAAGAGTGGATGATCATATTCATCACCCCGCCGACGGTGAGAATCGCCGATATTTTATTCTCAACCTGCCCCTGTAAATTGCGGCTCTGCTGGCTCATGAATAAAACCATGTGAGAAAGGAGTACGCATGAGACGAGCATAATACCAATCTTCAAGTAATTTTGGCTGCCCATCATTGCGAATCCGGTTAGCACCGTTTGGAACACCAGAGCAGTGCCATAACTTGCTGCCAACGCAAGGATAACGCCTACCCATACCCATTTGTTCCACTGCGTCTGACCAATCCTCTTTAAATAGGTCATGATAACCCCAACAATTAAAATCGCTTCGAGCGCTTCGCGAAACGTAATTAAAAAGGACTGCAAATTCATCCTTATGCCTCCATTCAATAAGATAAATATAATGGCGGAAGACACCTGCGTTTTCAGCGCAGGCGTCTTCCGTAAAGAGATTATGAATTATCTGAGAATAATGATTTCACCTTTGTCATAAAAAACACCTTTTCCGAACAATTCAGCGACCGCACGCAGTGGAATAAATGAGTTGCCCTTGTCCACGACGACCGGCTGGTCGAGTTTAATCGTTTCGTTAAGTTTACCGTCTTGGATGATTTGATCGGAACCAAGCTTCAGTTCGGTTTTTTTACCGTCTTTAACGATGCTGACCGTCTTCGTGCTATTCTCGTAACTAACTTCTGCATTGATCGCATCCGCAATTAAGCGAACGGGAACCAGAGTGCGGGAAGTCTTCTTATTGATGAATGGAGCGCTGGCAGCGGTACGGGACTGCCCGTCAACTTTATACGTTTTTGCATTGACTGAAATTTGTGTACCGTCTTTGGCTGCCAAATACTTCAGCATCTTAAAGGAAGTAGCTTTTGCTTTCGCAAGATCCGACATGTCGATTGCTTCAGCGAACTGCTGCGCATGTGCTGCGGCTGCCGCATATTCTTCCTTCGTAAAGAATACTTCCTGCGTCGACAAGAACATATTCCCTTCCATTGCATAACCGCGTGCGCCTTGCAGATCACCGTCTGCTAATTTCGTATAGGCATTCGTTACGTATTCCGATACTTTGCCAATCATCGTTCTTTGAAGTGCGGCCTGAATTTTATCTTTATCTACTTTACTAGCGTCTCCAGATGCGAACACATTCAAAACATAATTAGCATCCTCCACGCTTCCACCTCTTAAATAGGTGTATACAGGGAGGTATAGGAAGTAGCCTTCCGTAACGGCAGCCGGTTGATCGGCAGCAGGCTTCGTCGGGATATTCGTCGCATAAGTAAAGGTTGCAAGCGCGTAGGTTTTGATAATGGTTTTATCCAAAACTTGACGGTGCACGTTGAAATCATTGGCATTTTTCTCATCAAGATCAGTCAACAGCTGCTCGATCGTCCCTTTCAAAATAGCTGTCATATCCAGTCCATACGTGCCATCGCGTTTGGTCACCGTGCTCTGAATAACTCCCTCATAAATTTGCACGACTTTGTAGAACTCAGTCGTAGCGGTATTGAAATCCTCTTTCGACAATGCCGGTCTAACCTTGTTGCTGATCATGTCACGCAGGCTGAAGTAGAAGTACCATTGAAGCCCTTTGTCTACAGCTTGCTTCGCTTGGCCCACATTAAGCGTGCCTTTAATGGCATTGTCTAATACGAATGAAATGTTCTCATCGATCTTTGGATCATCGGGCTTAATTGTTGCGTCAATGCGTTTAACATCCGTTTGGAACTGATTCACGTAAAATTGTTTAACCGCGCCCAGATCCGTCTTGTCTGTGAATAAGGCTTTAATATCCGTAAAGGCTTTTATTTTTGCGGCGATATCCGCATCCTCCGTAATTTTGAATTTAGATTCTGCACTGACAACGGAAGCCAGCATAAAGACGGAAGAAAAAACCAAAGTCAAACTGAGTACTAAAGATAATAATTTACGCAATTTCATCTCTCCTAAAATAAGTTTTTTTACATTAAACCTTTTTTGCGAATAAACCATATGACGCCAGCGCCAACGATAATTACCCCTGCGATAACGAATACCGTTACCAAGGAATTTGTTTTATCGGTTCGCTCCATCGGGGCATGTCCTTCTTCCTGTGCTGCTTGTTCAGATGCAGCAACTGTAGAATCAGAGGATATCGGCTCATCTATCACTTGCTCCGATACGTCCTCACTGCCTGAATCGGCGGATGTTGCTGTCTCACCCCCTGTCTCTTCTGTTACTGGCACCTCGGGCGTTGGTTCTGCCTCAGGGCTAGCCGATGCCAACTCCTTCGGATCTGGACTTGGAGCCGTGCTAGGCGTTGGCGAAGCCGCTGCCTCTTCCTTTTCGACGGGACTCGGCTTCACGCTCGGCGAAGGCTTAACGGCAGCAATAGGCGCCTTGCTTGGAGAAGGCTTCTGCGTAGCTGCCGGTTCCTTGACGGGCTTCTCCTCGTTTGGCTTCTCAACCGGCGGCTTGACATAAGCCTTGTAAGGAAAGTGCGGTTTAACCTTACCGTAAATAAAGTTTACCTTTTGTTTAAAGGTTTCCGGATCGGCCTCCTTCTCCCCTACGCCGAACAAGCCGGGATTTCCGAGCGCTTCCAAGGCTTCTTCGAAAGCGTTGTTGATGTCATCCGTACCAGATGACATATAGGGCGCTAATGTATCGAAGGTTGCCTTTGCTTTGGCCAGAAGCAGCTTGGCTCCGGCATAGTCACTTACATCCTTCAACGCGTACGTGAATCGGCGGTCCAGATTCATAACGAGAACGGCCTTGTAATTAGCCGTCAGAAGCTTACTATCCTTCGCTTCAATGTTCTTGTCCAGCGTGACCGCAATGGATTCGCCAAAATGTGATTTGATCTCTGAGCGCCTTACTTTGTGAGTCTCTTCGATTACTTTCCAATCCGGCTTACTCCCGTCTGCTGCACCGGCAATGATCTTAAAAGTCTCGGCAACATCCTCCGTATTCGCATCCCCATAGGAGTACGCCGATACCTGAGCTGGAGATAGCCATAATAATAAGACAACTACCGCCAGCCCGCTTTGAAACCATCTTGACACTTGAACACACTCCTTCTGTTTACTCTTTTTCCTTTTGGAGATCATTTGGTCCGATCCATTCGTAAAGGGTAATCCGGGAATAGACCGGGTCAAATAAATCATCTGACACAAACTTTGCAACCGGGATAACCTGTGATCCCGCATTGGCATTTTGCTGCAAAAAACCATTTAGCACATGATCCGTCAAAAATACCCGCTGCCCATCCCCCGTCTGCGATAAGGAATGAAAGTAATCGAATGTCAAAATTTTTCGATGCTCATATCCGGCTTCCAAATAGCGGAGTACCCGGGTTTCTTCCCATGTGTACAGAACAAACGGTTGGTTCAAAGCTTCCATATAGTCGTTCAATTGATAGACAGCAGGCGTTTGCTCGGCTTGAAGCTTAAGCAATTGAGCTCCTATTGCAATTTGAACGGCGATAACGGCAGCTAAGGAAAGATAGATTGCTGCTGGCATATCCCACTTCCAACGGCGGATATCGCTCGAAGCTCTGTTTAATAACTCTGCTGTTTTTAATGCTGAAGCATAAAGGACCAGAATCATTGGACCAGCAACGGGCGCAATATGGCGAGGCTTTTCAATATTTTGGCCCAATAAAACCCATACTCCATATGCAGCCAGACAAACCCACAGCCATTTGCCGAATTTCCTATCCGCAGTAACATCCCGTATGCTGCCTCTTAGCTTCCACATCCCAAAGCCCGTCAAAGCTAACAGCAGTAAATAAAGCAAAGCCAGTGCTGACGAACGGCTAAACCATACGTCACGAATCAAGTGATCCGAGATTAGCGTTACAAAGCGCGTGCCGAGTGGTACCTGCGAGTCTGCGACCCCGCCGCCCCATTCGGAGAAATGTCCAGAGACAAATGCTAGGGACAGCTTCCAGAAACCTTGCAGCGTACCTTCGGATTGGATTAGGCCGCCAATCCAAATGAGCTGCGCGCCTCCAGCGGCTGCCAGTGCCAAAACCAATCTTCGAAGCCTATTGTGGCTGTCCTTAAGACTCGTATATTGGAAAACAAGCAGCAGTAGCAAGGCAATGCCAAAAGGGAAGTAGGATAATCGAATCCCCATTAGTACACTGAACAATAGCAGCGAGGTTCCCAGGCGAGCGTTGGATTTAGGACGGTCTGCAGCCCATCGCACACTCCAGAGATACCACCACAGCACGGCGATGCCCGCGCATTCAGACATAGGCCGAGAGCCCATTAGCCATAAATAAGGCAAAGATTGAACGCCCACCGCTGCCCATACTGCGGGAACCAGCCCGATGTATCGTTTGGCTAACAACGTAATGGGAATCGCTGCGCTTAAGGCAAGCATCGCATTCCATATAATCAAGGATTGGACCGGATCAGTCACCCACTCATGAACCAGCTTCGCTCCCGCAATAAAATACGGGTATCCCGGAAAATGGGGCTGCATTGCGAGCAGGTCGAACCGGTCCACCGCGAGCACAAAATCCACCTCGTCCCATGAGCGTACATAGGGACTAGAGAAAAACAGATTGAAACAAAAAAGGAAGAGAAGGACGATAGAGGCAGCGCTTATCGATATACGGCGAACGAGTCGAAACAATATTTTCTGATCCCCTCTCGTTGCGATAACCGTTACGCTTGCTGGCCCGAGGTATCCTGCACTTGCCTGTTTCGGGCAAAGGATGAACCGCGCAGAGCAGGCCGCTTCATTTCCTTATAAATAGCCGGAATGACGGAATTGACATATTGCCGGAATTTAATGAAGGACTGCCCCTGTGTCCTCACCTTGTAGGCGATAGGAACCTCTTGCAGACGGAAGCCCTTCCGCAGCAAATTCAAGGTCAACACTTGTGCGTAATTGTAATCATGAATGATTTCCGCGCTTTCCATCGCTTCCCGAGAAAAGCCTCGCATGCCGGATTGGCCGTCATAAATCCATTTGCGCAGCAGCACAGACTGGAGCAGTGTAAAAAAATAATTCCCCAGCCTGCGATGCAGCTTCATCCCTGCGATGCTCCCCTTAAATCGCGAACCGAACGTGTAGTCTGCCGTCCTATCCATAATGGGAGCGATAACCTCTGGAATTTGCTCTGGCGGGTATTCATTGTCTGCATCAATCATCAAACCAATATCCGCATCCAGCAGGCAGGATTGTCTCAGTCCTTCTCTAACCGCAGCCCCTAAGCCCCTATTTTTCTCAAAGGAATGGACATAGTCCGCTCCTGCTTCCTTCGCTATCTCTACTGTTCGATCGGTCGAGCCATCATCGATAATGATGACTTTTACGTCATAATTAGGATGGAAGTCTCTCGAGACGCGAGAAATGACACTCGCGATGTTTGCTTCTTCATTGTGTGCAGGTATGAATACGACAAGTTTTTTGTTACCGCTTGATTTCATGGGATTCCTCTTTTCATTAAGCCATTTCCTTGATGTTGAGGTATTAACGCTTGAACGCATCCGTCAACACCCGACCGCGGCTGGCGCTTGGATAGGGTGCGCCCAATAAGTAGGCTAGCGTTGGTGCCATAGAAATCAATGAATTTCTTTCATCGATTCTGTAGCCTTGGCGAATGGTTGGACCATGCAGGAAGAAGGGGACAAACCGTTCACCTTCGTCAAGGTGGCCATGCCCGCCGATACCGTCCGCCTGCCCGTGGTCGGCGCAAACGATAAGCGTTGTATTTTCCATCATGCCTTGATCGGTCAGCCAACCGACAAATTCCTCAACCAACCTGTCTGCCTCGGCGATTTTCTCTAAATATTCATCGTACAGCACGCCCATGCTGTGTCCGGTTTGGTCAACGGCAATCATCTGAACGACGAATAAATCAGGGTTTTGTTCGGCCATTATCTTCTTGGAGCGGTCGATGATATTGCGGTCAGCTTTGTCATTGTGCATAACGGCAGTTACGCTTTCCACATCGTCGCCCATGGAGTCAATCAGATGGGCAATACCTAGCAAACGTCCACGCTTCCCAACCTTCCGCAGCGAATCAAAAATACTTTCCACCCGAATTCCCAGCCTCCAAACCATATTGGAACGTATACCGTGGTCTTTGGGATGGGCACCGGTAAACATGGATGAGAAACAAACGACCGTTCTTGCGGGATAAACCGTCTCCATCTGCGTATACTCTGTTCCTTCCGAACGCAGCTTCTTCAGAAATGGAGCATCGGCTTCTTCAAAGCGCTCCTTGCGCATACCGTCAATGACAATTACAATTACCTTCTCATTGGTGGCCTTTCCCGTCATATCAGGCCCATCTGTGAATCGTGTCGTCTCTTTGGGTTTCCAATCAAAAAGGTTTGCATGCAGAATCCAGCTATATAAACACAAGCACGCTGTGAATATGCCCAATAATATAACATCATCCGCAAACCCGGCAGCGGGCCAAGAGGACCCTCCTAAAGGAAACAGCAGTATGTAAAAATGATTCCATAGCAACAAGAGCAGCAGCAGCTTCGGCAGTTGTTCCTGTGCGTTACCGCTGGTCGAATCGCTGTTCTTGAGCACGAGCTTCCAGAAGCGTCTAAAGTTCCACCATGACGTACCGATTCGCATTCGGTAATAAAACGTCCCCCAGAAAAACACGGTGAAGAAAAAATACAATCCTATTGCCGCCGCATGAAGGGAAAGATTCTGAGGTTCCCATAAAAGTAACGCAGCCACAAGCGGCAACCATAAGTAGTTCCTTAGAAAAAGCGGGAAATCGAAATAATAGAATAAAAAAAACAAAGGTAACATCAGCAGCAGACTTAAGCCGCTACCCGCCCAAAAACGGCTGTCCAGCCACTGATCAGACCGATACAGCAAAAATACGGATGTGGCAAAAATCGGCGTAAACGGCTTGCCCTCGTTCAGAAGGTTCCAACATCTAGCCGCTACAATTTCAAAAGGAGAAGCTTGTTTCATAAGGATGTCCTTTCACGCGTTTGATTCGTATTGAGAGAAGGCTTTCGCTGTATTTGGATCCATTTCTTGGCTTCATGCAGACCAATCGGCATTCGAATCAAAGAAAAAGAACCCAGAATAAAGGCAACAGCGAATTTGAATGTATGTGTCAACAAAGCGGTAGTATAGGCTTCTTCCCAGCTAACTCCAAGCACCGCCAACGAGCCGCTTAACGTACTCTCATAGGTACCAATTCCACCTGGTGTTACATGAAAGATTTGGCCTCCAATTGTAACGCTGTTAGCCCAAATGGACGAAGCGGCGCTTAACTGTATGCCTCCCATATGGGCAATACCAAACAAGATTACCGCTTCCAATATCCAACTTACGGCAACAAGACCTAGGATATAGGGGCCTTGCCTTGATATAACGATTGCCTTGAGCTGCTCCCAGTGCCGATTGGCAAATGGCCAGCGCTGAATCGGAAACCATCTCAAAGCTACTACTGCAAAAATGACGATTGCTGCCATGACAGCAAATACAAGCCATGATATTTTCAGTCCTAACCACAACATGCCAATAGCCGATATCATTCCTAGCACAAGTAAGTCCGTTAAACGCATAATCACAACGGTGTGTAGAGCAGCATCCCACCTCATACGCGCCTTCTTCATTAAAATACCTGTGCGCACAAAATCGCCAACTTTGATTGGAAGCAAATGGTTGAACAGTAAGCTGTAAAAAATGCCATGCAAGTACATTCCAATTGCATGTTCACGGCCTGCGTAAGCTTGCCACGCCGCAGCTTTGAGAACAAAAGATAAAAGATAAACAGCAAACATGATTAATAGCCATCCCGGCTGAACGAGTACAATGCGTAACTGTTCGAGCAGTTGATTCAAGTCAAACAGCTGCCAGCTCAGAAGTAAAAAAACAACGAAGATGGCAAGTCCGGCGAATCCGCTAAGTTTTCTCATCATCCCGCATTGGCGCCATTTGACAGTTTAGGTTCCCCAGTGAAAACGAGATCCGGGTAGCGTTCCAACCACTTTTGCCAATCACGGTTCGCCTCCTCCCAGACCCGCACTCCGTTATCCGTAATGACCATACATTCACCGTCCTCCTCTGCCCTCACTATTAATCCGCTAACGGTCAAACTTTGGGTCACTTTGATTACGGATTGAGCCGGCATCATCAGAAGCGTCGAGAGCTCCTCTAACGTTATTCTTTCTCGTTCAAGCAGGATTCCTAGTACTCTATATTTGCTTCGTTGTGATCGATGTTTCAAATTAGCATTTCGATGATGCTTTCTGGTCCTGTATTGTGTACCAGCATCCAACTCTCTACCACCCTCTTTTAATGCAACTCGATCTTGATAATGATTATCATTCCGAAGACATTTTTCATTATATCTAGTGAAAATGAGAAAATGATGTGAAAATGAAATATTTTTACGATCTATTTAAATAGCTGCATAGCTTGCATGAAAATGGATCCGAAAATGCTTCAAATGGTAGTGACTAGAACAGATCATTTTGCATGCAAAAAAACCGGTTTTTCCTTCACTAGGAATTACCGGTTTCCGTGTTTGAGATACAGAGTGGACACAATAGTTTGTCGTAAATCAACTACGTTTTGTTTTTTTAAACACCGAGCTTAAAGCTACAAACAACAATGAAATCGTACCACTAAACAAAAATAAATAACTTAATGGTATTAAAAAGAAGAATGGTTCGATCAGAGTACCGTCTGGTGCAATATCCGCACTAGTTAAAGAAGAAATAATCAAACATATAACCCCTAAATATATTGGTGTGGCCGCTAATACATACTTTTTTTTCATTATAATTTCTCCTTCGTAGTAAACTAACAACATATTAATACAAAATATATCTCAAGTCAATTGTTATTTATCGTTTTACAATATATTTTTGTCGATAACATCATCCTATCACTTCTTACAACTGAGAATACAACAAAAAAAAGCAAGGATACTTCCCCTGCTTTTTAAGCATTAATCATTTTAATGATAATTTTGATTATTCCATTCAATTCATTGATTTATAATACTCCGCAAACACGTCAGCGAAAGCCTCAGCGGTTTGTAGATTTTCATTCAGTGTATTATTTACTCCTCCGAATTCCAGCAGCAGACTTCCGTTAGAGACGGACTGGTTGTATTCGGCATTTCCTTGATGAGCGCTTTTTAAAATAACACCTCTCGAGATGCCAGGATACTTCTTGTTCAATCGCGCATCTAATGCTTCAGCGAACTTTTTGTTTTCCTTGTGGGTGGGATTAACATCTCCAATGACGAACAAAATCCTAGCATACGTTTTTCCATTAATTACAACCGTTGTTTTGCTGCGTGGAACATCCGCATCCCGGTGAATATCGAAGAAATAAGAAAGGGATGTATGAGACTTCATCGCCTTGTCTACCGCTTTGCGCGATTCGCTGTAGGCTTTCGTGAAGCTTAGTTTCTGTTCATTCAACCTTTTTGCAAAGTCGGTCTGTTCAACAATGGATGATATTCCTTTTTTCTCTAGACTCTCTGCTAGCTTCTTGCCAACAAGTGTAATGTTCACTTTCGGATCATCGAAGGAAATACCACTTGTATTGCCCGATACATCTTTCCAGGACTCTCGATTATGTGAATGATAAATGTATACTTTGCTGCCGTTTTTTTTGGCAACACCGGTATTCACGACCCAATTGGCAACGTAAGCCGTTCCTCCGCTTGGCAGCGATACTTTATACCAATCTCCATCTAATCCGACTACAGGAAACGATTCGCCTGCCCTTGCCTTGGTAACAATCTCATAATCCAGCCCCGGTCCTTTGCGTAAATTAGTAGTGTCCACTATATTTACTATGGCTTCCTTATGCTGCTCGCTGCTATTGCCCTCAATGGTTTCCACTACCCAATTGGCAACATATGCCGTCCCGCCGCTGGAAAGCGATACTTTATACCATTCCCCTTTCGAGCCAACGACCGGATAAGTATCTCCAGCCTTCGCTTTGGCAACAACCTCATATTCAAGTCCCGGTCCTTTGCGCAAATTGGTAATATCTACGATTTTAGCGACAGTTGCGTTATTTTGAGTGGTTTTATTCTGTGCGAACTGTTGAGCTCCCGCATTCAGCGTTTTTCCTGCCGACAAGCTCTGAATGGACGCATACGCCGAATCAGATCCCCCTGCTATTAAAGAAAGTATGATGGTTCCACCCAATATTTGATTTCGTAATTTCAAAGCTAGTTTTCCTCCATTTCAAGAACTTGTTCTACGAGTTTCGACATCAATGGAGGAAAATCCTTCTAATATACAATTTAAAGCGCGAAAATGAGAATAAATTCCTAGTAAACTTTAAATTGATCCTCCTCCGTGTAGGCAATCATTAATTCAACCCTTAAGCCCCCCCATACACTTCTCGTTGCTCTCAATCCGAAGTTTTCTCCGTATTTCAACTGCAAGCGGCGATGAACGTTGAATAAGCCGGTGTATTCCGTAATGGCATTATTCGATCGCAGTTGCTCCTGAATCTTCATTAACTTGTTGTCGAGTAGTTTTTCCCCGTTATCTTCTACAATAATAAGCAAATCCCTATCTTTATCGGAAAACTGAATACTTAATCTTCCTCCATCTACCTTTTCTTCAAGTCCGTGAATATAAGCGTTTTCAACTAAGGGCTGCAAAATAATGCGGGGCACCATCATCTTGGCATATTTCTCCGGCACCTCACCCCACTCTACCTGGAGATTCCGGTCAAACCGTATGGATTGAATATTCGTGTAGGTTCTGGCATGACTTATCTCCTGCTCCAAGGTAATCTGCTCCGATCCTGTTCTCGTAATAAACTTAAAATAATTGGCCAAATACTGCATCATCGTTTCCGCAGTCGCATTATCGTTCATCCGCACTAATCCTTGCAATATGAAAAAGCTGTTATACAAAAAATGCGGATTGATCTGTGATTGCAATTGCTTTAGTTCAGATTGCTGCCCCCGGATTCGTTCCTCGTAAACTTCACGAATAAGAAGGTCCAAATGTCTGACCATCGCGTTAAACTGCTCATACAAATAATAAAATTCATCCTTGTTATGGTGGTAGATCTCAACTTTTAAATTTCCTTTCTCCACTTGGCGAAACGAAATAACTAGCCGCTTCAAGGGCTGGTGGATTAGGCGGAATATCCAATAGGCGAATAATACGAGAACAGCGGTAGAAATGATTGAGAGCATCCATAGCAAGGTCCGATACTTCGCCAATGACCCAAGCACTTGTTCTTCCGGAAAGTAGACAGCCAAATAAGTGTTCAGCAGACTCGAATATTCGAAAGTGGCTATATAGTCAACACCTTGCACAGTTATTCTGCCTTGAGCACTTGTTTTGTCCTTAAACCGCGGCTCCGAAATAAGTTTCTGCAAAGCGACCTGTATGTTCTTGTCACTCTTTCCGTCAGTGAATATCCAATCTTGTTGAAAGTTTATGAAAGCGGCACCTGAATATTTCACTTGACTAATCTGGTTAAGCGTATGCCTAAGCTGTTCCATCGATAGCTCTACAGCTAACGCAATCGTCAAATTCACACGCTGGAACGGAGGCGGATAGATTTCGCTTAGATACAGTTGATTATTCCAGAATGTTAAAGGATCGCTGTAACTTTTATGCGATGTTTCAAGCGCCTCAAGCTCATCCTCGGCGATTTGGTTGTCGAAGCTGTTAGCGAAGATCCCTCTTCCAAGCGATGGTATATACACTTTGACATCATCTACATATGGGCTTGAAGTTTTGAGAAGATTTAGCTTGTTCTTAATGCTTAATATCGTTTGCGCGCGCGTATAATCGTCCATTGCATCAGCAATCGTTCTAATTTTGAGGAAATCGTCATCGAAGATGAGCTCCTTGTTCAATCGCATGATCCGCTGCATTTCCGTTTCAAAGGAACTGACATAAAAATGAACGCTGGAGACGACTGATTTGGATATTTCGTTGTGGACGTTTTCTTCCGCTGTCTGATTCATATAAAAACTGATGCCATAGATGGGAAGCATAACAAATAGCAGGCAGGCGACTAGCTTTGTGAAAATGCTGAATTTTCTGATGGTCATAGGCAATCTCATTGACATCACATCCTTATTCGAGCAATATTTCATGCCACAGGAGAAATGGAAAATAACTCGGCAAACGCTGCATAGCCAATAAAGAGGCTGTCCTTGTCACAATGACACAAGACAGCCTCTCCGGCAACAATGATCTATGAATGAACGACTTCCATAACGCTGACATGGTCCGGACGATACACTGAGATCAAATGCCCCTTATGATCAGCGGCGAACATAACTGTCCTTTCCCTCTCCAAGTTGAATGCGTACCCGGTACCCGTCCTCGGATCGCGAACCTCCACATCGACGTCGATGCTATACTCAGATACGAAAATGTAGAGACTTCCCTTCGCGAAGGAAAGCTTGCGGCCATAGACACCCGGAAGGTCTCCGCCGCTCCGCCATTCCAGCTCATGCTCCGCTCCTGACACTTTTAACGCTTCAGCGTACAACGCTTGCAGCGGTTCCCACCGGTCATTCAGCTCCAGCGGAAGCGGACAATATATTATGCGGCCCGCTCCGAGCTCAACCGTGATCGGACTTTGAGCACCGTTCAGGCTGGAAATCGGCCGATCGATAGCAAGCGTGCCGATCTTGCGATCTCCGAACGAAACAGCATAATGCTTGCCGCTCAGTGACAGCACTTCTTCACGCAGCACATTGCCATGGACTGTTTCGGTGATCTCAGCCTGAAGCCGCTCAGCGGCAGGCCCCCAGTAAGCATCTCTACGAATTGGTCCTGTCCATAATACTGTGCTGCCTCGCTTCGCCAGTTCAATGATCTGTGCGAACGCTTCGTCACTGAAGTTATGAGCGCTTGGCACGATAATGAGTTTAGCAGGCTGGCGCTCTAATTGCTCGAGTTGGTACTCCCCGACGCCTCGTGGATGGATGTTCATTCCGTAGGCAAGTACTCGAATCGCCTGAGTTGTGGCCTGGAAAGCATGCTTCCGACTGGAAAAATCGTTGGAATAAGGATACACGACAGCGACATCCTCGAGCTCGCGTTCTTCGAAGAGACTGCCGATCTCGCCCATAAACCGACCGAAATCATACGATATGTCCGCCTCGGGTTTTTGAGTGCCGTCCGCGCGAAGCGCACCAATATTCGATTCATTCGCGTTATCCATGTAATAATTGATATTCCAGATCCATTGCACGGCTCCGGCGCCGCCGGTCGAAAACGCGTAGGCGTATTTTCTCTCCAATATGTTGCGCAGCTCTTCTTCGGTTCGCTTCGCTATACCGTCAGGACGCTGGATATGCATAATTCCTGTTTCCTGAATCAGATTAGGCTTATCCAGCGTCTTGGCAAAGATGCCGTCCCATACCAGTTGATCATTAAGCCACCAGCTGTGCACTGTCGTATAGTCTACCACCGGAGCGTAGAAGAAAGGCGACGGCCGCTGAGCTCCCAACCCCTCATCTTGTCCGACTGTCACAAGCTGCCTCGGATTCGATCGGCGTATCGCTTCCGTAAGCTCTGAAGCCCACTGATTATGCATGTCCATAGTGAACAACGAGTAATCAATCCATCGCCCCCACTTGTTCGGCTGCAGGACGCTGTCGAAGTGTGTATCGTTCGAATTCGGAGGCGTTGCTGCTTCAAAGGACGGAAGCTCGCCTGTCGTCATATTCCAACACTCCTGAAGCTTCGTGATGTTGTTTCCATGACGCTCCCGCAGCCAATTAGCGAACGCTTTGAGCTCGAAACGGTCCGCCAAAGTTCGCGGCCCCTCAAAAACTCGCTCAGGATCAAATAAGGACGGCTCGTTGATCAAATCCCAATGGACGTTTGTCGTACCGACGTGCCGGGATACAATAGAGGCGATAAAACGCTTCTGCGCTTCCACGGCTCTCGGATCCAAATACGGATTGACGCCATCCCAAGCTTCCGGAGCGAAGGAAAAAAACGTAAAGGTCACTTCGAGCTCATGCCGCTTCGCAGTCAGAACGAAAGCATCGATCGCCCGATTCACATCTTCTACGACATGTCCGTCAGTGAACATGATTGTCCGATATCCCGTCCAAATGCCGGTACGGATGAGGTTGATTCCTGCACGCTTCATCTCCGCCATATCCCGCTCCCAACGGTCTACGTTCGGCAAATGTAGAAATTTCCGTGATACGTCAGAAGTCATATAGGTCATGCCGACGATCGGGATCGGCTGACCGCCGCGAATGAAATAATCGCGGCCGCATTCCAGCGTCTCTCCGCATTGCAGCAGCTCCCGGTCCATTCCCCAGAAAGCTTGTCTCATTAGCCGGGCATCTCCTGCGTCCGAACGTGCTTCGCAGCTGATGCGATACAATCCTTTCTCCACGGCAATCGGAACCGCAATATGGATCAACTGCAAATCACGCTTATCCGTTCCTGTCTTGGCTTCTACCTTACCGCTCCAGACGGGCTCTTGCCCATCTTTGCCGACCGACAGTGTAAAAGTCCAATTCTGTTCCGGAATGGATGTCCGTGTCAGCGACTGCAGTTGCAGCGTTAACCTCGGCTGCTCTCCCAGCTCGAATACCGCGTAATTCGGCTTCAGCCACTGCTCCGTTACCCCGCGTCCCACATATTCCGCAAGCTCCTTAAGCAAGTTAAGACCGCCATTATTCCAGAAAGTCGACTGTAACGACTGATTAATAAGCACCCACCGTCCGCCGGCGAAATCTCCATTCGTATTTTCGATCAAAACTACCGGAGCGGCTCTCTCTCTCTCATCTCTATCAACACCTATCAACAGCGGATAAATATGAGCGTCCATCGGACCGCAAGAGCCCATCTCGCTCGGTACATCACTGGATTTCGTAGGATGTAGTGTAAGCCCCCAAGTTGATTCGATCGCAAAAAGGTTTTCTCTGCCTTGCAGCAACGGAAACTCGGAAGCAGCTGTCAATCGCTCAACCTTGCTTACATCTACAGGAAGGGCGTCGTGTATGTTCATCAGCTGGTGATAAGCGACTTGCTCCCGCTCCGCTCTCCAACCGCTGTCATCCTTTACAACGGGTTTACGGAAAGGAACGCCTCCCGCATAAATTAGACCTCCTCCATTCGCAAGGAATGTTTTTATGGAGTTCCATGCGGGTTTTGGGAAGTAAGCACCGTGCAAATATACTAGCGCATCCCAGCTCCCTTCCGCCAATCGATCTGACAACGTATTGGCATTTGCGATCTCCGCCCACGCCGTTGCTTGCTGGATAGCTTCCTCTGAAGGACGGGCCCCTTCGTAAGGAAACGTTATATCATAAAAAAGCAATGTTCTCATAATTACCTCCAGAACGATAAAATTATTATTTTTTATTATGGAATCTATAACATACTGGCCAACCAATCGTTTAATCGACGACGCATAAGAAATACCGGCCCGCTTCGGTACATTCCGCAGGTCGGTATTTCTAACTAACTAACTAACTAACTAACTAACTAACTATGTTTCTATAAAATTCCTTGTTGCAAAGCCTTCCACACCAAATGAGAGAACTGACTGTTTGACCAGGCGAACCAATCCCGCGTGAAGTTGGCGGGGTCGTCCATATGGAAGCCTTCATGCATAAAGCCCGTGTCGGCGTCCGTCGCCTCCATGATATCAATCATTTCTCTGATTTCATCTGGGTCTACGGCGGTCAAGCCTTGCATGGAATAAGCAAGATGCCACACGAAATCCGGCGGCGTATGAGGGCTGCCGATACCGCTAAGACTTTCGCCCTTGTAGTAATAAGGATTGTCTTCGCTTAATATGAAAGCGCGTGTGTTCAAATAAATAGGATCGCTTGCATCCGTGAAGCCGATATAAGGCGCAGATATCAGGCTTGGCGTTCCGGCGTCATCCATCAGGACGTGATTGCCGAAGCCGTCCGTCTCGAAGGCATACATGCGTCCGTACTTCGGATGTTCCACGATACCGTACAAATCAATGGCATGCCGGATTTCTTCTTCCATTACGGCCATGCGGGCAGCAAGCTTCTCATCCCGGTAAACGTGACGGACGATTTCCCCCATGTCGCGGAGTGTTACGGCAGCGAACATATTGGACGGAATGTTAAAATGGAAATCGCAAGCATCGTCGCTTGGACGGAAGCCAGACCAGATCATTCCGGTCTCGTTGACCGGCATACCGCGTCCCTGCCTACGCAGCGTATCAATCATAATTCCATTATGACGCTGGAACCGGTATGTCGAAAGCTCGCCATGCTGCTGCTCGATCTGCCAGAGATCCAGCATCGCCAGCAAAGAAGATTTGAATTGATCATTGAATATGCTCGTCCGGCCCGTCTCCTTCCAATAATGATAAGCTAGACGGAAAGAGAAGCACATGGAATCGAGCTCGAATTTGCGCTCCCACACCCACGGCGAGCTTTCCGTTTCGTCATCGGAGTTCCAATGCCAGTCATTAGCCGTTTCGTTAAAAGCATTGGCATACGGATCAATGCTAATATAAAACATATGGCGTTTAATGACTCCCTCCAAAATGCGCTGCAGCTCAGCGTCTTCCTTGGCGAAAGGCACGTAATGTATCACTTGCTCCGCGGAATCCCGCAGCCACATAGCGGGGATGTCTCCTGTTAGGACGAAGGTAGTCCCGTCCTCCATAAGCTTAGTTGTCGTCTCCAGCGTATTTGGGAAGCAGTTGCGAAACAATCGGCTAAGCTTCGGCCGATGAGCAAGCTGCTTCTCAGCTTCCTCCATTGCCTTTACGATGGAAGGCGGCAGCTTTAGCTTGGGCATATCAATTTGCGGCAAACGATGCGATTTCATAGTGCTGTTACATCCTCTCACAATAATTATTCGGAGGGCAGTACGTACAGGTCGGCCACAAGGAGCGACTCCGCATTTCCACCTATTTGGATTCGGAACTGTCCCGGTTCGACGATGCGGCGGAAGTCCTTTCCGACGTACTGCAATTGTTCCTCGTTAACTGTAAACCGAACGGTCTTCGTTTCACCAGGCTCCAATTGAATTTTTTGAAAACCTTTTAACTCCAAAGCTGGCCTCGTTACGGAGCTGACAACGTCCGTCACGTAAAGCTGTACGACTTCCTGTCCCGCCATACCGCCTGTATTCGTGACGTTTATGCTCACGATGCAGCTCTCATCCGGCCGCATATTAGGTACGCTTAGCGCGATGTTGTCATACCGGAAAGAAGTGTAGCTCAGGCCATAGCCGAATGGATATCTTGGCAATAAGTCCGTCTCTACGTACCGCTTGCCTCTGGTCCGCTTCGTATTGTAATAAATCGGAAGCTGTCCCGAATGCTTAGGGATAGATATCGTAAGCCTGCCGGACGGGTTGTAATCGCCGAAGAGAACATCAGCGATTGCATTGCCACCTTCCTGTCCGGGATACCAAGCCTCTAGTATCGCATCGGCGTGTTCGTCGATCCACGGTTCCACGATTGGCCGTCCGTTGATATAGACGACGATAAGCGGTTTGCCTGTCTTGTGAAGCTCTTTCAGCAACTCCAATTGAACGCCTGACAAGTTCAATTCCGCTCTGTCAAATCCTTCTCCGCAATCCATGTCGCTTAAGCCCGACTGATCCGTTATTATCGCGGCACCGGTCTTCAAATCAATCGTTCCTTCACCGAAGTCCCTTGCGCTGGAACCGCCTACAACGGCGATGATTGCATCTGCGTCCTGCGCGATTCGGATCGCAGGCTCGAACCCTTCCTTCGAAGGATCTTTAATACGGCAGCCCGGCGCATACATGACCTCGGTTTGTCCGACACATTTATGCTGAATGCCGTCTAATACCGTCACGATTCCGGAGCGCTCCTGCGGCGATGTATAATCACCTAATTGGTTATAAATGTTGTTCGCGTTAGGTCCGATGACTGCGAGTTTGCTCAGATCTGTTGACAACGGCAGCACTTGATTGTGATTCTTGAGCAATATTATGCTCTCTTGCGCCATCTGTCCCGCTAACTTGATATGGCTTTCTTGGCCGATAATCTCTGAAGCGCGATCTGGGTTGGCGTATGGCCGCTCGAACAAGCCTAACTCAAATTTCTGGTGAAGAATGCGGCGCACGGCAAGATCAATATCGTTTATAGAGACCTTTTGATTCTGCACGGCATGCAGCAAATGCTTGCCGAAGCTGTCTCCCGACATTTCCATATCGACGCCCGCAAGCAACGCCGCGCATGCCGCATCCTCCTCACTCTCCACTACTTGATGGCCGCTGCAAAGCATATTGATCGCTCCGCAATCCGTAATGACAAACCCGTCAAATCCCCATTGCTCTCTCAAAGTGCGCGTAAGCAGCTCATGATTCGATGTACATGGCACACCGTCGATTTCGTTGTATGCCGTCATGATCGACAGCGCGCCGGCTTTCACCGCTCGCTCGAATGGCAACAAATCCTTCTCGAGAAGCTCCCTCGCACCAATTCGAGCGGGTGCGGCGTTACGTCCGCCTTCGGAGCTGCCATAACCAGCGAAATGCTTCAGCGTAGCGATAACGGTATCATCGGAAGCGATAGACTCCCCTTGCAATCCTTCGACAGCAGCTGCTGCCATCTCTCCGATGAGATACGGATCTTCGCCGAAAGTCTCTTCCGTCCGTCCCCATCTAGCATCGCGGACCACGTCGAGGACGGGGGAATAGGTGACCGCGCCCCCTTGCACCCTCGTCTCAGCCGCAATCGCGCGGCATACTTCAAGGTACAGCGGCGTATTCCAGCTGCTGCCCATCGCGATCGGCACAGGGAATACTGTTGCGCCGATGGCCATATGCCCATGGGAGCATTCTTCGCCGAACAGTATCGGAATGCCAAGCCTCGTATGCTCAATCGCGTATTTCTGAATCAGGTTAATGACTTCTGCCCCTTCGCGGGGAGACAATCCCGACTCCAACGTCACCCCGGTCCAAGGATCGGCTCGCAAAACGCCGTAGAGTGAGCCGATCCCCCCGTTTTCGATATAGGAACGGAAAGTTTCCGTCAGCTCTATGCTGTCTTCCATCCGTTCGTAAGCCTGCCAGCCAAAGGGTTGGATCAGTTGACCGATTTTTTCCTCTAGCGTCATGCGTCCCAGCAGATCATGAACTCGCTCTTCCGTCGATATTGAAGCATCCAAATACTTTTTTACTTCTACCATTTCGATCTCCATGCCAAGATGCCGGCATTCATGCTGCGGCAAGCGGTCATCGCTGTCTCCGGGTTATCAAGAGCTTGTCCCCATGCGACAAAATATCGGAATTCATAGAAGCCGCCAAGCGTTGCCGTAAAGTTAGTTTCCCAATAATTGTTCATAGCCCAGGAATAGAGATGGCCTGGATCCTGCTCCAGCTTCTCGTCTCCGTTCAGTAAGCGGAAGCCGTGTTCAAGCTTGCCCAGTTGGATAAGCGGCGTATCCGGCATGGCGATCGACACCCCGCCTTGGCTTCCCACGTAAGCGACGCCTTCCCCAATACAATAATAATCGGCCAGACTGCCCGGAAGTTGATCCTTACGCGGACGGGCTAGTGCGTCCATCTTATCGATCCACAGCTGCTGCTCGCCGTCCATGATCGGCCCCCCGAACGGCAAGGAAATATAAAGATTTTCCGGATCCCATACGCTGTCCTTGTGCATTCGAACGGCCACATCCACACGTGCTGCGTTCGTATATGCCGTAACAAGCAAAGAATAATGCGTACATCCCGCCACTTCGAATGTCAATTGAACAGTTCCGTACACATCCCCCTGCGCGATCACTTCCGCACTCGTCATTACCCCGGTCGATACGACGGCATCCGCTCCTTTTCGGTTGCGGCCCATCTTCCGTCTAACTTCGTACATATCCTTTACACTGGAAGCACGCGTCATGTCATATACCGGCGAGAAGGCATGGTGATTGCGGTCTGAGCGCAGCATTTCCGTCCCAGTACTCTTGTCAAACCAGGATGTAATCCCTTCGCCTTTCTTCCATTCTATCCGGACAAACGGCGTTTCCAAATAAGTAGAGGTGAAATGGAAATCCTTCTTCACATGCGATACGTCGATATCCATCATTCTGTCCGACCCTACGTAGTCATCGCTGTAAGCAGTCTTTGTTTGACCATTCTTGACGGGATGAATCATCAACGTTTTCTCTTCTCCAGCCTGTAATGTCACTGGTATGCTGACAATGACGCCCCTCGGCGCTACTCTTAGCTGAGCAGGGTACACCTCACCGCTTCCTTCGTCGCGGGCTTCGAATCCGTCCTTAATCGGGTCATAGTGCCAACCTTCCATAATCAGATGCGCAACGTCTTCTTGCACGAACGGATTAGAATTGTGCAGCTTGAAGCGCATCGGCCGGTCTGGGGCAAGAAGCGCATCCCCTTTATGCTCCAAGATGTCATACAATGCACGATGTGCGAGCGTGCTCGCATTGGCAGCGAACGCCTCTTTACGGACACCCAGTTCCTGTACGAACGGATTCCACGGCTCTGTCACAGAGGAATGGTAGCCCCAAGTATGCTCAGCGAACAACGTCAGCTCATATTCCATCGCTTTCATCGCCTCAGAAGTCACGATCTCTCCGTTTGGATCAAGCTGCTTCACTTTCCGATAGACACGCTGCGCCTCTCGGAATACTTGCACATGCTTCGGCGTTGAACCTACACCATCTGTCCACCAGTCTGGCCAATCGCCCCGGAATACAGGAATATCGTCGGGATGCTGCTCTGCATGACTTCGTACCACGTCGAAAAATTGATCCAACGTACACGGTACAATTTTGATTTTTTCACTATGTTTGTCGTTCCATTGGTTCACGAAATCCATAAGCTGTGCATTGGGAGAGCTGTTGTCTGTCGGCAGCCCGGACATCATGACAGGTGCGAATTGGAACGGATATCCATCCGCATGCAACCGTTCCAAATACCTCGGAATACGCGCTTCCGCGATTTCAAACGTAATGCCCTTAGACGTATCAAATTCATCCTTAATCGTGTAAGAGCCTCCGATACCTGGCATTAGTCCCAAATCGTTGCCGAAGACGTAATGCTCCCCGTTCCATGTCAGAAGTCTTTCGCCATTTGGCATCTCCCACCAGAAAGGCTGCTGCTTATGCCAAAGCGGAAACATTGAATGATGAGTATGAATGCAGGTGATCATGTTTTGAATGCCCGCATTCAACAGCACCTCACCATACCCCCAGCTAAAGCCTGTAATATCGGCTGTCATGGCAGACTTCACCGGCACTCCGATCGACTCACCGTAATCGCGGACACGGCCGATCATCGCTTCAAGCAGATCTTTGCCGATCAACTCGCTCATATTGAGATAGGTGCCTGAAAGTCCGATATCTCCGCGCTTTACCGCTTCAACAAACTCTGACTTCTCCTGCTCAGTAGCCTTATCGAGGAACGCCTCAATCGGCCAAAAAGTTTCGCAGACCCATTTAAATCCATTCCACTCCGGACGGCGTCCAGCCTGAATTTCACGAAAGATATGGAGCGCCTGCCGAATAAAATCGACATGATATTGCTTTATCTTCTCTTGTCGCTCCGTATACCCCACATCAGTATGCGAGTGATGAATTGCATAAATTGTCCAAGATTTAGTTCCAGTCTCCATTAGCAATCTCTCCTTCAATTGTTATATTATTCTTTTACCCCGCCTAAAACCATACCCTTAACGAAATACTTCTGAAGGAAGGGATAAAAAGCTAGAATCGGCAGCGCGCCTACGAAAATTTGCGCGGCTTTTACAGTTCTGTCCGACACAGTGGCTAAGTTCGCCAGCTGCTCCGCGGACATGTTGGTCAAGCTCGATTGAACGATGATGGTTTGCAGGTAACTCGACAGCGGATAGTTATGCTGCGAATTCATGACGATAAGTCCGTCAAACCAGGAATTCCAATGCATAACGATCGTGAACAGCATGATCGTGGCGATTGAAGGCATCGACAACGGCACAAATATGCGCCATAGCGTAGTCCAGTGTGTTGCGCCATCGACAAATGCCGCCTCTTCCAGCTCTTTGGGCAAGCCTCTAAAAAAATTCAATAATAATATGACATTAAATACAGGAACGGCACCGGGAATAACTAATGCCCATATGGAATCGAGCAGCCCGGTAGCGCGAATCGTCATATACCAAGGAATCAATCCTCCGCTGAACAAAATCGTAAAGACGAAGAACCATGCGTAAGCCGTTCTGAACTTCAGCTCCCTGCCGCTTTTGGACAGCGGATAAGCAATGAGAATGGTCAAAATCATACTAACGCTTGTACCCAGAACAACCCGCTTCACTGTAATCCATAACGAAGTAAGAAACTCACTCTTGGACAACACAAATTCATAGGCTTTGAAAGTCATTTCCTTAGGCCATAGCTTTACGATCCCAGCGCTTGCCGCTACATTTGAGCTTAGGGATACGGCAAAAATATGAATAAGCGGAATTAAACAAGTTAAGGCGATCCCAATAAGAAAAACGTAATTGAGGATTAGAAATAAACTGCGTCCAAATGATTTTCCTTCTACCAAATCAATTCTCTCCTTTCCTTAAAAGATGCGGTAATCAGCAATTTTGTATGCCAGCCAATACGAGATAGATACAAGCGCAAAAGAAATAACTGATTTGAACAAACCTAGTGCAGTCGCTACCCCGTACTGCATATCCATTAACCCAATTCGATATATTAGCGTATCCAGAATATCTCCACTCTCGTAAACAAGTGGACTATATAAATTAAATACTTGGTCAAACCCTGCATTTAATACATTTCCTAAGCTTAATGTCGCCATCAAAATGATAACCGGCATCATACCCGGAAGGGTAATACTCCATGTTTGCTTCCATCTGCCCGCGCCGTCGATCATCGCTGCTTCATACAAACTAGGATTAATCGTCGTCAGCGCCGCTAAGTAAACAATCGTGCTGAATCCGAACTCCTTCCAAATATCCGAAACGATGAGGGTTATCGGAAACCATTCGTTATCGCCTAGAAAAAAAATAGGTTTAATTGAGAAGATGCCTAAAAACTGATTCAGCAATCCGTTGGACGGTGACAAAATATCGATGAGTACGCCGCCCAGAATAACCCATGATAAAAAGTGAGGCAGGTAAATCAACGTTTGAACCCATCTCTTCACATACATTTTGCCAACTTCATTTAACAAAATCGCGACCGTAATGGGCACAAGTAGCCCGAACACCATCTTGAGAACCGCGATAAATACGGTATTCCATAGAACCTGCCCGAAATCGGGCATTTGAAATAAATATTCGAAATTTTTGAACTCCACCCATTTGGAATCGAACAAACCTTTTGACGGAATATACTTTTGGAACGCCATCAATACCCCGACCATAGGAAAGTAGCAATAGATCAGTACGATCACGATCCCTGGTATTAACATCAAGTGCAATGGAAGCTGCCTGAGTCCCTTTTTTGTGTGCAAGATGTCCACTTCCTTATTTTGAATCTCTATTTGTCTGTATAAAGGAAAGGGGCAAGCAGCAAGCATCTTACCCCTCATACCGAATTATTTCTGTGAAGCGTTCCATTCATTAACTTCTTGCGTAATTTGATCGCCGCCGAGAGCTTTCCAATCCTCAACGAACTTATCAAATTGATCGATCGAGGCTGCGCCGTAAATGATTTTCGTGAAGATTTCAGTCTCCATCTTTTCCAATGTAGCTTTTTTCTCGCCCATCGTATCCGTAGGGGCACCACCGTATCCTTCGGTGATCACTTTTCCTTCATCCGACAGCTTCTTCAATACCATCATCGCTCCTTCAGGACCGTTCTGGTACATTTCACCATAGAAATTCAAGTCTCCGCCTTCGAATGCCTTGATTTTATCGTAAGTCGATTTCTCTTCCGGGTTCAGCTTGGACGGATCCCCGCTCTTGATCGCTTCCGCTACATTCACCGAACGGTTAATATCCTTATCCGGTGAGAACAAATCCACCATCGAGAATTTAGCAACCGTTATACCGCTGCTGTCTACTCCGTATTTTAAATAATCCGCAGTTTCTCCGTACAGCTTCTCCATAAAGAGGTTTGCCATCTTGACAGCTACTTCCGGATGCTTCATATCCTTCTTGACTACAAAAAAGAACGATGCGCCAAACGGCATTTGAACGGTTGCATTACCGCCATCAATGGAAGGAATCGGGAAAGGTCTCCACTCTGCTGCTTCGTTTTTCTTCTTGTTATCTTGAAGCGGCCATTGCGAAGCCCAGCTTGGTCCAAACATCATCCCTATACGATCGCTGACTATAGATTCCGCAACTTTCGAGCCGTCCTTTACACCAAATTCCTTATCAAGTTCGCCGTTCTTGTACATTTCCGCTAGCTTAACTAGAGCGGTTTTGACTTCCGGTTGGATGCTTCCGTACACCAAGTTTCCAGATGCATCTTTTTTCCAGATCCGAGGATGTGCGCCGTAAGCATTAAGGAATCCGTTAAGGGAAGGATATCCGTTAATGATTTCTTTACTTAGCGCGAAGCCGAATGTATCTGCCTTGCCGTTGCCGTCAGGATCTTTGGTCGTGAAGGCATTAGAAATTTGCAATACTTCTTCCCACGTCTTCGGCTCGGAAAGACCCAGCTTCGTCAACCAGTCTGTACGAAGCCAGAGCAACGGTGTTTGCGCGCCGATCATCGGCTCCGTCTTTGGAATCGCATACTGCTTGCCGTCGAAAGTAACGGATTGCAAAGCCTGCTTGTCCTGCTCGAAGATTCTTTTCACATCTGGAGTTGCATATTTCTCATAAACCGATGTCAAATCCTCTAACATATCCGATTCGACCAATTGCTTCAATTGAGCGGAGTTAACCATCATGATATCTGGTATTTCGCCTGAAGCGATGGAGAGGTTCAGCTTCTGGAAATATTGTGCATCAGTGCCTTTCACAATCCAATCGTATTTCAGATTGATACCCATTTCTTTATAGAGATCTTCCCAAGCGTTTTTTGATTCCGATTGACCTTCCGGATACACCACGTCTTGAGTAATGAATTTCGCCGCCGTTACATCAATTGGAGGATCGTATTTGCCTAACGGCTCAATAACGGTATCTCCAGCCTTATTTCCAGAATTTGCATTTGCATTCCCACTCTGTTCGTTGCCGTCGTTACTGCTGCCGCAGCCTGCCAGCACGACAGAGCACACCAAGATGTTGGCGAGAATGATACTAAAATGACCTTTTCCCTTCATCATGAACACCCTTTTCTAGTTAGTTTTCTTTGCTACGGCTTCATTATAAAAGTAAAGCATGTACGCTAACTAGTTTCCATTTGTGACTTTTGTATCTTTTATTTACACGTTTGAATCCCTCTTCAGTTCGCGGTATTCCTGCGGCGTCAGATGCGTCGCTTTTTTGAAAAAACGATGGAAATATTGGGAAGACAAAAAACCGAGCTCAGAGGCAATCTCGTGCACTTTGCATCCATCTTGTTCTAACATACGCTTCGCTTTCTCCAACCTAATTTCGTTGATATAAGCGGACAAACCTTTGCCTGTCAATTTTTTGTACAACCTCGAGAGATAGGAAGGATTGTGCCCCACCACCTCACCAATTCTGAGCAGCGACAAATCCCCTGACAAATGACTCGCCACATAATGCTGGATCTTCTGAATGAGCTCATGCTCCTGAACAACCATTCCAGCATGCTGCCATTCAAAAATACTCTTGGCGTATGAAGTGAATTCTTCACAAATTTGATGCCAGGAATGGTACCTTTCGAACTGTGTAAACCGTCCCAAATCATGATCGGTGTGAGCATCATTACTCGAATGCAGCAAGCCATGAGGAAGGAACACTGCAACAAGCAAGTAGTATAGTTCAATCTGTACGGCGCTTGGGAATGCTCCTGACAGTGACGCGAAAGCCAGCAGCTCCTCCAGCGTTTCGACCGATGCTTCCTCCTGTCCGTTCTCCATGCAGGACTTCAAATAGGCGATTTTGTTAAAGTGAACTGATGTCAGGCGCATCTCGACGTTAATGTCTTTGCTTGCAGGCAGGGATTCAGGCTCCAGCAAGATCAGCTCATTTCCGAATCCAAGACCGCTATGGAAGAGCAGATTAAGCCGTTCGAACTTGTGCGGAATATCGCACCATTCCGAGAAGCTGTTCGCGAGCGCCAGAGATAGAGGCAGCTTCAGCAGATTAAGTGACATCAGCTGGATTTGTTCCAACATTTCACGAACGAACAAGAAGGTTCTTCTGAGAACCTCTGAATCGCATAGTGCTTCAGAAGGTTGGATAAACCAAACCATCTTGTTCTTGTCATAGCTCATAGAGATTACCTTCGTGAGCGGGGATAATAATTCGTTCGTCATATTGTCCAGTGCAAATTGGAACAGCGATCTATCCATCAAGCTTTCCCGTTGTCCCCAATCATCAATACGCACAATCATTAGCAAGCAAGGACAGTCGTCATCCAGCGGAATCTGCAGATCTTCGAATTTGTCAGGAAGCGAAAGAAGCGACTTGTCGTCCCCTTGTATCAGTTCGTTCAAATATTGCTTCTGAATATAAGGCAGCGCTACCTTCCTTTGCTGGCTCGCTTCGATAAGCTGCATGTCCACTAATTGCTCCTGATCAAGCTGTTTGGCTGCCGCGATTATACACTCTGCAATTTTTGCGTTGCCTTCTGTCTTTAGAATGTAGTCCACGCTGCCTTGTCGAGTCGCTTGCTGAATAAAGGCAAAGTCGCTGTGACCCGTCAAGAAAATCACTTTGCACCTGGGCCATTGCTTCACGATCTCGCTCTGAAGCTCCAGACCGTTCATACCCGGCATCTGAATATCAGACAACACGATGTCTATTTTCATTCTTCCAAGCCACATCAATGCATCCTGCGACGTCGCTGCCGTATAGACTTCCAATTCAGGTTCCGTCAACCGGCTGCATAACTCCATTAGCCCTTGCAAAATAAACGGTTCGTCATCCACGATTAATAATCGGTACATTATTGCTCCTCCTTTGTCTTAACGGGTATTTTCATCGCGACTCCCAAGCCGCCTAACTCGCTTCGGAATACGTTAAGACCGGCGGACGGACCGAACTTGATCTGTAGTCGCCTGTGAACATTCACGATTCCCGTCGTTTCAAGTCCCGAGGCATCCTGAAGCATAAGCTTTAGACGTATCAGCTCCTCATCCGATAGTGCGGCGCCATTATCCTCGAAGTAAATACAGAGGAAGTTGTCTCGCAATTCATTCGTTATTCGAATAATACCTTCGGATATTCTGGACTCTAGTCCATGCTGGTACGCATTTTCAATGATAGGCTGCACGATGAGACGCGGCACCGGAATCATCTCCAATTGAGTAGGAATCGGTTCCGAATAAACATTGATCCTGCTTCCAAACCTCATCGACTGGATATTCAAGTACGCATCCGCATGCTTCATCTCCTGTCCTAGCGGCAGCTCTGACTTGGCGTCTCTCGTAATAAACTGAAAGTAGTTACCAAGGTAATGGACGAACTTTCTTGCATTGTCCAAATCCTCGAATTCAATAAGCTGATGCAAAATAAAAAAGCTGTTGTACAGGAAATGCGGATTGATCTGGGACTGAAGCTGTCTAAGCTCGGACTGCTGACTTCTGATTTGTTGCTCGTATACTTCCTGGATCAGCGATTGCAGCTGAGAGACCATTTTATTGAACTGATCTGACAGATCCGAGAATTCGTCGTTGCTGTTCTGTGTGATCCGGACAGCTAGCTGGCCTTGCTCCACTTTGCGGAAGGCTTTCAACAGGTTGCGGACGGGATTTCGAATCGCTTTGAATATCCAATATGAGAACAGCGCCATTACGACGATCGACAACGCGAACAAGATCCAAAACAAAGTATTATATTTGTCGAAGTCGCGCATAATGACGTCTTCTGGCGTATATATACCGAGCGAAAAATCGTATCCTGACGATTGCTGGAGCGAAACCAAGTATCTCTTCCCTTGACTCTCGAATATGATGCTTTGGACTTCGCCGCCTGTCTGCCGTGATAATAATGTTTCGATTTCATCGGACATCGCCGACACTTCGTGGTTGGTAATGACGCGGTTCTCTCGCTTGAAATAAAGGTAAGCTCCTCCTTGATCGGACATGCTGTCCAAATCCTCTATAATCATCCGCTGATTGAACTCGATCTCGAGCAAGAAGACGGGAGCCCTGTCTGTGAACGAGCTTTCCGGATAATAAGATCCCATCAGCAGTTTATCGTCATGCCATAATAACGGAGATAATTGCCGCTGCATTTTGTAGCGAATCGCTTCCAATTCTTTGATGGAGACACCCTCGAGGTAGCTTCCTGTTTGGATTCGCTTGTTGATTAGCGGGATGTGAAGAGTCGCACTCTCTATGTAAGAGCTGGAGTCCTGCAGAAGAGCCATCTTTCTCTCCAGCCGCAAAATCGTTTCGCGCAGCTCGTTTTCCGTTAAGGCCGGGGCTATCGTACTTAAAGCCATAAGATCCTCGTCCACCAGTAAGGAACGTTTGAAATTTTCGATATTAACGATTTCGTTCGTCAATGTAGACAAATAAAATTTCACGTTGGTTTGCATCGATTGCAGAATCTGATCCTGCAAACTGCTTGCCACCTGCTTATTCAAATAAATGCCCAGCATGTATACAGGCATAATTGCGATCAAGAAGCCCAAAAGCAGCTTCGGAAACACCGTAAACCTAATCTTTTGAAACCACATTTCGTTTCCTCCTGCCGAGCGCTTACGTCGATATCCATGATGTATTTGTTGAAACCTAAGAAGCATTCCAACATTGGAAAAACCCGACCGCAAGGGTCAGGTTTTCCAGAAATGTATGGGTGAGCTTTACCAATTTATTCGGTAACTTTTGTTACAGTAATATTCTTGACTTCGGACATGTTCCCCATGTAGTCTTCCAGTACAATACCGATGACAGATCCCACTGCCGGAATAGCCAATCCATTCAAATCATGATAACCCCGAATGAAATAATCGGTTGTTACACCGTTATACTTTTTCGTTGGTTTAACTGCTACACCATTAACGGTAATGTACATATGCCACCAGTCTTTCGATGAAGGTACATCGATCCCAAGCTTATTGCTATTGATATAGTAGCTGCCATCAAACGATTCGGAATACATATCTTTCATTTTCCCAGCATAACTGACGGTATCTATGACATTCTCTTTCTTATCCAATGTGGATATTCTCAACAGATAACGATCATCATCTTTCACCGGTACTTCAAATTTCGCTGAAGCAAGTTTAATATCTACAGTCTCCGTGTAAGTATCTTTTCTGCCATCAGTAAAGCTGAGGTCGAATCGAACTTTGCTGCCGCTGTTCTCCTTGCCCCAGCTAATATCGAATCCTTCGGCAGCTTCATTGACGGACACTTCTGAAATATTATTTTTGCTTTTCAGTTTGATAATAGCTGGTTTGCTCTCACTTTGATCGGCACCAACAGCAGTCAGTTTAAGAGCCACGGCATTTTCATCTAAGTTTTTCACATAGAAGTTGTCGCTATAAACACCGCCCAAAAATTCCTCTTTGCCATTATCCAGCTGTGCATAGAGATTGTATTGCTTCACCTCACTATAGTCATTACGATTCCAAACGACATCGACTTCATTGGTATGATATCGATCTTTGACAGCAAAGCCCTTAGGCGTGCTAGGCGTGTAGTTTTTCCCATCTGTAAGTTTAAGTTCCCCAATGTTGACTTGATAGCCATCGATAGTTTTTCCATTCGGATCAAATGCAACACCTAGAGCAGCGATTTCACGATTCGCATACTCTTTTAGATTCAATTTAGCTGTGACAAAGCCTTTTGTCTTCTTACCGCTATTCGGTACGGAAATATATTCAACTTGATCCGGCGCATCTTTGAAAATAAGCCCTAACTGGATCTCAGAACCATCTTTCTCCGATGTTTTGTTATACGTTAGCGAAGCTGTCGTCGTGTTCTTAACGTTCAGATTCGTCTTATAAAGACGCAAGAAATTTTTTGCATCCAAGGATCCATTCACGACAAGCGAACTTCCGCCTTTGTAACCGCCAATTGGCTGATAAGTAAATTTATCTCCGTTCTCCACGGCATCCCCATAATCAAAGTCCGCTTGCAGCTTGGTTCCTTCGGTTTCCATCCACCATTGCCATGTCGGAAGAATATCCTGTAAGTTAATGTTCGACCACTCTTCGTCCTTCGACACTTTACCGTCCATATAGTACTTCATGCCATGTCCTGTATTAAAGTTCGTCACAAAGGTGCTTTCATCGATGACCGAGCGCTCCGCGATGTA
This sequence comes from Paenibacillus sp. J22P15, assembly GCF_056269345.1. NCBI lineage: Bacteria > Bacillati > Bacillota > Bacilli > Caryophanales > Paenibacillaceae > Paenibacillus > Paenibacillus sp. J22P15. Next base: position 1,017,077 of record NZ_JBWDNT010000001.1, read on the forward strand.
TTTTGAAATGCCTGTCCATTCTGAAGCGTCCTTCACGCCAACATCTGGCCTTGCATATCCCTTCTGCTCCTCCGTATTCGTCGGATCAATCTTAACGCCGGTATACCACATGCGCTCACGTTCTGCGATCATCCACTGATGATCGTCATCTCCTCGAAGGTTCTTGCTCGGATCACCCAAGTCCTCATCCAGGCCAGTTTGAACAAAATTGCCTCCTAATGTCGCAATCGCTGTTAGCGGGTTCCCTGTCTCCGTATCTAGAATGACATCCATATTGCGAGTGGAGTTGTGAGTTCCTCCGTATCTCCCCATACCTGCCTCGACACCTGAGAAGACTGTTTTTAACGGATCTATTCCTCTTCTCTTCGCTTCTTCGACGGTTTTCTTAATATAGGTTTGATTCGTGCTATCTCCGTTATTCCAACCATCGCGAGAGTTCCAGTTATAGTTCATAAAGATGGAGTTGTTAATCAATCCTCCCATCGCATCATCTCGAACGAAAGAGCTGTGGGATGGAATAAGTGAAGGCTGATAGGTGAGCCTCCCATTCACATCATCTATCGTGTCATACCACTGCGTGTATACCCCGGCATCGACCAAAGTTTTCGTAAATGCCTTATACCTCTCAATATACTTCGGACTAATAGACGTTTCTTGGTTAATGAAATAGCCATCGAAGCCAAAGTATTCCTTCATCTCAATTAGCTTCTCCGCTACCGGGAAAGTTCCGTCTTCCCTTTGCTTGAGCAACAGATCATACGGCTGCCCTGTGCGCGGGATAAAGATACAACCTACTGATTTCACGCCATTCTTGTGTGCAGCATTAGTATAAGCTGGGTTAGGCAGGTCTACGATGCCGAACTCAAATGCTCGTTTTTCCCAAGATTCAGCAGGATCGTATAAGCTTGAAGGTACATCCTCCGTTGCTGTACCATGCCAACCGCCATAATAGTCTGTATATTGCCAGAAGTTAAATAAATAGTTTGAATACTCGTTATTATAAGGCGTTGCGCCAAGGAAATAGATGTCATAATCCCCAACTAGGTTAAATAACTCTGTCTCTGGGCTCAGCTTAGGATTCGCTTGGGTCGCAGCAAACGCCTGATTTCTCTGTTGCATGGGTACAAAAGCTCTTAATCGCTCCGCATTCGGATCTGTCGCTGGGGACCATTGCTCAATATCGACAGCGCGATATCCATGGGTCATCGGTTGATTCTTACCAAAGACCGCATTACCTGTGGGCGGCATGGAGTCTCCTGCAAGTGCATAATTGGGGAACGTCAAAAGCGATATCACTGCTGTTGTTATAAGTGCTTTTTTTCTCTTCTTCATTGATCTTTCCTCCTATTTGTTAATTAGCTTCTTGTGATTCCTAAAGACAAATGGGTCTGATACGACGGACGAACAGATCTCACATACACTAGTATGATGATTTCATTTTACAAATGTAATCGCTTTAAGTCTTTGAAAGATAAAGTCTAAATTTTGCACATTTCGGACAACCATTTGATATTTACTTCCATTTTTTCTAATCCCTACTCCTTTACGCTTCCGATTACAAGTCCTTTGACGAAATATCTTTGTAAGAACGGATACACGATGAGGATGGGAAGAGATCCAACGATAATTTGCGCAGCTTTAGTCGTTCGATCAGAGATTTCGCTCAGATTTTTCGCCTGAAGCACACTGATTTTGGACATGTCCGGTTGAATGATAATCGTCTGCAAATAGGTGGATAATGGATAGTTAGCAGGAGAATTCATCAGCATCAAGCCATCAAACCAAGCATTCCATTGACTGACAAACGAAAATAATGTAATCGTCGCCAGCGCGGGCAAGGAGATTGGCAAATAAATTCGCCACAGAGTGGTCCAGTGCGACGCACCGTCAATGAACGAGGATTCCTCCAGCTCCTTCGGTAAGCCGCGAAAGAAATTCAACAATAGGATCGCATTAAACACCTGCACGGCGCCTGGCAACACTAACGCCCAAATCGTATCAATCAATCCGGTCATTCGAATCGTCATGTACCAAGGAATCAAACCACCGTTAAATAAAATCGTAAATACGAAAATCCAAGCATAAATCGTCCGAAAACGGAAATCTTTAGTCTCTTTGGAAAGAGGATAAGCTAGAGTTATTGACAACAGCATACTGATGGATACGCCTAGAACAAGCCGCTGAATGGATATGACGAACGAAGATAAAAACTGCTTGCTCTCCAAAATAAACTTGTATGAGCTTAACGTAAATTCAACCGGCCAAAGCTTGACCAAACCTGCTGTCGCCGCACTGCTCGTGCTAAATGAAATCGCTAGAACATGCACCATCGGTGCAAGGCACAACAGTGCCAAACCAATCAGAAAAAAGTGATTGAACCAACTGAACACCCGGTAATTCATTGACGGTCGTAGAAACATAGGAATTCCTCCTTTCTTAAAAAATCCGGTAACCGGCTACGCGATAGGCAAGGAAATATGAGATAGAAATAAACAACAATGACACCACCGATTTAAACAATCCGACCGCTGTAGCCACGCTATATTGGGCATCAACGACACCGATTCGGTAAACAAGAGTATCGAGTATATCGCCGGATTCATATACGGTCGAATTATAAAGTGTAAACACTTGCTCGAAGCCGGCGTTTAGCACATTACCCAAACTCAATGTCGTCATTAAGATGATAATTGGCAGCATGCCAGGAAGAGTAATATACAAAGTTTGTTTCCAGCGGGTTGCCCCATCGATGACAGCCGCTTCATACAGCATCGGACTCACATTGGTTAATGCGGCCAAATACACGATGGTACTGAATCCGAATTCCTTCCAGACGTCAGACAGAACCAAAACGTATCGGAACCATCTATTATCGCCTAAGAAAAAGATAGGATCGATGCCGATGAAGATGAGCAATTGATTGATAATCCCTGTGCTGGGAGACAAGATATCGATCAGAATTCCCCCCAGAATGATCCACGAAAGGAAATGCGGCAAGTAAATCAGTGTTTGGATACCGCGCTTGAAAAAAGCGATTCGGATTTCATTAAGCAGCAATGCAATCACTACCGGCACAATAAGTCCAGCTATAATTTTCATACTAGCAATCAAAACCGTATTCCATATAACCTGCATCGTATCTGGAAGTTCGAATACATATTGAAAGTTATCCAGCCCAATCCAAGGGGAACCGAAAAAACCTCTGGCCGGTGAAAATTTTTGGAACGCAATAACGATGCCAAACATGGGGATATAGCTGTAAATAATAATGAGCACAAGACTCGGCAGCACCAAAAAATGCAGAGGTAATTCCCTCATCCACTTGCTTCGCATATGCAGATACCTCTTTCCGTTGTTCTAACGACCAAAGGAAACGAATGAAGCTGCCATCCGCTTCCTTTGCCTGCTGTTTCTATTGAGCAGCATACCATTCGTTGACTTCTTTGGTTATCTCGTTGCCTCCGAGCCTCTTCCAATCCTCAACGAACTTGTCGAACTCGTCGATCGAAGCCGATCCCATAATGATTTTTGTAAACAATTCCCGCTCCATTTTGTCCAATGTACTCTTTTTGGTTACCATTGTTGGTGTGCTGGCGCCAAGGAACTCGGTGGTCATCGCATTGTCCTTATAACCTGCAAGCGCTTCAAAAGCTGAACCTTCTGGACCCGTCTGACGATCTACCGCCCAGCTTGTGTCGTCACCTTTCATAAAAGCTGCTATTTTATCGTAGTTATCCTTCTGCTCCTGATTCAGCTTGGTAGCATCGTTCGTCTTAAACGCTTCTTTGATCGCTTCGAAATTGTCCGGAATGTTTTTGTTTGGAGGAAATACTTGGAATAAAGGATATTGGAAAATTTCTGTACCGTCTTTAGCTACCGAATATTTGACCCAATCCGCTGTTTTACCATAAAACCGCTCGTGCTGAAGATTTAGCATTTTTACGATAACCTCAGGGTGCTCAAATCCTTTGGCAGCCACATAATATTCGTAGATAGCAAATCCCAGACCCGGCTTAGCTGGTTGATCATCGATTGAGACGATTGGATAAGGCTTCCAATCCATTCCTGGGTTTTGTTTTTTTGCATCATTCAGCGGATAATAGGAGTTCCAGTTCGCGCCGAATTGGATGCCTACTTTGTTCTGAGATATCGACTCTATCACTTTGCTGCCGTCCTTGACTGCGAATTCACGATCCAATTGTCCGGATTTGTACATTTCCTGAAGCTTTGCCAAAGCCGCCTTCATCTCGGGCTGAACGTTACCGTAGACGATTTCACCGGAAGCATTCTTTACCCATATATTCGGATAGGCATGGTACCCGTTGAAGTAACCAGTCAAGTTGGCGAAGCCGCCGTATAGATCTTTCGACAGAGCAAGACCGAATGTATCGGCTTTACCGTTGCCATCGGGATCTTGCGTCACGAATGCTTCGGATATTTTCATCAAATCGTCCATCGTTTTCGGTGCAGTCAGATTCAGCTTCTCCAACCAGTCGGTACGAATCCATACAACATCAGCGCCTTCAATATTGCCGCCGAATTTCGGAATAGCCATCAATTTTCCATTTATCGTAGCTGATTTCAAGGCAAGCCCGCCATCCTGGTTCGCTAATTCTTTCAGCTCCGGGGTAGCGTACTGCTCGAATACTTCCGTCATATCTTGAACCTGACCCGCTTCGACCAGCTGACTCAACTGCTTCATACTGACTCCAAATACGTCGGGAAGATCGTCAGAGGCGATGGCCACGTTCAGTTTTTTATTGAGTGCGCTTTCATCTCCGCCGTTGGCATCAGCCAGCCAATCGTAAACTAGATTAATACCGAGTGCACTTTCGTACTCTTTGGTCCATACGTTGTTCTCCATCGTATCCCCGTTCTTGAAACGGTCGTCCGGCATACTTCCCCGTATGGCGTGAACTTCGATAGGAGGCTCGTATTTAACCAACGGACCATCTGCCGTCGATTTCGTAGCGGCATTTCCCGCTGGCTCTGGCGACTGCTCCTCATTTTTGTTACCATTCGAGCAGGCGCTTGTCGCAAGTGCCAATGCCAGAACGCATGCCGACGTTGCAGTCTTCCATTTCTTCTTTGCCATTATCCGTTCCCCCTTCAAAATCATTCCTTATCGATCTTGCACCTTGATTATAATGAAGCTTGTCGTCCCCCTTCTATTCACCGTTGTTTACATTGGACTATCATCTGTTGACCTTCCAATCTGATCCCGGTATTCCTGCGGGGTTGCATTCGTCGCTTTGCGAAAAAAACGGTAAAATGATTGCTCCGAAAGGAAACCGACTGCTTTGGATATTTCGTTGATTTTCAACCTATTTTCCATCAGCAGCTCCTTCGTCTTCGTTATTTTCACCGCCGTAATAAAATCGGATAGTCCTTCACCCGTTATGCGTTTATATAACCTTGATAAATAAGACGGATTATGACCTACCACCTCGGCAATTCGATTCAAACTAAGATCACCAGCCACATTGTGCCGAATATAGCGCTGAACTTGACTCACAACATCCATCTCTTGATTTCCTTGACCCGATGATTTCTGCTCAAAAATCACTTCAGCCAATTTGCCGAAGTATTCGGTCACTTCAAGCCAATTGTTTGTGTAATCCATCAAAGTCATCATGCCGAGATTAATGTCATCGCCGATTTCCTCATGAACCTTCCAGCGATTCACGTAGGATAAGAACATAGAAACGAGCGTAAAGTATATTTCAGTTCTGGTACTATCTGATTTTCCCGCAGCGGATGCTGCGAGCTTCATCAACAAAGAATATTCGACTGTAAAATGTGCCTGTTGACCGTTTTCCAAAAGCGTTTGCATCAGTGTCATTTTTTTCATTTGTTTGCGCAGCTCTATTACATCCAAATCCACGGCAAGTTCATGTGATTGCTGTTCAAGCAGCAGCAATTCTTGTCCCAGTCCCAGCCCGCGATTCATCAACAAACGCAAATGCTCAAACTGATCAGACAACTCTTTCCATTCCCGGTATGTCGTACCCACGGCAAACGATAGTTTTATATTGAGCAGCTTCTTGCACGCGTGCTGGATCATTTCCGCTACGCCTTTGACAAACGCCAAAGCTCGCTCTCTCGACTCCATCACTCTGCTTTTGAAGAATCCGTCTTGTTTCGGTTGAATCAACCAAGCAATTTTCGTCTTCTCTTCGAATTCAAAGGATACTTGACGGATTGAAGCAGACATATACTCTTCCGCAATATTTTGTATTGCAAACGAATACAGCGATTTATCGAAGGCGCTTGTACCTTCACGCCAATCGTCAATACGGCCGATGAGCATAAAAGCTGGATCTTCGGCATTCAAAGGAATATTCAGATCTCGGAACTGCTCCCCAATTGAACGAAGCGAGTAAGTGTCGGAATGGACAAGTCTCCACAACAGTTCCTTTTGCAGGAACGGTTGAATCGCCTGCGTCTGCTTCTTCGACCTTTCAATTAGATTTTCAACCTCGATCGCATCTGTCAACGATTGCGTCGCTTTTTGAATGGCTCGGAGAATCGCATCCGTTCCTTCCATTTTTAAGAGATAATCGACGCCTCCATTACGCATTGCCTTCTGAATAAATTCGAATTCGTCATGACCGGAAAGGAAAATGACCTTACACCATGGCCAACGTTCGATTATTTCGCGATGCAGCTCGATGCCGTTCAAACCTGGCATTCGGATATCAGTAAGAACGATATCTATTTTTGTCTTCTCCAGCATGTTCAAAGCTTCAGCCGAAGCGCATACACCGAATACTTCTAACTCCAACTCGGATTTACGCTCGAACAGATCGAGCATGCTCTCTACAATAATGGGTTCATCATCTACTATTAATAGTCTATACACTCAAATCTTCCTCTCTACATGCGACATCTGCATTATAAAAAAAACCACCCAAAAGGGTGGTTCGTACTCATGTCATTATAAGCACAATTTGATTTGAATTAGAATAAAATTTTGTTCATTTGCACTCGATTCCATTGCTTTGTATGAGGTAATTAGTGTATTATTTGACCTTAGCATAAAAAAGAATCGTGGAGGAATGTTTAAATGCAAGCGAAAATTAAACTTCAAGAAGGCCAAAGACTAATTACGAACAAAGATTTTGAAGTAGCTATTACTCAAAAAGCTATAATCAAAGCAATGCAAAATGGTATGCAGATTCGACCAGCCTCTACAATTGTAGGATATAACGATGATTCAGTTCGTATGTCTGACGGAAGTATCATCCATAGAGCAGCTAATTCATTTTTCGTCTAAACAAAATTTCTCATTGACCGATATCGTAATCGGTCTTTTTTTTATTGATCTCGTGAGAAATCGACTGGGTCCGGTGTTGTTATTTAGAATCTACTGGACTATCGTCAGCATACACGATTACAATTTCTGCATTCGTGATACCTGGCAATGATCTCGTCATGATAGGGGAGTGATATGCTATAATTTTCTTGCCTGTCTTCACCTCAGCATCATGAGGCAGATAGGAAATTACTTTGGTCTTATCCGTTATGTTCAAAATGATATCGTTATCTGTGGATTTGTCAGACCCCGTATTAACATAGACTTGACCTTTTCCTGTACGATCTGAGTCAATGATTGTGCCTTCAACTTTGTTCGTTTCCGTTTCTTTCACCACAATTTTCTCTGCATGCGTTTGAGCTGGGTAGATCATTGTCATTACTTCACTATAGTAAGTATCGACGCGCACATCACTTTTCAAAGCGTCTTTCGTTAATGGGTTGCCTTCTTGGTCAACGATTTGAGTCTTCTCGTCCACGGTTAGGATGACATAATCCGTCCCGCCTTTTTCCATTGGGTTTCCAATCACGGTAATACGATTGTCTGTTACGTTCGTAACAATACCGTCTGTACCTGGAAGATCTTTGTGAGCTTCTTCTTCAATAGTCGTATTTACCAAAATATAGTTCGTTGTCGATTGAGGCGGAATGCTCATTGTAACTGCAGGGCCGTAGAACGCTTTGACGCTCATTCCTGCTTGGATCTTGCTTGCATCAATAAACTTACCGTTTTGGTCAATGATTTGAGCTTTATCCGCAAATCGCAAAATAACCGTTTCTTCAATGGATGAGTAGAGGCCTGTCCCTTTTACAACAATGCTGTTTTCACCCACTTCGGATACCGTGCCATCAATTCCACTAAAGCTTTTATCTTGAACAACGAGCGTCAATGCTGTTCCTTGTGCAGGAAGGCTCCGCGTTATCTTTCCTCCATAAAATGCTTTTACGACCCTTTTCTCATCAATGATCGTTTTTAATGCCACTCTTTTTCCTTTGGAATCAATAATTTTAGTATCTTTGGTAATGGATAGAATGATCTCGCTTTGATCTGATATAGCAAGACCTCGACCTTTTACTGTAATGAATTTACCTGAACGATCGTTCACAAAATCAGTTATTTGACCTAATGTAGCAGGGGCAACTTTCGCTTCGTTTTGAATTAAACCTTGTCCATTATGAATCGTTGGGGGAGGAACGTCCTTTGCGTTTGCTGCCATCGGAACAACTGTCATTGCTAGAATTGATGTTGTTGCTAATAACTTGAACATTTTTTTCATTTGTATTTCCTCCAATTTGTGTCTGAATGTGTGTTTCTTGGAAAGAATCTTGCTTACCTATTCTTAGACGGTTAATCTGTAAAAAATGTTACACAAATTTGGGATGAGCTTATTCTTATCCATTTACACCGCGATTTGATCACAATTAAAAAAAACCTGAAAATAATCAGGGCTCACCATGCTTGTCTATCTACATATTCAATGAAATTGAGGATTTCCGTTATTTAAAATGACCCTTCGGCTTTTTGCCGCTCCATCTTTCGTCAACCTTCTCGTTAGCCGACTGGTATCTTGCATCCACACTTAGCCGGTATTGGTTGGTTGTATTCTCAAGTGAGCAATGCATCAGAAACATGCCGAAGATAAGAACATCTCCTGCCTGATATTCGGTTGTCGCCCACTGACCGCCGAACTTCTCCGTTATAACGAGCGGATCATCCGTATAATGTCCGAGACCGTCACGGTCCGAATCTTTGGAACCATAAGATTGCTTCAACGATTCGAATCGGTGCGAGCCCAGACAAATCGCCAGCCCCCCCATCTCATATGAAACATCTCCTAGAGGAGACCAAACCGTATAGACATTCGGGGTACCTCTGCCCATATAAACAATATCGTAGTGCGCACCAGTAAAATCTCCCTTGCCTACCGCACGAAGCCACTTATAATGATACGTCAGTGACTGCTCCCTGAGGAATGCATCGAAAAAACTCATGATGTGCTCCCCATTTAAAACATTTAGCAGCGCAGGAAGATCCTCGTTCGTACCTCCAAAGAAAATCGTTTTGCTGCCGTCAGCCATAACGCCCTCTTCTAGCTGTGTATCGCGATCTAGCTTCCCCATCCGGTCCATTTTTTCCAAAATACCTGTTCGGGCCTGCAGCACCTTGTCACGGTCATGAAACCCTCGAATGAGTAAATACCCGTCTTCCTCCATCCGATCACGCAAAGCCTGAACATCATGCAAAATATCATTTGAGCTTCTGAGCTCTGTGAGCTGCTCACCATCCATTACTAATTCGCGGCTTCCAACTTTGACCTTCATTTCAACAACACTCCTCTGCTCTTGGCATTTGTTCTAAGTGTAGAGGAATTTCATGTGCTCATCCATGGATTTAAGTATATTATTCATGTATAATTGTACAAAATATATGGTTATTTCAATAATATCACTGCAAAAAAATGTATACTAGAACAATTCCAAGAGGATGGGTCGATATGTCCTATATGAATATTCCTTATGTACTGGGGAACGCCCCTATCACTTTCCCACAATTTATTTCGATTTGGAAAGTGCAAGCGAACGACGCTTATAACAATACGAACAAAGAAGGATTCGTTGTACCCGGACTTTTTATTACGTATGAAGGTAAAGGGATTTTAACCCAAGGGAATAATCGCTATGAGTTACAGGAAGGCTCCTTCTTTTTCGTTCAAGAGGCTATTGCGACCGAATATAAATGTCATGATAATAACTGGAAATTTTATTATCTTGATTTCAGTTCACTGGATGCCATTCGAAATCTTCAACTGCCTGTAAGCAAGGTCGAGATATCAGGGAAAGTTGCGGAGGCGGTTCTGCTTTGCGAGCGTTTGATTGACACCTTGATTGCAGAGACCTTCGGCTACGCCTATTCGGCCAATATCATCTTGCAACAATTACTTCTTCTCTTTGCTAAAGAGCACGGTTCTTCACCGACCTCGCGTCATAAAGAGCTAGACAACATTTTAATCTATATCCATCGAAACATGGACAAGGATATTCGGGTTGAAGAACTCATCGAACGAAGCGGCTTGTCGCGGACAGCTTTTTTCTCCCGCTTCCGCGCTTTAACCGATCAATCTCCCAGCGAATACATCCTTAATCTAAAGCTAGAATCGGCCAAAGTATCGCTGGAGACGACAAGTTTGACTGTGAAGGAAATAGCGTCACATCTTCAATTTTATGATGAGTTTCACTTTTCCAAGCTGTTTAAGCGAAAGTACGGGCAATCTCCGAGCAAATGGCGGTCATTCAGATGAAAAAAACTACACTGAAAATAAAAAAACAATTTCCTGAACGAACAGGAAATTGTTTTTTTATTTATTATTTTTTAGATCATCGAAATGAAGTATACGTCCCGTTACACAACCGCTTCCGCAGTCTCGAACTGACTATTGTACAATTCGGCATAGAAGCCCTTCGCCGCAAGCAGCTCTTGATGATTGCCACTCTCGATAATATCGCCGTCCTTCATGACGAGGATTATATCGGCATTCTTAATCGTAGACAGCCTATGCGCGATAACAAAAGAGGTTCGTCCCGCCATCAGCCGGTCCATCGCTTCCTGAATGAGAAGCTCCGTTCTCGTATCGACGGAGCTCGTCGCCTCGTCGAGGATGAGCAGCGGTGCGTTTGCAATGAGCGCTCTCGCAATTGTAATCAGCTGCTTCTGCCCCGCGGAAAGATTCACTTGCTCGTTTAATACAGTGTCGTAGCCATGTGTCAAGGTCCGGATAAAATGGTCAATGCCTACGGCCTTGCAGACATTCAACACATCGGCATCGGTAACGCCTTGCTTGTTGAAGATGATATTTTCTTTAATCGTCCCCTCGAACAACCATGTATCCTGAAGCACCATGCAAAATTGCTCATGTACGTTTTCCCTTTTGAGCTCCTGTATCGGAACGCCGTCGATGACAATCTCTCCGCCGTTCAGCTCATAGAATCGCATCAGCAAATTGACAATCGTCGACTTCCCCGCACCCGTCGGTCCAACGATGGCGATCTTCTGACCGGGCAAAGCACGAGCCGAGAAATCGTTAATGATGAGCTTATTCGGATCATATCCAAAGGAAACGTTTCGGAACTCTACTTGCCCTTTAACGTCTTTTAGCATCTTCGTTTTATGGTTCTCGTTCTCGAGCTCTTTCTCTTCCAAAAATTCAAAAACGCGTGCGGCTGCGGCTGCAGTCGATTGCAGACTTGTCGCTGCCTGCGCGATTTGTCCTAGAGGCTGCGTGAATAGCCGGACATAGAGCATGAAAGCGACGATAACACCAAACGAAATTTGACCATCCATCGCTAATGCTCCGCCGACAATACAGACTGCCACATAGCCGAAGTTACCGACAAACATCATGAGCGGCATCGTCAAGCCGGATAAAAATTGCGACTTCCATGAGCTTTCGTATAATTTATCGTTAATTTCGTTAAAGGTTTCCTTCGCCTTCCGCTCTCCATTGTAGACCTTAACGACATCGTAGCCCGAGTATATTTCCTCGACATGGCCATTCATCGCACCTAGGTTTGCTTGCTGATGAACGAAATGCGTTTGCGATTTTTTGATCATCACGGTCATGAATGCAAATCCTAGAAACGTTGAAATGATCGCTGTCAACGTCATCCATACGTTCGTGACGAACATCATAACCAAGGAGCCGACCAGCATCGTGACTGAAGTTACAAGCATCCCTACGCTCTGATTCATCGTTTGTCCGATCGTATCGATGTCGTTCGTGACACGGCTCAGAACATCACCGTTACTAGTGGAATCGAAATATTTCAACGGAAGCTTGTTGATTTTCTTCGAGATGCGCGTACGCATGCTTCTCGTTACCTTTTGCGTGACTGTAGCCATAATATAACCTTGGAAGAATGAGAAGATGACGCTTAATCCGTATAGGACGGCAAGCAGTATTCCGATTTTGCTAACCGCATCCATGTCGATTTCGCCCATTAACCCCACGGTAATGTGATCCGTCATGTCTTCCAACTTGCTTGGCCCGATAATCGTAAATATCGTGCCCACGACTGACAGCAGCAGGGCTATAGCAATAAGAGGAACATAAGGCCTGCAATAAGCAACGAGTTTACCCATTGTGCCTTTGAAATCTATGCTTTGTTTGGTTGCGACCTGTTGTTTAGCCAATTTCAAGCTCCTCCTTCGATAACTGAGAGTTTGCGATCTGACGATATACCTCGCAGGTCTGAAGCAGCTCTTGATGCGTGCCTCTTCCTACGATCTTCCCTTCGTCGAGAACGAGTATGAGATCGGCATCCTTGATCGTTCCGATTCTCTGCCCCACAATCAGGTTGGTAGCGCCGGATGTTTCTTGCTTCAGCATGGAACGCAGCTGACGGTCTGTCTTGTAATCAAGCGCAGAGAATGAATCGTCGAATATGTAGATGTCAGGCTTACGGTATAGAGCTCTCGCGATGGATAATCTCTGCTTCTGTCCACCAGACAAATTCGATCCGCCTTGAGAGATATTGGCCTCGTACTCACCTTCCAGCTTCTCGACAAACTCTTGACCCTTAGCGATCGCTACCGCTTTCTTCACATCGTCCGCTGACCCCGCTACTCTGCCGTTATCACCATAGGCGACGTTGGATGTCACGGTTCCACTAAACAATACAGCTTTCTGAGGAACGTAACCAAGCTTGTTATGCAGATCCCGCAGAGCATACTCCTTCACGTTCAGGCCCCCGACAAGCACCTCTCCGTACGACACATCGTAAAATCTCGGAATTAAGTTCATCAAAGTACTCTTGCCGCTGCCAGTCGAGCCGATAAACGCAACCGTCTCACCCCTGCGCGCAACAAAGCTGATGTCCCTAAGAACATATTCATCCGAATCCGCATACTTGAAGCTGACATTTCTGAATTCAATCTCTCCTGCTTTCGCAGCATAAGTCGATTTTGAGCTTCCATCCATGATGCTCGGTTCCGTATTTAACACCTCCATTACGCGCTTGGCAGAGACCGACGCCCGCGGCAGCATGAAGAAAACCATCGACATCATCATAAAAGCCAAGACGATCTGCATTGCATAGGAAGAAAAGATGACCATATCACTGAACAAGCCGAGCCGAGCCGCTGCATCCGCCCCATTGATCAGATAGGCGCCGATCCAATAGATCGCTAAGCTTAATCCACTCATGATAAGACTCATAACCGGCATCATTAATGCCATTAATCGGCTTGTGTACAGATTCGCATCAGTTAACTCCTGATTCGCGCGATCGAACTTCGCTTCTTGGCTCGGTCCCGCATTATAGGCACGAATGACTCGCAGACCATTCAACCCTTCCCTCGTTACCCGGTTCAATTGATCCGTTAGTCCTTGAATCAGTCTGAACTTCGGCATGGCGAACAAAATAACGATCGCGATCATGAGAAGAAGCAGAGCAACCGAAACACCGGACGAAAGCGACCACTGCCAACTCTTGCCGGAAATCTTCACAATCGCCCAGCCTGCTAGAATAGGCGCCTTAATCATGACCTGCAGCCCCATCGCCACAATCGTCTGTACTTGCGTAATATCGTTCGTAGAGCGAGTTATGAGGCTCGCCGTCGAGAATTGATTCATCTCAGCCATCGAGAACGATTCAACCTTGTCGAAGAGAAGGCTTCTAAGCCTCTTGGCGAGCGACGCGGCACTCTGCGCGACCAAATAGACGACGATGAAGGATGCGATTAAGCTTCCAATGGCACACAGCATCATATAAGCGCCAGGCTCCCAAACCTCGCTTAATGAACTTCCTTCCGTCTGCACCAGCTTTGTGATTTCTGCCAAATAGTCGGGAAGCTTGAGGTCTAGCCATACTTGGAACACGATAAACGCAGTGCTGACGAGGATAAACCAAACATTTTTGGGATTGAAATATTTCAAAATCTTAAGCATTTATCGAACGCTCCTTCTCCATATTGATAAGCTTAGACTATAAGCCTGCTAACTATATTACATGATTAGAAGCCACCCTCACAACTTTGACGACTGCTGCTCCAGATTTTTTTGATTTTTTATCTCATGGTACTTGATAGCCTTCGGCGTAAACATGATCCTCTTTAACCTCGCATCGTAAGGGACCGATTATCGCCACAAATCCGTAACAACTTGCTCATTGTGCATCATTGCCCATTGGGCAATAATATAGATATAAATTATTTTTTTAGCAGCTATCAGTCTATCTGAAAAGAGGTGAACGCTTAAGCGTTAGATGATGAACAAACAAAGCCTACGTGATATCAAAAGGGAAGCAACTGCAAATGCGCTTGCCGATGCAGCGTTCGCACTCGCTCTGGAAAAAGGGATGGACGGCTTCGTCGTTGAAGATGTCGTACAGCTCGCTGGTTACTCCAGAAGAACGTTCGCGAACCACTACTCCTGCAAGGAAGAAGCGGTAGCATCGGCGGCTGTCATCTTTAATGGAGCAGATGAAGTCAAGGGTTGGATCGATGGCTTAAACGAAGACATTTCTCCACTTGATATCTTGTACCATTTGATGAAGATGCAGCTAACAGCAGAGCATTTCCTGAAATTGCAACAGCTGGTATCTCTCTCAAAACATTACCCGTCACTAGAGCCATACATCCTCAGCGGACTTCGTCGTTTGCAAATATCCGCTCAAGAGACATTAAGCGAGTTATCCCATGGACGTTATCCCGAAGGGTACACCCACTTACTCGTCGGTGCTGTTTATGGGGCCGTGCTGCCATTGCTTGACGGCAGTCTAGACGTGCTGCTACCAGGTCAATCAGCCGCAGAAAACCCAGAGGCTGTTACGCTCAATCACTATTTAGACTCCATGTTCGATTACTTACGAAACGGCTTCTAGTTCAGTACATTCACTTTATTTCTACATGCAAAGGAGAAATATTCACGTATGTCAACTTTCCTGTACCGAATGGGCAAGTCAGCCTATACCAGACCTTGGTATTTCATTATCAGTTGGATCGTGATCCTCGGAGTTGTGCTCGCCTTGCTTGGGGTGAACGGTATTCATGTCAGTTCAGATATGAAAATTGAGGGCACGGAATCACAGAAGGTGTTAGATCAGTTGACGGCAGAACTGCCTGAGGCTTCTGGCGGACAAGCCAGTATCGTGTTTACGGCGCCGAAGGGCGAACGTCTGGATACAGAGGAGCGATTGAGCTCCATTAGCGAAGCCGTTAATAAGGTATACAACCTTGAATATGTCATTAACCCCATCGAATTGGCTGCACAAGCCGGAGCATCGATGTCCGATGCCGCTCAAGGAAATGAAGCTGCACAAACTGGGCAAGCGAACGCATCTGAATCGGGTCAAGCCTCTGCAAGCGAGATGCCACCCTATGGTCCTTTGATGGTGAATGGTGTTCCGGTACCTGGCGTAATGCTTGCATCTGACGGCAGCGTAGCACTATTCCAATTCCAATTTACCGTTCAGCAAATGTCATTGCCTGAATGGGTTCCAGATTCGGTAATTGATGCTGTCATGCCCGTTGAGAAGACTGGTATTACCGCATTGCCGAGCGACTCACTTTCGACCAAGCCTGCCATTGGTTCTACTGAAGCAATCGGTATTGCCGTCGCCGCCGTTGTGCTATTCATGACACTCGGATCGGTTGTTGCTGCAGGATTACCGCTTCTTACCGCTCTAATGGGAGTGGGCATAAGTGTTGGAGGGGCTTTTGCATTCTCGAAAATATTCCATATGACCGATCTTACACCTGTTCTGGCGCTTATGGTCGGGCTGGCCGTCGGTATCGACTACTCGCTGTTCATCGTCAACCGTCAGCGCCGAATAATTTTCGATCAGGGACTAAGCGCTATGGAAGCGGCGAGCAGAGCTGTTGGCACCGCGGGCAGCGCCGTATTTTTCGCTGGCTTGACCGTTATTATTGCGTTATGCGGCATGCTTGTAATCGGGATTGGCTTCTTGTCTGCAATGGCGCTTGTTGCCGCATTGGCCGTACTTGTCAATGTTCTCGTTGCCTTAACCCTGCTACCAGCTCTGCTTGGTCTGGTAGGGGAACGCATCTGTTCGGCCAAAGCGCGTTCGAAGAGCAATAGCCATGCGAATAAAACTTCTCGTGGGTTCTCACACCGCTGGATCACAGCAGTTTCAAAGGGTCGCTCGCTTATTATCGTTGCCGTTATTGTCATACTTGGTGCAGCAGCGCTCCCTGTCGCTAAGATGGAAATGGGCATTCCTTCCGGTGCTACAGCGAACTTGGACACTGCATCCAGACAGAGCTACGATGCCATTTCTACCGGTTTCGGCGAAGGCTTTAATGGCCCGCTGCTCCTTGTCGCAGAACCTAAGGGAGCGTCAGACAACATTTCGATGGAGACGCTGGGCGGGCTGGTTCAGAAGCTCCAACAGCACGATAACGTTTCGCTTGTAACGCCGATGGGTGTAAACAAGAACGGTAATATGTCCATTATTAGTCTCATTCCGAAAACAGGGCCGACCGATGCGGAGACGAAAAATTTGGTGCAAGAGCTGCGAGCATCAGATTCGAGCACGGCTCTGATGGATGATGTCACGATTGGCGTTACTGGATTCACCGCGATCAACATCGATATGTCGTCGAAGCTGGCTGAGGTGTTCCCACTTTACGTCGGCATTATCGTCATCCTTTCACTCATTATTCTACTGCTCGTTTTTCGCTCAATCATCGTTCCACTCAAGGCTACGGTTGGCTTCCTTCTCAGTGTGCTCGCCACATTCGGGATTACAACGGCCGTATTCCAATGGGGCTGGCTGCACTCCCTCTTCGGCTTTGACACTGGCGGCCCGTTGCTCAGCTTTATGCCGATTATGGTTACCGGCATTCTATATGGTCTGGCGATGGATTATCAGGTATTTCTTGTCAGCTCCATGCGAGAGTCTTATGTCCATGGGCATCATGGAACGGAGAGCGTCGTTCACGGATACAATCAGGCTAGCCGCGTAGTTGTAGCAGCAGCCGTAATTATGGTATCCGTCTTCGCAGGCTTTATTTTCGCTCATGATATCATGATCAAACAGATTGGTTTTGCGCTGGCGATCGGTATCCTTATCGACGCCTTCATCGTCCGCATGGCGCTCGTCCCTGCAGTCATGGCGGTCTTCGGCGATAAAGCTTGGTGGCTGCCAAAATGGTTAGATCGCATGCTGCCGAACCTAGATGTCGAAGGAGACAAACTGATTGCACAGCTGAAGGAACAGGAAAATGCTGCCGACATCAAGGTCACTCCTCGTCGTGCTTACTAATTCCTTAGCTAAAACAAATAAGGCCCACCAGTTGATCTGGTGGCCTTATTTTTACTTATGATTACTGAATTGACTTCTGTACTCCGTCGGTCCCAATTCAGCATATTTTTAAAATACTTTTTGTAAATTGAGAAAAGTTCGAATTCCCAACGGATGATGAAACGGAACTGATAGGGATGTTCGTTTGTGTTAATAATTGCTTCGCCGGCTTGGTTCTTTCCAGCAGCACACCGTTTCCCGGGATAGATCTTGATTAATTAAAACCACCTCCCATATTTATATACATTACTATTACCTTACATTGATGGAAACTGCCCGTTTGTTGAATGATTCATCGCACAATGGTCAATTGCACTTAATTATTTTAAATGTCTTTATTTCATATTTTAATTAAAACAGCTTTTTTCAAGAATATAATCTTCATTGGAATTTTTTAAAACTATATCAAATTTTTGATGATATGGATGCATAAATAAATCATATTGAATCCTACGCTCTTCATGAGATCTTCTTAAATAATTAATATCTGTTCCTCTTTCAGAAACATCACGCTTGCTCCTTCTCATTAACTCGGTTTCTCCATCCGTATATAAGTAAACTTTCAGTTCATACAAATTTAGGTCTGTAAAGGCAATGCTCATGCCTTCTACAATATTTATTTTTTTTTGTGAAGATATTAACGTTCTCTTTGTATAATTCGTGCCTATTGTATAAAAATCTAAACCATCTCTCATCATATGAATGTCTCTCTCTAAAGCGAATATATTATGAGCAGCAGGATGACAAGCTGTCATTTTATCATGATGATGTTTATTCTTATATTCATAGTCGATTAAAGTGTACTTCCTAAGATGAGAGCCGATTATATAGGGGTCAGTATTAATATAATTCACATCATCATGTCCCAGAAGCTTTAAAAGATTATGGACAAACGTTGTCTTTCCAGAGGCACCATGACCCGAAATTCCAATGGTGACTCTTTTACCCTCACCGCTAATCAAATTGGCTATCTTATGTAATATCTTATCCATATAATCCTCCATCCGTCCTTCATAATTATTGAGCTATCGTGTCCCGTTAGTTGAATCGCTTTCCAATGAAACAGTGATGTCCTCACTTAGAATAAGTTATGATAATATTAGTATAGATTGGTCATCATTCAATCTTGTAATTTCACAATTTTCAAGGGTTTCAAACTCCCTTATTCTTTCTTCTATAGTTCTACCAGCATTCTCATTAAACAAATCTTCCCTATCGTAATGAGGAAAAATAAGTTTGTCAGTTATGTCTAATGCAGTAAAATCATTCATATTCAATGTGTTCATTTCAGGGGTGAAGAATTGTACGATTTTAATGTTCGGTCCAAGTAGTAGCGCACCAGCACTTACTCCAACAATAACTACGTTCTGCGCTGCTAAATTTTTTATGATGTCATGGGCTCCACTTTTAATCGTATGGAAGAACTCCCTCGGTGCGATTTACCTAATCATGTGTTACCTCATGACTCTCAAGTTCACCGTTCTTATTAAAATTGAGTCGTAACAAACTGTCATCTACTCCTAATCCTGCGCTCCCTAAGTAATAAACATATTGACGATAAGGTTCATCCAGTTTTTGTGCGGGTTCTCCAAGTAAGTCAATAACTTCAGCTTCAGTCATTCCTTTAAGTTCGTGCTTATTTATTAAGCTTTGCACCATGTCAGTTCTCTTATCTGGTTCTTTTAACCATGTTTCTTTATTAAACTGACTGCTACATGAACAAAGAATTAATAGTAATAATACAGAGAGAACTATCTTCTTCATTTGACCATCCTTTCTATTACAGATATTTGAATTTGCAACAAGTAACTTCTCGTCGGAGTCTGTTTTTGTCTCATTACATTATAATAGGAAAGATTCCTTTCAAAAAAACATATAAACTCATACGAGTAAGAAGGACATTTGTTGCACTAACCTGCCAGTTAAATTAATAAAAAGAGCAGGCCACCGAAGCACCTGCTCATCCATGAGTTATTCAACTATCGTTTACCCGTTAGCTTAACATTGAAAAGTGGTTTCATGATGTGCAAGCTTATAATTCGCCCTTACTTCAGTCATAACCTCCTTCGGCTTCAGGCAAAGATTTATAAGCCTCCGTACCCTCAACCATGTGCTGGATGTAGATTCTTAATTCCAGTAATTGATTCGCATCCTCCGTCATTCCACAGTTTTGGTCTGTCCACGAAAAAGTCTTTGTTTCGCCATCAACAGTTACTTTCCACTTATCTTCGTTGCTTGGCGTTTTGAAACAACTATCTTCTTTAGATAATTGTTTCGGTCCCATTATGTCTATTGCTTTCATTTTGTCATATATTTCACGTAATTCATCTGTGGTAAATATGATGTTTGCTGTTACCGAGCCTTTAATAATCAAATCTTTCGTTACTGTTCCCATATAAGTGTCTATTACATTCTTGGTTACATCGCCATAACCGAAGCTGACCATAAAATTGAAATCTGTAGGCTTTTCTAACGGCATATCGGTTTCCTGCTTAACAGCTTCCGCCAATTTCGTGTTATTTCCCATGTCAGAATCAGAATTATCAGAACATCCCGTTATCACCCACAATAAAAGAAGCAACGTACAAAATATCCCTTTCATTGCACTCCCCCTCCCGCTAATGTTATGACGATAACTGGATGGAATTGGTTGCACTAAACTTCCAGTTAGTTCAATTAGACAGAGGAGGGAATATGTAGATTTTTACTTTTATACTGATTGTACTTACATCCTAATGTCATAACCAATAATTTCATTTGCATCTGTGTCGAAATAAATACCGATTGAACCTACTAAGGGATCAAAAGTAGTCTTAAATAAGACCCGAGCTATGTTTTCGGGTTTTTCTTTGGTTGTTTTTATCCCAATGTCATCCCACTTAGCTAGGGTGACCTCTGCTTGTTTCCAGTCACCAATAACTGTTTTTTTCTCAGATTCCTCCAATGAATTCCATGCGATCTCTCGCATCTTCATTTCATCTAATGACTTTGACTCTGTTGTTCCTTTACTGCAACCTATAAGTGTCATCATTAATACGAAACACAGTAACATTAGTTTAATCTTCAAATATACACCCCCTGAGCTATCACGTTTAATAGTTCGCTTGTATATTCTATACATTTATTAGACGAAAAAAAATTCTGTTTGTTCCACTATACTGTCAGTTAAGTTAATAAAAAAAGTAGGCAATTGTAGTTCCTGCTTATCTATGTGTGATATTCAATTATCGTTATCCGTTAGCTCAGCGATGCCTACCGTTACATGCCGGCAGCCTCGTTCTGATGAATGTTACACCTATACTCATCTGTTAGCGCAGAGATTATAGTCAGAAATCCACAAAAAATGGATGATGTTCTTCATTTAAACAAAACTCAATTCTCTGCCTGAAATTTAGAAAAGTCACCATATCTAATGCTACTTCGATTGGAAAAAATCCTACTTCTAAGGACTCCGGGCTCGTTGTTAATTCTCCTCCGATTGGTTTACCTAAAAATAAGGTGTTACAAATAGACTGACTAACATTTTGAAAAACACCACAAAATTTTGTTATCTCTATTTCAATACCGCTCTCTTCCTTTGTTTCTCTGATCGCTGCATTTTTCAACGATTCGCCTTCTTCAACCACGCCCCCTGGCATTTCCCAACCTCGTTCAGGACCTTTTATTAATAAAATTTCATTACGCTCATTAATTACAATTGTTGCTGCCGAAAGAAAATGTTTTGGAGTCACCTCATCGATCTCCTATACTTCAATTTTATAAAACTATCTTTTCATATTTACCTAATGGTGCTAAAGTGTCCCGTTAGCAATCCTGTAGAGCGTTAACCCTTTGCAAAATCCATCCTCGCGATTAAAGGGATTAGTGGAAGCGAGATCAGTAAAGAAAAAAGTGTAGAGAAACGACCTAGTTTCTCTACACTCTAAAATCCCTTCCACTACTAATGCTGGAACAAAAGATAGTTGCTTGATTTGTCATTCCTGGTCCTTCTTAGTTTATTATTATTCTTCAGATAAATTGGTTTCCTTAGATTTCTCACAAGGACAGGGTGAATTCGATGCGGAAGAAGACCGGTCCCTAGTCCTTAAGGCCCTTTCGTTAAAAACATATGAAGGCAAGACTCCATTTGGTCTATTACGTAATTCCTTAATTTTTTGAATATAATCTATTAGTTTTTGCTGCTGTGATTGATTTTCTTGATTCACTTAAAATCCTCCTCTCGTTTCACTTACGACTGAATGAAGAACGTATCGGGATTGTTTCCATTAGTACCATTACGATTATCGCTCCAGCCGTGTAATAATGTCGTTCCCGGACCGGCGATGATTTGATTATAGTCGCCCATATAACAATCATTGAGTGCCGAATCAAAGTTGGGATTTGTATCCGGCACCAAAGAATCCGCGGTACTCAACCTAGTTTCCGGACTTATTGTATTCGTTATATGATCATAGCTACGCTTGAATAAGGCAAATGTTCCGTTACCCACTAGACCTACGTTATCCGGATCCAGGAAGCGGCTATATTGGATATGGGCACCGAGAGCGTTGGCTGCAACAGAAGGAAAAAATTCATGTGTCGTTGTAGTGGTGATCGTTCTCACCGTCCAGTTCATGCCGCCGTTTGTACTGAACGCGAGCCTGATGTTATAGTTGCCAGGCGAATCAAAGCTGTTCCAGACTACGTATAAGGTATTATCCGGACCAACTGCGGCGTGAGGGAACTCATTCATCCGAATAGCCTTAGTTGTGCTCACCACAATTGCCCCTTGATTACAACTAATTGTGTTTATTTCGATAACAGGGGAAATAGCGCCTCCCGTGGAAACGGGGTTTAAGAAGGATTGGCCCCCATCCGTTGATTTAACCACATTAATTGAAAGCCCATCACCAAACTGCTCATAGAAAATATACAAGTTTCCTGAGTTGTCGGCAACTGGAAAAGACCCCTGGATATTAAGAACGGGAGTACTACCGATAGTGACGTCTTTACTTGCAATGAGGGGCTGTGGATCGCAACCAGTAGTCCACTTGGCGAAACGAAGTCTTGTAGCTGCAAACAGGTCAGAAGGAAATTCTGTCCATGTAACATATAAGGATTGTTGACCGGGTCTGCTGGAGTCTAACCCGACTGTGATCCATTCTTTGTCTTGGAAGGATTCAGGGTCACTGGGTGAACCCTCACCAGCTACAAAAGGATTGCGGATTTCTAATAACCTGGTCAATAGATTCACGGATGCTGTGGAGATTTGAATAAATGAATGCGTGGGATCAGGCGTGAAATCTATGCCAAGATGTGCATAGTAAAATACCCCTTGCGAGTCTACCGCGATGACCGGGTCACCAAAATTCCCAACGTTGGGATTTTGAGGCATAGAACCGCAATCATTCCAGGTGCTGCCTCCGTCACTGGAGAAAGCAAATCCAGAAATATTGGCTGTGATAGCTTGGTTAGAGTCATTAAATCCGAACAGAATAAACGAGCCGAAAGCAGCCAAGCTCGTTTCACTCTGAGTAATATTGTTATCTGGTGCTGCCGTATCTTGTGCCGGATTGTTTACCTGCCTCTCTCCTGGCGAACCGAATCCTGTATTACCATTTCCACAGGTGATAACTGCTGACGGACAAAGGGGGGGTTCCGGGATAATCACGGATTCTTCCGTGTCCGTATTATTGGCTAAATCGGGATCGAACTCATTACCGGAAACGCTAGCCGTGTTAGTGATGGTACCGGCCGCCGTCGGGGTTACCACAATCTCAACTGTAGCACTGGCCCCGTTGGCTAAAGTACCTAGGCTGCATGTTACGACACCGCCTGTTTCCGTACAGCTTCCCTGGCTGGGATTGGCTGAAATGAAGGTCACTCCGGCCGGCAGTGTATCGATCAACGTAACTACTGTTGCGGTGGAAGGACCATTATTGGGAACCACCACGTTATAGGTCAAGGGGGATTCTACGATTACCGGATCGGGGGTATCGGTTTTGGTCACGGCTAAATCCGCGACCGGATCGACCGTAGTGGTTTCCGTATCTGTATTGTTGGCTAGATCGGGATCGAACTCATTACCGGAAACGCTAGCCGTGTTAGCGATGGTACCGTCCACCGTCGGGGTCACCACAATCTCAACTGTAGCACTGGCCCCGTTGTCTAAAGTGCCGAGGCTGCATGTTACGGTACCGCCTGTTTCCGTACAACTTCCCTGGCTGGGAGTGGCTGAAACGAAGGTTACCCCGGTTGGCAGCGTATCGATCAATGTAACCCCTGTTGCGGTGGAAGGACCATTATTGGGAACCACCACGTTATAGGTCAAGGGGGATCCTACGAATACTGGATCGGGGTTATCGGTTTTGGTCACGGCTAAATCCGCGACCGGATCGACCGTAGTGGTTTTCGTATCTGTATTGTTGGCTAGATCGGGATCGAACTCATTACCGGTAACGGTTGCGGTGCTGGTAATGGTACCTGCCGCGGTCGGGATCACCACAATCTCAACTGTAGCACTGGCCCCATTGGCTAAAGTGCCGAGGCTGCATGTTACGATACCCCCTGTTTCCGTACAGCTTCCCTGGCTGGAGGTGGCTGTAATGAATGTTACACCAGTTGGCAGTGTGTCGGTTAACGTGACCCCTGTTGCAGTAGAAGGACCATTATTATTGACGGTAACGGTATAGGTCAGGGGAGAAAATATTAATACTGGATCTGGATTCTCGTTTGAAACTGAAAGATCAGCAGAACGCTTAATTCGAACTCCCAAATTTTCACCTCTTTATCTTTGACTAAGCCTCTCGGAATTCATAATTCCGAATAACTTGATTCGAAGTTCCTGCTTTATATTTCGATTTCAAGAAAATCGCAGCAACGATCTGTCGAGCCGTGACAGTCGTGACATACATGTTTATGGATTTACCGCTAGGGGATGACGGCAATATATGATGGATTGCTGGCGGCGGTGTGGGTGCTGGTGGTGGCGGTGGCGGTGGTCTTGGCGGTCTTCCTCCCTTTACTCCAAGATTGTTTATTCATATTCCACACATGCGGAAAGGCGAGGGCTGTTTTTCTTACGACTAAATATTTTCCGTTGTAAAACCAGCCCATGCTTTTGCAAATTCAAAAGGCCGAGTGAGTACTCTGTTGTACATTTGCGGATCTTCCTTCAGATAGGACGGGATATTATGTTGATGACGGCTGTTTATTTCAAGAATCCAGACTTTCAGATTCGGATCTACCGTGACGTCGATCCCCACATCGCCGAAAGGTCCGTACTTATGGTCAATTAGTTGACAGGCTTTCGTACAAATCGAGATGATTTCCTCTTCTTTTTGGATCGCCTCTTCATCATTGAATTGAAAGACCGTTCGCAGAGCGTCCCTGCCCAAACTGATCGAGCTTACATCGTTCGTATAGAATCTTCCGTCTTCGCCATAACGCGCGATCACACCCGAGCAGGCCCACTGTTGGCTGCCGTCTTTTTGCATGATGACCCTGAAATCAACGTTTTTATTCTGATACGTCAAAGCAACGGACTGTTGAATCAAATACTTTCTGCCATTTTGCATGCGCCTGAGGAACGCCCCTGCTTTGATTTCATTATTTACGAATGTCATCCCCATATCCCGGTTGATAAAAAGATAGCCGCCCAGCGTCTTTTCTAGTTTCATGATCCCTTGTCCCATCGAACCGTTGTTCGGCTTCAGATAGACCGATCCGTATAAAGCCAGCATTTTATTCAAGGTCTGCAGGTTATCCAACAATTTGGTGTGCGGCAAATGGTCGTGAATAAGAGTATTCGTGCGGCTCGATTCCCATAATTCCCACTTGTTCAAATAATATGGATTGAAAATTTTTTTATCCGTATGCACAAACAAATCATCATAGAGCCTGCTTTTGTTGACCCTTATTCTCCTGTAGATTACACCGGGGTAGGGGAAAACTCCTTTGGTCCATGGAGCTTTGTCCCCACCGGCCTGCGGGTTGTAATAATACCCTTCAATGGTTTTATTCCTGGGATTGATCCCATCTACGGAAAATAGATAAATAAGCCCCTTAATCGCTTGATAATTCGTAAAGTAACCGCGATATTCGTTCAATAATTCGGAGGTAAGCCCCTTTGTAGAAATTAAGAGCGCGATTACAGGTCCGAGATGAAGATCTTTTCCGGAAGTATACATTTCATAAGGCAGCGTATCGGGCATCGTAACCTCATTTTTCAACTCAAAGGACAATCCGATGGCATCCTGCGGTTGATGTTCGCTAATTCCTACTTGCACCTTTTTTTTCCATGCGCCGAAATGAAGCATTGCCGAAAGAGGGATGACAACTTTCCGGGGCAGCAGGATTTGGTTGGGTTTCAGCCCAGGGATCCATTTGATATACAACCGATTCACCCTCTTCTTGGATGATAGTAGTTCATTAACATGAGCCATAGAAATGGATGGTTGCCCAATTATTCATGATTAAGAAATGACCAAGTAAGCGTTTAGGTTGCCTGTGGAAATGATACGCCTCCTTTTTCGGCACAATAACACAGTATTTGTCTGCTGCTGTTATTGCTTGGACGAATGACGGAGGTCAGATGCCTGAATATCACGAAATGCTATACGACGTAACCAGCCAGAATGAAAGAGACCTGTTTTCGTAGAATCTCGTAACATGAATGCGTCAGGTACCAAACAACCAGTAATCCCAAGGCAGGGTGAACGGTGAAATTAAACTAGAGTGTATTTCGTACAGCAGAAACCTGACATCCCGCACCGAACGGTGAGCTACGTTGCACATATGCATCAGAATCACGCCAAAAGTTACTCCAAAACGACGATCCGCCCCATTCAGCTGCATAAAGTGCATTGTAGCTAGTGAATGAGGCGACAGATGACGATTCAGTTGCAGAAAATGCAACGTAGATAAGCCGGTTCTTATGGCTGATCAAAGTTTAACTAATCATAATTTAGTGAGCGTCAAATAGCCCCCACCTAGCGGCGGAAGCGAGATTTAACCTATAATCAAGTTCGTTCAGCAAGTCTCTCAGACCAATTTAATTCATCGCTACTGCCCTTAAAGAAGACAAATGGGAACTTAGGCACCTCATCGAAGAATATGAACGAATCTGCATTGAAGAATTATACCAATTCCGACTTTCGATCCTTACTTGGATTCACTCGGTAGAATCGCTTGTATAGCTTACTAAAATAAAAAATATCTGCAATTCCAACTCGCTCCCCAATTTCTGCAATTGTTAAAGTTGTAGTTTTTAGCAATAGTTTCGCTTGCTTCATCCGGTACGCCTCAATATAATCTGTAATTGCGACACCCAGATGATCCTTGAACATCTTAGACAAGTGGGAACGGCTTACATGCACATATGAACTAAGTTCATCTAGAGTGATTTTACGCTGATAATAACTGTGGATGTAATATAATGTTTCCGTAATCTCTTTCCGCTGTTCCCCCACCAGCTGTAGCTTCGTCATCCATTCGTAGAAAAGCTGTTTATAAGCACCGATCCGTTCTTGCCGTTGATGCTCGATACTCTCTTTCAGTTCAGTTGATACAATGTACCCATGCTTCTCTATAAAAGTAATTAGAAGTTTCAAATCTTCCTTCACCAATGAGGAAGGACGACGGCAATATATGATGACTTGAAAGTAGGCTTCAATCCAATTATATAGCTTATTAGCTTGCCCTCTCCCATCTTCTATAGATTCTAGTTGTTGAAGATATCGATACAAATCAATCTCAACAGGAGCTACGAAGTGAGTATCATTGCTCGATAACAATAAACTATCCTCATAAAAAAAACGATCAAAATCTACTAAATGATCCTTCACTTCTCTAGTTAAACCCTGCATTTCGCAGAAAGAATAATGCATAATCAATGAGGCATCCAGCTTTAAATATTCTTTCAGAATCCTCTGAATTTCAAAGCATTTAATATGATGATTTTCCATATTCTGTTCTTCAATATCGAGTACAATAAATTGACCTCTGGCAAGATGGATGATTTCATTTCGTTCATCATTAATTTTCAATTTCTCAGCCACAACATTCATAACGGAGAATACAGCTAGATCCATCTCTCCTGAATAACGATCCTGTGCCCATGCTGTGAAATGATTAATTTCAAGTAGAGCAAAGTAAGACGGAGGCAAATCCAATTGAAAGAATAGGATATCTAGTTTTGCTGCTCGTTGCCTCAGTTCATGCATGGTTTCATGCTTCCTTAAAGCCTCATGGAATAAAGAGTTCAGCAGTAGCATCCTCTCATTGGAATTCAGTGCATTACGATGTTGATGAACCGATTGTTGATCTCGAAAGGCAGACAATATTTCATCAATTAATAGCTGCTTATCCATCGTTGCCTTAAGAACATAGTTTTTGGCGCCAAAACGCATTGCCTGTTGAGCAAGCGAGAAATCAGCATAGTTACTCAGTACAATCGGCCAGACGTTCGGATAGCGAACTTTCGTTTCCTTGATGAGATCAATTCCATCCATCACAGGCATTCGAATATCCGTTAGCATAATATGGATCGATACCTTTTCCAATATCTCAAGCGCCTTTATGCCATGTTCTGCTTCGTAGATTTCAACGCGCATATCGTTCAGCATGAGTTTGAGATGGCGACGTATCGTAATCTCATCGTCTACGATTAAGATACGCATCAAGACTCCTCCTTCGCTTGTGGGATCACAAGAGTTATCGTCACTCCTTGATCTGGTATGCTTACTATTGTAAATTCTGCCTGCTCACCATAATGAAGACGAATTCGTTCTCGGACATTCTGGACACCAATAGATTTTCTCGTACGACTTCTTTCCGACTCGATGATCCCTCTACCATTGTCAGCAACCATTATCCTTACATAATGGGTTGACGCATCGATCTCGGCATGAACTCGAATGATACCATCCTCACGTCCTGCAAAGGCATGCTCGAAGCAATTCTCTACCAGTGGCTGAATCAACATGCGCAGTACAGGTCGCTCCATCAGCACAGCTTCAAAATTCAGCAAGACTTGGAAACGCTCGCCGTATCGTGAAATCAATATATCTGAATATTTCTCGAGATATACCTTTTCTTCTTGAAAGGTCCAAAATGCATCTTCTTTATATAACTGCTGTTGTAATAAATAGGACAGAGATAACAGCAAGGAGCTAAGCTTTTGCTGTTGTTGTTCGTCCGCAATAAATCGGATAGAATTCAATGAATTTAACAGAAAATGCGGATTAATTTGATGCTGAAGCATTTGGAATTCCAGCTTCCGTTTGTCATCGGCTGCACGTTGATAGTTCTCTCTCGACATGTTGACATTATGAACTAACTGTCGAAGCACTTCCGTTAATTCTAGAATGTGAGGATCTGTCTTGATGGGAAGTCGTAGAATGGGAGAGTTTATAATCAATTGTTTAGAAATCGTTTGAATTTGAAACAACACTTTGCGAAAAACATTAATGACCAAAACCGAATTGATGAAGTATATGATTACAAAAAGCCCCATCGTAACATAAATAGAAATATAGAACCAATACAAGCTTTGCTTCAAGAAATAAGCATTATGACGTTGTATGAACACCCAATCGGTAGGCTGGATCTTTAGCGAAATGGTAGTCATATCGCGGGAAGCTGTATTCAGACGATTCGGTGATGAATTCATAGCGAATAACACATGGGCTTGCTCATCTTGAATTTCGTAATAGCTCTTATCCGTTTCTAGTATTTGTTGTACATATGTAATGGGAATAAAAATGGTAGCCGTTCCTTTTGGAATTGCCGTCTGCGGGTTAAATAACGTACGAGTGAAAACAATAAACTGTTTATCATTCCCGAAATCATGGATCGCCCATTGATAACTATGGAGTATGTCCCTCGGCATAGAATCTCCGCGATGATGAATATAATCAAAAAGTTGATTCTTTCTCAAGCCTAGACGTGAGGGGTCTGATACAAATTCATGACCATTCAAATCTTGTATGATGACAATATATTTCTCATTTAAGAAAAAGGCATATTGCAATCGCTCTACAGCTTCTAAGAGAATCTGATTTTTAGCAACATCGTAAGGATCATGAATATCCAATGCACGTAAAAACTGCTTGTCATTAATAAACAAATTTGTCGCCATGAAAATCCGTTGAAACAGATCCTGAATACGTGAGGCCGTCTGCTCTACTCGAATTTGATTGATTTCCTCTACTTTTGATAAAATTGTTTGTTCTACGAACGAATAAATAAAATAAAGCAGCAAGGAAAAAGGAATAAATATCGTTACTATCAGAATAATTAAACGCTTTTGCAACGATCTCGATCCAACATATCTCCTGCTGCTCCATTTCATTGCAGAACACTCCTACCAGAACGTTTATGAATTTTTCTGTTCAACAATGGATTTATCTACTTTTTGTTTAATATCGCCTAGAACCTTATCTACACTAACCTTTCCTGTGTAGTATTCAACAATCAAATCCAGGAACGTTGTCTCGTATTCTTGTGGGGCGCCGAGAATCGGCTTCTCTTCCACATTCACCGTATTCGGGTCACCACCGAACAAATATTTTACCTGTTCCAGTGTAATGTCGTCAGCCTTCAATTGATCCGCTAAATCTTGATAAAATTTATCGGCATTTACTTTATTATACATCGGAAGTGTTCCGGTACTCAATGTGTAATCGGATACATATTCTTTTGCGAAGATCAGTGCCTCTTTAGGATGCTTCGAATTTTTAGGAACCGCTAGAGAGTCGATACTCGACCAGTTCATATGCTTGCCCGCCATTTCCTTAGGCACTGGCATTGGAGCAATCCCCGCCTTCCAATCTCTCGGGAATTTATCCTTCTTCGTCGCAGCAAGTTGAGCATACCACTGGGCACCGACTGCCATACCATAGTTACCGTTCCAATAAGATAGAAAATCGGTGTTGTTAGAAATATATTCAGAGATCGGCATTGCTGCTTTACGTACATTCATCACATCGTTCATCCATTCAAGACTACGCTTGAATTCTGGTGCATTGATATTGCTCAGACCATCTTCCGTATAGAACTTTCCATCCGTAAGCTGACTACCGTATCCATAGTAGTACATACCCCAGTTATTATAGAAAAGACCATATGTCTTGGTACTCCCATCTACCTTAGTTAGTTTCTGTGCCACATCGGCAACCTCATCCCAGGTCATCGGGATATTCGCATCCGGGTATGAAACCTTAGCATCGTCAAATACCTTCTTGTTATAATAGAGCATCCAATTGTTCTGCTGAATTGGAAATCGATAGTAGTGATTATCCTTATCCGGTTTAAAATTCCCGAAATCCTTGGTCATATCCACATCTACTTCTTTAGCCACATCCTCAATTGGCATTAAGAAACCTTTATTAATGGCATCAAATTGATAAACACCATTTCCCCAGATCAAATCGACATTCTCACCGCTTGCGAGCATAATATTACGTTTGTTGATGTACTGCTCATGAGGAACTGAAATAGGGTCAACCTTGATGTTCGGGTACTTCTGTTCAAATCTAGTGAGAAACTCTTTGAATTCCGGCGTATCCAAATATTCTGAAATACTTAACAATTTTAAAGTTACTAGTTCCGCATTTTCATCCGTCTTTGTCTGTTCAGACTGTGCTGTTTGATCCGTACTGTTCTGCTTCGTAGAGTCATTACCTGTAGATTCTTTGGTACCTCCCCCATCACCGCATGCAGTTAATGCTACGGTTAGCGTACTAATCAAAGCTATCATACCTAATCTTTTGACCATCCTTAATCTCCCCTTATCATTTATGATTATATGAGGTTAACCCTTGATGCCTGAAGAAACAACACTTTCGACAAACTGCTTCTGGAGTGCCAAAAATATGATTAGTACCGGGACAATGGCCAGACAAGCCAACGCCATTTGTTGCGCATAGGCCTTGCCGAATTGTGTCTGGAAGCTCTGCAGTCCAATTGGAATCGTATACAAATCTGCAGACTTTAAGAATATCAATGGTTGATAATATTGATCCCAGATCATAAAGAAGCTTAACAAACCAATAGTTACTAGAATCGTTTTGGCAAGTGGCAGTGCGACTTTAATAAATGACTGTATCACTCCACTGCCTTCCATATACGCAGCACTGATTAACTCTCGCGGAAAGCTCATATAAAATTGTCTCATCATGAAAATGGATAGAATATCAACCATATTCGGAATGATCAGCGCCCAACGAGTATCCAATATGCCGACAAAACGATATGCTATAAACTGTGGCAGCAAGGTCAACTGATATGGAATAAACAAGGTCATCAGCATAAGAAAGAAGATTGCTCCTGAGTATTTAAATTTCAGAAAGCCAAACGCATAGCCAGCCGTAACGGATAAAGCTAAACGAAGTAAGACCGATAAACATGTAACGATAATTGAATTTTTAAACCAAGTGAGAAATGGTGTATCCAACAGAATGATCTTGTAATTATCCCAATTCATATGTCCCCAATGAACGAAGGTAAAGGGGCGTTCGAACACTTGACTCTCAAATTTAAACGATGTAGATAGCATCCAGAGCAATGGCGTTATAAAAAAGAGTCCAATGAGTAGATAGAGTATACTCGTTGACACACCCCTGAACGAAGACTTTGACATGCTGTGTTCTCCTTTCTAAAATTATTGATAGAACACCCATTTCTTCTGCATCTGCCAGTTGATTACTATAATCACAAGCGTTAATAAGAATAAGAACATTCCTACAGCTGAAGCATATGAGAAGTCATAGAATTCAAAAGCCGAGCGATAAATGTGATACGTCAAAGTTGTCGTACTGAACGCGGGACCACCTTTTGTAAGTAAAGCCATCTGGTTGAAAGCTTGTAGTCCACCAATAATAGTGATTAATAGGAGCATGAACGTCGTCGGTGAAATAAGAGGGAGTGTAATACTCCGAAATCGTTGCCAGCGTCCTGCACCATCGATCGAAGATGCTTCGTAGTAGTCGTTGGAAACGCCCTGCAATGCCGCCAAGAATAATATACAGTGATAGCCTACATCCTTCCACGATCCAATGATCGCTAGAATAGGCAGTGCCCAATCACGATCAACCATATACTGCGGGGGATGTGCAATTCCAAGACTCATGAGTAAACTGTTTAATGGTCCATCTGTCGGATGTAGAAAGACGTTCCATACAACTAACGTTGCTACATAGGTTGTTATATAGGGGATAATAAAAAACGTGCGTGTGACGCCCCTCATATACAGCTTCTTATTCAGCACAGTCGCCATACTTAATCCCAGTGCCAGCGTTAATGGAACATAGATGACCAAGTACAATGCCGTATTTCTCGTTGCACTCCAGAAATCTGAATCATGGATCATCTTCGAATAATATTTAAATCCCTGCCAACTAAATTCATTCGACATTAAATCTAATTTACTGATACTCAGTAGAAATACCGCTACGATTGGAAGTAGAATAAATACAAAAAAGCCGATCACCGTTGGTAGCGCGAATAGTAAACCTATTTTTCTTTCCCTTCGTTCTAATGAATAGCCCTTCACGAACATGCCCTCCTCTCTTATGTATCTTAATTATCCATTATTTTCTTTATCTTAGGTATGGAGCATCCAATGAAGTGATTTGTATTATTGTCTGATCCGATAACATAAAAAAAACACCGCCAAAGTAGATGGAATCTTCCTTTAGCGGTGAAGAATATTATTATTGCATAATCGCTTTGGCTACGATCGCTAGATCTGTAATATCAACCTTACCATCATGATTTACATCCGCTTTCTCATTCCACCCCTCTTGACCTTGTTGTGAACCGTAAACTCCCGCAACAATGGCCAAGTCACCGATAGAAATTCTTCCATCTCCAGTGACATCTGCAGTTATTTTCTTGGCATCAAATACTTGAATAGCTGTTTCCATGGCGATTTTCACGCTATCCACCTGTTGTTGAGTGGCGTTCGGATCATTTGCTATCACAAGAGCCGCATCGATCACCAACTGCAATGACGCTTTGGAGCCATTTGCATAAAGACCATCCTCATCGCCTTCCACTGCTGCCGTGTACTTGGCTTGAGCACTTGCAATCAACGTATTCAAGAGGGTCTTATCCACAGGTATAGTTGGTAGCGTGATTTGAATCTCGCGGAAGGCTTCGCCGACCTGCAGCTCATTCCCTTGTCCGTTGGCAATCACAACCTGGTCAATAGAAATGATCGTATCCGTTTCCTCAGATACGGATTTTGCTTTAAATTTGAATGTGAGCAAGTCTCCTTGACTAGCCACGTTCGCTCCAACGCTAGCAGCAATGATACGGATTTGTCCTGGGACCTTCTCTTTTGTACTAATAACTTGAAATCCGTCTTTCAGTGATGTAACCGATTCGAACTGTACATGTACCGGATCAAAGTATAGCGTCAAATCTTGAGCATTTATCGATAAATACTCATTTTGTGTAATGTTGCTCAACCCCATTGTTATATCAAATGTTTGACTAGCGAGAACCTGCTGCTGGCCAGCTAATGTAGATTGAGGTAAAGCTGCAGGTAATACAGTCACACTGATACTTGTTGTTAACGCTACATTATTCGGATTTGAAACTCCGTTAGGCAAAGTAACCACTCCGTTAATTGTGAACGTCTGTCCTGCCGTTGAAGTTGGAACATAGGTTGAAGCATCCACATTCCATACCACACTCGCATCATAGCTGCGCTTATCCGTCACTAGTTCAACGGTTGTAGGCAAGCCGAGAGCTGTCGCCGTCTTCGCTGTTCCGTTAACAACCCCGGTGATGGATGTCGGTGTTGTAATTCTTTCAAATACCGGTACATCATATATTTCGAATTCGGTTATGTTAGGTTCTCTTCCCCAACCGTTGGAGTCTGTTTGTGTAGCCGTAATCATCAACCTGACTTTCTGTGCTGTTACTCCGGTGAAAGAGTGTGTTGCCGTTGTTTTCACAGTAGTCCCGCTTGCAAGATCTATCCACATTGAACCATTATAATACTGAACCTTATATCCAGTTGTCCTGTTCAATTCCTCTTTAATAACGATCTGATTGAACGTTTTATTGGAGCCAAAGTCCATTCGGAGCCATTCGTTAATACCTGTTCCAGATTGTGGTGACCATTTCGTACTTGTGCTTCCATCTTTTGCTCTGTCTGGTGTAAAACTTGTATTATATTGACTGGAAGCCGTTGCCGTTGCAGTTAGGGATAGATTTACATTCGGATTTGGAACTACGGGAACATAGTTATTGCTTCTGGATACCGTAAAACCTTGTGCCGAGTCGATTGTATCGGTATTCGTATACATGTAGGATAGCGATATGTTTTTCGCTACTCCGCTTTGTGTAAAGCTATTTCCTTGAACAACAACATCTTTTGACCCGTAAAAATTAAGCTGCAATCCGCCTTCATGTACAATATTATTGTTAAAGCTGAATCCGTTAACACCTTTGGAATAAATACTCGTTGTTCCGTTCTTTTTAAATGTATTACCTTCAATTTTGATATTACTATGGACTGTTTTATCAGGGTTCGTTGAGGAAGTGCTTGGTTCGATACTAATTACAGAATTTCCTCCATAGTTAAACCTGTTACTGCTAATGGTTACATCTTTCACCATACCCGATTCATACCAACTACTCGCGTCGTCAGCAATTAAAATCGCACTCATTGGTGCTCTATTAAATGTATTATTGTCAATTAACACTTTTCCTCGTGTAGTCATCAAAATACCTCTAGTCGAGAAGGATTCGAATGTTGATCCTGTAATCGTAACATTCGGAGTCCAGGTAACGTTTTCGACATAGAAATTATTTACATTCACCGTGTTTGGAACATCTTTATCCAGTGTGAGAAGAGTATTGAAGTCGTCTACTCTTGTAACTGCTGTCACTTTAGCGCTACCAACGGCCAGCAAGCTGGAACCCTCGATATATTCAATCGTGTCGTTAACCGTAAAGGCATCAAAACCCCAACTCTGATTGTGCATAAATCTGACTTTAATCTGATTGGAAGCTGGTTTTTCAACGATCCTAAGATGAGTACCATGAACGTTGATCGGATCGTCATGAGCACCAAAAAAATTGGAATTATTGACTTTGATCTCGCCTTTGACTCCGGAAAATTGCATGAAATCAGCCATAGAAGCGTTCGTACGACCGCTGCCAGCTTTTGGGGCAAAATTCAAATTTTCAAAGTCAAGATTCTCACTATATTGTCCTACGATCCCAAGCCCAGGGGCTGCATGGAAATTTACTCCTGTCCACGTTACATCTTTGCTTCTGTAGATAAAAGCACCTTGTTCTTTACGTATATCATTTCGAAGCTGATACGTATATCCGTTTACAGCTATTGGAGTAGAATTAAAGTTAAATCTTACTTTTCGGTTCCCCAAATCCTGAGCACTAACCACGCCGGATAAAGGATTCGAATTTCTCCATGTCTCTTTCGTATTAGGATTATATCCTTGAACTTGCGTGATGTTTGCAAATCCGCCAGCTACCCAATTATCAATTGCATTCCCGTTACTATCAACTTCTCCAGTCCATTGAAGACTATTATTCTCAATTTTATACAACGAATCTGGATGAATTTCTGCTTCGAAATACTTACTGCCAACGTTAGTTACGGTCAGTTCAGACATAACAGGTCGTTTAAAATCAAAACTAATGTTATTCAAATTCACATTCGTAGCATGGTCAAATATAATGGGTGTCATTACCCCATGGAACAACAACGTTGATCCGTTACCCCGGATCGTAATGTCACTTATATCTTTAAACAATAGACCTATCTTTCTCCACCCTCCTGGTGTTTGCGATGCTGTCGAAGCATTTGAAATATAGTACTGCGCACTAATGGCAGATGAATCTTTAAAGTGATAGGTGCCTGCAGGGAAATCTAGAATTACCGGCTTAGCGGCATTTTTGGCGGCTGCAATCGCTTCATTTACCGCAGGTCCTGCGTCGTCTCCCGTGTAGTTGACGGTTATGACCGAATAGGTTTTACCATCCATGGTTTCCGTAGTTTCTGTATAACTAGTAGCAGCCGTAGTTGTCGGTATGTGAAACAGACATGTTATTGCAAGAAGCATGAAGCTCAGAACTACCACATTCAAAGGTTTTCTTATCATCACTTTCCACCTCTCTAATTATGTAATCGCTTTCACATCTGGGCTTAAACACTCTATTTGATTCCCCCCTAATCCTTAAGAGTTTATTTGTTAAGCCTGCACATATTATAATTCACCTACGAATCAACAAACATGGAATTTTATCCTTTGTGATTTGTAAAATTAGATGAGTTATTCCTGGCATCATCCGTAATAAATCCATCTCGGCTTCGTAACTTAAGTGAATATATCTGATTTACCAGACTTTTGAATTCGATATGGATCAGAGAATACCTTTTAAGTTGAGAGTTTCATAGTTTTCAACATTTGATCGATGATTAAACTAGCTAATATCCACCCTCACAAGATATTAGCTGGTTCTTTGTAATGGAGACATAGCTGTTAAAAAAGGCGCAATCCGTAGGATAAGCGCCCTGAAATCAGCTTGTTATCAAACTCTTTCCCTCTGTCGGTATGAAAATCTTAACGCGATCAAGTCCCACAGAGAAGCTGGCGATGGCCCTGTTCACCAACGCTGCTGTCTTCTCAGGTCCGCTACTAAAACCGATCATTTCGCGGTTAAAGAGGTCGACAAACAAGCATACGTAGTGCCATTTACCCGCAACTCTCACGTACGTCATATCGCTGACAACAACGGCAAAGGGCTCGTCTTGATCAAACTGTCGTCCAAGCTCATTCTTTACTTTTGATTCATTAGATTTGCATTTAAACGGCTTATACTGTGCAACGGTGTAGTTAGAAACTAGTCCATGTTTGTTCATGATACGACCGATTTTTCGTCGTGAAGCACCCAGTCAATTCCACCTTGATTTTGCGTGTTCCATAGTTGTTTCGACTGGCTTTAAAGATGTCCACAACTGCATGCTCAAGTTTCTGCTCCTCTTCATTCGTTGCAGGCTCTGACTTAATAGGTGCTACGAGGCAATTGGAGGACTTCACACATTGCTGATACCGAGTACTTGTGAGCGTTATAACGGATCACATTTACTTTCGTCCCATGATCAGCGCGGCTTGCTTTAAAATATCGTTTTCCATTTTTAGGCGCTGGTTTTCTTTGCGCAACGCAAGTAGTTCGTTTTCCTCTGCCGTACGGTTGTCTTTTTCTTTGAATGAACCTGTTTTCTGACTCTCGGCGATCCAACGATCAAATGCAGAAGCGCTCAGATTATATTCTCGGACAATGCTCGCCCTTGATTTTCCGCTCTCATAGTGCTGGACCATTTGCTTCTTGAACTCGGCAGTAAATGTACGTCTTTATTGTGGCATAGTAGATGCGCTCCTTCATCGATTATCTTCATTCTACTAGCCCTTATTTTTTCTGTCTAACTTAGTGTAGACGATCCACCTACCAATTCCGGAGCATCCTAAACAAATCTTAATTCCGATGTATAGACTTTCACCACCTAGCTACGCGCTATGCGTGGCGCACTAATATAAAAAAGATATATTCCCCTCAATTAATAGGGGAATATATCTTTTTTCATTTTCATTCATTGTGTGAATACATTAGCCTTTAACCGACCCTGCCATAATCCCTTTAACAAAATAACGGCTTAAAATAAATACACAAGCAAAGTTGGTAGTGCAGCTAGTAGAGCCTCGGCCATTTGTACATTTCATTTTACAATTTGACTTCCCGTCAGATTTTACAGAGCTACCATTATCGGCTGCTGTTTTTGAGTCGTAAGCGTAACTGCGAACAAAAATTCGTTCCAGACTCTTGTAAACTGCCATATTCCTACAACAACAAACCCGGTAATCGAAATCGGCATAATCACATATAATATGAGCGCGCAGATAGACAGACCGTAAACTACATGCACCAATATGAGCCCAGGAATCATATTTTATAATTCAATAGTTTGGAGAACGCGAATTAACGGAATCAAGACGCTTTGATAGATTAGCTTGCAGGTTAAATACATGAGTTGATGTTGCATATGATATGCTCATAAAAACACCTCCGTAATAAAACAAATCAAAGTACAGCATTAAGAAAATTAATGATATGGCGACCTGATCAAGTCGCCATATCATCTTTTGATCGGAAAAATCTTACTTTCTATTGTGGAGCATATTAAGATTTATTTAGTGCAGGTTAATTCCAGGTAAGATTATACAACTAACCTGCAGGATAATGCTTTATACACCATAATCCTGCAAGTTAATTCATCAGAAATGTTACTTATCCATATAAAATCTTACTTCACTTTGTTTAGCATAGCTAAGATCAAAGTCACTGCTTCTGCTCTTGTTGCAGATGCAGCAGGCTTAAAGCTGCCATCAGTATATCCTTTAATCAGACCTACCTCTGCAGCTGTTGCCACATATGCCCTTGCCCATTCCGGTACTTGATCGGCATCGTTAAAATCTGGGTTGGCACTTGTATCCACTTTAAGTCCAAGTACGCGTACCATCATGACAGTCAATTCCACACGCGTAATTTCATTATTTGCCCGGAATGTACCATCTTCGTACCCGTTAATGATACCGGCTTGAGCGATACTTTGAATATATGGATGTGCCCATGCTGGCGTTTCTGCTTGATCAGTAAAGCTAAACTCGCTATTACTGTCAGTATCCAGCTTCAATGCACGTGCAAGCATGGCTGCAAATTCACCTCGCGTTACGGTGCGATCCGGTTTGAACGTTTCATCCTCGTAGCCATTTACAAATCCTAGCTCCACCGCTCTTTCAATCGAAGCTTTTGCCCAATGTGTTGTAATATCCTTCAACTCAACAGGTTCTGGTGTCGGCTCTGGAGTTGGCTCTGGTGTTGGCTCTGGTGTCGGCACTGGTGTTGGCTCCGGTGTCGGTTTTATTACCGGTGGCACATACTTCTCTATTATAGTTACAACAAATGTTGCACTCTTACCTTGGTAGCTTATTGTAACTACTTTATCCCCGGCCGTATTACTTACAAAGCCGTTTACAGTTAAATCTGATACTCCGAGTGTTTGCTTACTTCCGTCGCTGTAAACCGCCTTAACTACAAGACCAGCTAATTGAAGTGATTCGCCCACTTCATATTTTGTCTTAGTAGGTAGCTGTTCGATGACCATAGACTTGAGCACAACGCTTGGTGTACCCACAGTCAAGTTAAGAAGTGCTGTACCTGTGATTTCTTCACTTGTCGCAGTAACTGTTACTTGTCCTTCCGTTGCTGTAACATCTACCGTAATCAGACCCGTTTGCTCATCTATCACTACTCCTGTCGTTTCAGGAATACTGTAGATAACGCTCGCATCCGCTACTATATCACCGTTCTCGTATTTTACTGCTGCTTCAGCTTGCGATGTCACAGTACCCGAATCTGGTATTTGTAGGCTAGTCGGATTCAGATTTAATTCAACCGTTGTTGCAATGGGGGTCGTGTCACTGACGGTAATGTTTAATGTCTGTGCCTCCCCTGCATTGAAGGTGAATGTTAAAATCATGTTTCCTGCTGGTTGCGCTGCCAAATACGCCTTGTGAATCGTTATCGTGTTTTCTGTAACCGTGTAGTCCGCTTCAGCAACCAAAGCTGTATCCACATTACTGATGCCACTTAAACTATTTCCATTCAGCTCTAGCGTAACCGTCACATCCGCTTGTTTTTCTGGATTTTTGTCGAAGCTCGCACTTGTCGGCGTTATTACGCTGTTTTGATTAATTATTTCTTCCAAGTTACGTTTCAATAAATTAGCCACTTTTTGGTGCGTATCCATTGTTGGGTGATACCCATCTAATGTATCGCTTACGGTAATCCAACCTGCTGTATCCACCAGATATACGTCTGTAATTCCACTATCCTTTAGTTTTTCAACCACCTCTTTAACTTCTGTGTTTAAAAACCCTTGAAGTGGCGTCATAATAGCTATAGGAGTTTTAGTACCATATGCCGTTTTTAATTGTGTCACAAAACTTGAATAGGTATTAACAAAATCTTCACTTTCTTGCGGTGTATCAACAGGATTCGCATTTCCGTTATCGTTTGTTCCTAAATTTATTACAATCATATTTGGAGTATAGTTTGTAGTATCCCATGATTCATTGGTGTCATCAAAAGCAAACTGCTTTAATTTGAAATACTGCTTCGCCATACCATCTTTACTAGCAAAGCTTCCACCATTATGTCCATCAAGCAACGCTATTCCACCTTGTGCCACTATACTATGGTCTACTCCTAAGGCTTCACCAGTATACCACGCATAGGTGTTTGTGCTCGCTGGCTCATAAAATGAACCTGCCGTAATAGAATCCCCTATAAATTCTATTAAATATCCATTATCCTTTGCTGGTTTCAAAGATTCCCCCTCTTTTAAATATATTCCATCAATTTTTATACTTTGCGATTCGTCTGGTACGACCACACGCAAAGTATGTTCACCTGAATTCAATCCTACTGGTGTAATATTTACAGATCCAGAGACATTTTTATACATAATAGGAGTTCCGCCATCTATGCTAACAGCGATATTGGCAGTCTGCTTTAACCCAATAAATATTTCTTCACCTGTAAAGGATGTTTCAAAGTAAGCTCCGCTCCAATAGCCTTCTTTTACTCCATTATTATTTTTCCATCTACCTACATACTTAATATTTGAGTCCGTAGCATCAAACTTAGTTAACTTTTGAACATATTTAGGATATTTAGCATTGATATAAGTATTGACACCTGCAATCTCAGCATCGGTTAGCACTTTATCATAAATCAGAACCTCAGCAATGTCACCGGCGAAGAAGGTATTGCTACTACTGCTCTTGGCAATAAATAGTTGCTTAGCAGTATTAGTAATAGTTGGAGCTTTGTTCCCTTCTTTCTTTACTAATGTACCATTTACATAAATACTGTCCTCTGTGCCATTTTTCATACCAATGGTTGCACTGAGATCATTTTCTACCTCTGACCTGTTATAAGTAGTTATACCAGCTTGACCCAATGCCTCGCCAATGCCGAAACGCATCTTCACTGTGCCTTTTTGTGGTGCAAGAGATACTCCCCCCCAACCACCAGTTTCTGGCATATACAATGCTGGCTTATAGTCTCCATAAGCAGGCTGATCAGTACCCATAAACTTACTAACCAATATAATGGTCATTTCTTCCTTACCATTAACTTCAGCAAAATCACTTAGCTCTAAGAAATCATTGTTGCCATCAAAATGCAGGTACGAATAACCATCCTTACTTTGCACCAGCTGCGGCTGGGCAGCGGAGATTAACTGTATCAAGCTTTGGCCACCAACAGCTGACGCCCACTGGCTAACAAAACCATTCTCGTCTTTGGTCACGCCTTCGTCGGCCTTCAGATGCAGCAGAAGTTGTTCTTCAGAAATTAATTCATCCAGAATGTAATATTGGAATGTCTGCTCATTGATTGCCAGATCGCCCAGGAATGCTTTGACTTTAATAGTCAATGTGCTATCAACCATAATCAGATTTTCATAGATTAAGCTATCCTTCGTAGGTTCAGAGCCATCAATGGTGTAGTATAGCTCAGCCCCCTCAACAGGTACACTTAAATGTACTTCTGTAGGCTCGGTATACGCTCCAGCTTCAGGTGTTGCTTTAACTACAACTGGCGTCCCCTCCACCTTAATCGTTGCTGCAGACGCTTCTGAGAATTCGTCAACTTGCTTGACATAGAGCTTATATTCGCTAGAGAACATTGGTAGAGCGATTTCTTCAGCATTGCCCATCGCTTTGGTCATTATTGCGCTCTCTGCAAACTCAGTTGTACCTGCGGGTGCTAACCAAATTTCATCCTCCTCATTGAGCCAAGCATGTAGCGTAAGCTTTTCTCCGTTCGATTGATTCAATACTGCCTCCTGCGGTAGTAATGCATCCTGTACTGAGCCGTAGATGTCAGTCAGAATAGGAGCAAATTTCACTCGATACTCAGTCGTCAAACCAGAGTTTTGTATAATATCGCTAGCTTCCTTCGGCCATACTTTATCTGCAATATGGTTAAAATTTGTACTAGTAATATTGATTGATTCCCTCTGTGCGATACTAACTCTATTTTTGTCCGAAAAGTTATTGTCAAACTGCAAATCATGTTTTCTACCATACTCAACAGCAAAAATTGCAGATCCCGTTAAATCAGCAACAACATTGTTCTGAATCGGTGCATAATATGCTGATCCTTCATCTGTGTAAATTCCATTCTCTGACCCTCTGCCGAAATTACCAGATATCACAGTTCCCTCTTGTTCACCTAAAGTGTAAATCAGACCGCCGTCATGCAAAATTGTCATTGTATCTTCAATGCGATTATTAATAATTTTGTTTTCTTTGCTGACCTTAGTAGGGACGCCGGGCAAAATACTGCCACCCTGATTATTAATGCTTCCCCAGTCATTGAATCCTGCAGGCACACCGTCAAAATTACACCAGCCCCAGCCAATGCTCATACCACTATACGCAGCATTCTTAATGAAGTTGTTGCTAACTTCTAGCCGCTGTGAATAAAAAGTTGTGATCGGACTATGAGATGGGAACAAGCGACAGTTATCCATAAAAAAATTATTAGATATCTTCACGTCTCGAGGTGCTCGCTCTGTACCATTCTGATATTTCTCCTTGTCAGCTGTAGCTCCTTCGATAGGCTTGGACGGATCCATATCCTTGTGATGGACGTAAACATCTGGCTCCAACGAATCATTTTCATAGATATGCTGAGGATTACCGATAGTCACGCCTGCGCCACCGGTCTGATAAATAAAGTTACCAGAAACCTCACTGCCATCAACATCGTTAGCTAGCAGCACGCCTTCTGCACCGGTTAACTTAATTTCGCCATTAAGAATTTTAATATTGTGAGCGTACTCCATTTCGATCGCACCAGGTAGCGTATCCAAGTTTCGGTACATATCAAAATGCCAGTTGTTTGTAGCATAAGCGGTAAACGTAGTGGCCGCCTGCACTGTAGATTTTCCATAAGAATCACCAATTTTTTGCAGACCCCAATCAGAGTGGGCAAAGGTAACACCCTTAAATAAAATATTTTTAGTCTGACCAGTGATGGCTTTCTCTCCAGCAGTTGTTAAATCGCCAGAAACCACTGGAGTTCCCCGAAATTCAACCAGCGTTTCCAGACGAGGAACCACTACACTAGCGTTTGCTAAGTTCTCATCGTTACGAGGAATGTAATAGAGCATTTGTTCTTCCCGATCAAAGAAAAACTCGCCAGGTTGATTTAAAAGTTCGTAAGCATTCCAAATTTTATGATTGCCGCTACCTGAAAAGTTCACTCCCCAGCCAGGGGTCTGTGCAATGGCGCCATAAGGCTGCTGGAGTTTCATAATCCATTTACCATTAGGCCCAGCATCCATTTCTCGAACGGTTACGATGTTTTTGTTCCAAACCTGTTGA
Source organism: Paenibacillus sp. J22P15 (assembly GCF_056269345.1). Taxonomy (NCBI): domain Bacteria; kingdom Bacillati; phylum Bacillota; class Bacilli; order Caryophanales; family Paenibacillaceae; genus Paenibacillus; species Paenibacillus sp. J22P15. The sequence continues at coordinate 1,061,188 of NZ_JBWDNT010000001.1, forward strand.
TTTTCAATTTCCACATCTTCAATGTTACTACTAATCATCGGGAAATCAGTTTGGTTATATAGAATCGCATCAGCTTTGCTTCCCATTTCCCAAGCCCAATCTGGCGTCTTGGTACCAGCATCGCCTTTCTTAATGCCAGTTTGGATGTTAAGATCATCCAAACGAATATCGATATTTGTAGCAGCTTGATGCTTATAGGCAAATATACGGAAAAACAAGTCTTGACCCTTTACGTTTGTAAACCCCTCGCGTCTGGACCAGTCAGAAGGTTCGGAATTCCCGTCTTTCCAGAACTTGGAATAATAGCTACCATCCTCGGTAACCATCATCTTCACCTGATACCACTGCTCATTGACAAACGGCATTGCCGTGACATTCTCTTGTAAAGCATTTCCATCCGTACCAGACTGGAAATAGACCTGACGATTAGGCATATGAGGCGCAAATTTAATGCCTGCCCAAGTGGTGGAACTTCCACTTCTCACGTTGGCACCTATTAACCCCAGCGCTTCCCAAGTATGAGAAAATTTATGTTTTTCTCCGAACTGAATTTTATAAGAAATTAATCCATTTTTATAAGCTTTATCCAAAATTTCAAAGCCTAAGTCTCCGTTTGCTGTAGGAGCCAATTGGAGCACCTTATTTCCATTCCCATCATCGATGACATTAACAATACTGTCAGCGGGTTTGCCGCTTGCAGCAAACATTTTGAGATCAGGATCGTTAGTTCCAATTCGACCAAGCTCACGAGCATTAAAATTATCGCTATAGAGCGGCGACCAGTCGAAGTCGTTAATATCGATGGTTTGTCCAATGGTATAAGTCCCCCATGTCCCCTGCGCTTTCACAGCACTTTCCGTGGAGGCCATATAAGAACGCTCACCGTTAACATACAACGCCCGCAGTTTATGGTCACGATTCAGGGGCATCTTGTAAATCGTGTTGCCATTCGGAAGGATCGTATGTTCTTCCCACTCATTCTCCAGTTTCATGCCGCCGCTGATCTCAGGTTTGGCGCCCGATGCAGCCTCATAGCGGATATAATAGCCGTTGCTGCCGGAATCGCCCTCCCCAAATCGCACAGTATGTTCTAGCTCATAGGTACCGTCCATCAAATAGACTACGATATCACCAGTCATATTTCCATTAATTTTTGCAACTTCTTCTTTGGCTTTTTTTAATGTTGCAAATGGTGCTTCTGCTGTACCCGCAGATGTATCGCTACCGGTATCAGAAACATAGAAGGCTGCCATTACATTGGATTGCGTCGTTGTATCGAATTCAGCCGATACTATTGATACCGACAAATTACATACCAATAAAATTGCTAATAATAACGCTAATACTTGCTTCTTCATCATAACTCCTCCTCATTTTTGTATACATTTACACAAATGGAATAAACATAATAAACCATTACTTCCAAGCTGGATCGCTGGCTGCAGTAGCTTGATTAGCACGGTTCTTATCGATGTTTTGAAGCATTTTTTTAGAATCGTTCTGACCAAGAATGACATTCGTGATTTCCTTACCAATTTCCATCCACTGAGGATTTACATACTTAACAGCTGTCTGATATACCGTGCCTTGCTCCGGATAAGCCGCATAGAATGATTTCACTCCATCTGAATATTTATCGTTCGCTCCAGAGATTGGCAATGTATTATACTTGTTAACATTGTCAATCATGTATTGT